>UQPB01000009.1 GCA_900542835.1 uncultured Pelosinus sp. | reverse complement strand
TCCGTGGAATCGGTCTTTCGCTCCTTGCCTTTTCCCTCGCTCACGGCGGCAGCTCGCCGTCTCGGTGGAATCGTCGTTAAACACCTGCCTTTTCGTAAGCGATTGTCCTGTCTCTATCTGCGGTTTTTTTGGTTTTTATGGACAAATGTGGTATAATAATCGGTATTGAAATGGTGCAGTGAGGTGAGAACAATGCAGATTACCCGTAAAGATGTCGAGCAGGTGGCGCTGCTGTCGCGGCTTGATATTGCCGAGGCCGACGCGGAAAGATTTACCGGGCAGTTAAACGCGATCATTGAATATATCGGTGTTTTGAATCAGGTGAATACGGACGGCGTCGAGCCGACCGCCCATGTTTTGCCGCTGCAAAATGTCATGCGGCCGGACGCCATGCGTCCTTCGCTGGAACGTGATCTGGCTCTGTCCAACGCGCCCGAGCAGGAAGACGGCTATTTTAAAGTGCCGAAAATTATAGAAGGATAGGAGAGACGGCAGTGGAGTTATACCAAGCAACGGTTCACGATCTGCACAAGCGGCTGCTGGCCCGCGAAATATCGGCGGCCGAAATTGCCGACAGTGTATTTGCCCGCATTGACGCGGTCGAACCGACCGTCAAATCGTACATAACCGAAACCCGTCAGACAGCGCGGCAGCAGGCGGCCGCCGTTGATGCCAAGCTGGCCCGCTCCGAAGCGGTAGCGCCGCTGGCCGGCATTCCCGGCGCGCTGAAGGATAATATCTGCCTGAAGGGGGCAAAAACGACCTGCGCCTCCAAGATGCTGGCTGACTTTGTGCCGCCTTATCATGCCAGTGTAACGGAAAAATTGCTGGCGGCAGACGCCGTTATTACCGGTAAAACCAATCTTGATGAATTTGCCATGGGTTCCTCGACAGAGAACTCCGGCTTCTTCCCTACCCGCAATCCCTGGAATACCGACACTGTGCCGGGCGGTTCCAGCGGCGGTTCGGCCGCGGCTGTAGCCGCTGGCGAGGCCGTCTGGGCGCTTGGCTCCGACACTGGCGGTTCTATTCGCCAACCGGCGGCGTATTGCGGCCTGGTGGGGCTGAAACCGACCTACGGGCTGGTTTCCCGTTACGGACTGGTGGCGTTTGCTTCTTCTCTCGACCAGATTGGCCCGATCACCCGCGACGTAACCGACTGCGCGTTGGTTTTAAACGCGATCGCCGGCCATGATCCCAAGGACTCCACCTCGATTCAGGCAGCGGTTCCCGACTATACGGCCGCGCTGACCGGCGGTGTCAAAGGCTTGAAAATCGGCCTGCCGCGCGAATACTTCGCCGCCGGTCTCGACGCTGATGTGCGCCGGGCGGTGGAAACGGCGGTCAGGCAGCTGGAGGCGGCCGGCGCTCAGATCAAGGAAGTGTCGCTGCCGCATACCGAATATGCGCTTTCCGTTTATTATCTCATTGCCACTGCCGAGGCCAGCTCCAATCTGGCCCGTTTTGACGGCGTCGGTTTCGGCCATAGAGGCGAGGGCAGCGATATTGTCAGCATGTACAAACAGACACGGACCGAGGGCTTCGGCGAAGAGGTCCGCCGCCGCATCATGCTGGGAACCTATGCCCTGAGTTCCGGTTATTACGACGCCTACTATTCGAAGGCGCTGAAGGTGCGCACCCTGATTAAGCAGGACTTTGACCGCGCGTTTAGTGAAGTCG
Organism: uncultured Pelosinus sp.; assembly: GCA_900542835.1. Taxonomy (GTDB): domain Bacteria; phylum Bacillota; class Negativicutes; order Sporomusales; family Acetonemataceae; genus Anaerosporomusa. The sequence goes on along the minus strand of UQPB01000009.1, from coordinate 93,538 downwards.
ATATTCTGGCGACGCCGACCACGCCGCGTACCGCGTTTAAAATCGGTGAGAAGGTTGGCGACCCCCTGACCATGTATCTGGAGGATGTGTGCACCGTACCGGTCAACCTGGCCGGCGTGCCGGCTGTGTCGCTGCCCTGCGGTTTCAGCGGCGGGCTGCCTGTCGGTCTGCAACTGATTGGCAGGCCGCTGGGCGAGGAGACGCTGCTGCGGGCAGCTTATGCCTACGAACAGCTTGGCGGTTTTGGCGGCAAACTGGCGCCGCTGGGAGGTGTGTCAGCATGAACTGGGAAGTCGTTATCGGTCTCGAAGTCCATACCGAATTGAAAACCGAATCAAAAATCTTCTGCGGCTGCAGCACCCGTTTCGGCTCCGATCAAAACACCAACGTTTGCCCGGTCTGCCTGGGTCTGCCGGGCGTGCTGCCGGTGCTGAATGAAAAGGTAGTCGAATTTGCCGTCAGGGCGGGACTGGCACTCAACTGCGAGATTTTGCCGTTCAGCAAATTTGACCGCAAGAATTACTACTATCCTGATTTGCCGAAGAACTTTCAAACCTCGCAGTATGACCTGCCGATTGCGGTGAACGGTCATCTGGACGTCGAAGTCGACGGACAGACGCGCCGCATTGGCATCACCCGCATCCATATGGAGGAAGATGCCGGCAAGCTGGTGCACGCCGGCACCATTTCCCGCTCCGAGTACGCTCTGGTCGACTATAACCGTACCGGCGTACCGCTGCTGGAAATCGTTTCCGAGCCGGATTTGCGCTCTCCGGAAGAGGCTAAGGCCTATCTGGAGAAGCTGAAGACGATTCTTGAATATATTGATGTTTCCGACTGCAAAATGGAGGAGGGCAGCCTGCGCTGCGATGCCAACATTTCGCTGCGTCCCGCCGGTGAAACCAAGCTGGGGGTAAAGGCGGAACTGAAAAATCTCAACTCCTTCCGCTCGGTGCAGCGCGGTCTGGAATATGAAGTGATGCGTCACGCCGATACGCTGGAAAACGGCGGCCGCATCATTCAGGAAACCCGCACCTGGGACGAGTCCAGGGGAATTACGCTGTCGATGCGCAGCAAGGAACAGGCGCATGATTACCGCTATTTCCCGGAACCGGACCTGCCGCCGGTTGTCGTTGCAGCGGAAAAAATTGAGGCGATCCGGCAAAGCCTGCCGGAGCTGCCGGAGGCGCGGCAGAAACGCTTTGTCGCCGATCACGGCTTATCCGCTTATGATGCGCTGACGCTTACCGCCAGCCGCGCTATGGCCGATTACTTTGATGCCGTTGTCAAGCTGGGCGCGGATGCCAAGCAGACGGCTAATTGGCTGATGGGTGATGTTTCCAAACATCTGAACGCCGCCGGATTGAGCATGGATGCCTGCCCGGTTGCGCCCGGGAAGCTGGCCGGTCTGCTGGCGCTGCTGGATAAGGGCGCAATTTCCGGCAAAATCGCCAAGACCGTTTTTGAGGAAATGTGGCGGAGCGGCCGCGACGCCGCCGCGATTGTCGCCGAACAGGGACTCTCGCAAATCAGCAATGAAGGCGAGATTATCGCGATTGTGGAAGCGGTTCTGTCCGCGAGCCCGCAGTCTGTCGCCGATTTCAAAGCCGGTAAGGAAAGAGCGATCGGCTTCTTAGTCGGCCAGGTTATGAAGCAAACCAAAGGCAGGGCAAATCCCGATCTGGTCAACCGCCTGTTGAAAGAACGCATGGTTTAACTTAAGCGGGGCTGTCGCCAAACGCCTGGTGTCGTTTGACGGCAGCCCTGTATTCATTCGGCTCGCGGCGCGAGCTGCCGTCGCGAGGGTGAAAATTGACAGATCGCGGAGGCCCACGGAGTTTTCACGGAGAGAAGAATACTTTTCCACAGAGGACACCGAGGGACGCTGAGGTGCACAGAGGGTTATGGATTCCCGCTTAACCTCCGTGCCCTCCGCGGAATCGTTTTTTCGCTCCTGGCCTTTTCCTCCCTCACGGCGGCAGCTTGCTGCCTCGCCCGTCTTCGTGGTTCGTCGGCCGGGGCCGGAGCCGACGCAGCGCTTTATTTCCGGTTTAGGCAGGATTTCGTCATCCGGATCCGAAGTCTATTGGTAGAGATAAGAAAATCTACCGATAGTGGTTGAAGGAGGAATCTCGGATGAACTTTAAACCTACACCTGCACAGGAAACAATCCGGCGGACAGTAAGGGAATTTGCCGAAACCCGTGTTGCACCGGTCGCCGCGCAGCTGGATGAGCAAAACCAATTTCCGGCGGAACTTGTCGCCCAGATGGGTCGGTTAGGCATCATGGGCCTGCCTTTTTCGCCCGAGTATGGTGGCGCCGGCGGCGATACGGTCAGCTATGCAATTGCGGTTGAGGAATTATCACGGGCGGACGCCGGTGTCGGCGTCATTTTGTCGGCGCATGTTTCACTGGGCTCCTGGCCAATTGCCGCATTTGGCACCGAGCAGCAAAAGCGCAGCTACCTCGCCGGTTTGGCCGCTGGCAGCCGCTTGGGCGCGTTTGGCCTGACCGAGGCAAACGCCGGCAGTGATGCCGGCAAAACGGAGACGACTGCTGTCCGTGCGGGCGATTATTACCTGCTAAACGGGTCGAAGATCTTTATTACCAACGCCGGTCCCGCCGATACCTATATTGTCTTTGCCGTCACCACTCCGGGTGTCGGCACCAAGGGCATCAGCGCCTTCATTGTCGAAAAGGGCTGGGAGGGCTTTTCCTTTGGCGTGCATTATAACAAGATGGGCATCCGCAGCTCCGCTACCGCCGAGCTGGTGTTTCGCGATGTAAAAGTACCGGCTGCCAACCTGCTGGGGCAGGAAAACCAGGGATTTAAAATTGCCATGCAGACACTGGAGGGCGGCCGCATCGGCATTGCCGCCCAGGCGCTGGGGATTGCCCAGGGAGCTTATGAAAAGGCGCTTGACTATGCCCGGCAGCGGGTCCAGTTCGGACAGCCGATCGCGGCCCAGCAGTCGGTCGCGTTTAAATTGGCCGATATGGCGACAAAAATCCGCGCTGCCCGCCTGCTGATCTACAGCGCCGCGGCTCTGAAGGACGCGCATGAACCCTACGGAACCGAATCGGCGATGGCGAAAATGTACGCTTCCGACATCTGCCTGGAGGTTGTCAATGACGCGGTGCAGATCTATGGCGGCTACGGCTATATTAAAGGCTTTGATGTGGAGCGGATGTACCGCGACGCTAAGATTACGACTATTTATGAAGGCACCAACGAGATTCAGCGGCTAATCATTTCCCAGGCAATCCTGGGTCGGCTGGCCAAAGATCCGGCTGCGGCGGCGGTAAAGCCGGCGAAGGCCACCGGGCCGAGCCGCAAGGGGATTGTTCTTGACAGTGGCTCGCCGGCCGAGCGGGTGGCCCGCTTTGTGCAGCACCTGCGGGATGAACACGCCTTTGGCGGGGGCGATTCGCCTCTTGACGGCAATCTCACCGCCGCGGCCAAGGTGATTGGCATCGGCCGCGGCCTGGCGGCGAAGCAGGATTTGCCGCTGATTGAAGAGCTGGCAGCGGGGCTGGGAGCGGCGCTTGGCTGCAGCCGGCCGTTTGCCGAGGAACTGCAGTGGCTGCCGCTGGAGCGGTTTATCGGCATCTCGGGACAAAAGCTCAAGGGCTCGTTCTATCTGGCCATCGGCTTATCCGGCGCCGTGCAGCATCTGGCCGGCATCCGCGACGCCCGGGTCGTTGCCGCGATTAACAGTGACGCGAAGGCGCCGATTTTCGCGCATGCCGATTATGGCATTGTCGGTGATTTATATGAAATTGTACCTTTGCTGCGGCAGGCGCTGAAATAAGCGCCTGGCGTTTACGATGAAGGAGGCGGAAAAATTGGGTTCGGTTCGGGTGCGGTTTGCTCCCAGTCCGACCGGATACCTGCATATTGGCGGTGCCAGAACAGCGTTGTTTAACTGGCTGTTTGCCCGCCGTCAGCAGGGAAAACTGGTGTTGAGGATTGAAGATACCGATACGGAGCGTTTAAAACAGGATTCAGTTTCCCAGATTCTGACCAGCCTCAAGTGGCTGGGGCTGGACTGGGATGAGGGGCCGGAGGCTGGCGGCGGCTGTGGTCCTTACTACCAATCGGAGCGGTTGGAGCTATACCGCCGGGAGGCGGAGCGGCTGGTCAGCGAAGGCAAGGCTTATTATTGCTTCTGCACGCCGGATGAGCTGGCAGCGGTCAGGGAGGGACAGCGGCAGGCCGGCGCCGTTTTTGCTTACAACGGCACCTGCCGGACCCTGGATCCGGACATGGCCAAGCGCCGTCTGGCCGCAGGCGAAAAAGCGGTAATCCGGCTGCGGACGCCGGACAGCGGCCACATTACCGTCCGCGATTTAGTCCGCGGCGACGTCACTTTTTCGCTCGATCAGCTTGATGATAGTGTTATCGTCAAATCAAACGGCATGCCAACCTATAACTTCGCCTGTGTGGTCGACGATCACGCAATGGCGATCAGTCACGTCATCCGGGCGGAGGAACACTTGCCCAATACGCCGAAACAATTGCTGCTGTATGAAGCGCTCGGTTACACGCCGGTACAGTTTGCCCATGTGGCAATGATCCTTGCTCCCGACCGCAGTAAGCTCAGCAAGCGTCATGGCGCGACATCGGTGGAGGAATTTCGTGAGCAGGGCTTTCTGGCGCCGGCGATTGTCAACTATCTGACGCTTTTAGGCTGGTCGCCAGGCGGCGAACAGGAGTTGATTACGCCGGAGGCGGCGATTGCCCAGTTTGACCTGGAGAAGGTCTCGAAAACCGCTGCCGTCTACGATACCCGGAAACTGGCCTGGATTAACGGCCAATATCTTAACAGCATGGACCTGGACGCGGTTACCGCCGAGGCAATCCCGTTTTTTATTCGCGGCGGTCTGATTGACGCGGCGGCCGGGCAGCGTCAGTACGATTATATCCGTTCGGTTGTCGGGCTGCTGCGTTCGCGGGTGAAAACCCTGCAGGAACTGGCCGAGATGGCGGCGTACTTTTTTTGCGACATCAGCGATTATGAGGAAAAGGGTGTTCGCAAATATTTCGCGGCGCCGGCGACAGCTTTGCTTTTGCGGCAGGCGCAGCAGCGTCTGCAGGCGGCGCCTGCGTTTGACGCCGCCTGCCTTGAAGCTGTATATCAGCAGCTTATTGCCGATAGCGGCGTTAAGACAGGTGAGCTTATTCACCCCACCCGTCTGGCAGTGACCGGCAGAACCGTCAGTCCGGGCCTGTTTGAAGTCATGGAACTGCTCGGCCGCGACCGCTGCTGCTCGCGGCTGGCGCAGGCGCTGCGTTTCATTGGCAATCTGCCGCCGCAGTGAGGCTTGTGTCGAAAAATATGCTTGCCAATTTACTGAAACAGGAGTAAAATATATTGTTGTCGGGCGAATACGCCCGACGCTCGTGGCCCTATGGTCAAGTGGTTAAGACGCTGCCCTCTCAAGGCGGAGTCAGGGGTTCAATTCCCCTTAGGGCTACCACAAAAAATCCCGGCGTTTTACGCCGGGATTTTTTTTCGGGCTGAGACAACAATAAAAAAGAGCCAGGGAGGACACCAAGTGACACTCTGCGCCCTCCCTGGAACCGCTCTTTGCCCTGGCCGCCGATGTATTATTCGCCATGGACATGGGCGTGGATATCGTCATGGGCCTTATAAGCCCATTCCTCCAGCCCCTGTGAGCGGCGATAATCGTTGATTGCCTTGTGCACCGCCTCCTCGGCCAGTACCGAGCAGTGCATCTTCACCGGCGGCAGGCCGTCCAATGCTTCGGCAACCGCTTTATTTGTCAGCTCCCAGGCCTCTTCAAGCGTTTTTCCTTTGATCATTTCCGTAGCCATGCTTGACGAAGCGATTGCCGATCCACAGCCGAAGGTGTTGAATTTGACATCCAGGATCCGGTTGTCTTCGATTTTCAGGTAAATCTTCATGATATCGCCGCATACTGCGTTGCCGACTTCGCCGATGCCGTTGGCATCGTTAATCTCGCCGACATTGCGGGGATTCATAAAATGATCCATGACTTTTTCGCTGTATTTCATTATTTTGCCCCCGCTTCCTGTTCTTTTAAGAATGTGTTCCACAGCGGCGACATGTCGCGCAGCCGTTGGACGATACCCGGCAAGACCTCAAGCACATAATCGATATCCGCTTCGCTGGTTTCACTGCCCAGTGTCAGCCGCAGCGAGCCGTGCGCCTTTTCGTGCGGCAGCCCGATCGCCAGCAGAACATGGGAGGGGTCGAGCGAGCCGGAGGTGCAGGCGCTGCCGCTGGAGGCGGATACGCCCTTATGGTCGAGCAGCAGCAGCATCGCTTCGCCCTCGATAAATTCAAAGCCGACATTGACATTGCCAGGAGCGCGCTTGTCGCCGGCCGGGCCGTTCAAACGGCTGTAGGGAATGCGGGCGAGACCCGCGATCAGCTTATCGCGCAGCTTGACCAGCCGTTCGGTTTCCGTCGGCAGATCTTCGACTGCCAGCTCCAGCGCTTTACCCAGACCGACGATGCCGGCGATATTTTCCGTGCCAGCACGGCGGCCTCTTTCCTGCCCGCCACCATGAATCAGGTTTTCCAGCTTGACCCCGCGGCGGACATAGAGAACACCGACGCCTTTCGGCCCGTAAAATTTGTGAGCGGCCAGGGAGAGCAGGTCAACCTGCAGCTCTTTGACATCAATCGGGATATGGCCGGCAGCCTGCACAGCATCGGTATGAAACAGGATTTTGCGCTCACGGCAGATGGCGGCAATCTCCTTAATCGGTTCGATGGTGCCGATCTCATTGTTGACAAACATAATCGAAACCAGAATGGTTTTGTCGGTAATCGCCTGTTTCAACGCGTCAGGCTCGACAAAACCTTCGGCATTGACCGGCAGATAGGTGACTTCAAAACCCTGTTTCTCGAGAAACTTACAGGTATGTAAAATCGCGTGATGCTCGATCTCACTGGTAATGATATGGTTGCCGCGATGCTTATGCGCGAAGGCAGCGCCTTTCAACGCCCAGTTATCGGCTTCGGAACCGCCGCCGGTAAAAAAAATCTCGTCTTTGGCTGCGTTCAGCGCTTTGGCTACCCGTTCACGCGCCTGGTCGATGGCGGTTTCGGTCGTCCGGGCCAGTGCATAAATGGAAGAGGGGTTGCCGTAATAGGTGTTCAGGTAAGGGGCCATCTCCTCGAAAACAGCCGGTTTAATGTACGTGGTGGCGGCATGGTCAAGATAAATGCGTTTATCAGTCACTGGATACACCTTCCTTAACTTGTTTCATCGTATGGTAATCATCGACCATGTCCTGCAGGGTGGTCGATTTGAGCACGCTGTCAATGCTTTCCTTGATTTTGACCCATAATAAGCGGGTGGCGCAGTAATCACTGTTGTTACAGGTTGTGTCATCAATGCATTCGGAGATTTCAATGCTGCCCTCAAGGACCTCGATGATTTCATGGACGGTAATCTCAGCCGGCGGCCGGCTCAGCGTGTAGCCGCCGTAAGCGCCGCGGATGCTTTTAATAATGCCGGCGCGGCGGAGCTGTGCAAATAACTGCTCCAGGTAATACTCCGACACACCGCGTCTCTCCGCGATCGTCTTAATCGACAAATGCTCGTAACCGTAATTAACGGCCAGATCGAGAACTGCCTTCACGCCATAGCGACCCTTAGTGGATAACCTCATCGAATCACTATCCAATCCTTAGTATTTTGCTCTACATTAATATTAATAAATCCTATAGGAATTGTCAACTTTATTTGCTTGTCGCAACGGCGCGGCGCCGCTATGACGCGATAACAGCGGCTTGCGTCAACGCACCAGTATTATCAAGGTATGAATCGGCTTCTGAAAACACATAATCCAATTGCTACGCAACTGCTTACTTAGCGGCGAAAAAAGGAATTTCAGGCAATCAGGCGGAACTATATTGTACATTCCAGAAGGAAAAGGAGTGGGACTATGGCGGGAATGACCGGTCTGCCGCCCGAGCGGCTGCGTTACCACTGCGATTTATGCCATTTCGATTTTACCACCACTGAGACTGTGCCTCCGCTTGAAGTCATGATCGGTCAGGAGCGGGCGGTTCAGGCGGTGGAGTTCGGCTTACTGGCGAAAAACCCCGGCTATAATCTCTATCTGTCGGGACTGGTCGGGACCGGCAAGATCACCTACGCCGACAGGGCGGTTCGCCAGGCGGCCGCCAAGGAAGCGGCGCCGGACGACTGGTGCTATGTCAACGATTTTGAAAATCCCAGTCAGCCGATCGCCTTTTCGCTGCCGGCCGGGCTGGGCTCGACACTGCGCCGGGATCTGGAAATCCTGGTGGAAGAATTGAAGACTGATATTCCCAAAGCGTTCAGCGGCGACGACTATGAACAGGCCAAGAATGCCATTCTCGGCAAGCTGCAGGAGCAGCGGGCCCAGACGCTGGAGGCCTTTAACCAGCGGGCGATTCAGCTCGACATTATGCCGCAATGGTCCACCACCGGTTTTGTCGGCATTCCCATGCGCGAGGGCAAGCAACTGACACCGGACGAATTTCAGAAGCTGGAGCCGCAGGACCGGGAGGAAATTGAGAAAAAACTGCTGGCAGTTCACGAAAAAGCCCTTGAGTCCATCCGGTTTGTCCAGGGCGTCGAGCGCCAGGCCCGCGAGCAGTTGAAGGAACTGGACAGTAAGATTGCCTTGTTCACCGTCGGTTACATTATTGACGATTTACTTGCCAAGTACCGTGAACATGAAGCCGTGGTCGAATATCTGGAAGCCGTAAAAAAAGATGTGGTTAAAAACATCCATGACTTTAAACCCGAGGCCGACGAAGAGACCAATCCGCTGCTGTTGCTGCAGCGGGGCGCGAAAGAGCCGGCCAAGAACAAATATAAAATCAACCTGCTGGTCGACAACCGCGATACCCGTGGCGCACCGGTCATTGTCGAGAGTAATCCCACCTATTACAATCTGGTTGGCCGTGTTGAGTACGAAACCCGCATGGGGATGGTCAGCACCGATTTTTCCATGATCAAGGCCGGCGCCCTGCACCGCGCCAACGGCGGTTATCTGATCCTGCACGCGCGGGATGTGCTGGCTAATCTCGGTTCCTGGGACGGCCTGAAGCGGGCGCTGAAAACCCGTAAACTACTGCTGGAGAATCTTGGCGAGCATTATGGCATGCTGGCGCTGGCTTCGCTGAAGCCGGCAGCGATTCCGATTCAGGTCAAGGTTATTTTGATCGGTAATCCCTATTTATATAATCTGTTGCTGACCTATGATGAAGATTTTCGTAAATTGTTTAAAGTCTATGCCGATTTCGACGTGGAGATGGACAACAATCAGCTCAACAACCGTAAGCTGGCCGGCTTTATCAGCTCAACGGTGAACCGCGAATCACTGCGGCACTTCGACCGGGCGGCGGTGGGGGAAGTTGTGACTTACGCGTCGCGGCTGGCCGGCTCGCAGAAGAAGCTGACCACCCGCTTCAGCGAAGTCGTCGAATTGCTGTGCGAGGCCGATGTCTGGGCCGGGCTTGACAACAGCCCGCTGATTGGCGACCGCCATGTCCGCCAGGCAATCGCCCAGAAACGCTACCGGTCCAATAAATATGAAGAAAAGCTGCAGGAGCTGTTTGCCGACGGCACCCTGCTCATTGATACCGGCGGCGCCAAAGTCGGTCAGGTTAACGGCCTGGCGGTGCTTTCGGTCGGGGAATATATGTTTGGCAAGCCGTCCCGCATTACCGCCAATACCTTTATCGGTAAAAGCGGCATTGTTAATATCGAGCGCGAGACAAAGACCTCCGGCCCCAGCCACAGCAAGGGGGTACTGATTCTCGGCGGCTATCTGGGGGCGAAGTACGCCCAGGAATTTCCCCTGGCCGTTACGGTCAGCCTGACGTTTGAACAGATGTACGACGGCGTCGACGGCGACAGCGCCTCCAGTACCGAGCTCTACGCGATTTTATCCAGCCTGTCCGGCCTGCCGCTGCGGCAAGCTGTCGCCGTCACCGGCTCGGTCAATCAAAAGGGTGAGATCCAGCCGATCGGCGGCGTTACTGAAAAAATTGAGGGCTATTTCGCCGTCTGTAAGCTGAAAGGCCTGAGCGGCGAGCAGGGAGTTATGATTCCGCACCAGAATATTGATCATCTGAATCTGAGCGACGAAGTCATTGACGCTGTCAGAGACGGCAAATTCCAGATTTATGCCGTACAAACGATTGATGAAGGCATTGAAATCCTGACCGGCGTCGCTGCCGCGCGCGTGCATGAGCTGGTCAGCCATAAGCTGAAGACCTATACCGAGACAGTATTGCGTCTGTCCCGTAAAGCAGAAGGAGAGGACTCAGTCACAAAACCATGAAAAATCTTTCCAACCATAACCAACCCACGCCTCCGGCAAAGCCGGTAAAGGCGGGCGAAATCCGCCGTGTTGCCGTCAGCGGTCTCGGCCATAGTGGTGAAGGCGTCGGCCGTGCCGGCGACTTCACCGTCTTTGTGCCGGGAGCGCTGCCGGGCGAAACCGTTGACGTCCAGATCGAGCTGGTGAAGAAGACCTACGCCAGAGGCCGCGTGCGGACGGTCGTAACACCGTCGCCGGACAGGCGGCTGCCTCCCTGTCCGGTCTATGAACAATGCGGCGGCTGCCAGCTGCAGCATCTTGATTATCCGGCCCAGTTGGCGGCGAAGCAGCAACAGGTCAGCGACGCGGTCAGCCGTATCGGCAGACTGCAGGATATCACGGTGAGGCCGGTGCTGGGGGCGGTTTCGCCGTGGCATTACCGCAATAAGATGCAGGCGCCTGTCGGCCTTGCCGGATCGCAGCCTGCCATCGGCTGCTTTGCTCAGGGAACGCACCAGATTATCGATAACTCCTGTTGCCTGATTCAGCACCAGACCAATAACCGGATTGCCGCCGCTGTCAAACAGATCGTGCGGGAGCTTGGCGTCAGCGTCTATCAGGAAAAAACGCATCAGGGCAGCCTGCGCCATGTTCTTGGCCGCGTCGGCGCCGGCGGCGAGGCAATGGCCGTACTGGTCACCGCCAGCCGCGACCTGCCGTATGCGGCTGAATTTGTGACCCGGCTGCGGCGGGCGGTGCCGGAGCTGGTCAGTATCGTCCATAATGTCAATGACCGCCGTACCAATGTAATTTTGGGCAGCTATACCAGGACACTCTGGGGCAAGGATGCCATTATTGACCGCATCGACGGCCTCGATTTTCGCATTTCAGCCAGATCGTTTTTTCAGGTTAACACCGAGCAGGCGGCGGTGCTGTACCGTCAGGCACTGCAGTATGCCGGCTTAACCGGAACCGAAACCGTATTGGACCTGTATTGCGGTACCGGCACGATCAGCCTGTTTTTAGCGCGGCATTGCCGCCGGGTCATCGGTGTCGAAATTGTCGCGCCGGCGATTGAGGACGCCCGGCAGAACGCCGCGCTCAACCGGATTGACAATGCGGAATTCATCTGCGGCGACGCGGTCGACATCCTGCCGCGGCTGGCTGACCAGGGAACCCGCGCCGATGTCGTCGTTATCGACCCGCCCCGCGCCGGCTGCGAGCGCCGCGTGCTCGAAACCATCGCCGCCATCGCTCCCGAGCGAGTCGTCTACGTCTCCTGCAACCCCGCCTCACTGGCCAGGGATCTGGCAATCCTGGCGGAACTCGGTTATGAAACGCAGGAGATTCAGCCGGTTGATATGTTTCCGATGACGAGCCACGTGGAGTGTGTGGTGTTGATAGAGCGGAAAAAGCCTTAACCCAAGCGATTCATGGCTTTTAGAAAAAATGAATATGTGTTTTTATGTTCGCCTAGACTTGTAGTTTAGGCGGATTATTATATATGGGGGTGGCGCTTTTTAACTTTTACGCGAAAGTGAAGGGATTTTGCGAAAAGGTAAGAGTACTAGAAGGAAATAATGCTTCTTGGAAAGATTTAATAACAGTTCAGAATGAGTCGAGACAAGTAGGATAATAAAACAAAAAGTTGAATAAATAATAATCATTAAAGTCTATTGTTAGAAGACGTTGTATAAAACACTTCTTGCGAACAGAACGAGTGTTTGGTATAATTTGATTAAATATTTTAACCACTATTCAAGCATAAGTTTGGTTTGGATAGTGGTTGTATTTATGATGATTTACATTCAGTAAGGGGTGGATATAGATATGATAAGATACTGCCGGATTTGATATCAAATGATAAATTAGGGATGTTTGATAGTGTAAGAATTATTTGAGGGTGCAGAAACTGACTTCTTGTATGGCAGAGTGACTTAAATGTGCTATCTTGCGCTATCGTTGAAAAATACAATGAAACACTATGAAATGCAATTAAATACTATGAAAACGATTGAGATTCATAGGGTTTTATGTTATATTTTGTAATGTCGTATCGTGGTATTTCAGTGAGGTGGAAAAAGTGGTCGAAGACTATTATGATAATTGGATTGGCATAGAAGAAGCCGCACGATATATGGATGTTACGAAAGACACTGTTCGAAACTGGATTAAAAAAACGGATATTCCTGCTCATAAGATTGGGAAGCTATGGAAATTCAAGCGGTTAGAACTTGATGAGTGGATTAAGAGTGGGAAAAGCGCTATTTGAGTTTTTGCAAGAAAATAATTGAAATTAGAAGGTTTTATAGAACAATGTTTAATTTTATAGATTTAATTTTGCGGGTGCGGTGGATTGAGTTTTGGGCTTTAAAATGACCGGGTTTACTCCTGTGGCGAGTATTGATTTTAAAGAATCCGCTATTAAAACCTATCAATTGAATTTTAAGAGTGCAAAAGCAATATTTGATGATATTTTATCTATGGATAACCAGTTTATCAGAGAAAGACTGGGGGATTTATCGGATCTTGATGTTATTATTGGTGGTCCTTACTCTTCGTAATTGGACTAAAAAGGACGAATCTGTTCCAGCTCATAAAATCTGGAAACTTTGGAAATTTAAACGATCTGAGTTGGACGCTTGGGTGCAGAGCGTTAAAGTGCATCGGTAAACTGATTACGGGAGCTAAGATTATGAATAGATATGTATTAAGCTTATTTTCTTCAGCTGGTATAGGCGAGCTTGGATTAAAAGCATCTGGGTTAAAAATATTGCTTAGTAATGAACTGTTGAAAAGTAGATGCTCACTATATGAAGAAAATTATCCAGAAACAAAGTCCATTTGCGGTGACATATGGGAATTGCAAGATGAGATATACCAAAATTGGCAAGCGTTTGAAGTGGGTAATCCATTTTTAATTTATGCAACTCCTCCATGCCAAGGAATGTCTTTCAATTCTGTAGGCAAGCGACTGCATGAAATTAGAAAAGGAATAAGACCTAAAGATGATCCGAGGAATCGATTAATCATTCCTACGATAGAATTAGTAAAAAAACTAAAGCCACAATGGATTTTGCTAGAGAATGTTCAAGGAATGCAGAACACTCTAATTGAAGTAGAGGATGGAGTGTACAAAAATATTATTGACTACATTAAGGAAGAGTTATTTACCGACTATGTCGGAGAACCAGAAGTTGTCAATTGCGCTGATTATGGTATTCCTCAAACAAGAGTAAGGTTAATAACAATTCTTACTCGAAGCGAACGAGGAAAAGAATACTATCAGAAGAATGAAACTTTTTTGCCACCACGAACACACTCTGAGGTTGAAACTCCAGGAATGAAAAAATGGGTGACTTTGAGGGAAGCGATAGGTTCACTGCCGCCTTTGTCTGCAGAAAAAGGGAAAAATAAAGATAGACATATACCTTGGCACACGGTGCCAATTATGAAAGACGAAAAGTTTTGGTGGGTAAAAAACACTTCGGCTAATGATACGGCATACAATAATCAGTGTGTTAAATGCGGTTTTGCAGAAAATCCTAGACATGGAATGCGCTTTCTAGATGGGCGTCATACGTATAAAAATGACACACCGATTTATTGTGAAAAGTGTGGTGCCCTTCTTCCACGACCAACAATGATAGATAAAACTACTGGTGAGAGAAGAATAATAAAAGGTTTTGATAGTGCTTATCGCAGAATGTCATGGGATTCGCCAGCACCAACATTAACTCAGAATATTCAAGCTGAAGCCTCAGATAAAAAAATACATCCGAGCCAAAACAGAACGCTTTCAGTTTTTGAGGCACTAAAGTTGCAGACTATATCTGATTATGATTATTCATTCAGTATAGATGGTAAAAAGATTACGGCAAATAGTTGCTGCAAAGTAATAGGAGAAAGTGTACCCCCTCACTTGATAGAACTTATTTGCAAGAATATTCTAGCTATAGAGGGGAGCGAAAACGAATGAGTGCCATTGATACAAAAGTAAAGGAAACGCCTAAAAATATGGTAAGCCTATTTGCTGGTATTGGAGGATTTGATCTTGCCTTTCAAAGCGTAGGTATTGAGACGACACTTGTTTGTGAGATTGATTCCATTGCGCAACACGTCTTAAAAACAAATATGCCAGATATAAAGGTTGTTAGTGATGTTTGTGAGCTAAATGAAATACCCAAAGGGACAGATATTCTGTGTGCTGGATTTCCTTGTCAAGACATAAGCACGATTGGTGTTAAAACTGGACTAGCAGGAGAACGTTCCTCATTGGTTAAAGAGGTGTTTCGTTTATTGAATAAACGAAAAGTTGAATGGGTCATTTTTGAAAATGTACCTAATATGCTTCATCTTAAAAATGGAGAAGCTATCAGAACCATTGTAGAAGAACTAGAAAACCTTGGTTACAATTGGGCATACAGAACAATTGATTCATTAGCTTTTTTACCACAACGTAGACGCCGTGTTTATGTTGTGGCATCTCTTCATTCTGACCCGCGAAATGTGTTACTGAGTGGAAAATCTCTAAAACAACAAGGGGTTATAACAGCTGATGAATTTACAGAGCCGTTCGGCTTCTATTGGACGGAAGGAAAGTATGCATTGGGGCTATATCAGAATGGAATACCTACGCTAAAAGTCGGATCTTCAATTGGAATTCCGTCCCCACCAGCAATTGCATTTCCTAATGGAGAAGTTGGGTCTCCCGATATTAGGGATGCTGAGAGATTTCAAGGTTTTCCTACTGATTGGACAAAACCTGCTGAAGAAATAGCCAAACCATCTGTTCGATGGAAATTGGTGGGGAATGCCGTAACGGTTGATACTGTTGCCTGGATTGCTAATAAGATTTTGCACCCGGAACAATATGATTCAACTAAAGACAAGGAAATAAAAGCGTCACAAAAATGGCCTAGTGCTGCGTGGGGAGGTAATGGTAGTAGATATGCCTCATTTTCGTCTCTATATCCTGTATCCAGAGATGAAATCTCTTTGTTAGAATTTCTGCATTATCCTTGTAAACCGTTGTCTATTAAGGCGGCAAAAGGGTTTAAGAATAGATTAAGCACGGGGAAGGTTCGATGCCCACAATTTTTTAGAGATGCGATACACAAATATGTAGAAGGAAAAGGAGAAGAAAATGACTGAAATTACACTTGATTCTTTTAAAGAGACATTGGATGTACTGATCGACGCTAATCCACATGCTCGAAACAAAGGTGATGATTTCAAGGACTGGAATAAAGAAAATTTTGATTGTGATGCAAGGATTTCATATATAAAAGAACAACGGCAAATCACGAACCGCGTATCTGAGCAATTTAGATATTTTGCCCCTGTTGTGGTCTTCGTCTGTGTTCCTGAGGTGAAAAGAGATACACTCATCAAGTATATACTGGAGAGGGGGTATAAACAGCTTGAGAATGTTGCAATAATAGGTGTTGTCAGTTCTGATGGCGAGAAGAAATATACTTTTGAAAAATTGATTGTCTTCAAACAGTCGAGTTTTACTGAATGGGCAAAGCCGTTCTTTGATAGTGTTGAAGATGCAAATTCTTTGAAAGAAGAATTTGGATTAGCAGCAGACGATGACGAAGATGACGATGACCAAGAAATTGTCGCTGACGAATCAGTGAGAATCGCAGATGGAAAGAATGTATTATTATATGGTGTTCCTGGATCAGGAAAAAGCTGGACTATTGAGCATGAGTATTGCAGACCGGGAACGAAGGTTGAAAGGCTAGTGTTTCATCCTGATTATACAAATGCTGATTTTGTTGGGCAAATCCTTCCGGTTGTAGACCCTGTGGATAAGCAGGTTACATATGAGTTTACTTCAGGCCCTTTTACAAACATCTTGAGAGATTCATATCAGAACCCAGAAACATCATATGTTTTAATCATTGAAGAATTAAATCGAGGAAATGCTCCTGCGATATTTGGTGATATATTTCAATTATTAGATAGAGCGTTTGATCAAAAGACTGTTGATGGTGTGACGTATCCAAAAGGAACAAGTGAGTATTGTATTACAAATGAAAATATTGCCCAAAAGGTCTATAACAAAGGAAATCAAAAGGTGAGAATCCCTTCTAACCTTTCCATCATTGGCACAATGAATACATCTGACCAGAATGTATTCACTCTTGATACTGCGTTCCAACGTAGATGGCGGATGAGACTTATTGAGAATAACTTCGACAATGTACGTCCTTCGCTGGCTGATGCAGGAATATTAGATACAGGTGTTACTTGGCAACGCTTCTGTGAAACTGTAAACACAATTATCATTGGAAACAAAGCCAAAATGGCATCTGCTGAGGATAAGCGACTAGGTGTATATTTCGTGCATGAAAGTGATCTTATATTTGACCAGAGAGCATTTCCTTCTGAGGGTAATAGTACTCTTCTAGTTGAGTACTATTCATTACTTGGTGCTGAACGCGTAGGTTCAATCACAGCAGAGCAGAAATCTCGTTTGATGGAAATCCGTGAGGCAGTTATGCATAATCGTTTATTCCCGGAAAAGGTAATCAAGTATCTGTGGGATGATGCTTTCAAATTTAATCCAGAGGCTCTTTTTGATTCGGATATGGACAACCTTGAAAAGGTTATTCGCACTTTTGTTTATTTAACTGGACAGGATCGTTTCAAAATTTTCAAACAGAGTGTACGTGATACTCTCTATACTGCACAGCAACAGTAATGCCGGAACAGTAAAGAGAGGTGGTGAATATACATGGACTTACAAAAGAACATTAGAGAACGTTGCCATGTCAACACAAATGATGATGGTGATAGTTTTGTTGGGGTTAAAGCGGACACAGATGATGCCATCATATATTTCCCTATAGGATATCAGTTGCCAGATAACGATGATGACCTTCGTGTCGACATTAATAATCTACTTGGGGTTTTGGCTGCCTTTATGAAAGAAGACCGTGTTATTGAGGTTTCAAAGTTTGAAGCACCGAGAACGGTGGACTTTCCGATGCACGCATACCTTAAGGTAATAAGGAACTTTTTAAGGATGGGGCGCTATTATATCGAAACAGATCCTCAGTTCCGTACTGATACTAAAGGTAATGCATCTTGGCCACGCACCGTAAGAGAACAGAGAGCTTTAGTGCAGAAAAATGGTTCCTTGATTTTTACAAACATGACGGTTCGCTCCGTAACCCCAAATGCTAATAAGCAGATTACGCATATACACCGTTACTGTGTATATGAGGCTTTTGAGAAGATGGGGTGGCTGTATGTTCCTTTTATGCCTGATAAATCAGGTCCGCATCCAAGCATAAAAGAGTCAATTTATATTCTCAATAAAAAGCTGGTAACAACACATAATGATGTTGAACAAGAGTTATTTACTGCTATGCGTGATATGCTCGTTTACATTGATGAAAGAAGCTCTGATAAGCAATACTTCTTTGGTACAGATTTCTTTGAAAATGTATGGGAACGTATGATAGATAAAGCATTTGGTGTTGAGGATAAAGAGCAATATTTTCCACGTACTCGCTGGCTCTTGGATTATGGCAGGGATAAAGAGAAAAGACCTCTTCAACCGGATACAATCATGATTTATGGGGACAAGTACTATGTGCTTGACGCAAAATTGTATGGCTATGGCTGGAGCGCAAACCCAGAACACCTACCAAATAGTGCGGATATTAACAAGCAAATTACATATGGAGAGTACCTTGAACGAACGAAAAGCCTGCCGAATGAGAGATTATATAATGCTTTCATAATGCCTTACAATAAGGAAAACAATCTGTTCATGTTGACTGGCAATATAGGCAACATTGGAGAGGCTGTTAGTGATTGGAAACCAAATGCAAAGAACTATGAACGTATTCAGGGTATCGTAGTTGATACTCGTTATCTCATGTATAACTACATAGGTACTTCAGAGCAGCAAAAAAAAGAAATGGCGGGATGCATTGAAAAGGTTCTGACCAGAGGACCTGTCCTTGCATCGACACTATAAAGATGGAATAGGCCTACCTTAATTGGTTGGGCCTTATTTTTTTTGCCTATTTATTTATCAAGTTGTCGATTGCGGAATCGTTGTGCTGCTGCGGCACGGGAACATTGAACACTGCAGTAATCCTTATTTGTACGTGTTGCTTCAACCAGAAAGAATTTGTCACGGTTGCAGTTCGGATTTTTGCATTCTTTATAAATTTCTATTCCGGGTTTCATATAGAAAATTGAAAAATAGAGAGCCTGGAGTAGATTGTTCACCTGCCATGTTGGAGCAAGTTTATCAGTTTCGTACTTTGGATGGATACTTGAAATGTTATGGTTGATTTCTTCCAAAATAACAATACGCGCAATTTTAAGAAGAATGGTTTTCATTTCATCTGTGAAATTGTCCCTTGCTGGAGCTGCAAAATATGTAATTTTCTTAAACTGAATTTCTTTAAAAATACCTACCTCTGTTTGATGATGATAAAAGAAATCTATGATTGACCGAAGATTCTCATCTTCGTATGGTAAACCTGTATACATGGCAAGTAGATTTTTAAACCACACACTTTTACTTCCGACAAGGTCAGTATCAGCACCGCTGCGGACAGCATTAAAAAAATCTATATCAACGGGGTTATTGCAGCCTGTCATAGTATCTGGAATGGAGTATTTTCCGTAATTAAAGACTTCTTGGTTTCTGCTTAAGTCCACGAATAGATTATAGTTTTCTATCAAATCCGTAAATTTGTGTTTGCAAGTTTTATATTCTACTTCAGACAAATTTAATGAAATCTGCGGAGCATAAAGAAGATATGCTGTGTGAATTAAGATGCGTTTATAGTCTTTTTGACCTGCGATCGCATTCATAAGATATAACATGGCCTTGATTCTGTTTAATATTTCTATTAATACATCAGCCTCTATAGATTCATACTCATCACTTTTTATAGGTAGCAGAAAACCATAGGTCTGAAAAAACTCTATGTGCTTATCTATATCTCCATCTGGGATAGCCAGTAACTTGCCGAGAATGTTCTTCGCTATAGCACCCCCGGCAATACCGGTAAGATTCAATCCTGCTCTTGGAGCATAAGAGAAACGTAGAGGCTTATCTAACTCACAATATAATTTCAGCGTGGTCTTAGGAGGCATTCCTGGGGCCACGTTTTCTATATCCTTTTCGCAATGGCAGGCATAGCCATCACACTCAAACATATTGTTCAAAAAAATTTCCGATGTTTTTTCAGCCATAAGTTAACTTTCCCTTCGATTTATTCATGTAAAATTGTTCAAAAAATTACAGAACCAATTACTATCCAATAAGAATACCATAAAACACCATTTGTTCACGACTAATTATACATGAAAGTAATATGTTTTACAATAAAATGGCATTACTCAATGCTATAAAAGAATGGGTATTTATATGGAATTTTATTACTCTAATATTTTTCATATAATGAAGGCACTAGCGAGATCTCTTGATAGAAAATAAATCTCAATGTCCAAGTGCGCATAAGGACGGCGGGATGCATAAGAGTTCTGAGCATGGCAACACGGCCATGTTAGGAATGAAGATGCACCCACCGTGATTTCGTGTGCCCATTTTGAGGACAAGCGAAGTCTGTGGCCATCTTCACCACAGGCTCTTTTTGTGTCCCACCGTCAATGCCTCGGACGGAAAGGACGCAAAATGAAAATTAGAATTCTGTATGACAACAAACTTACCTACCTGGAGGTACCAGACGAGGACTGTACTGTAATGATTGATGCAGATTATGAGGACAGGCTATCTTCTATTAAGGACAATGAAACTGTGACTCGCCGTTCTGCCCAAGCGATTATAGATGAGCACTTCAACAGGCCAGAGTACAACAATTGGCACAAGTTTGACAGGCATTACGGCATACCGAAGAAACCGTTCCGCAAGGCTGATCAAGCCGAGGATGAAACGAATCATATGGACTATTTCCCTGACAACTCAGATGAAGAGATTCGGGAGAAACAAGCAGAGTATGAATGTGTCTGTGACATTATTCGTAAAACTCTCAAGCCAAAACAGGCGGAGATGCTGATATCCATTGTCTTGGACGGGGTTTCTGTAACAGAATATGCAAAGCGTGAAGGTGTTTCAGTCAGCGCTATTTCACATCGCATGGAAACTGCAATGAAAAATTTCAAAAAAGTTTTTCCGAAATCCTCAACTTTCCCCTCTTCTCAAGGCTAGAAGGTAGAGGGCAGTACATAAACGCTCTCGGAAAGAGGTGAACAACATGAAACATAACTTAAAAATCAGTGTTTCAAAACATCCACAGTCTGGCGGGATTGTTTCCTGTCGTAATGTCACCATTCGGGAGCGTTTCCTTCGTTTCTTACTTGGTGATAAGCAGAAAATGACTATCCTTGTTCCAGGTGACACCGTACAAGAATTCTCTATATGTGAAGTAAAGGATGTGAGAGCAAATCATGAACAAAAGCAAGTTACTGTTTGAAGTGGTATCTAATATAGGCTTTTGCCAGATGGTCTGCAGTTAATAGTAAATCGGCAGTAGAAAATAGACCCGCTAGCTAGAGCGGTAATTGCTAAAAAGAACCAAGTTAGAATGCGGAAAGGATGGAAAATGAAATGAAAAAAATCTTCGTGTGCTCCCCATACCGAGGCAATATCGAGAAAAACACGAAAAGGGCTATTTTTGCAGCCAGGGTCATTTGCAACTGCGGCTATATCCCTGTAGTGCCGCACCTCTATTTCCCGCAATTCCTGGATGACAAGGACCAGTTTGAAAGAATCCGCGGCATCGAGTACGGCATTGAATTGATGAAGGAGTGCGACCAGCTGTGGCTGCTCGGCCCGGAAATCAGCAAAGGGATGGAATACGAACTTGAAGTCGCCAAGGAAATCCGCATCCCAGTCATTCTGCACGATGAGGAACTTCGGCGGCTTAATCCGAAAACGCTGGTTCTTGACGAGCGTGTGGACGACCGGTTCCTCAGTATTATCAAGGGACTCAATTGTGAATAGGAAAGGATGAACAGCTATGAGCGAAGTGTATTTAACCCTGGCTGACGGCTTTGAAAAACTGGCGGCAGGCTACAGAGCTTTAGCCGCCCAAGATGTTGGTGTTCAGCCCAAAGAGGAAGTATCAGCAGCGGCTCCTGTGAAGGAAAGCAAGGCCGTTGGCATCGAGACGGTCCGCGCCGTTCTCGCCGAGAAAAGCCGGGACGGCAAGACCCGCGAGGTCAAGGCACTTCTAATGAAATACGATGCCGGCAAGCTTTCCGGCGTAAAGCCGGAGGACTACGCCGCCCTTTTGGCTGAAGCGGAGGTGCTTTGATGGGCGGCAAGCATGCGAGATTTTCCCCGTCGTCGGCAGGCAAGCGTTTGAACTGTCCCCCTTCGCTGACGCTGGAAGAGCAATTCCTGGATGAGGAATCCGAGTATGCGGCAGAAGGTTCCGCCGGCCATGCGTTGGCGGAGCACCTCATCAAAAAACACCTGAAACAAAGAAGCAAGCGTCCAACATCCGCCTATTATACGGACGAACTGATTGAAGCCGTGGACGAATACGTCTCCTTTGTCATCAGTGAAATTGAGGAAGCCAAGCGAGTCTGCAACGATCCGGTATTTTCCGTTGAACAGCGGGTGGACGCTTCGGCCTATGTGGACGAATGCTTCGGCACGGCAGATATGGTTGTTGTTACCGACAAAGTGGCGCACATCATAGACCTTAAGTTAGGAAAAGGAGTACCCGTGTATGCCGAAAGCAATCCTCAGCTTATGATCTACGGCCTTGGAATTCTTTGCATGGCAGAACTGCTCTACGATGTGGAAACCGTCCGTCTTACCATCTTTCAGCCCCGCCTTAACAATTCAAGCACTTGGGATATATTACCAGACGCGCTTAAAACGTGGGGCGAGGAAGTGCTAAAGCCAAGGGGAGCTATGGCTTTAATGGGTGCCGGAGAATTTAAGGCCGGCAGCTGGTGCCGCTTCTGCAAGGCAAGAAACCAGTGCCGCGCCAGATCCGAAGAGTTTCTGGCATTGGCTAAAATGGAGTTTCGCCAGCCCGCTCTTTTGTCGGACGATGAAATCGCGGAAGTCTTAAAGGTATCTGACGAACTGGCGAGTTGGGCATCCGATGTCTACGCCTTTGCGCAAAACCAGGCCATTGTCCACGGAAAGGAATGGGACGGCTTCAAGCTTGTCGAGGGACGGAGCAACCGCAAGTACACAAACGAGGACGAGGTGGCGGAAGCCGCCGCAGCCGCCGGATATACAGACATTTACAAGCGCTCCCTGGTGGCCATCACCGAGATGGAGCGGATCATGGGCAAGAAGGACTTCAACCGTATCCTTGGGCATCTGGTGTACAAGCCGCAAGGCAAAATCACTCTGGCACCGGATTCCGACAAAAGAGAAGCCATCGATAAAACTACCGCCGCGGCGGAATTTCAGGAGGTTACATCATGAGAAATCAATCTACCGCTACTAAGGTCATCGTACCCTGCCGTTTTTCCTATCTGCATTGCTGGGAGCCGGATTCCGTCAACGGCGGCGATCCCAAATACAGCGTTTCGGCTATCGTGCCGAAGAGCGACACCAAGACCGTGGAAGCCATCAAGGCGGCGATCGAACAGGCCAAGAAGGATTCTGTCTCCAAGTGGGGCGGCAAGGTTCCCGGCAATCTCAAAACCCCGCTTCGCGACGGCGATATCGACCGCCCCGATGACGAAGCCTACAAAGGCTGCTATTTCTTCAACGCCAACAGCCGGCAGGCTCCCCAGGTGGTGGACGGCAAAGTACAGCCCGTTCTTGACCAGAGCGAAGTATACTCCGGCTGCTACGGCCGCATCAGCGTAACGTTTTACGGATACAACTCCAACGGCAATCGCGGCATCGCGGCGGGCCTTGGCAACATCCAGAAGCTGAAAGACGGAGAGCCGTTGGGCGGCGGTCGCGCCAAGGCGGCTGATGATTTCGACACTGTCGATGAGGAAGATTTTTTGGCCTAAGAACTGTAAGGGCGGTGGGAAACTGCCGCCTTTTACATAAAAGAGGTGACGCCATGTTTTTATCATTGGATATTGAGACGTATTCGGATGCGGATTTAACCAAATGCGGCGTCTACGCCTATGTGGACAGCCCGAATTTCACGATTCTGCTGCTGGCTTACGCCTTCGGCGACGAGGAAACAAAAATAGTTGATTTGGCCTGCGGAGAACTGATGCCGAGAGAGGTTCTGGACGCGCTTACCGATGAGAGCGTCGTAAAGACAGCCTTCAATGCCATGTTTGAAAGGACTTGCCTTTCACGATACCTGGGAATACATCTCTCGCCCGCTTCCTGGCAATGCACGGCGGTTCAGGCGGCCATGCTTGCGCTGCCGCTGTCTCTGGAAGGGGTAGGCGAGGTTTTGAATATTGAGCGGAAAAAGCTGAAAGAAGGCGCTGGCTTGGTCCGGTATTTCTCCATTCCCTGCAAGCCCACCCGAACGAACGGCGGCAGGACGAGAAACCTGCCGGAGCATGCGCCGGACAAATGGGAACTTTTTAAGAGGTATTGTATCCGGGATGTGGATGCCGAGCGGGAGATACGGCGGAAACTGAAAAACTTTCCGATTTCCGACATCGAGATGGAACTGTACCGGCTCGATCAGGAAATCAACGACAGGGGCATCTTGGTTGACCGTGACCTGGTATCTCGCGCCGTGGAGTGTGATCTTCAGTATACAGATGCGGCAACGACGCGGGCGTATGAACTGACCGGGCTTAATAACCCCAATT
The DNA here is from genome assembly GCA_900542835.1 of uncultured Pelosinus sp. GTDB lineage: Bacteria > Bacillota > Negativicutes > Sporomusales > Acetonemataceae > Anaerosporomusa. The sequence continues at coordinate 69,452 of UQPB01000009.1, read as the reverse complement.
CTGTTGCTCAGATCAAGAAATGGCTTTCCGGGCGTGGGGTTGAGGTGGAGAGCCTTGACAAGAAAGCGGTCAAGGGCCTTTTGCCTGAAGCGGACGGCGAGGTACTGGAGGTTTTGAAGCTGCGGCTCCTGATGGCCAAGACCTCGGTTAAAAAGTATGAAGCCATTGAACGTTCCGTATGTTCGGACGGCAGGGTTCACGGTCTGCTCCAGTTCTACGGGGCGAATCGCACCGGGCGCTGGGCGGGAAGGCTCGTCCAGGTTCAGAACCTTCCCCAGAATCATTTGACGGACTTGGAACTGGCCAGAAACCTCATCAAGCAACGCCGTTTTGAGGATGTGGAACTGCTCTTTGAATCGCCCCCCGGCGTATTGTCGGAACTGATCCGGACCGCCTTTGTGCCAAGGCTAGGCACCCGCTTTATCGTGGCAGACTTTTCCGCGATTGAAGCGCGAGTGCTCGCATGGCTCTCCGGCGAGAAGTGGCGCCTTGATGTATTCAGCAGCCACGGCAAGATTTACGAAGCATCGGCATCTGCCATGTTCAGCGTTCCCATTGAGGAGATCGGCAAAGGAAGTCCGCTTCGCCAGAAGGGCAAAATTGCGGAACTGGCTCTGGGCTATGGCGGTTCAGTTGGAGCCTTGATCGCGATGGGCGCGCTGGAGATGGGGCTGACAGAAGAAGAACTGCCTGCCCTGGTGAACCAGTGGCGAAGAGCCAATCCGCACATTACGAAGTTCTGGTGGGATGTGGACGCCGCTGCCATAGCGGCAGTCCGGGAAAAGAAGGAAACGACGGTCGGAAGCGTGGCTTTTTCCTATAAGTCCGGCATACTGTTCATTACGCTGCCATCCGGAAGAAAACTGTCCTATATCAAGCCGCGAATGGCGATCAACAAGTTTGGCCGCGAGGGGCTGACCTATGAGGGGATCGGTGAAAGCAAAAAGTGGATGCGTATCGAAACCTATGGCCCCAAGCTAGTGGAGAACATCGTCCAGGCAACGAGCCGCGACCTGTTGGCGCTCGCCATGTTGCGGCTCCGTTGCCATGGGTTTGCAATCGTCATGCATGTTCACGATGAAGCCGTGCTGGAGGTGTCGGAAGGACAATCAAGCGTTGGGGAAATCTGCAAGTTCATGGCGGAGGCTCCCAGCTGGGCAGCGGGACTTCCACTTAGAGCCGATGGATACGAGTGCGGTTTTTATAAAAAGGATTAGGGGGTGATTGCCTTGGGAATCAGCAAATACAATGCGGAAGGCTATTATGACCCGACCGCCTATGAGGGCATCCGCCGGGCGGAAGTGGATACCGGAAAGCTAAAGATCGTTTATCCCACTGGATATATGGAACTGAACCTGGAAGGCTTTTTTCCCTGTCCTTTGGATAAAGCCAGGAAGGTCTTTTCCTTGGTTTACAGATACTCGCCGGAGCCGGACAAGGACAGGTTGCTTGCTTTCCTGCGCAGACTGGAGAAAAGGTATTTTGCTCAGATGCAGGAGTATGCCAGTGAAGCGGCAACCTATCCGGCAAAATCAGACAAGTGGCGCGAGTATACCGCAAAGTTTAAGGAAGCGATGCGGCTCCGGCAAAGAGTCGCAAAAAATATAGAACTTTTTATCCAGGGAGGGACGGCAAATGAAAATTAGGCTTTCTACTGGCAATTCCCGTACAGACAAACGCTGGAATCTGGCCGAGATGGAACTGAATGAGTTCCGTGACCGAATTTCCGCCACGCGCAGGACCGCGGAGACAGTGGAGCAGTACAAAAAACTCAGCAAGGCCAGACAGGATGATATCAAGGATGTGGGCGGCTTTGTCCTCGGAACGCTGAAGGGCGGCAGGAGAAAAAAAGATTGCGTCCTGACGCGCTCCGGCCTGTGCCTTGATATGGACTACGCGCTGCCGGATATCATCGACCAGATCGAGATGTTCTGTTCCTTCAAGTGTTGGCTTTACTCCACCCATAAGCACATACCGGAAAAGCCCCGCCTTCGCCTTATCATCCCGCTTGCCCGCGAGGTGTCGCCGGATGAGTACTCTGCGGTGGCAAGGAAAGTAGCGGAGGAAATCGGCATTGAACTTTTTGACGACACCACCTACGAACCGAGCCGCTTGATGTACTGGCCATCCACCTCCGCGGACGGGGAGTTCGTGTTCCGCGAGGTTGACGGCGAAATCCTCGATCCCGATGAGGTGCTCGCAAAATACACGGACTGGCGCAACTCGGCGCAGTGGCCTGTTTCCAAACGCCAGCAGACCGTTGTGCAGCGCGAGGTCAAGAAGCAAGCCGATCCCCTGGAAAAGCAGGGAGCGGTGGGCGCGTTTTGTCGCGCTTATTCCATGACGGATGCCATTGACACTTTCCTTGGCGATGTATATCGAAAGAGCATTATGGCGAGCCGCTATGACTATATTCCGGCAGACAGCCAGGCGGGCGTGGTCATTTACGAGGATAAATACGCATACAGCCATCACGCCACCGACCCGGCGTGCGGAAAGCTGATGAACGCCTTTGACGCGGTGCGGATTCACAAATTCGGAGAACTGGATGCCAAGGCGGATGAAGACGCCGATCCCGCCAAGCTGCCTTCCTTTAAGGGCATGCAGGAGTTTGCGGTTTCTGATGAACGGGTTAAAGTCCGGCTTGCCAAAGAGCGCGAAAACTTGGCGCTGGATGAGTTCAATGAAGTGGACAACGAAAACTGGCAAACTGTACTGGAACTGGATAAGCAGGGCAAGGTCAAGGACACTCTGACCAACATCGCCAATATCATCCGCTTCGATCCGAATCTTAAGCCAATCGTCTACAACGAGTTCAAAAGCATGGTGGATGTGATCGGAGAGCTTTCTTGGAAGCAGGTGCGTCCCGGCTGGGGCGATGCCGACCTTGCCTGCGCCAAGGTGTACTTTGAACGGGTATACGGGATTTGGTCGCCGGCCAAATTCAAGGACGCGCTTCTCGCCGTAGTGTCCGCGGAGCGGCCGTACCATCCGATCAAGAAGTATTTTGACACTCTGGAATGGGACGGTACGGAGCGTATCGACACGCTGCTCATTGATTACCTGGGCGCGGAGGATACCGCTTTCGTCCGGGCCGTCACCCGCAAGACCCTGTGCGCCGCCGTAGCCCGGGTGTATGAGCCTGGTGTCAAGTTCGACTCCATCCTTGTATTGAGCGGCCCGCAGGGAGTGGGCAAGTCCACGCTGTTCGCCCTTCTTGGCAGACAGTGGTATTCGGACAGCCTGTCCATCTCCGACATGAAGGACAAAACCGCCGCCGAAAAGCTACAAGGGTACTGGATTCTGGAACTGGGTGAGCTGGCCGGCATCAAAAAGGTGGATGTGGAAACGGTCAAATCTTTCATCAGCCGCATAGACGACAAGTTCAGGCAGTCCTATGGCGTCAATGTGGAAAGCCATCCCAGAACCAATATCATCGTAGGCTCCACCAACTCGGAGAGCGGGTTTCTTCGTGACATCACCGGAAACCGTCGTTTCTGGCCGGTGCATGTGACGGGCAATTCCAAGTTTCGCGCGTGGGAACTGACCGAGGTTGACCAGGTTTGGGCAGAAGCCATCGTGAAGTACCGCTCCGGCGAGGAATTGTTCCTGAAAGGCGATGTGGTCGCCGAAGCCTATGTCCAGCAACAACAGGCGATGGAAGCCGACGACCGAGAGGGTATTATCGTGGACTACTTGGAAGTGCTGCTTCCCGAAGGGTGGGACGGAATGGACTTATATCAAAGAAGGACATTCCTTGGCGGCAGCGAGTTTGGCGGCTCTGCCATGACGGGAACCATGCGCCGGGATAAGGTCTGCGTGATGGAGATCTGGTGCGAGTGCTTTGCCAAGGAACGCCAGAATCTCAAACGGTCCGACTCCTATGAAATAGAAGGCATCCTGACCCGTATCGGGGGGTGGAAGAAGCTGACCGCCAACAAATCCGGCAAGGTTCGATACCCCCTCTACGGTCCTCAAAAAACTTTTGTACGGGAGGAGTAATGGAACCAAGGAACAAATTTTACCCGTTCCGTTGTAACCCGTAATGTCTTGGGAACGCCGACAGGCACAGTCCGCGAAGGCGGAAAAACAGCGAGTCTTGCTGGTTCTGTGCCTACCGTTCCTAAAAAAAAGACATATTGATTAATTGGATATAGGTAATAAGAAGAAATAGGCACATGCAAGTACGTATACGCGCGTATAGGATTTTAACACATAGGAACGACACACGGAACAGGCAGGGAGAGGAGCGGTTATTTTGCGGGAAAGTGCTATCGAGCGAAAACTGGTCACTGAAGTGAAAAAACGTGGCGGGTTGGCCGTAAAATTTGTGTCGCCCGGTTTTGATGGGGTGCCGGACCGTCTGGTTCTTTTCCCCGGTGCCATTCTGGCTTTTGTAGAATTGAAGGCTTCGGGCAAGAGCCTGCGGCCTTTGCAAGAATTGCGTGCAGGGCAGTTGACCGCTTTGGGTTTTCGGGTTTACTGCATTGATAGCAAAGAAATGATTGGAGGTGTGCTTGATGAAATACAGACCGCATGATTATCAGAAATACGCAACCGATTTCACACTGGAACATCCAGTATGCTGCCTCATGCTGGATATGGGATTGGGCAAGAGTGTCATTGCGTTGACGGCACTGTGGATGATGGCTCTGGACAGCTTTGACATAGGGAAGATACTTGTTATCGCTCCCAAGCGCGTGGCTGAAAATACCTGGCCGAAGGAACTGGCGAAGTGGGAGCATCTGACCGGGCTATCTTATACCCTGGTTCTGGGCAGCAAGAAACAGCGTGAAGAGGCTCTTGCCCAAAAAGCGTCGGTGTATATCATAAACAGGGAAAATGTGGCGTGGCTTGTGGAGAATCATCGCTGGGATTTTGACACGGTGGTGATTGACGAGCTATCAAGCTTCAAGTCCAATCAGGCGCAGCGGTTCAAGGCGTTAAAGAAAGTCCGTCCCCTGGTGCAGAGGGTGATCGGCCTTACCGGCACTCCGGCACCTAATTCTCTCCTTGACCTTTGGCCGCAGATGTTTCTTCTGGATATGGGGCAAAGGCTCGGCCGCTTCATCGGCGGCTACCGGGACCGGTTCTTCGTTCCTGACAAACGCAATCGTGAAATCATTTATTCCTATAAGCCCCGTGCAGGCTCGGAGGAAAAAATCTATGAGTTGATTTCCGACATCTGCATTTCCATGAAAGCTGTGGATTTCCTCAATATGCCGGAGAAAATCAGCAATCGCGTTGAGGTTGAGCTGGATCAGAAGGAGCGGCGGCTTTACGACGATTTCCAAAGAGAAATGTGTGTGTCTATCGGCAGTGAGGAGGAACTGGACGCCATGAACGCTGCAGGCCTTTCCAACAAACTGTTGCAGATGGCAAACGGAGCGGTGTACGGCGAGGACAAAAAAGTCATTTATATTCATGACAGAAAGTTGGACGCGCTTGAAGATTTGATTGAAGCCGCCAACGGCAAGCCGCTTCTTGTGGCTTACTGGTACAAGCACGATCTGGCCCGCATCCGCGAGCGGTTTGACGTCAGAACCATTGATACGGAAAAAGACATTGATGACTGGAATGCCGGAAAGATTCCCGTTGCCCTCATCCATCCGGCGTCGGCGGGACACGGGCTGAACTTGCAGGAAGGCGGCTCCGCCGTAGTGTGGTTTGGGCTTACCTGGTCATTGGAATTATACCAGCAGCTGAATGCAAGACTCTGGCGGCAAGGTCAGAAAAATACGGTGGTGATTCAGCACATCGTCACCCGCAGCACGCACGATGAAGATGTCATGAAGGCTTTGGAGACGAAGGACACGCGGCAGTCGGCTCTGATTGCGGCAGTCAAGGCCAGGATAGGAGGTGCGGCATGAACGGCAGAGTGGAAAGAATAATGCAGGAATACCGGCAGATGGTGATGGAGCGGGTCTGCCTTGAAAACCAGATCCGAAATTTTCAAGGGATCACGGCAGAGGAGATGATTGATTCCTTGCAATTTTCCCATCCAGACGCAGAGCGTGTGCAGACCAGCGGCGTTTCCGACAAAACCGGACGTATCGCCGTTTCCTATAAAGACAAGATGGACCGAATCAACAAAGAGTGGCAGGCGCATCTGGAAAAGAAGCATGCCGTTCTCATGGAGGAACTGCTATTTTTTGAGTCGGCTGCGCTTTCTTTGAGCGGCATCTTGCCTGCGTTTATTTCGGATATGGTTATCCAAGGGCTGTCCTGGGACGATCTTGCCGCCAAATATCATATCAGTCGGACGATGGTGGCGAAGAACCGCAAGAGGGCAATCCGTGAACTGGAAAATCTGTATGCCATCCATGACAAAGAGATGGCGGAATATATATTGAGTTGAGGTGAAGGCGATGTGCAGAAGAGGCGACGTTTATTATGTGGATTTCGGAATGAACATAGACACGCGAAAACAGAGCGGAATCCGTCCGGCAGTGATTGTCAGCAACAATAAGGCAAATGCGCATTCACCGGTCATCACGGTGGTGCCGCTGACATCCAAAGTCCATAAGAAGCGGTTCCTTCCAACTCATGTGTATATTCCCGCATCCGCAGGATTTGGATTAAGCTGTGGAAGCCTGGCGCTTGCCGAACAGGTGGAAGCCATCGACAAAGACCGCCTTCTAGAGAAGAAGGGTACTATAATGAGCACTGATATCATGGGGAAAATCACAAAGGCGATACAGATACAAATCGGAGTGTTTGAAGAGTATAACTGACCAATGGTAGCTATATATTTTACCAAGGTAAAAATATTTACATGGTCAAATATATTGACAAGGTAAAATGATTATGATACTCTGGGAATAGATGGAGGTGCAATAAATGGAAAATAAAGATCAACGTAATGCTCAAGTTGCTTGTTTGCAAAAAAATTTAGGTGCCATCCGAAAAATTGCAGGATGGACTGCAGAGCAACTTGGTGAAAAGATTGGTGTTACTAAACAAACCATAAGTAATTTGGAAAACGGGAAAACACCAATGACATTGACTCAGTACATCGCAATTCGGTCTGTCCTTGACTTCGAAATCCAAACAAATAAAGAAAATACCGTATTACCACAAGTTGTAGAAGTGCTTCTTAACCGATATGAAGAATATAGTGACGAAGAGCGTGAACAATTATTTGAAAATGTAAAGACTATTGCAGCTACGGCTGCAGGAGGTATTGGTGGAGCAGCTTTAGCAGCTGTTAGCGCTGGATTGATTGGTGGTATTTTGGGTGCACCTCTTTTGGCGGTTGGGGGAATTGCGGCTGGTTCTGTATGGTTGTCCAAGATTTTAAAGAACAAGAAATAATTGATCGTTTTATGTAATGAAGTGACAAAAGATGTTTTCGCATGGAAAGGAATGTTACTATGAGTGAATACGTTAAAAAGAAGGAAAACATGAAGTTTCAGAGTGTTGAAGCACTTCAACAAGTAGTAAATGTTGTGAATGAGGCGGCGGCAGCGGTAAAGGATAAAAGAAGAACCATGCGAGAAAGTGCCATTCCGGAAGTGTTAGCAGGTGCTTTAGGTGCTGGAATAGGGGCAGTTGGTTCTTTTGCAGCATTATATGGATTGGGGACAGTAGGCCTTAGTGCAGCTGGTATTATGAGTGGATTAGCAGCTGCTGGCGGAGGTGTTTCAGCTGTTTTAGGAGGAGCTGTATCCGCTTCTGTAGCAGGAGTTTTCGTGTTGGCAGCGCCAGTTGCAGTTTTGGCAGCAGGCGGAGTTGGAATTGCATCATATCTAAAATATAAACAGTTAAAACAAGAAAAAGAACGTCTTTATCAAGAAGCCGTAAAGAAACAAAATGCTATTATAAAGGCACTTAAGGACGAGAAAGATGCGGATAAGGATAGAGTAGATTATTTAACGAGTTTAAATATATTATTGCAACAAGCGATAAAAGACCTTAAGGCTGACTTAGGGTATGCAGCTTAATTGCTGAATGGAGAATGGCTTATGGGAAAATATACATATAGTGAAAAAGAGAAGGAAATTAATAAAGTTCTTAAGCTGAATCAAATGTTGTCCAATGATATAGAGACTGATATGCGCCAGATACGTAGAGATGCAGATTCTGCAATTAGTTCTAGCGAGAATTTGTTAAAGTCTTTGGGATACGGTGCAAAAATTAATGATATTAATAATAGCGTTAGGCAACAAGGGGAACATTTGTTATCTCACAAACCTGTTCTGCAAGAATGGGATGATCTTGTCAAAGAGGCTGATAATGTAATTAACTATGATGTTGAATTAGAAGATATTTTATCGGCAGAGGAATTTAAGATAGCTTATGATGATTTAGAGAGAATCAATTCGGAATTTGCGAGAAAAATAAAGCTGAGAAAAACTGATATACCATTCTTATTAGTAGCAACGGCTTTGCAAACTGTTCGGTGGATTTTAACTCCTGAGTTAGGACAGAAAATAAATCCAAATGAAAGAATGGCTCATGATAATAAAAAGATTAAAGATGAAGTAAAGCGACAAAATGAAGAATTCAAGAAAAAGCATCTTAAGTCTGAAAATCAGGGTGGTACATGGGATGTAAATAAAAGTGAGCGGAAAACTTGGATGGATATGGTTTTTAATTCTGTTCCTTATGATGCTACAAAAGGTGCAAAAGTCTTAGGGATAAATATGGAGGGCGGATACCATCGATACAAGACGTTGGGACATGATCCGATCTTGGGCTGGGTTTTTGGAACAGCTGATATAATGACAGATGTAATTACATTGAATTCTTTTGTTTCATATAGAGTTAAAAAGATGGCAATTACAAATGAAATAATAACTTTACCTGCATTAATTTCGGAAGTGAAAGATGTCATCGATTATGATGCACACTGCTTACCAGCCGCTTTGTTTGCTCAGGGTGTTCATCTAAAGTCGGATCAGTATACGAAATTGGGCTTACCTGTTCCTGTCTTAGGAGCTTTTTCAGAAACTTTAGCTGGGAATTTGTATCATAGTCAGTATGATGCATTATGTTTATCAAGAGATGCTAAAATCGTAGGGAAATCAGCTGCAATTTCGATTATAATCAATATGATTATTGGGTTAATGCATGGGCTGTTTTATAATCAAGAAAAAGACGGTGAACGATCCTTCTATGAAGCGAGAACAAGGAAGATATTGATGTACTCTAACGCAATTTCATCCACTTGTAATGTAATTACTGCTTGTATATTGAAAAATCCTAAAAAATTAGATATTGGCGGTTTGTTGGTTACACTTAGTAGACTATTTACAGATATTAGATTTATAGCTAGACTAAAGGATGAATTTATTCAAGCTAAGTTGGATGCCGGGATGCAGAAAGAAATCGCGGAGATAGATGCGGTTTTTGCAGAACTATCGGAGTGAGGTATACATGAGCAAGTAAGAGGTGTACTAAAGGTGTACTGCTTTTTCATTTCGTCCGCGCTATACTTATAATTGCCAGGAAAGCATATGAGTCTGGGGTTGATCTCCAGGCTCTTTTTCTTTGGCCGGATGCGTCTTTCATCCTTTCACGCATCCGTACATATGAAAGGAGATAACATTTATGCCGAAAAGACCTCAAAAACCGTGCAAGCATCCCGGTTGCCCGCGATTGACGAACGATCGTTGTTGCGATCAGCATGCCAAACTGTACGTCAATGACAGGGCTGGTGCCGTTGAGCGTGGCTACAGCAGTCGTTGGCAAAAGGCAAGAAAGCAGTTCTTGGCAAAGCATCCTCTTTGCGCAGAGTGTCAGCGGGCAGGAAAACTGACGTCGGCAACGGTTGTGGATCATATCAAGCCGCACCGGGGAGACAAGGCACTGTTCTGGGACGAGCGCAACTGGCAGGCACTTTGCAAGAGGTGCCATGACAGGAAAACCCGGACGATGGATCAGCATCAGGAATATAACTACTAACGGTCAAGCTCAAAAGCGCCTGTGAGCCGAGGGTAGGGGCGGGTCAGATCTCTACGGCCTTTACCCCCCAGACCGCCGCCCCCCTTCGCGTGAAAAATCGCAGAATTAGGCAGGGGGGATGCCCGAGGAGCGTTGGAACACCTGCAAATTTTGAAAGAAATAGCGAAAACGCCAATGAAAATTAGCAACGGATGCATCGGCAGTTTCGCGGAATGGTTACGGTTAAGGCTGTAAAACACTTGCTGAAATGCAAGGTTTTGCGGCCTTTTTCCATGCAAAGATTTTGCGAAAAGGATGTGAAGCAATGACGAGTGTCCAGGAAAAACAGATACGGAATTTCCGGATGAAGGGGATCGGCTACAAAGCCATTGCTTCCACTCTTGGACTTTCCCGCGATGTGGTCCGCAACTACTGCAAAAGCCATGGACTTGACGGCTATGCAACAGAAGTGGTTGTGAATCTGAAAGAACAGATACAGCAGGGCGACGCTTGCGGATGCTGCGGTACACTCATTCTGCAGCCGGCGATAGGCCGAAAGCGAAAATTCTGCTCAGAAAAATGCAGACGGGAATGGTGGGCCGCCCATCCGGAGGAGTCGCGTAAAAAGGAAGCGGCTTTTTATGAAAAGACCTGTGTTTACTGCGGCCAGCATTTTACCGTATACGGCAACAAAAACAGAAGGTACTGCAGACATGAATGTTATGTGCATGACAGATTTTGGCGGGAGGAAGAAGGCAGAGAGCCATATGCAAGTCCCGCCCGGCATGAGGAGGAAAAGCATGAGTGAAATGAAATGGCAGTCATTGACGGTGGAGGAGCTTCGCCCGGCGGCATACAACCCGCGCAAAAAGCTGAAGGCGGGGGATAAGGAATACGAGAAGATCAAGAATTCCATTTTGGAATTTGGCTATGTGGAACCCATCATCGTGAACTACGACATGACGGTTATCGGCGGACACCAACGGCTGACGGTTCTGAAAGACCTGGGGTATGCCGAAGTGCAGTGTGTTGTGGTTGAAATCGGGGACGAGAACAAGGTCAAGGCTCTGAATATTGCTCTCAATAAAATCACGGGAGCATGGAATGAACAGCTTCTTGCCGATTTGATCGTGGATTTGCAAACGGCAAATTTCAATACGGATTTTACGGGCTTTGAAGCGCCGGAAATCGAGCAGCTTTTCTCAAAGGTCCACAACAAGGAAATCAAGGAAGACGCTTTCGATGTGGACGCAGCCTTAAAGAAGCCGACCATTTCACAAAAAGGCGACATCTGGCTGCTCGCTCGGCACCGGCTTATTTGTGGCGATGCTGTTTTACCGGAAACGTATACTGCTCTCATGAACGGCGGCAAGGCCAATCTGGTGGTGACCGACCCGCCGTATAACGTCAACGTGGAGGAAACCGCCGGGAAAATTAAAAACGACAATATGCCGGATGCGGACTTTTACAAGTTCCTGTTCGCGGCGTTCGTCAATATGGAGCAGAACATGGAAAGCGACGCTTCCATCTATGTTTTCCACGCAGACACCCAGGGGTTTAACTTCCGCAAAGCCTTTGCCGATGCCGGGTTTTATCTTTCCGGGTGCTGCATCTGGAAGAAAAACGCGCTGGTTCTTGGCCGTTCTCCGTATCAATGGCAGCATGAGCCGTGTCTGTTTGGCTGGAAAAAGGGCGGCAGGCACCAATGGTATTCCGACCGCAAGCAAACCACCGTCTGGGAATATGATCGCCCGAGATCTTCCAAGGAGCATCCGACCATGAAGCCGGTGGCTTTAATGGCTTATCCGATCCAGAATTCCAGCATGAAGAGTTGCATTGTGCTTGACCCCTTTCTGGGAAGCGGCTCCACGCTGATTGCCTGCGAGCAGACGGGACGCATTTGCTATGGCATTGAACTGGATGAGAAATTTGCCGATGTCATCGTTAATCGTTTTGTTGAAGCCGTCGGGGATTCATCCGGCGTCTTTTTGCTGCGTGACGGGATTCCAATTCCCTACGATGAAGTCCGGAAAGCGGCGGCCGATACAAGTGAAGAGACAGAAATGTAAGGCATGGAGTGTTCCGTGCCTTTTGCTTTTGAAAGGGGCGGACAATCATGGCTGATGCAAGGCAGCTTACTTTTATCGATTTCTTTTCCGGCATCGGCGGTTTTCGCCGGGGCTTGGAACTAGCCGGCATGAAGTGCGTCGGATTTTGCGAAAACGACAAATTTGCGGTGCGGTCTTACCGCGCTATGTATAATACGGAAGGAGAATGGCATGGAGGTGACATCACGAAACTCCGAGCAGATGACATCCCTCAAGCAGATATATGGACTGCGGGAAGTCCTTGTCAAAACCTCTCTGTTGCAGGAGGAAGAAGCGGGCTTCACGGTGACCGAAGCGGACTGTTTTTTGACTTCGTTGACCTCCTCAAAAGCAAAGCGGAAGAAGGTAAACCCGAATGGGTTATCCTCGAAAATGTTAGAGGCCTTTTATCTAGCAATGCCGGATGGGATTTCCTCGAATATCTCTGTGAGCTGGCCGAAGCTGGGTACGATGTCCAGTGGCAGATTTTCAACTCCAAAGATTACGGAGTCCCCCAAAACCGGGAGCGGGTGTATACTGTCGGACATCTTGGAAGCCGCGGTCGACGAGAAATACTACCTTTCGGACGAGAGAACGGCAGCGGTCTTAGGCAAATTATCGGCGGGATGCAAGGCTACCGGGTGTATGACCCGGCTGGAGTAAGCGTGGCTCTGGCAAGCCAGGCGGGCGGTGCCGGGGCAAAAACCGGCCTGTATTTTGTAAACCGGCCGACGATTGGCCGGTATAAAGCAAGCGATTGCTGCCAAACGCTGAAGGCGAGGGACTATAAAGCGCCGGTCATGGCTATTCAGAAGACCCACGGCGCTACCACCACCGTCAAGCAGGAGGAAACCGGGAGCCTGCAAGCCGCGCGGCTTGATAAGATTCCCTGCGTGATGCCTGTGCTGACGCCGGACCGGAAAGAAAAAAGGCAGAACGGCAGGCGGCTTAAAGACCCTGATGATCCTACGTTTACATTGACAGGGCAGGACAGGCACGGCGTGGCCGTTAAAGAACATGCTCATTTTCGAATACGGCGGCTAACTCCCAAGGAGTGCTGGCGTCTGCAGGGTTTCTCCGATGAATTGTTTGAGAAAGCCAAGGCAGTAAACTCCGATTCGCAGCTCTATAAGCAGGCCGGCAATGCGGTCACTGTAAATGTGGCGTTTGAAGTTGCCTGCGCATTGCTAATTTCAACTTTGACGGAAGCTATGGAGGTGTGATTCTGTGGAACCGACCCGGAGAACTGATTTTGTTTTATTTATTCAAGATAAGTTCGAGGAAATTCAAAATCTGTTTGCCAGAAAAAACGAAGGTTACGGAGCAAGTGATGATCTCTTTTGGAATTTCCGCCAGACTGCCGAGCGGCTATACCCGTCCATATATGCTCAGGACCCTTGCGCAGCCATGTTTCTGGTGGCCGAAACGCTGGTGGACAAGCACAACGTAGCGCCTGGCCAAAGGCATTGCGGTCAGCGAATGCGAAGAGCGCCTGCTGGATCGGATTGTGTATTCTCTGCTGCAGATGAAAATGATATATGAGCGTTCTGAACGATCGAACCCGTAGAAAAAATTGCGGGAATACTTGCACATTCCGCTTGCTAATTCCTGTGTTTAGAGTGATATATAGACTACCAAAACACAGGGAGGGAAAACACATGAGAATTCAAAAAGGCGACCGGTTTCAAGCCACCTACTCGAAGCAAAGCTATGTGATTGTTGGAAAATGGGGCGGCAACCTGGTGCTTGCCCCGACGGCGAAGGACAATGACGAATGCCTGATCTATTCGGTCGGCGAAATTGAGGAATTGGTGAACACGTTGAAGTGGGTCCGGGAAGCGGGGTGTGCAGAGTGACTCGCAAAGAACTGGTGCAGGCGCTGGAAACAAAATGGGGAGTCAAAGCAAACTATCTTGGCGTGCCAAGCTGCGCGTATGAAATCCATTGCGAAGCGGGAAACTTCCTAATCGACCGCCATGGCGTAGTCAGAGATCAAACCGGCCGCGAGTATTCCGCCGAAGAAGTATTGAGCCAACCCCAGACTGAGACAGCCGAAGAGCCAGAGCCAATCGGGCGGGAGGAACTGCCGCTTTTTGGATATGCGGTAGAATTGCCGCTGGAAGGCCACACGGCGGCGAGCCTGCGAAATTTGATCAACATGCTCGCCAGCAAGCAGCACTTGCTTGTCAGCGCCTTTGGTCTGACGGAGCCACTGATCGACACAAATTTGGCCGAGGACTTGCATCAAAGACCGATGGAGGACCTAAATTCCTTTAAAACGGCCTGGACTGATGTTGAGTCACAGCGTTCCCTTGGCCTGGAAATGAACTTTGAAAAGCATACTCTGGCTATCAAGCTGTTAAAAGATAATCCGACATCGGATGAAATGGCGGCTTTTCTTGACCTGGCGGCTTGCATGAATGAGAATGCCAGAAAGCTTAAGTACTCATCCTTCAAACCCGCCCAAGAGGACAACCCCAAATACGTCATGCGAACCTGGCTGCTTCGGCTGGGGATGAGCGGCGACGCTTTCAAAAAGACCCGAAAAGTCCTGCTGGCCCGCCTTTCCGGCAGCGCCGCTTTCCGCACCCCGGCGGAGGAGGAAAAGCATAAGGCCCGATTGCTGGCCAAAAAACAAAAACCGTGCGAGGAGGATGGCGATGCTTGTTAAAAGAGAAATTGTCGAGCGGCTGCGCAAACAGTATCCCGCCGGCACAAGGGTTGAGCTTGCGCGTATGAATGACGAACAGGCGCCGCCCATTGGCACTCACGGAACGGTAAACGGCGTGGACGACCTTGGCAGCATTATGGTTTCCTGGGACAACGGCGGTAGCCTGAGCGTGGTTTACGGCGAGGATTTGTGCAAAAAGATAGACTGAAATAGCATATTGAGATGCGGCCCTTGCGGGGGCTGTTTCTCGTACAACTAGACACAAGACTTCTTCGGAGGTCTTTTTTTCATGCCATGAAAGCTGATAAGAGGAGGTGAGGGGCTTATGGCGCAGAGAGGAAGAAAACCAAAACCGACCGCTCTTAAGGAACTGGAAGGTAATCCGGGCAGACGGTCGCTGAACAAAAATGAACCAAAGCCTAATAAAAAAGCCCCGCGCTGTCCTTCGTGGCTGGAAGAAGAAGCAAAAAAAGAATGGAAACGCATGGGCAAGCTTTTAGAGCAGATGGGACTGATGACGGAAATGGATATGGCGGCTTTCGCGGGGTATTGCCAGGCGTATGCCCGCTGGAAGGAAGCCGAAGAATTTATCACCCAGCACGGTACAATGATCCGCACTCCCAACGGCTATCTGCAGCAGGTGCCGCAGGTGTCCATCGCCCAGACAAACCTAAAGATCATGCTGAAATTCTGCGAGCAGTTCGGCCTTACACCCTCGGCCAGAAGTAGAATTGCGGCAGGCGAAGGCTCTGTTGATCCAACAGACGAGATGGAGCAACTGCTGGGAGGCGGTGAATGATGCCGTACCACTACACGCCTTCTTCATTCATGCTTGCAACTTCCCGTTATAACAAAGCAAAGGCTGACCGGGCGGTTGCCTTCATTGAAAATCTCTGTCACACCAAAGGCAAGTGGGCGGGAAAGAAGTTTCTGCTATTGCCTTGGCAGGAGCAGATCGTCCGGGATCTTTTCGGCATCGTCGGTGAAAACGGCAAACGGCAGTTTCTTACCGCCTATATTGAAATACCGAAAAAACAGGGAAAGTCGGAACTCGCAGCCGCCATTGCCCTGTATCTTTTGTATGCCGACAACGAACCCAGCGCCGAAGTGTACGGCGCCGCTTGCGACAGGTCGCAGGCTTCCATTGTGTTCGACGTGGCCAAGCAGATGGTGCAGATGTCGCCGGCTTTGCTCAAACGGTCGAAGATTGCCGCCGCCACCAAGCGCATCGTGAACTATTCCAATGCCGGGTTTTACCAGGTGCTTTCGGCGGAAACGGGAACCAAGCACGGCCTTAACGTGTCCGGCCTTGTTTTTGACGAAATTCACGCCCAGCCGGACCGCAGGCTGTATGATGTTCTGACCAAAGGTTCCGGCGATGCCCGTGAGCAGCCGCTGTTCTTCATCATAACCACAGCAGGAAATGATAAGAACAGCATTTGCTATGAATTGCACGCCAAAGCGCTGGATATCAAGGCCGGCCGCAAAAAAGACAGCACGTTTTATCCGGTTGTATATGGGCTGACCGAACAGGATGATTGGAATGATGAAGCCAACTGGTACAAGGCAAACCCATCCCTCGGGCATACCATCTCCGTAGAGCGTGTCCGCGAAGCCTATAAAAACGCGCTGGAAAACCCCGCGGAAGAAAATGTGTTTAAACAGCTCCGCTTGAATATCTGGACATCGGCAACCGTGTGCTGGATTCCGGAGCATATCTACTGCCGGGGAGATCTTACCCTCGACATGGATTCTCTCCATGGCAGAGAGTGCTACGGCGGGCTTGACCTTTCAAGCACTTCGGATATCACCGCTTTTGTCCTGGTATTTCCGCCGCGAACGGAGGATGAAAAGTACGTCGTGCTTCCGTTCTTTTGGCTGCCGAAGGATACTTTGGAGCTGCGGTGTCGCCGTGATCATGTGCTTTACGATGTGTGGGAACTGCAGGGCTATATCCAGACCACCGAAGGCAACGTCATCCACTACGGTTTTATTGAAAAGTTCATAGAGGAGCTAGGCGAGAAATACCATATCAGGAAAATCGCCTATGACCGCTGGAACGCAACGCAGATGGTGCAGAACCTGGAGGATATGGGATTTACGGTTGTTCCGTTCGGACAAGGCTACAAGGATATGTCTCCGCCATCCAAGGAACTCTATAAGCTGCTGATGGAAGGCAGCATCAATCATGGCGGAAACCCTGTCCTCAAATGGATGGCGCAGAATGTGGTCATGCGCCAGGACCCTGCTGGAAACATCAAGCCGGACAAGGAAAAGTCTGTAGAAAAGATTGACGGAATTGTCGCCGCCATTATGGCGCTTGACCGATCAATAAGAAATAAAAGTGATGCCAGCGTATATGACGGGAGAGGAATTTTGGTACTGTAGTTTCTTGTGAAATAAGTGCTGCACGTACTTATAAGAAAAACGCAAGTGAAAAAGTATCTAAGTATTGATTAAGTACTTATAAGTATGGTAATATACTTATAAGGAGGCGATGATATGGAAGATATGAATAAAATTAAAGTTCGAGTCGGATATTTTGAAGAATTTACAGAAGAAATAGATTCTGAAACGTTACGTATGTTTAAACTAGCGCTTGAAATTAAGCATGAAACGGCATCGGAAGTTCTTGAAAAAATGATGCGGTTATATGTGTCGAACACATTTGCTGAAGCATCAAAGAAGATCGTGGGAGACAGTGAGAATAATAACGTAGCGGAAAATGTTGAAGAAAAATATTTTGCAAAAGCGCTTGGTAAAATTCCTAAATGGGCTTTTAATCGGGACTTAGTGCCACATAAAATTATTAGTGCATTTTTATACTTGCAGAACGCACATGAAAATGTAGACTATAGCATGCTGGAGCAGAGATGTACTGATATAAATTGGCCGCATAATTATGTGGAACAATTTGCTGCAAATTTTAACCAAATGAAAGTTGATAATCAGCGATCATATGGGAAGGTGTTTACAGTTGATAAAGCAACTAGCGTCGTTTCTATTTGGGACGAAGTATCTGAAAAAATTATTGAGTATAAAGAGCGATTTTTACACAATGACGAGCAAGAATAGAGGGAGGGGATATTATGGTGAACTATGCACCAAAAACCTTAGAGGAAAATCTCGCAAATGTAGTATGGATGAAAAGTACATACTTTTTCCGCATTAATGATTTTATTTGGAAATATAACTCTATTCATCGTATTTTTAATAATCAATACTACTATATGAACGCCCTTAACTTTGGTTTTATTAGGCCGAATGCAACTTTGGAATCTGAAATGACAATGATTTCATATTCTGTTTATGGGTTTGTTAATGATTTATTTCACAGAATTGCACATGCTTTAGAATGTTGGGATATTACTAAACGTAATATCAATGCTGGAGTTACTACCAAAAAGTACAAGAAGCATATAGAGACATTAAAGGAAAAAAGTCTGATTAATAAGAGCGATGAGCCGATTTTACAGGAACTTCGCCGTAGTAGGCATTATGCCACGCACTGCGGGAAACTTTCGTTTATCACATACATTTTTAATAATTCAAATCTAATATACAATCTCTTATGTATCGCTGAAGATTTGTTGCGTAAAGAAGGTCATATTAACGAGTTAGAATATCAGAAATATCTCGACTCACAGACGAATTTTATTACAGATTTGGAATATACGCTTAAGGAATTTTCCATATGTAATAATATTGCTTAGGGTTTTATTTGAAAGCATCTATGTTGAGTAGGTGCTTTTTTTATGCTCATTTTCAGGAGGTGACTCATGAAAATCCCATTTATATCAAGAGTTTTTCAAACAAGAGCCAGCCCGCAAAATAGCTTTTGGGGTAGCGCCTACAGCTTTTTTTTTGGCGCAAGTTCCAGCGGCAAGACAGTCAATGAACGAACGGCGCTGCAGACCACGGCGGTCTATGCCTGCGTCAGAATCCTGGCGGAAACCATCGCTTCGCTGCCGATGCACACTTATCGTTATACAACCAACGGCAAAGAAAAAGCTATGGACCATCCAATATACTACCTGCTCCACAGCGAGCCAAATCCAGAGATGACCTCATTCGTGTTTCGCGAAACACTGATGGGGCATCTTTTGTTATGGGGCAATGCCTATGCGCAGATCATCCGGGATGGTCGGGGAAAAGTGGTCGGTTTGTATCCGTTGCTTCCAAACAAAATGCTGGTCAACCGGAACGATCAGGGAATTCTGTACTACCAATACGAAAAAGATGGACAGACATTTTTATTGCGCAATTACGAAGTTCTCCACATTCCAGGGCTTGGCTTTGACGGCCTTATCGGCTATTCACCGATCGCCATGGCCAAGAACGCTATCGGCATGGCTATTGCCACCGAAGAATACGGGGCTAAGTTCTTTGCTAATGGGGCCAATCCAGGCGGTGTTTTAGAGCATCCCGGCGTGGTTAAAGATCCGGCGCGAATCCGGGAAAGCTGGAACGCGGTGTACCAGGGCAGCGGCAATGCCCACCGGGTGGCGGTACTGGAAGAAGGCATGAAGTTTCAAAGCATCGGCATACCGCCAGAGCAGGCGCAGTTTTTAGAGACGCGCAAATTCCAGATCAACGAGATTGCCCGCATCTTTCGCATTCCGCCCCACATGATCGGCGATCTGGATAAATCCAGCTTCTCCAACATTGAGCAGCAGTCCTTGGAATTTGTCATGTATACCCTGGACCCGTGGGTGGTGCGATGGGAAGAAGCCATGCAGCGAGCCTTGTTCAGCGAAAGCGAAAAGCGGCAGTACTTCGTAAAATTCAACGTTGATGGGCTGCTCCGCGGCGACTACCAGAGCCGGATGAACGGCTACGCCGTAGGCAGGCAAAACGGTTGGCTATCCAGCAACGACATCCGCGAACTGGAAAATCTCAACCGGATACCAGCAGAATTGGGCGGAGACTTGTATCTCATCAACGGCAACATGACCAAGCTGGCTGACGCAGGGGTCTTTGCCCAAAAGAATGCAAAGGGAATGGAGGGAAGCAAATGAAGAAATTTTGGAACTGGGTAAAAAACGCGGACGGCCGCACCTTGTATTTTGACGGCTACATCGCCCAAGACAGCTGGTTTGACGATGACATCACGCCGAAAAAATTCAAGGCTGAGCTTACGGCAGCTGCTGGTGACATCGCGGTTTGGCTAAATTCTCCGGGCGGGGATGTGTTTGCGGCCAGCCAGATCTACACCATGCTCAAGGAGTATGAAAGCAAGGTCACCGTCAAAATTGACGGCATCGCGGCCAGCGCCGCATCGGTAATCGCCATGGCTGGCGATGAAATCGTGATGTCGCCAGTAGCCATGATGATGATCCATAATCCAGCCACGGTAGTCTTTGGGGAAGCGGCTGATCTCGCAAGCGGCATTAAGCTGCTGAACGAGGTCAAGGAAAGCATCATCAACGCCTATGAACAGCGGACCGGCCTGCCGCGCGGCAAAATCTCAAATATGATGGACGCGGAAACCTGGTTCAGTGCGCAAAAGGCAGTGGAACTAGGCTTTGCCGATAAAATCCTCTACGCGCCTGATGCACAGGATGCGGCAGAGGGTTTTATTTTTGACCGCCTAACCGTCACCAATGCCTTTTTGCGGAAGCTTCCCAAGGATAAAGAGAAGTCACCGGCTGCATTGGCGGGGACGCCGCACAAAGAACTTCTCACACGACTTGAACTCTTGAAATAAAAAAACAGGGAGGCACTGGATATGAATAAAATATTGGAACTGCGCGAGAAACGCGCCAAGCTTTGGGACAGCGCCAAAGCTTTTTTAGATTCCCGGCGAAATGAAAATGGTCTGCTGTCAGCCGAAGACACGGCTACCTATGAAAAGATGGAAGCCGATGTTGTGAGCTTGGGTAAAGAAATCGACCGCCTGGAACGCCAAGCAGTTCTGGATCTCGAACTGTCCAAGCCAACCTCAACCGCCATTACGAACAAACCCAGCCAGCATCAGGAGACAGAAAAAACCTGCCGGGCGTCCAGCGAATACAAAGCGGCCTTTTGGAAGGCGATGAAGAACAAAAACAGCTTTGATGTGCAAAATGCCCTGCAAGTCGGCACGGACTCGGAAGGCGGTTACCTGGTGCCGGATGAATTTGAGCGCACTCTCGTAGAAGCCCTGCAGGAAGAAAACATTTTCCGGCAACTGGCTACGATCATTACCACTTCCTCGGGGGATCGCAAAATTCCGGTAGTGGCCACCAAGGGAACTGCTTCCTGGGTGGACGAAGAAGGCGCAATCTCCGAGTCGGACGATGCCTTTGGTCAGGTTTCCATTGGAGCCTACAAGCTGGCCACCATGATCAAGGTATCGGAGGAACTCTTAAACGATAGTGTGTTTAATCTGGAGCAATACATTGCCAAGGAGTTTGGCCGGCGCATTGGCGCGAAAGAGGAGGAAGCCTTCTTTGTCGGCGACGGAACCGGAAAACCTACCGGTATTTTTAATGCCACCGGCGGTGCCGGAGTGGGAATCACGACTGCCAGCGCTTCGGCCATCACTATCGACGAAATCATGGACCTGTTCTACTCCCTGAAATCGCCGTACCGCAAGAATGCCGTATTCGTCACCAATGACGCGACCGTCAAGTCCATCCGCAAGCTGAAAGACGGGAACGGCCAGTACCTTTGGCAGCCTTCGGTGACCGCGGGCCAGCCGGATACTATCTTAAACCGTCCGCTGAAGACCTCCGCTTATGTTCCAGCCATCGCGGCGGCGGCAAAAACTATCGCCTTTGGCGATTTCAGCTACTACTGGGTGGCGGACCGCCAGGGCAGAGCCTTCCAGCGGCTTAACGAACTCTATGCGGCAACCGGGCAGGTGGGCTTCAAGGCCACTCAGCGTGTCGACGGCAAGCTGATTCTTGCCGAAGCCGTCAAAGTGCTGCAAATGAAAGCGTAGGTGAGCAACGATGAGCAGCGTCAAAAACTATACGGAGCAAGGCGGAGAAAAAACTGTAATTGGCGGCACCCTGGAACTTGTAGCAGGCGGGCAGGTGGTGGGCCTTTTTACGCCAGCCGCGTTTCAGGCTGATAGTACGGCGACTACCATAGCGGGACTGGTGACGGACTTGAACTTGCTTCTGGCCAAGCTAAAAGCCGCGGGCCTTATGGAACCAACCGATGGCTGAGCCGCTGACACTAACGGAAATAAAGGAGTACCTGCGCATTGACGGTGAGGAGGAAAATTCCCTTCTCACCGCTTTGCTTTCCGCAGCGATATCTCACTCAGAAAACTATCTGCAAGCGCCGCTGCCGAGTGAAACGCCAACTCCCATTAAACAAGCCTTGCTGATTTTAATCGGACATTTTTATGAACAGCGCGCGGGCGAGGATATTCCAAATGTGGTGTATGTCCTTCTTTCTCCATATCGCGCGCATCTCTGGTAGGTGATGATATGAACCCAGGAGAACTGAACTGCCGTTGCATCTTGCTGAAGGAAACCCAGGTGCCGGACGATCAGGGCGGCTATGAAACGATTTATATGAAGCGAGCTACTGTTTGGGCTAAGATCATGGCGTTGACCGCCAAGACGGTAGACCAATATGAGCAGCTGACGCCCGAAATTTTACACCGCATCATTATTCGCTATCGCCGCGATGTGGCGGTGTCGGACCGGATTCAATACGGCGGCCGCATTTTTGAGCAGATCGGGCCGCCTATTGATGGGGAAGAAAAGCATGCGTTTTTAAGACTGGAATGCCGGGAGGTGGTGGCCGATGCGGCCGGCAATTAGGGTAACCGGCATTGATCAATGCGTTTCCTTCGGCGATCTCATTTCTACCAATGTCAGTCAGGCGATTGAAAAAGAAACCGAGCTGGGGGCTAAAGAAGTTCGAAAACGCGAGCGCTCGCTGGCTCCGGTCAAAAGCGGCCTTTTGCGCAAAAGTATCGTGAACCGCAAAGGAAAGTACGGTATCTCCCGCATGGTCAGGGCTAAAGCGCCGCATGCGCCGCTGCAGGAATATGGCACTAAACGGGGCGTTAAGGGCAAGCATTTTGCCGAGCGGGCGCGCCGTGAACTGCTGCCGGGCATCCAAGAGAAGATCCGGACAGCGGTGCGAAATGAGGTGAGACGATGAAGCGATCCCCGGTGTCGCCGCTAAACAAGGCGCTCTTTGAGCGTTTAAAAAGTCAGATGGCGGCTCCGGTTTATGACTATGTGCCGGCAGGCAAAAAAGCGCCCTATGTGGTGCTGACCGACACAACGGCAGAGAGCTGGAGCACCAAAACGGTATGCGGCGCGGATGTCATGGCCACCCTCAAAGTCTACAGCGAGTACCAGGGAGACAAGGAAGTGGCGGAGCTTTGCGACAGGGCCATTTCGGCGATACAAAGCGAGCCACTGATTTTAACCGACGAGTGGCAGGTCGGGCTTTCGAGCGTGGACAGCCATTCGGTGGAACGCCTGGAAACGCACCGCGAAGCTACGGTAACCTTCAAGTTTACGATTATTGATACTAAGGAGTGACGAAAGATGCCTTTGATTCCAAGCGATGGCGTGGATTTTCTGCTGAAAGTGAATACCGGGACGGCCGAAACGCCGGTCTGGACGGTGATTGGCGGCCAGCGGGGCGCGACCTTGAGCCTGACAGCGGAACAGATCGATGCGTCCAATAAGCAGTCGGGAGCATGGAAAACCAGCGTTCCAGGCATGATGTCCTGGAGCATTGACGCCGATGCGGTGATGCTGACTGACGTATCAGGCCTGAGTATTGACGCGGGCCGTGCCAAGCTGCTCACGGTTTTTGCCAACCGCGAGCTGGTGCATGTGCGGTATGTCCGCAAGGATGGCTCGAAATTCCAAGGCTATGCGGCCATTACCGATTTGAGCGAGGAGTCTCCGCATGACGGGGTAGCGACGTATAAAATTACCTTGGCCGGGGCGGGTGCGCCGGAAGAGGTAAACGGCACCAAACAGGTGGAAACGGCTGAGGTCGCTGGATCCATTACGACCGCCGGCAATGCCATATTTACGGTGATTGCCGCCGGGATGACCGGCTCGCCAAAAGCCATCAGCGTAGCCGTGGCGCTCAATGATTCGGCGGCCGTAGTAGCGCAAAAAGCCAGAGAAGCTTTGGCGGCAGACAGCGCGGTGACCGCCAAATTCAGCGTGGGCGGCTATGGGGCTATCGTGGAACTGACGGCTTTGACCGCGGCTGCTAATGACAGCATTCTCAACATTGCGATTGCCAACGGAACATGCGCCGGTTTGACGGCGGCTCCGGCTTCAGCGAATACAACTCCGGGCGTTGCGCCTGCGGCATAACGGATGGGGTGTGCAGTTTAGACTGTGCACCCTGTTTTCTTGAAAAATGGAGGAATGGACGATGACAGGACCCGTGTTTATTACGATTGGCGGCAAGGAGCGCCGCCTTCGCTACGATATTAACTCAGCCGCCGAGATGGAAGAGCTGATGGGAGGAAAATCCCTGCTCTATGTGATGAGCAACGCAAGCGCGGCTGGCTTTTCGGCGATCCGCATTTTGCTGTGGGGAGGACTAAAGCATGCGGAAAAAGGGATTACCTTGCAGCGCGCGGGGCTGATGATGCAGGAATACATGGAAGCCGGCGGCAGCTTCGGGGAACTTGCCGGCAGGATCGGAGAAGCCATCAAGGCATCGAAGATCATGGGCGAGAGCCTAGCCGGCGAAGAAGAAGCGCAAGAGGAGACGGACGAGGGAAACGAGTGACCACCGTAGCCCAGTGGATCGAAAAGGCCGCGCCGGTGGCTTATGGCCCTTTGGGGTTAAAACCATGGGAATTTGGCCGGCTGACCTTCGGCGAGTTTTACGAACTGGCGGAAGGCTATCACTGGCGAACCAGGCAGGAACAAATAATGACAGCGGGTTTTGTGGCTTCCATTATCAACACCTGCACGTCACGCGATCTGAAAAGGCCGGTTACGGTGGATATGCTGCTCGGCCGGGAGCCGCAAGAAAAACAAAAGGTAACGCAAGATGAAGCGAAGATGGCAATAAAAGACTTGCTGTCGAAAGTGGGGTGAAACTATGGCCGGGAACGCTTCGATGACGATTTTTATCGGCGGAGACAACAGCGATTTTTTGAAAAAGTGGGAGAGCACCAAGCGCGCACTCCGCAAAGGGCTTGGCTCGGAAGCGATGGCAGCGTCGGAGAGCATTGCCGCCGGCCTAGCCGCCGCAACGGCAGCTCTCGCCGCTTTCGGGGTTGCCAGCATCAAACTGGCAGGCGACATGGATGCCAGCCGCAAAGCCTTGACTACGCTGTTGGGCGATGCTAAGGCTGCGGAAAAAATGCTCGCCGATCTGGCAACCTTTGCGGCGGATACTCCTTTTGAACTGCCGGGGCTTTTAACTGCATCGAAAAAACTATTGGCCTTCGGCTTTGCGTCGCAAGACATCATTCCGATGCTGGCGGCGATTGGGGACGCGGCGGCGATGCTGGGAATTGGTCAGGAGGGCATCAGCCGCCTGACCAACGCCATCGGACAAATGCAAGCCAAAGGAAAAGTGTCTGCCGAAGAAATGATGCAGCTGGCCGAAGCCGGAGTGCCGGCGTGGAAGTTCCTGGCGGACGCCATTGGAACCGATATTCCCACAGCTATGAAAATGGCGGAGCAAGGGGCGATTGACAGCACTACTGGAATCAACGCGCTTTTAATGGGCCTGCAGTCCAAATTCCAGGGCGGCATGGAAGCCATGAGCAAGACCATCCCCGGACTCATGTCGACTATCAAGGATAATGTGGGCATGGTCATGGTGGAAATCGGCGACAGCATCGCGAAAAACCTGAACCTGGTGGAAAAGCTGCAAGGCGTTGCCGACTGGCTGTCGCAATTTGCCGCGGCGGTGAAGGCGCTCGGCCTTAAAGAAGCGTTGCAAGGCATGATTCCGCCGGAAGTCATCGCTTCCACGTTTGTCCTGTCTGGCGCATTATTAGGCGCAGCTGTACCCGCGTTAGTGGCTTTTGGTATAGCGACCTGGACAGCACTGGCTCCTTTGCTACCCTTTATTGCAGCTGGAGCTGCGGTGGGTTTATTAGCGTATGAAATCTGGACTAACTGGGAGCCGCTGTCCGAGCTTTTCAGCACTTTGTGGAGTACGGTTACAGATATTTTTACTGACGCCTGGAACGCGATTACTACTGTCGTAGAAAATGCTGTGACCGCAGTGACTACAGCTATTTCCGACGCTTGGAATGCCATCGTAAGTTTCACGGTTGGCATCTGGAACAGCGTAGTTACGGCCATATCCGAAGCGTGGAATTGGATCACCGGTCTTGTTGAAGATGCGCTGAGTGCGGTGGCCCAGTTCATTGGCGACGGCTGGAGCGTTGCGGGCGAAGCCACCTCCAGTGTATGGAACGGCATTGTGGATTTCATCGACGGCGCTTGGGCAAGCATTAAAGAAGTGGTTGCGAAGGGAATCAACTGGATTGTAGACCAACTCAGCCCGCTGAAAAGCTTTTTTGCACAGTTCATTCCCGATTCGGTGGGGAGTTGGTTTAACAAGGTCACTGAGGGAATCGGCAAAATCGGCGCGGCAGCGGGAAAGTTCAGCTTTGGCTTCAGCCGCAAGGATATATCTGCCCTGATTCCCCAACTGACAAAGCCCAACACCAAGTTCACGGGGTTAACGAATGCCGTCCCAGGAACAACTTCCCTTACCACAGACGGTGGAACTGGTAAGGAGTACGAAAAGCTTCAGAAAAAAGCGGAGCAGGCGAGCAGGGCGATTGAAAAAGAATGGCTGCAACTTACCGAAAGCCAGATGGACGCCCTCGAAGCATGGTATGCCGATGAACTGGACACCTTGAACGAATCCAAGGAAGCCAATGAAAACTATGAGAGGGATATCCTGCGCCTTAATGAGATTTACGCCGCGAAAAGGAAAAAGATTTTGTTGGACGAGCAAAAGGAAAATAACCGGATTGCCGATCAGGCGAGTGACTTGGCCCGGAGTCTTTCCGATAAGCTAGGCGGGCTTGACCTGACTGGCGTTGATAAGCAGAAGTTTGACATTGAAACCGACGCGGCTCGGCAAATAGATGAAGTGCGGAAAAAATACAGGGATCTTGCCCTGGAGTATTCCGCCAGCACAGCCGCTCAGCAGGAGCAGTTCCGCAAAGCGTGGGAAACCAATGGAATCCAGTTCGCTATCACCGAAACCGGCATAGTGGATTTTAGCCGCCAGGCGGCTGCCGAACAGGTCGCCATTGAAACGGAGAAAAACCAGCGCATCAAAGATTTGCACTATGAGCGCGTCAAGTTTCAGGAAGAGCTGGACCGGGCGCGCGCGGATAGCGACGTAGCCAAATTCCAGCAGCTTCTAACTACCGAGCAGGCGATGTTCGCACAAGACTTGGCAGGAAAACAACAATATATTGATGCGTATTATGAAGTTTGGAAAGGGTCTCATAAATCTTCCATGGAGCTTATGGCTCAGCAAA
Source organism: uncultured Pelosinus sp. (assembly GCA_900542835.1). GTDB lineage: Bacteria > Bacillota > Negativicutes > Sporomusales > Acetonemataceae > Anaerosporomusa. The sequence goes on along the minus strand of UQPB01000009.1, from coordinate 42,355 downwards.
TGGCCGGTACTTACGACGGCCTGAAAGTTTTTTTCTCAGACATTCTTACTGGTACAAAGTCTATAGGCGAAGCCTGGCAAGCACTAGGCAAAAGCATAATGAAAATCATTGCGGATATGGCGGCACAGTGGCTGGCTAGCCAAATTACCATGTCTTTGTTTCCCGCACTTGCGCCTGCAAAATCACGCGGCGGGATATCCGGAATCCCTGGACAATACGCTGCCGGCGGCAACTATCCCGGCGGCCTTGCCTTAGTCGGGGAAAAGGGGCCGGAACTAATTAATTTTAATCGCGGCGGCCATGTGTTTACTGCCGCTGAAACAAAGAAAATTATAAGCCAAAGTGCAGATTCAAGAACGAGCAGACCTACGATCATTAATATGAACATCACGACACCGGATGCGGCCAGTTTCCGCCGCAGTCAGTCGCAAATCTTGGCAGAAGCGAATACCGCTCTTGCCTTGGGAAGGAGAAACCTGTAATATGCAAGCCTTTCATGAAGTGCAGTTTCCGCCGGACATTTCCTATGGTGTGACTGGCGGTCCAGAGTATTCCACCGATGTCGTAATTACCGGCTCCGGGTATGAGCAGCGGAATGTAAATTGGTCCCAAGCTCGCTGCAAGTATCAAGCAGCCCATGGGGTAAAAAATGAAAACCAGATGAAACGGCTACTGGCTTTCTTCCGGGCCAGAAGAGGCAAAGCATACGGGTTTCGGTTTAAGGACTGGCTGGACTATACCGGAACCGGGGAAATCATCGGAGTTGGCGACGGCACAACGACTGCCTTTCAGCTCATAAAAACCTATACCGATGATGCCGGGTATACAGAAGTGCGGAAAATCCGAAAGCCGGTAGAGGGAACGGTAAAAGTGTATGTGGATAATGTTCGGCAGACTACATTGTCGGTTAACGCGACTACTGGCATCATGACCTTTACCGTTGCGCCCGCTCAAAACGCTGTGATTACAGCTGACTATGAATTCGATGTGCCGGTTCGGTTTGATACTGATCACTGCCCTCAGTCCATCAAAGAATGGGATCTCTATAGCTGGGATAACATCCCGCTGATAGAAATTCGTATCTAGGAGGCGAGTCTGATGCCAATAGCCCTATCGGTAGTGCATGTCTATAATGGGACGGTATCTGTGGGAAAAGTGGATGGTGATCTGGTTGCTGAAACCATCAACGAACCCAACAAGGTACTGATTGCCGCACAAAGAGAAACCATTTCCTCGCCGCAGCAGCTGGCACTGAGGGCAACCTCGGAGCCCATTTACTGCTGCAGGTTATACCCAGTCGGAAAAGACGCAGGAAGCATTAGCCTTTCGTATGACGGCGTGCAGTGGCTCGACTCAGATGCTTTTCTTTTCTTCGAAACTGTCGATGTGGTGAACACCCTGTTTTATATCAAGTGTTATTTCCCAGAAGAAAATGATTATGGTGATGTTCTGACCAACTATTTGCAAGTTGACTATATGGCTCCCGTAAGCTCATAAAAGGAGGAATCCCATGGCGTTGCATTTTTATGGCGGGACCGTAACCGCAGGCGGAACTAACGGAACTTTACTGTCTTCCGGCGATGGTTCAGCGCCGCTTGTATTTGATGGCATGTTTCCTGGGACAAGTGATGTCACAAAAAAGCTTGCAATCGCTGTACGCGCCGATCCCGGCGAGCAGTGGTATCACTGTGTTATATCGCTAAAAGGCACCTATCAAAATCGATTTTATCTAGTGAACTATGCCTATACTTCAACAAATATGAACTTTGGCAACAGTTTGTATTACCCCATTGTAGGCGATGCCAATAAACTCATAGATGTGATAGCCTACGCAGGGCCGACGGATCCAACTGGACCGGATACATCCGTTGACTTGGTTATCGTTCATGCCGTTCGAATTGTTTGAGGAGGCGGTGAAATGGCTCACTTAAGGCTGTATAAGAATACTTTCCCCGGGAGAACCGACGGCACAGAAATCACAGGCCTAAACAGTGATTTTATCCTAGGCGACGGCCTGTTTAATAGTACGGCGGCAGCAGGAGCTACGTTGTTGATGCTCTGCTTACGGTGCGATCCGGGCTACCAGGTTTCCAATTTAACCATTACTTCGTCAAATACGAATAAAGCAACGTTTGTAAAACCTTCCGGCTGGAATGCGGGAGCTCTATTAGGCGATGGAATGATGTCAGGCTTCACGGATTGGAAATCGAATTACGCGTTTTCCAATGGCTTCAGTGGTTCTAGCTGTGCACTACCGTCCGGGTCCTATATTCGGCAAGTCAACGTAGGGTTTTACCTTGTCCTTTGGACATCGGCCAACGAAGCAGCCGGCTCGTATCAGGATGTCCAGCTGAATTTTTCCTTCGTGGAAGATGTCTATACCGGCTAAGGAGAACAATAAATGTCTACCATTCTGGACTTTCCGATTGTTAGAAATGTAGGTGCAGCACCGGACGGCGGATATCAAGCTACAGGAGATCTGACAAGAACGTATGGAGCGGGAACTACTATTCCCATTACCCGGTCGGTGAATCGAGAACCGGAGGGCGGCTACCAAGGAACAGGGGATGTAACACGAACGTATCTAGTTGGCGGCTTGCCGGTTCCCATTATGAGAAAGGTAAATATCCTCCCGCAGGACGGCTTTCAAAGCACCGGAGAGCTACGAAGAGAGTATCTGGTTGGCGGCTTGCCAATTCCCTTAATACGCAAGGTCAATGCGGTGCCAGCGGGAGGATACGCTGCCACTGGCGATCTATTCCGCATCAAGAACAAAACGTTGTATGGCTTTGGGACTCAAATTTATTTAAATCTGCGCACTCTGCAGCCATCCGGCATACCCTGGCTGAAGGACAAGGTAACGTCGGCAGCCTGGTGCTGGAAATTAACGCTGAAAGATGGTACGGTTTTGGGCTTTACCAATCATGATGAGGATATTGTATTAAACGGTATCACCTATGAGGCTGCTGCTGGTTTTGTACCCACTGCTGTGGCAACCTCGAATGATATGGCCGTTGACAACCTGGAAGTGGAAGGTTACCTAGACAGTGACCGCATTAACGAAAAAGATATCGCCAGCGGCCGGTTCGATTTTGCCAAAGTTGAAATTTTTCTGTGTAACTGGATGAAGACAAAAGATCCATTGTTTATTATCCGCAAAGGCACAATCGGACAGGTCAGAAATAGCAGGTATGGGTTTCAGGCAGAAGTGAGGGGACTCCTGGAAGCCTATCAACAGTCAGCGGGCACTGTTTATCAAAAAAGCTGCCGGGCCAAACTGGGCGATTCTAGGTGTAAAATTGAACTTAGCAGATTGCCGGTAGCAGGTCAAGTCACACAGGCAAATTCTGATGGGACATTCAGCACTAATCTCACGAACCTGACAGGCTACTTTGACTATGGTGTATTGACTTTCACGGCTGGAGCCAATGCCGGAGGTCAGTATGAGGTGAAAATCTTTGATGCCGGGCTATTTACTCTGTTCCTGCCAACGACATATCCGATAGCCGCCAGCGATGCTTTTACCGTCCTTCCCGGATGTGACGGCAACTTTTCCACTTGCCGGGCCAAGTTTAACAATGGACTCAATTTTCGGGGAGAACCGCATATCCCGGGCAATGACTTTCAGTCCGCCTATCCGGGACAGGGCTCGAGCAATACCGTCGCTGAAGGCGCAGATCCTAAACGGGGATAGGAGGGAGAACGAATTATGACTCGTGGGGAAATTGTAGAAGAGGCAAGAACTTGGATCGGAACAAAATGGGTGCACCAAGCGTGTTTAAAGCAGGTTGCGACCGACTGTGTGGGTCTCATTCGCGGGGTGTATGAGCATTGTACTGGTGCAGCCGTTACTGTGACGATTGATTACCCTGCGACCTGGCATTTATTCAAGGCCGAAGAACGGCTATATTCGGAGGTCCAGAACTATCTTGAAGAAATCTCTATTGAAGAAGCGCGTCCTGGTGATGTGCTTCTTTTTGGTTTTGGAAAAGGGCCGGCGCATCATGCTGGAATTATGGCAATGCCCGACACCTTTATTCATGCCTGGGCGGATGTGGGCAAGGTCGCTGAAACTAGACTGGATGAGTTCTGGCGAAAAAATATCCGGTCTGCCTTCCGGTATCCAGGGGTAGAAGATCCATGGCAACGCTGATTTTAGGAACCATTGCCCAAAACGCCGGCTGGAACGCCTTCTGGTCTGGAGTGGCGGCTATGGCTGGAAATGTAATTGATCAATCCCTATTTGGCGCCAGCTATAGCCAGGAGGGTCCGAGACTCGATGACTTACGGCTCCAAACCTCTACCTTCGGCGCTAATATTCCAAAGATTTATGGTACAGTCCGTACAGACTGCAATGTCATCTGGGGAACGAATTATGTGGAGCATGTGGCTACCGAAAAGCAAGGCGGCGGTAAAGGTGGCGGCGGCGGGGGTGTTACAACAACCAGCTACACCTATTCCGTTTCTTTTGCAGTGGGGATTTGCCAGGGGCCCATCAGCGCTATTGGCAGGGCATGGGCCGACGGCAAGCTCATTGAGCTTTCCAAGCATGACTACACCTTATACTACGGGACAGAAACACAGACGCCGGATCCGTTTATCGAGGGTATCGAAGGCTCTGGCAATGTTCCTGCCTACCGAGGGCTAGCCTATATCGTATTCAAGAATTTTTATGTGACAGACTACGGCAACCGAATTCCCAATCTGTCTTTCGAGGTAACCCATTCGACCTCAGACCTTAAAACTATCGTAGAAGAAATTAGCCTGGACGCGGGCCTTGAAGAAATCGAGTTCGATGCCTCCGATATCCAGAGCATAACTATACCAGGCTATATTAGCAGTGGTGAAAAAACCCGCAGAAGCCAAATCGAACAACTGCAGCTTCTATATGTGTTTGACGGAATAGAGAGAAATGGCCAAGCGGTGTTCAGACAACGAGACTTTTCGAAGGTGATCGCAGTACCATTAGAAGCAATGGGCGTCTCTGAAGGAACATCCGATGCCGAGTCCTATACGGTTACCCGAATGGATGAGAGAGAGCTTCCAGCCCGGCTGACGGTCAAGTATCTGTCAGCCGATAAAGACTACCAGCAGGGGGTTATGACCGCTTTTCGCCAGCTCACCCAAAGCAGGAATGAAAAAACGATTGATGCAGCCTTTGTTTTGGGTGATGCAAAGGCCAAAACCCTGGCTGATACCCGACTGTACGAAGCCTGGGTCGGCCGAACCAAGTACGAATTCTCTCTGGGTTCAGCCTATGCGCACATTCTTCCTGGTGACATTTTGGAACTGAACCTTGCCAATGACCGCAAGGCTCTAGTCGTAGTGAGTAAGACGTCCTATGGAAAACCAGGCATCATTAAAATTCAGGCTGAATCGACTTATGCCAGTACGTATACAATTGTAACTCGGGACGTGGATCCGGAGCCTGAAGTTCAGCCTGCACCAGCGGCGACTGCAATTACGGTTGAGTTTTTGGATATTCCTCAATTGCCTGGTGATGTAGGCGCAACCGAAGACACAATGTATGTAGCCGCAACCGCCAGTGTCTATTACGGGGCAAGCGTATTTCGCTCGAATGACAATGGATTGACCTATTCCTTGAATCTATATCGCATTCCCCAGGCCACTATGGGTGTTGCAGCCTCCGTTTTAGGGAATGGTCCAACAGCCTTTTGGGACTATGCCAATACACTCGACGTGGTGCTGAGCAGCGGAACCCTGGAAAGCCGCCCGCCATTTGATGTGCTCAACGGATTCAATGCCGCTCTTGTGGGCGATGAAATCATCCAGTTTACGACCGCAATCCTGATTGCGCAAAACACCTATCGTCTATCCGGACTGCTCCGGGGGAGGCTCGGGACCGAGCAGAAGATGTGTGGGCATGGTATTGGAGAACGATTCGTCTTGCTTTCTCCTGCAACCCTTGGAAAACTGACAATACCATCCTCTGATTGGTTCCAAACTCGTCTGTTCCGAGTGGGTCCTGTAGCCTTGCCCATGACAAATTCCTTGTATCAGGACAAGCAAGTTACCTGTCAGGGAATAGCGGCGCTGCCCCTGTCGCCGTGTCATGTGAGGGGAGTTCGAGACAGCAGTGGAAACCTCACCATCTCTTGGGTTCGCCGAACCCGTGGCGATGGCATTTGGAAGGACTATGTTGATGTTCCCTTAGATGAGAAAAGTGAAGTATATGAAATAGAAGTTATGAACGGTGAAGCAGTAAAAAGAACGCTGCGGACCACGGTTTCTGCTGCGTATTATTCAGCAGCCGACCAAATCGCGGACTTCGGAAGCGTGCAAGCTCAAGTTGGAGTTCGGATTTACCAGCTAAGCGAAACCAGAGGCCGGGGAACGAAGAAGGAGGAAATGATATGAGCGACAATACACCCCGATTGAAACTTCCTTATATCCTGCAAAGTCAGGCGCAGAAAGAAGTCACCCATGCCATGAGCCTGAACTCTTTAGACGCATTACTTCAAACCTCCGTAGAATCAACGGCCCTTACGACTCCGCCGACAGGTTCAGACGGGAATCTTTATATTGTAGGGACAGGAGCAACGGGAGCCTGGACTGCAAAAGATAAGCAGCTAGCCCAGCTTATTGGCGGGAGCTGGGCATTCTATACACCGTTTGAGGGGCTGCGGGTTTGGGACAAACAAACAGCCCAGCCTCTTGTCTATAAAGGATCGACATGGCAAAATGAGTTCTCGGCCGCAGGCAAGGTAGGTTTCTTCGGAGCAACACCTGTCGCTAAGTCGACAGTTTCTTTCGGCAATACAGATAATGAAATCGGCGGGCTAACCATCAGTATGACTTATTCACAGGCGGAAATGCAGGCGCTGCGGGATAAATGCGAGGAACTGGCTGACGATGTGCGGGCGCTAAAAGCGGCGCTGAGCAGCTACGGCTTGGTATAAAAAGGAGGATGAGAAATGACTGAGTACACACAAATCGAGCTGCGCATCATGGCTGTGTTTTCAGCCATAGGCGCAGCTTTTTCCTTTCTTGTCGGCGGTCTCGACAGGTTGATTACGGCGCTTCTGGTTTTTGTTGTGATTGATTATGTGACCGGGTTGATCGCTGCGTGGAAGACGGCAACGCTTGACAGCAAAAAAGGCTTTGCAGGGATAAAACGCAAAATCGTTATGCTGGTGATCGTCATTATGGCCCACTGGATTGATGCGAGCATCTTTGGCAGCAGCACCTGCCGGTCCATGGTGATCTTTGCCTATCTGGGCAATGAAGGCTTGAGCATCATTGAAAACTTGGACCGTATGGGGTATAGCGGGTATATTCCCGCTTTTATCCGGGAGAAGCTGGTGCAGCTAAGGGAAGAAAAGGAATCTTTGAATGATAGGAATTAGTTTTTCTAAGATGGAGGGAGAGCGTATGAAAGTAGTTATCGATCCAGGCCATGCGGGCCGAAACATTGATCCTGGCGCGATGCATGTAGCAACGGGTCTGCAGGAGGCGGATGTCGCGCTGATGATTTCGCGGCAAGTAGCAAGCTATCTGCTTAATGCAGGGTATGAGGTGAAACTAACTCGAACCGAATGGGAACAAGAAGAAACGGATGATCTAAGCTATCGGACAGCGCTGGCGAATGACTGGGGCGCCGATATTTTTATTTCTCTTCATTGCAATAGCGCGGCGAACGAGAGCGCGGAAGGCTATGAGGTCTGGACATCTCCAGGACAGACGGAAGGGGACAGGCTGGCGACGTGCATATACAAGCAAATTGCTGCTGAGTTTCCCGATCGGGCAGGGAGAACGGATTACTCTGACGGTGATCCCGATAAGGAGTCGCGCTTCTATGTATTGGTCTATACCGACGCTCCTGCCTGCTTGGTGGAAATGGCGTTTATTTCAAATGATGAGGAAGCGGCCTTGTTGGCACACGCCGCGTGGCGGGACCGGTATGCGAGGGCAATTGCGCGGGGAGTGACGGATTACACGATGCTGCTGGGGGGCTGAGATATGCTTCAGGTATTCCAAACTTGGGGAGCGGCCTTTAAACAAAATAAGCGGCTGATATTATTCGTTGTTTTCTTCCTATTCATAAGCGCAATGTTTATCTGGCTTTGGCTGCGCGTCCAACAAGCAGAGGAAAAGCACCGGCAGGCCGTGGTGCTGCAGCAGGAGCAGCTTGAGCAGACTCAGGCGTTAAGCAAAGCGCTTCATATCTCACAGATGAATGCTAAGGAACTGCAGGCGGCTTATGACGAAATGAAAACTAAGCCGCCTGCTGCCAGTTTTACCGTAAAAGCGCCTTCGTTGGAGGCTGCGGCTGAGCAGGTGGCGGAGCGGCTCAACAAGCAGGATGCCGACTTGCCGCCTGCCGCGCTGGAAAAGACCGACCGGACGGCTGTGGTCAAAAACGATAAGGACTACAAGGTGGACGTGTTGAAAATTAATCTGGACAAAGCTTGGGAACTTTCAACAGGGCTAGGACGCCACCGGGGCGACGCCTATATCCCGCTCGGTGTACAGCGAAACTACGCTCCGAATAAAGCCGTGGCGGCGGAAGCGCATCTGGTGCCGGAGGATTTGGCGAGGGGAAAAATAAAGACCTCCGGCTGGGAGGTCAGGCAGGTTTGGCGGTTTTAAAGTGAAAATATCTTTTGGGTTTAGCCCAGCTATCGCTTGCTATTTGTAAACACGGAGCTATACTGGTGTCAGGTGGAAATAAAGAAGTCGCCGCGACCTGGAAGTGCGGGAACACTCCCAGGCTCGCGCAGGTGGAATGAGCACCTACACGTAACAGCCAGGCTGTCCACGACGACAATTTTATTATACAGCGCGCCCTTCTTTTCAACAAGCAAGGAAACGCCTTTTCTGTGTAATGAAAATGGTCAGGCTCGGGCAGGGGCTGAGCGGCTGCATGCGGAAAAACCAGCGAAAGCCAAGGAGAACTACAATGGCGGGCTACGCCCCGGCCGGTCCTTGGAGTACGTTGGACAACAAAGCCTTTCAGCGCATGTGTAGGTCTATAGAGACCTGGCGTGCGCTTTTTGATTTCCCCGCAAAACAGGCTCCGTCCGTTTCTTTTCCGCCATTGAATTGGCGGAGGCTTCGGCGCGGCCTGAATATCAGGGGAGGTGGCTGACCAATGCCAGAGAAGACAAGGTTAAACCGTAGGCTGTCTGTCTATTATCTTTACCAGAACAACAAGCCGGTGCCGATTATCCGGCTACAGGGAAAATGGCTCCGGAAACTTGGCTTTGAGCCGGGCGGCAAGATTACAGTGGTTGCAAGAAAAGGCCTGCTGCTTGTCAGGCTTATTCCCGATGCCGAAGCATAGGACACAGGCTAATAAAAATGAACAACAATCAAGACCTTCGGTGGGAGATATTGGCTAAGTGGGTATTATGTTTGCGCCTGGTTTACCAAGCCGGCTAATTCGTGCCAATAGCCGGGCTCCCAATACCGTCTCGCCGCTCCCGAAGTCGAGGGCGCTACAAAAATAGCGGCAGGATTGTCCTTCATGAGGCAAGGGCCATAGTTGATCTGGGAGGTTTTTCGCCTGCGCTGGTCTTGCCGGCTGAAAAATAAGGCGGCTGCGGCTTTGCCATTGAAACAAATGACTTGGGGGCGAAAAAGGGCCATCTTTTGCACAAAAGATTCCAAGTCATATTCTTTTTGCGCGATTTTTGCGTCCACGCCGGCTGCTTTTTTCGCGATGTCTGTCAAGCCAATGCCATAGCTTAGCAAATCCAGATACTCTGAAGTGTGCAGCAGGCGGTCTGTCAAGCCGGTTTCATGAAGTATCCTCCAAAATCTGTTGTTTTCGCCTGCATAATAAGAGCCAAGCTTGGCGAAATGTTCGGCAGCAGCTGTTCCGCAAATAACAAGCTTCAGATTGGGACGCAAGACGTCTGGCAGAATGTCGCTGGTTGGCATGTGCTCATCACCTCTAGCCTTGATTATTCTTGGCTGGAGTTAACTTTCCTCTATTTTAGTTGACTTTACGGCGCTTTAGAGTGATGTATAGGTATGGAATTTGATAGAAAGGAGCAGGCTTATGCGGGTCAGAATCATTGAACCAGTGAGTTGGGTGCAGCTAAAACGCAAACGGCTCTGTGCTTATGCCAGGGTATCTTCTGGCAGCGAAGCCCAAGGCGAGTCGCTGGAAAACCAAACCACCTATTACCAAAAGCTGATTGCAGCCAATCCGGAATATGAATATGTCGACATTTTTGCAGACTATGGAACCACCGGCACCAAGGAAGCGCGGCCGGAGTTTCAAAGGATGCTGGCTTTGGCGAGAGCAAGGGAAATTGACTTAATTCTAACGAAATCCATCTCCCGTTTTGCCCGCAACACAACGCTGGTGCTGGAGGCGGTCAGGGAGTTAAAGGAACTGGGGGTAGAAGTCGTTTTTGAAAAAGACAATATTTCGACCTTTACGGGGGACGGCGAGCTGATGCTTACCGTCCTCTCTTCTTTTGCCCAGGAAGAAAGCAAGAGCGCCAGTGAAAACCTCAAGTGGCGGTACCGGCGAAAATTTGAACAAGGTGAATTGGCCCTCAATGCCACAAGGTTCTTGGGCTATGACAAAAACAAGCACGGCGAATTGGTGATCAACCCTATTCAAGCAAAAGTGGTCGAGCGTATTTTCGCCGACTATGTCAGCGGCAAGGGAAGCTTTGTTATTGCCAGGGAACTGGACGCCGCAGGGGTTAGGACAGTGGCAGGAGGCAAGTGGCACTCCGGCACTGTGCTGAATATCCTCAAAAACGAAAAATACAAGGGCGATGCCAAGCTGCAAAAGACCTACAGCAAGGACCATCTCAGCAAAAAGAAGTGCGTCAATCACGGCGAGGTCGAAAGCTTCTATATCGAGAATAACCATCCGCCAATCGTAAGCAGAGAAATCTGGGATGAAACACAAAGACTGATTATTTTGCGCGCTAAGGCCAAAGGCAATGTAGAGGAAACCAAAAATAAGTATCAAAACCGCTACCCGCTGACGGGGATGCTGCTGTGCAGCAAGTGCGGGGCGCCTTTGCGCCGGAGAATTTGGAACAGCAAATATTACTGCAAAAAAGTGGTGTGGCAATGCAGCACCTACATTAAAAACGGTAAAAACGCCTGCCAGGGCACAGCGATTGAAGATGATGTAATTGGCAGAATGAATATACAAACCAAAACCGTGGTCGAGGAGGTTATGAAAAATGGCAAAAAACATTACCGTTATACCAGCCAAGGCGAACCGGACAAGCCTTGCGGAAAACCTAGAGCTACAGAAAAAACGTGTAGCCGCGTACTGCCGGGTATCGACCGATCAGGAAGAGCAGTTATCAAGCTACGAAGCCCAGGTTAACTACTACACGAACTATATCGAAAAACATCCGGATTATGAATTTGCCGGCATTTATGCCGATGAAGGCATCAGCGGCACCACCACCAAAAAGCGCGAGCAGTTTAACCGGATGATTGAAGACTGCAAAGCCGGAAAAATCGATATGATAATCACGAAATCCATCTCGCGGTTTGCCAGAAACACCCTTGATTGTCTCAATTTTGTCCGCCAACTCAAAGACCTGGGAATCGGGGTGGCGTTCGAGAAGGAAAATATTTTCACACTCGACAGCAAGGGAGAGGTGCTTTTATCCATTTTAAGTTCACTGGCACAAGACGAGTCGCGGTCAATCTCTGAAAACTCGACATGGGGTATCCGCCGGCGTTTTGAGCAGGGCAAGCTGCATGTTAATCACACTAAGTTTTTAGGATATGACAAAGATAAAAACGGCAACCTCGTTGTCAATGAAAAGCAGGCTAAAATCGTCAGGCGCATTTACACAGAATTCCTTGACGGCAAAGGAGCCAACCGGATCGCGAGAGACTTGGAGTTTGGCGGCGTAGCAAACTGGAATGGCAAAGCGAAATGGTATGAAGGCAGTATCCGGAAAATGCTTACCAACGAAAAATATAAGGGCGACGCGCTGCTACAGAAAACTTACACTGTTGATTTCTTGAGCAAAAAACGGGCAGACAACAATGGGCAGGTGCCACAGTATTATGTGGAAGATAGCCATCCAGCAATTATTGACAAAGAAATGTGGGAAGCGGTGCAGCTTGAGATGGAACGCAGGCGGAATTTTGCTCTGCAGTATGGCATTCAGAAGCTTGAGTACGCGACAACGGACAATCCTTTTGCCGGTAGAGTCATCTGCGGTTCCTGCGGTCAGGCTTTTGGCAGGAAGGTTTGGAACTCAACTGATGACCGGTTTAGGCGGATTATCTGGCGCTGCAACGGCAAATATCCGGCGAAGGGCGAAAAGGGCTGTAAAAGCAGGCATATCGACAACGGAGTTTTATATCAGGCTTTCGTTGATGTATTTAATGCGCTGGTCGAAAACAAGGATTATTTTCTCGACAAGTGGAAAGGACTGCGAGAAAGCGATAATCCGCTTCGGCGCTACAAAGCAAAACAGTTTTCCAAAATCATTGCCGAGGCAGGGCGAAACAGCGGATTTGACATTGATCTATATTTTGCGCTGACGGAAAAAATAGAAGTATTTGGCGAGGGCAGATTGGTTGTCAGTTTGCTTGACGGCACGGAAGTCGAATGCGTAAGTGAATAGAAGCAAAAATAGGCCGGTTGGGGTGAGAGTTATCGCCTTGACCGGCCTGTTTGATATTACTTAGCTATGTTATAATTATTTTGTTGTGATAATTAATATGAAAGAACAAATGGATTAGGGAATTTGGCGATTTATTGCCGTCAAATAGAGATATGATAAAACCATGAGGTGAAGTATGGTGGAAAAACACCCTGTTGATATTTCGGAAGAAAAGGTTCGTATCCTAAGAGCGGGATTTAAACAATATTTAAATTCAGAATATGCTCATCGAAAGGATAAAAGCACTATTTTTAGTGATGCGTTTTATCCACTTCGACATGATATTGGCGTAGACTTTTGGAATATATTGAGTGGTGAAGAAGCAATTAAACGTTGCCGAGAACGCCTTGAATCATTCTTTAGGAACGAACGTCAGAAAAAATCACCAGCGAATGACGCTGGAGTATATATGAATTCGATAAAAATATTGAAAGGCTTTATTGATGATAAATTTGGCGGAGTTGATAAATTTATAAAACTTTCCGAAGACGAACTTTGTAATAAAGTAGCAGTCAACTCTAGACTAAGACAGCCAAGACAGAGTGAAATCGTTCGTTCGTCTGTTGCGTCTGTTCCCCGGCCGTGTTGTGGGGAGGTTAAAAAATACTTGTTGCGATGGGATGGTCTGGAAAACTATTCTTTGCAAGAGAGTGCATTAAATAAGCTCTTTTTTCAAACTTACCCTAACAATACGGATATCGATGACGTCCTGATAAAAGTATCGTCTTTAAACGACTTTTACAGTACAAACATATTCTCCCCTTTTCAGGTAGCAAAGCACATCATCAGCTTAAACATTGATGCTAGACTCGTCGCAGGCGATGTTACGCTAGTCAATGATATTGCAAAAGTGACAATGGACAATGGAACGGTGAGAAACTTCTACTCTTTTGCAACAAAATACTGCAGCCATCACATGCCGCTAGAATTTCCTATTTATGATAGTTATGTAGATCGACTGCTTCGTTATTTTAGAGATACAGATCGTTTTCTCCGTTTCAGTAGTGATGATCTAAAGGATTATGAGAAATTCAAAAATATCTTGATTCAGTTTACGAGCCATTACAGACTTGAACCATACAATTTAAAAGAAATTGATAAGTATCTGTGGCAACTTGGCAAAGAAAAGTTTCCCAGAACGTATTAAGATAACGAACATTCAGGTGCAAAACATTGAGAAAAACCTGGAAACGATTATTTCTAAGTTTGAGGAGATGAAAAAAGACCTGCTTTTTATATTAAGCGAAAGCGCGGAGTAGGCGATATACGACTTTTGAATACGCGTTTTCGTTTTCATGGGATAATGACTACGTTCATGGTGATTTGCAGCAGTACCTACACTCCATACTGGACAAAAGGGGGAAGGATATTGACTGAGGAACAATCTTCTAAAATAACCAGGAAGCAGCTTTAGAATGAAATTTAGAAAATATCGGTTGCTGGTGTCGCGAAAAAGTATAACGCAAACTATAATGATCTATTGAAATTGTGTAAAGAAGCAGATGTATCGGTTCCCCCCTCGGGATACTGGGTGAAATTACAGTATGGAAAGCCAGTTGCGCAGTTGCCGCTACCGGAGTCCTCTAGTGCTGAAATAACGCTTCCTGGCAACGACAAACCGAAACGCATACGCAAGGCCGTTGCAGAAAAAAGTGTTGAAAAAGCTTTGGAGAATGAGACCGTGCCGGAAAAAACGCCGGAAGATGAGGGTGGCAACAACTTTGGCGATGAAACTGGGGAGAATCTTGACGATGACGATGCTGGAGACGAATATGTTCCTTATTGGGGCGGCAAGCACAATACCTATAGCCGAGAAAAATTGTACAAAGAGGTTTGGGCAAACCCGGTTGTTAAAGTTGCTGCGCAATATGGAGTATCAGACGTTGCGATTCATAAAATTTGCAAAAAGCTAAATGTTCCCACCCCTCCGCTAGGATATTGGGCAAAAGTTAGCGCCGGAGCGAAAGTGGCAAAAACTCCCCTGCCCAAAACTAATGGACCTACGCAGATTACTGGGGAAAAACTTTTGAGGGAGTCAAGGAAAAGAGTACGGATCCTGCTAAACAACCACTCGAATTTCTATCGGACACCGAAAGGGAAAGGGTATTATTAAGCGCTGTCAAGGAAATCGAGATGCCTGCTGAAAATGCTCAATTACATAAAAAAATAGCTGCCTACAGGGTTGTAGTCAGAGAGTGGAACCAAAAAGATAGGAAATCTGAAGGTGCGCAAAGGAAAAGGGATTATAATTACAGTCCTCCCTTTTTGGCCGGAGTGATTTCCAATGAGTCGCTTCCGCGCGTGTACCGGATACTTGACGCTTTATTTCGCCAGGTTGAAAAGCTTGGCGGATCGGTCAATGATGACCTTTCGCTTCGTGTCAGGAATGAACATGTACGTATTGAAATTGCTGAGGGCCAGGATAAGGTCGAGCATGTAATTACAAAACAGGAAGCGCAAGCCCTTATTAAGTATAGAGATGAGAAACGTCGCAGCTCATGGGCATCAGAGCCGCAGATCCGCAAGTATGACTATGTGTTCAACGGAAGGCTTAGAATAAACATTCGGGAGAGCAGATATTTCAGAGATACGGATAAAATTAATGTTGAATCTCGGCTTGGCGAAATGTTAATAGAGTTTTATGAGGAATCTGAAGCGGTTCGCCTTGAACGGGAAGCGAGAGAAGAGGAAGCCCGTAAAAAGGCAGAAGCTGAACGCCGGAAGGAAGAACGCCGAAAAAAATATAATAAGGAAGTTGAGCGAACAATTGCACTGGAAAATGCCGCACTCGACTATGAGACCGCATGTAGAATCCGCGCTTATGTCAAGGCTGTCGCAACTTCCTGTGGCCAAGATGAATTGGATGAGGAAACGGCCGCATGGGTTGACTGGGCGACGAAAAAAGCCGATTGGTTTGATCCAACGGTGGCCAGCGATGACGAATTGTTTGGAGAACGCGAACACGAAAAAAGTTCTAGTGAGAAGGCGCTTAAGAAGTCAGGGCAGTATTGGTAATTAGACGGAAAAGTAGTAACGGGGGAGATCGATGAAGAATGGAAGGCAACGCCTCATTCACTTTGAACGCTATAACGACGACGGTCCATGCGGTTTTTATTGTGGGTACCATGATCTTACAGCTTTTTCCCAAGAAGAAGAATTGGAATTTGACGAATGTCAGACAGAATTGTTTGGACCTCATATATCATTGTACCGGGAATATGAATTCTTCTTTACTCGTTAGGGATTTAAGAAACACAAACGGCTTATTTGCCTGCTGATAAAGGCGACTGGTAAGGGCTACCGTGTTCGCTGTTACCGGGAATGGAGTAATAGCCGGGATATTGCGTATCAAGACAAAGAACAGGTTGCACTTTATGTTGGCAATAAACGGTGCCCTGGTAAGATGCGTCGCAAGATGATTACCGGGGCAAGAAGATTAGAGATTAGCGACTGTTGAGCAATAAAGCTATGAAAAAGGTGGACATGCATGAGAATTACATTTGAGAAGCAGAAAAGCGGGGCGCTGATTTATATTTATTTTAGAGATTTTGATGGCATTATTGTTAGTACATTAACTGATGTAGAAGGAAACTTACTTTTGGATGCCCATAATCGTTGGATTGGCGTGGAAGTATGTAATACTGTCCACGGGGAGACAATCCGACTGCCAAAAATGAAGCAGCCTTATGTTGTACAAGAAAATGAAAGCTTTTCTCAGGATGAGGGAAAAATAATAGCCTTCTTCGATACCAATATTCAGGTGGCGAAGAGAGAGGCAATTGAATGCAACGTTGATTTCAATAATGTCAATGGATTACAGGGTATAGAAATCATAGCGGACACGTTTGATGCCGAGGTGGACGTCGCTAATCGGTTTATCAAATGAAAGCTTTGATTTGCTGGAGCAGTATCGGGAGACGGGTGATTTTTTAAGAAGAAGGATGGAACCCACCAAACCTCCTTAACACTACAGGATAACTGAATTCTAACTAGGATTAGGCTCTATTAACATATGCGCTATTATAGGACAGGACAGTTAATGGCCTAAAAAACTTGGAGGAGAGAGTATGCTCAAACTAGATCTGACTCAAAATGGATTTGACTCATTGGAAGAAGCAATTGAAAGCTTCATTGAGGCACGGAACAACGGGAATATACGCAAATATAAGTTTGCAATACTTAATTTATGTCATTCTTTAGAATTGTTTTTAAAGCAAATTTTAGAGAACGAGCATTGGACTCTGGTTGTTGAGGATATAGACAAGATTGGCACGAAAGCAGTCAGTGATTGTCACACTGTTACTATTAGCACGGCTATTGCTCGCATAAAGTCTATATGTAAAATTACTTTCCCGAATATATATGAGAAAGCATTTCTAAATATAATCAAAAAGCGAAATGAAATTCAACACTATGAGGTAGAATTAACGGAAGAACTTGCAGTAAAATTATTTGCAGAGACCTACTCTTCGATTAAATATATTTTAGATAATATATTAAAACTAGACATGCAGGACTATATTGATGACACTATAATAATTGATGACCTAGAGCAAATTAATGATTTGTACAATACCCTTAAAACTAATTCAGTCAAGAATATTGAGCATTTAGGCTTAAAGCGAGTATTATTTAATCTAAGTAAAGAGGCTGAATTTAAGATCCCATGTCCGAAGTGTGGGGAGACAACCCTTGCATATGAGAACGAAGGTCGAGATGAGATGAAATGTCATTTTTGTTATTCCCAATATAATAGTTTAGATGACTGCTTTAAAAATGATGAGAACTGTTATATTTCTGATGAACTTCAGAAGCAAGTCAGGTATAGAAAAGGAAAACACGATTTTGTTTTTGGTTCTTGTCCAGCATGTGGAGGAGAAAACCTTTACATTGAGCATGAAGATAAGTGGTTATGCCTAACTTGTTTAGAGGATACAGGGACGGATTACTGTGATGAATGTGGAGCACCTATTCCAGGAGGACAAGGTTATCACGGTCACTTCATGGTAGATGATGGTCAGGATGTCTGTATAATTTGTAAGGATTGCACCAATTCAAATAGATTTCATGCAATAACTGATTAATGGTGGCGAGCTAGTACCCTAAAGTAATTTGCGTCGGTTTTCCGATTCTGCGAAATTTATATAAGGAAATGCAGAAGAATGGATAAATTTTTAGACAAAAAGGAAGATTCCGTATTTCTTCCACTAACCCAAATAGAGGATGTTATCGGGGCAAAGCTATCATGCTCTTGTATATTACTAACGAAATTCGAAACATAGACCCTAGCGCGTATAATATGGACATTGAGCGTTCTTTGTTTACATATTTTCCGGATATTATTCCGGCTATTCCAGAGGAACTCGGTTTTTATAGAGAGGCCAAATTTTTATTCTAAGGTTACTGAATTTTTAAAATGGGCTTCTAAACATTTGAAAAAAGAAATTTTTTTACCGCCTAAAGAACAGATTTGTTTCCATGGAACACTAAAAGAAACTGAATGCTTTAACTTACATCTTGCAAATACAGTTTGTTCATATCGGATATTTTTCTCCAAAATCCTAGAAATCCTAATCGTCTGGAGCAAACAAGTGATGGGTTTAGGGGGTTAGGTAATGGGATATTCGATAGAATACTAACAAATATTGAGAAATGTGCTAAGCCAGCAAACTATTCAAAGATCGGTTTGCTGGCTTCTAACAAAGTAATATGGAGATATTTGCACGGAGGGGTTTTGTTATAGAGGATACCCACTGCGGAGAAAGGGCAAAAATTATTGAAATGAGTTATCCAATGGTAAAAGTGCTAAGTTAGATCTGCTTGATTATCAATATCCTTGACAAGCATCGTTTTTTGAGTGATGAATGCTTGTCAGGAGGAGATAAGCATGACAAATGGACAAAGGCAAAAGATTAAAATGCTGCGGTACCAAGGTGTTGGGTATGGAAAAATAGCAAAGGCTACAGGGCTATCGAGAGATTCGGTTAGGAATTATTGTATTAGAGAAGGCTTAAATGGATATGCATCAGAGTTAGTGACGGAATACCGCAAAGTGATGACAGAGGAAATGCTTTTTGTTGTTTGCCTTAACTGTGGCATTCAGCTTGAGCAAAATAGTATCGGACGGAAGCGAAAATACTGTTCATTAAGTTGTAAAAGAGAATGGGAAAAGGATCATCGAAAACCATACGCCCACAACTGTGAATATTGCGGGAAAGAATTCCAATCGTTAGGGGTTGTCTGGCGTAAGTTCTGTAGCCCAGAATGTTATCGCAGGGATCGTTTCTGGCGGGAAGAAGATGCGGCGGAGGTTGCCCAGAAGATTTTACAGTTTAAAAAGGTAAATCATTTGCCGAAGTGGCTTAGAGATTTATTGCTATCGGACACCGAGAATTGAGTGGGTATCTATATTATGGAAAAGTGTGGAAACACGTTGTGGTGGGTATGCGCTAATTGATTTGAGGCAGTGTGTGACCAGTTATTCTTTATAAAACGGGCAGTTTTCGGCAATGAAGCGGCATGGCGCGTAACTGTAGTTTTGGATTACCTACTTTTTGTCCCCTAGAGCGTATGCTGAGCAATAGTTATGCAAGATTTTATCACATTTCCGCCAAATGACACGTGGAAAACGTTTCTTTGCTAATAAGAAAATGCAAGAATTAAAAGCACGGAGATAAAGGCAGAAGACAGCAATTGGAGCGGTAAGTTCTAAAGCTTAAAGTATATATTATGGAAAGTAGTGCGTTGGTGGAGCACCTGAGAGTGCTCTTGCCAACGCACTTCGTTTTGAGGGGCTGAAAAAATGAACCGGAAGGAATTAACATAATTACGGGATGCCTTATGATATATCTACAATATTGCTTATGCCGTATGAAAAAAATGTTGAGTATGTTTAGTTTTTACTACTGGAATATATTTTTGCTCGTTTATTAAGTTTGTCAATTATGTCGATTTTCTTACCAGCTTTGTCATCTTTATAGAGTATTTGCCTGATTTTAATTACCATATAAGTAGATACAGTAATTGGAGGCTATTTTTAGCCGCCAAGGAGCCAGAGAACGTAAGGGCTACAGATAATAAAAATGAAATGTGTTTTTGTGGGCCAATAAAACTCAGTTATTTAAATGAAAAAAGGTTGCTGTGCGTGAGGAGAGAGGGGAAGTTTTTATGTCTGTTAAAAGCAGAAAAGGGTTGCCGGCGAGGAAAAGCCAGAGGTTGAGGACGTCGTTGGCACTGTCTTTGTTTATTGCGTCTGCAAGTATGTTTCCGGTCACAGGCGAAGCCGAAACTCTTGCGGTTAGCATTAACCATGAAACGAAAGCATTATCGGGGATACCCGGCATGGAAGCTGCTACAGGACTTGATATCAAAATTGGGGGTTCTGAAAGCCAGCCAGGAATCCTGCTGTTTGATGGATCACCAGGCAAGAAATGGCTGTTAGACGCAAAGGGGAACCAGCCGGTGTCTTTCTATGCCCTTCTTTCTGGGGAAAGTGAAGTAAGAGTTCACGAAGGTGTGTCAGTAGAAATCAGCGGTAACCGGAACAGTGCGAATAGTGGGGCTTACTGGGGCGGTACGGTAATCGAGGCAGAGGCTGACCTTAGTGTTGAGGTAAAAGCAGGCGGCGCATTGTCTTTTCGTGATAATATTGCCGAAGGCCTTAACGGCGGCGGTGTCATTTACAGCTTATTCGACAATATCAAGTTTGTCGGAGACAATATCACGTTTAGTGGGAACCGTGCACTGCAAAATGAGGACTGGGGGCAGGGTGCTGACGCAACCGGCGGTGCTATCCATGCCAATACGGGCAGCGTCAGTTTCAGCGGCAATACTATTACTTTTCATAACAACTTTGCTGACAACGACGGCGGCGGCGTATATGCAGACCGCGTCGATTTTGGCGGTACCGGGCTTGTTTTTACCGAAAACACGGCTAAAGCCGGTAGCGGCGGTGCGTTATCAGCCTATGACAGGATTGCGTTTACCGGCGAACAGGCGGTTATTCTTTTCAGCAAGAATAAAGCGGGTGGTCTGGGGGGCGCTCTTACGGCCGAAGACGTTGCTTTCGATAACTTTCGAACACTGGTTTTTGCGGATAATGAAGCAGGCAACGGCGGTGCGGTCGCGACCGGTACCAGTATTGTCTTCAACGGTGGTGAACAAGCGCAATTGCTGTTTGCCGGGAATCAGTCAACCTACTATGGCGGCGCGCTTTTTTCTGCCGGCACGGTAACATTTGAAACTATTGATGATTTGCAGTTTACCGGTAATCAGGCGGGACAAAATGGTGGAGCGATCAATGCGTCTACCCTGATCTTTCGCGATACTGCGGCAGTTTTCACCGCAAATCAATCGGATTTTAACGGCGGAGCCATTAATGCCCAAACGCTTCGCTTTGCCGCCGGAGCCGATGTTGCTTTTAACGGCAATGAGACACAAACAGGCGGCGGTGCAATTGTCGCGAATGAGATTATTATTGAGGATGGAGCGAAGCTGGCGTTTACCGGTAACCGGGTGATGGATGGGTTAGTGTACGGGGGAGGTGCCGTTCATACTAAGACGATTGACGCCCGTGGATTTACGGAACTGAGCTTCACCGATAATGTATCGACAGGGGCGGGGGGCGCACTTTTTCTAATGGGTACGGACGACAGTCCTTCGGTGAGTAGGCTCCTTGCTGATAATGGCGATGTCGTATTCAGGGGCAATCGTGCTGGCATGGAAAAAACCGGTAATAAATTGAGCGGAGGGCACGCCAACGCTGTTTATATCGCTAAGGGTGAAGACGATACCCGCCTTTTATTAGCCGCTGCAGCCGGACGGCAGATTTTGTTCTATGATCCTCTTTCCGGGAACAGCATTAATGGAGCGGCCACTATTGATATTAATACCGATGGCACTGTGGCGACAGCAGGCACAGTGACTTTTTCCGGTGAGTTATATGAACATGGCAGCGTGGATACATGGTCGGATGTTACGGCAGTAACAACTGTACATGGCGGTACCTTGGAATTGAAAGATAATGCGGTGTACGGCGTTACCGAACCAGGCACCTCCTTTCACTTAAAAGATGGTGCCGCATTGCGTAGTTCAGGGATACAGGAACCGGCGGAGAACGGTATTGTTGCAGAAAAAATTGTTTTGGCAGACAATTCCGGTATGGAAGGCAACGGTGACAGCAGTTTAAACTTAGTCACCGCAAGCGGTTTTGTTGATTTAGAGGGCAGTATTGGCATTACTGTCGCAGCAGAGAACAAGCTGGTTTTGCATGCACAGCTTACGGATGCCGCCGGGAAAACCGGCAGCGTAGTCAAGACCGGCAGCGGTGTATTGGTGCTGACCGGACAGCATGAATACAGCGGTGATACCGAATTGCTGGAAGGGACATTGCTTATTGGCACGCAGCCGGGTTCTGACGCGTACGTAAAGGGAAATGTAAATGTAACCGGCGGCGCAGTGTTAGGCGGGAACGGTACGGTCAAGGGCGATGTGACTATCGGTACGGGCGGTGTCCTATCAACCGGTGCGTCCATCGGCACCCTGACTGTGGGTAATATTTTCTTTGACAGCGGTGCTACCTTCCTTGTGGAAGCAAATGGAGCCGGTGATGCTGATTTGCTGAAAGCCATTGGGACTGCTGATTTGAATGGTAATGTGGAATTTTGCGTAGCCGGTAGTGCTGGACAGGTTTGGGAAGTGGGAAGGCGTTACACGATTTTGACAGCTGACGGTGGTATCAACGGCAGCTTTAATGGTGTGACCGGCGATTCTTTCCTGTTTTTGACTCCTGATGTCAGCGTTGACGCTAAGCAGGTACAGCTCAGTATGGTACGCAATCAACGACAGTTCAGCGAGTTTGCTGTAACCGAAAATCAGAGGCGGACAGCAGCCGGTCTTGATAGCTTGCAGAGCGGAGCTCTGCTCAATGTAGTGGCTAATTATACGCAGGGGGATCAAGCTTTCTTGCCAGGCGTGTACGATAGCTTAAGCGGTGAAATTCACGCCGGCGTAAAATCCGCCGCTGTTACGCAGAGTCGTGCCGTGCGTGATGCTGTTAACGAACGCTTGCTTCAGACTGGGGAAAATAGCGAAGAAGTTTGGGCTAAGACCTGGCGGCAAAAAAGTGTATTGGATGGAGACGGTAATGCGGCAGGATTAAAAAATAATACGACCGGAATGATGATCGGTTTTGAGCGCCCAGCCAAGGGCGAAGGCCGCTGGGGTGTCGCCGGGGCTCTGGAGTGGGGGAGTGTTTTATTGCAAGGCCGTTCCGGCAGCGGCAATGTCGATGCTAAACAGCTTATACTCTACCGCAGTATGAAAGCAGGCGATTTTAATCTGCGTGGCGCTGTCGGCTATGGCTGGCTGCAATTCGATACAAGAAGGAGCATTGCTGCTATTGGCCTGTTAGGTGACAATAAGGCAAATTATCATGGGCGGCTGGTTCACTCGTTTGTTGAAATGAGTCGCAGTTATGATAAAACGCTGCTGGTCTGGATGCCGTATCTTCGTTTGGATTACTTGCATCTTAACAATGCTGCAGCCCGGGAAGATGGGACTGCCAGCGCACTTTTGATTGAAAATGATTCATTGCATAGCGGCTATTCTACGCTAGGTGTCCGCGGTGAGTGGCAGGCCCGGAAAAATTTCACTGTTTATGGCAGTATGGGCTGGCAGCATGCTTTTGGTTCCGTTAAACCGGAAGCAACGCTGCGTTTTAACGGCAGCCAAAGCTTTGTCATAACGGGAGCGCGATTTGCCAGAGACCGTTTGCTGCTGCAAGCAGGTATAGCGGCAGCGTTGAACACCAATACCCGGCTGCATTTGGAATACACAGGTGCATTCGGTGATAGCAGTAAAGAAAATGGCGTGCAACTACAAGCAACCTATAATTTTTAAGTTTGAGACATATCCGTGTCCCTGTGTTTTGCAGGCAGCGGCCGGATTAGCGGCCACATCGGCCAAGACATCTCCACTGGTTTCTGAATGGGCAATTCTAGTTTGATCATTTTGTCAATTATGTCGTTTTTTTTACCAACTTTGTTACTGCCATAGAGTATCTGCCTGATTTCAATTACCATATGAGTAGATATATCAACTTAAATTATTGTATGTTGGAAAAAGAGACGGGAGCTTGCTGACTGCGAAGACAAGAAGTACGTGTGGAGGTGTCTGTTATGAAAATACAGCGAAAATGGCGTAGGGCCTGGTTGCGGGGAAAACCGCACTGGGCAGTGCGAAAACGGCCGATCGCCGGGATCGTTGATATAGTGCAGCGCCGGAGTTGCTTACAGCCCCGTCTGCGCACTGCAGTGAGAAAAACGGCTGCCGCAGTTACCCTGGCGGCAATGCTGGGGCAACAGCCGCTGGTTTTTGCTAACCAGATTATTACTGATGGCAAGACCGCAACCAGTGTGACTGATCAGACCCAGTCCGTGATCGATATCAGCACAGCAACGCACAGCGCCGGCGGCAAGATTGGCTTCAACTCCTTCAGCAAATTCGATGTGAACACCGGGAAGACTGTCAATTTGCAACTGGGAGCCGCGGATAGCTTGATCAACATGGTCAGTGGCAGTAGTCGTTCCGAGATCTACGGCACGCTGAATTCCATCAAAGATAACGTAATTGGCGGCAATGTGTACTTCCTCAATCCCCATGGATTGCTTGTCGGGGCCGGCGGTGTGGTTAATGTCGGCTCGTTTACGGCCATGACCCCGACTCCAGGCAGCATCAGCTTTTTTGACGGCAGTAACTTGGATGCCTGGGGAGCACAGATTGTCAATGGCGCATTGCCTGCGAATCCTGCCGGCAAGATTACCATACAGGGGAGAATTAATGCCATCAGTGATATTAAGCTGACTGCCGGAGCAGTGGAGCATGTCGGCGCCCTTTATTCCCGCGCTTATTTTACTGCAGCTTCACCGCAGTTTGAAGATGTCGTAAACCATAACGGCTTATCAAGTGGTACAAAGTATGCCGTTACTAATGACGGTAAAATTCAAATTGTCGCTGAGAAGGTTAATCTGCAAACCGGTTCGCTGATTACGGCAAAAGGCTATGAAGGTGCCACCGACGGCGATATTTCTATAACGGCGACTGATGCAGGCTCTTTAGACAACGGGATTTTCAGCCATGGTGCCGCGGTCAGTATGGACGGTGCCGTGCTGAGCGGTAAGGATATTACGATTAACGCAACAACTGCCTATACCGACGATGCCTTGCTTGGGATTACCGTACATAATGCTTCGGCCGTCATTGACGTTAAAGACAGTACCATCAATGCCAGCGGCAATGTCAGCATGAAGGCTGACGTAGATATTGATGTAAATGCGAAGACTCCGTCCTTTATGGCAAAGCTGACCGGTGATTCAGCTTTTGCCGGTGCATTGGTCAACAGCACTTCCCGTGTAAAACTTGACGGGACAACAGACATTCAAGCCGGCGGGGATGTCAGTTTAGCTGCAAACAATACAGTCAAGCTCAACGTTTTCGCGCAAGCGGCAGATAACGAAGGTGGGACTGGCCAACTGAACGGCGGCAATAATGCCGGCGGCGCCAGTCTTGGTTTCGCGATTATCCGCAGCACGACCGAGGCCGGCATTACCGGGCAAGCTAGTATCAGTACGTCTGGAGCAATAGATATCAAGGCCGAGTCGGAGAATAAGGCAACAACAACAGCGATTTCCTCAATCAAGGGAGCGCAGATGGCAGACGAAACCAGCGAAATACAAAAAAAGCTCACAGAATATCAAGACGACGCTCAAACCAGCGAGGGCAATATCACTGCCGTAGCGGCGCTGGGCATTAATGCTATTTCCAGTGTCACCAAAGCATATATGGACTCTTCGGCAGCCTCCCATTCAAGCGGAAACGCCGCAGTTACCAGCCGCGCCGTCAACCAGTCTGCGGTAACCGCTGACGGCAGCGCCGTGGAAGCCGGTGCTACAGGCATAGGAGTTGCTGTAGGCATCAATAAAGTGTCGTCAGATAATCAAGCCTATGTCAATCAAGAAATAGCAGCAAAGGCTTTATCCGTAAAATCCGCAGGGAACGGTACTGACGCACATAGCCTGACGACAAAGGTTTCTTCCGGCGCCGGCGCAGCAGATGTCGGCGTTGCGGGAGCGTTGGCTGTTAACGTGCATGTAAATGAAAGCCTGGCGCAAATCGGCGGTTTAGGCAACATACAGGCTGAGACGGTCAGTGTTACCGCTGAAAATGAAAGCAACAGCACGGCTAGTTCTCTGCCGTCAGGAGCCGCCTCAGGTAGTAAAGTTGGCGTGGGTGCTTCGGTGGCGACCAATATTGGCATCAACCATGTTACTGCTGAGATTGCCGACAATGCGAAGTTCAGAGGTGCTAAAGACATTAACCTGGAAGCCACCGGCAAGCATAGCCTGACTACCGAAGCCAAGGCCGGCTCCAAGGGCGGCATATCGGTTATGCCGGTGGTTGCCGTGACGGTCGCGGACAACCAGGCGACAGCGCGAATCGGCACAGGCGATACGTTAGCCATAAGTGGCGACCTCACTGTGAAAGCCGACAATACCGGCAGCGCTACCACCAAGGCCGAGGGCCAGGCGGACGGCGAAAAGGCCGCCATCGGCGCGGCCATTGCCATCACTGTCGCCGTCGACCAGGCCGAGGCCATGACCGCGCGCGATATCGACGCCGACGGCAAGGTCAGCTTCCAGGCCGATAACGCCGGAGCGTCTGAAACCACCGCCATTGCCAGCGCCGCTGGCGGCAAGGCAGCCAAGGAAGACGGCACGGCACAGGACGGCGAGAAAAATGTTGATGAACAGAATGCCGAGCAGCTTGAAAAAGTCAGCGGCAAAAAAGGCGCTGACGGTACGAGCATCAGCGATAAAACCTCCGACCAGGCCAAGACCGCACTGAAGGCAGACAACGCCCCCAAGGCGGAGACCAGTGAAGGCTCGGTCAGTGTTGCTGCGGCTGTCGGTGTCAATACCGGCATCGCTACAGCCAAAGCGTATACTGCCGACAATGTGGATATTACGGCCGGCGGCGCGTTGGCACTCAAAACCACGAACAATGCTACCGCCACAGCCAAGGCCGATGGCGCAGCCGTCGGCAAAGACGGCGCCGACCCGGCTAAAGTCGGCATTGGCGCGGCGGTCGCCGTCAACGTTGCCAACGCAAACAACCAGGCAACACTCGGCAAAGGTACGCATCAGGTCGGCAGCCTGGATATCAGCGCCACCATGCGTGACATCGGCGAAGCCGATAAAACCTCGATCTTTGGTGCGGAAGCCGCCTCAGGGGCCGGCGGCTCCAGCGTCGGCATCGCCGGCAGCGTAGCTGTCAATGTTGTAGATAACAGCAGTATTGCAAGCATTACTGGCGGGGCGGACGTAACCGTCACCGGCGGCGACGTCAGCCTGACAGCGGAAAATAACAGCGAATCCACAGCCAAAGCCCTCCCCCATGAGGACACCGGCGTTACCGGCGGCAAGCTTGGTGTAGGCGCATCGGTCGCCACCAACATCGGCGTCAATCATGTGACGGCTGAAATCGCCGACGGCGCCAAGCTCAGCGGCAGCATTAACGACGTCAACCTGAGCGCTACCGGCAAGCATAGCCTGACTACCGAAGCCAAGGCCGGCTCCAAGGGCGGCGTATCGGTTACGCCGGTTGTCGCCGTGACGGTCGCCGACAACCAGGCAACAGCGCGAATCGGTAGCGGCGACACGTTAGACATCAGCGGCGACCTCACAGTAAAAGCCGACAACACCGGCAGTGCCACCACCAAAGCCGAAGGTCAAGCCGACGGCGAAAAAGCCGCTATCGGCGCAGCGGTCGCCATTACCGTGGCTGTCGACCAAGCCGAAGCTATGACCGACCGCGATATCGACGCCGGCGGCAGTGTAAGTTTCCAGGCCGATAACGCCGGAGCGTCTGAAACCACCGCCATTGCCAGCTCCGCCGGCGGCAAGGCCGCCAAGGAAGACGGCACGGCACAGGATGGCGAGAAAAGCGTTGATGACAAAAACGCTGAACAACTGGATAAAGTGAATGAGACAAAAGGCGCTGACGGCAAGAGCATCGGCGATAAAACCTCAGACCAGGCCAAGACGGCACTGAAGCCAGACAACGCGCCCAAGGCTGAAACCAGTGAAGGCTCGGTTAGCGTTGCGGCAGCTGTGGGTGTCAATACGGGCATCGCCACTGCCAAAGCCTATACTGCCGATGGCGTAGATATCACCGCCGGTGATACGCTGGCGCTGAAAACCAGCAACAATGCTACCGCCACTGCCAAGGCCGATGGCGCAGCCGTTGGCAAAGACGGCGCCGATCCGGCTAAAGTCGGCATCGGTGCGGCGGTCGCCGTCAACGTTGCCAGCGCGGGCAACCAGGCAACACTCGGCAAAGGCACTCATACAGCAGGCAGTTTGGACATCAGCGCCACCATGCGTGATGTAGGTGAATCCGGCAAAGCCGATACCACCTCGACCTTTGGTGTGGAAGCCGCCTCAGGAGCGGGCGGGTCCAGCGTCGGCATCGCCGGCAGCGTAGCTGTTAATGTCGTAGATAACAGCAGTATTGCAAGCATCACCGGCGGGGCTGACGTAACCGTCACCGGCGGCGACATTAGCCTGACTGCAGAGAATAACAGTGAATCCACTGCCAAAGCCCTCCCCCATGAGGACACCGGCGTTACCGGCGGCAAGCTTGGCGTCGGCGCTTCGGTGGCCACTAATATTGGTATCAACCATGTTACTGCCGAAATCGCCGATGGCGTCAAGCTCAGCGGCAGCATTAACGACATCAGCCTAAGCGCCGTCGGCAAGCATAGCCTGGCCACCGAAGCCAAGGCTGGCTCCAAGGGTGGCGTATCGGTCACACCGGTTGTCGCCGTGACGGTGGACGACAACCAGGCGACAGCGAGAATCGGCACAGGCGATCTGTTAACTCTAACCGGTGACCTCACTGTCAAAGCCGACAACACCGGCACCGCTACCACCAGAGCCGAAGGCCAGGCGGACGGCGAAAAAGCCGCGATCGGCGCTGCCATTTCCATCACTGTCGCCGTAGACCAGGCGGAAGCCATGACTGACCGGAGCCTCACAGCCGGCGGCGGTGTCAGCTTCCAGGCCGACAATGTCGGCGCGTCGGAAACCGTCGCCATTGCCAGTGCTGCCGGCGGCAAAGCCGCCAAAGCGAACGGCGACGCATCCGAAGGTGACAAAGAGGTAAATGACAAAACTGCCGAGCAGCTTGAAAAGGTTGGCGATACGAAAGGTGCGGACGGGGGAAGCATCGGCGATAAAACCTCAGACCAGGCCAAGACCGCACTGAATGCAAACAACGCTCCCAAGGCTGAGACCAGTGAAGGCTCGGTCAGCGTTGCCGCGGCTGTCGGCATAAACACCGGCATTGCCAGTGCCAAGGCATATACAGCCGACAATGTGAATATCACCGCCGGCGATACGCTGGCGCTCAAAACCGGCAACAACGCTGCGGCCACCGCTAAGGCGGATGGCGCGGCTGTCGGCAAAGACGGCGCTGATCCCGCCAAGGTCGGCATCGGCGCGGCAGTAGCCGTGAATACTGCCAGCGTCAACAACCAGGCCACGCTGGGCACAGGAGTACATACTGTCGGCGGCCTCGATATCAGCGCAGTTATGCGCGATATCGGTGCAGGCGACAGGACATCAACCTTCAGCGCGGAAGCCAGCTCCGGCGCCGGAGCTGCCGAGGTCGGTATTGCCGGCAGCGTGGCTGTCAATGTTGTCGATAATAGCAGTACAGCCGGCATCAGCGGCGGTGCGGACGTGACTGTCAACACCGGCGGCGATGTCAGCATCACTGCGGAAAACAACAGTGAATCCGCTGCGAAAGCGGTTCCGCATGAAAACTCCACCGCCAGCGGCAAAAGTGTCGGCGTGGGCGCTTCGGTGGCAACCAATATCGGTATCAACCATGTTACTGCTGAAATCGCCGACAATGCGAAGCTCAGCGGCGCAAAAGACGTCAGCCTGGCGGCCACCGGTAAGCACACGCTGGCTACCGAAGCCAAAGCCGGTTCCAAGGGCAGCGTATCGGTCACTCCGGTTGTCGCCGTGACGGTGGCCGACAACCAGGCGACCGCTAAAATCGGCGAGGGAGATACCCTTACTATCACCGGCAACCTGACCGTCAAAGCCGACAATACCGGCAGTACCACCACCAGAGCCGAAGGCCAGGCAGACGGTGAAAAAGCCGCGATTGGCGCAGCCGTTGCCGTTACTGTGGCAGTCGATCAGGCTGAGGCCATGACCGCGCGTAACATCACAGCCGGAGACAGCGTCAGCTTCCAGGCAGACAATGCGGCAGCATCCGCGGCGACCGCTATTGCCAGCGCCGCCGGCGGCAAGGCCGCCAAGGATGATGGCACGGTACAGGCGGGCGAAAAGACGGTGGATGAACAGAATGCCGAGCAGATTGAAAAAGCCGGACAGAAGAAAGGTGCGGATGGAAAAAGCGTCAACGATAAAGCCTCCGCCGAGGCCAAGACCGCTCTCGGTAAAAATAACGCTCCCAAGGCTGAAACCAACGAAGGCTCAGTCAGCGTAGCCGCGGCTGTCGGCGTCAATGTCGGCACTGCCAGCGCCAAGGCCTACACCAAGGATGGCGCGAACGTTACCGCCGGCGATAAATTATCGCTTAAAACCAGCAATAACAATACTGCCGCCGTTGAGGCCGAGGGCAAGGCAGTACAGGCGAATAAGGACGGCAATAAGGTCGGTGTGGCAGCGGCTGTCGCGATCAATGTCGCCAATCAGACGAATATCGCCAGACTGGGCGCTGCCACGCACGATGTGAAGGGGCTGGAAATCGCCGCTGTCATGCGTGATACCGGCACAGCGGGTCAGCCTGACACCGCCAATAACTTTACGGCAACGGCGACCTCCGGCGCGGGCGCTTCCAAGGTTGGCATAGCCGGTTCTTTAGCGTTGAACGTCGTTAACAATACCACAGGCGCTGACATCACCGGCGGCGCAGCCGTTAATGCCGGCAGCGGTGCTGTGACCCTGCGTGCCGAGCAAAACAGCGTCAGCGTAGCCAAGGCACTGCCGGCAGAGAAAGGCGCCAGCGGCGGCGACGCCGGCATCGGCGCGTCGGTGGCAATCAATGTCATTTCCGATACGACCAGGGCAAGTATCAATGACAATGCCGGTCTGATTGATGCCGGCGCCGTTAAGGTGACTGCCGTGGCCGACCATGATACGACTGCCGAAGCCAAGGGTGGCGCGGCGGGCGGTGTCGCCATCGACGCTGTTGGCGCGGTGACGACACTGAGCCAGACCACCCAGGCCATGATTGGCAAAGGAAGCGCGTTGAGCGCAGCCTCAGTCGAGGTGGAGAGCAGCGGCAGCGGCGACCATAAGGCTGCCGCAACCGGCGACACCGAGTCCGGCAGTGTCGGCGTCGGCGCGTCGGCGGCAGTCATCACCAGCAGCTCGGCTGTCACCGCGACAATCAGCCGCGATATCGCGGCCAACGGCAGTCTCTGCATAAAAGCCGCCGCCGACCGCTCCTATGAAGCGGTAGCCAGTGCCAGCGCCAAGGGCGCGAAGCCGCTGGGCGACGGCGAGGCCGCGCCGTCCAACCCCAAAAATACCAGTTCGAAAGCGCTGAATGACACTGCCGATAAGCAGAAAGGTACAAATGGCGGCAAGAAGGTTGATGTTGCCGCCGCCGTTGGCGTAACCGTCCTCAATGACGACGTACAGGCCGGCATTACCGGCGGTTCGGCCGCGGCCAGGCGCAATATCAACGCCGGCAGTATCAATATTGCCGCGTCCAACCAATCCGATTTCAGCTCCCGCGGCAGCGGCGCGGCGCTTGATCCCAAGGCAAAGGCCGGCATCGGCGTCGGTGTCGGCATCAGCGTGGCTCTTAATGAGACCACTGCGTCCATCGGTGAGTATACTGCCGTTAAAACCGGCGGCGATGTCGCCGTTAAGGCGGAATCCAAGCAAAATATGGCGGATGATTTTGTCAAGAAGCTGGCCGCCGAAGGCGTGGCCGGAGCGGGCAGCGATAAGGTTGGCGTGGCCGGGGCATTGGCTGTCGCCTACACGGACAGTGTGACCAAAGCGTCTCTTGGCGATCATGTCAGTATTGACAATGACGCAGCCAAGGCTGGCGATATTGCCGTTACCGCCGACAATACCGGCAAGCTGTCCGCCAAGGCCTGGAGCGCGGCCAAGGGCGGTTCAGCCGGTGTCGGCGCGTCGGTAGCCACGATTTTCTCCGACAATGAGCATACCGCTTCTGTTGGCGAGTCTGGCGATATTCGCGCCAACAGTCTCCAGGTGAAGGCGGAGAACCATAAAGTAACCGGTACAGTTCCGTTTGAATACGACACCAAAGACCTTGCTGCGTTGAAGGCGTCGCTCACAGACGAAAGTCTGCAGAGCATTCTCGGGCAGAACAACTACTACACCGAAGCCATTGCCGGCGCGGCCAGCAGCAATGTTGCCGTTACCGGCGCCGCAGCCGTCAACTACTTCCAGGATAAGACCACAGCGTCGGTTGGCAGCGGAACGAAAGTGGCGACCACCGGCGGCGTCGAAATTGCCGGCCAAAGTGATACCACGGCAAAAGCGTTTGTCACCAGTGTGGCCCTGTCCTCCGGCAATGCCGGCGTCGGCCTGGTCAGCACAAACATCATCAATGAATCGGAAACCGCCAGTACCCTTGACGGCGAAATCACCGAATCAGGCTCAGTCAGCGTAACCGCTGACTCCCGGCAGGATATCGGCGCCTTTGGCCTGGGTGGCGGCGCGGCCAATACCGGCGTATCCGGTGTGGCGACAGTGGTTGTTTCCAAAAATACAGTTTCCGCCCAAGTGGCTGATGCTGCCGCAATTCAGACGGCAGGCAGCCTGTTGGTCGATGCCAAAAATGCTGTAAATACCCTGAATATTGCCGCCAGCTTGGCGGTGGGCGGCACAGCCGGCGTCGGCGCCGCCGCCGGCACAACCAATGTGCGCAACGATACCCTGGCCTGGATTGGTAAGAATACCACGGTGCAAGCTGATCAGGACGTTGTGGTGAAGGCGGCTGCCAGCGAAACTCTCAATACCATCGCTGCCGGCGGCGCCGGCGGCGGCACAGCCGGCGTGGCCGGCTCGGCCGTCGTCGAGACGATACAGGTCTCAACCAAGGCGTTTGTTGACCAGGGGGCAAATCTGGATGTCGGCAAGAGTGTGAGCATTAGCGCCACTGACGATACCGTGATCGGCAGCTTCGGCGGCGCGGTCAGCTTCGGCGGCACAGCCGGCGTGGGCGCCGGCGCGGTCGTGGAGGTCATTGATAAGGATACCGAAGCCTCTGTGAAGGATTCAGCAAGCAGTAATAAAACCACGATTACCGCCAAGCAGGATGTTGTCGTTGCGGCAAACGCCAGCGAAAACATTACCGCCGCGGCAGCCAGCGCGGCCGGCGGCGGGACGGCCGGAGTAGCCGGCTCGGGAATCGTATATGTAATCAACAATACCACCAGCGGCTATATCGGCGATAATGCCGTTGTGCGCGCCACAGGCAACGCGGCTATTTCCGCTCAAAACGCAACCACCGTCAACCTGCTGGCAGGCAATGTGGCAATCGGCGGCACAGCCGGCGTCGGCGGCGCGGCCGGGGTCAGTGTTATCAATAAGACTATTGACGCGCATATCGGCAAAAACGCCGCCGTGCAGGTGGAGGGCAAGGGTGCGGCGGTACAGGCTGCCAACGGTCAATTCGTCGCCGATACCGCTTATACGCCGGGAGAAAATGAAATTGCGACCCCCGGTACCGACAACCTGGACCAAGACGAGGCTGACGCGCTTGCCGCCGTTGTGGCGGCGATGCAGCCGGTCAAGGCCGATACACAGGCTGTCAGCGGTGTGGCTGTCAGCGCCGTTTCGCTCGACACTGTCCGCTCCGGTTCTGTCGGCGCGGCCGGCGGCGGTACAGCCGGGGTACAGGGTTCAGTGAGCGCCGTGGTCACTGACAACACGACCAGGGCGTATATTGACCGGGGCGCGGACATCCAGACCGGCCAGTCGGTGCTGGTCGCCGCCGGCAGCGATTTCCACCGTCTGGCGACTGCCGGCGCCGCAGCCGTCGGCGGTAATGCCGGCGTCGGTCTTGGCAACGATACCTCTGTCCGGACAGCGAATACCGAAGCTTATATTGCCCGGGCGGCGAAGGTGATGGCGCAAAAGGATATCGCGGTCACCGCCAACGCGGCTGAGAGCATTTTCTCGGTGGCAGTGGCCGGCGCGGCCGGGTTGAATGCCGGTGTCGCCGGCGCCCTATCGGTGAATGTTATCGATAATACCACCAAAGCGTATATTGAGGATGCCGACAAGGATGTTGACAAGGCTGTCGTCAAGGCAGGCAACAATGTGCGCATTGCCGCCCGCGACGATACCAGCCTGGCTGTCATGGACGGCGGAGTGGGCTTTGCCATCCTCGGCGGCGGCGTCGGCGGCTCTGTCAACGTAGCTGTGATTAACAAAGACACTCAGGCATATGTCGGCGACCGGGCTGAAGTGGAAGCGTTGGGCAACACGCCGGGCGCTAACCAGTCCGTCTATGCCGGCACAGATACCAAGACCAGGAAGAACAGCCAGGGCCTGGCGGTCGAGGCGGTCAGCAAGGAGAATATCGCGAACGCGGTGATAGCCGGTGGCGGCGCCTTTGTCGGCGTGGCCGGCGCGGTGTCGGCAAATCTGGTCACCGCCAATACGGCAACCCATATTGGCAGCGATGCAAAGGTGAACGCCAAGGATGTCCATGTCGCCGCTGTTAACGAGAAGCAGCTGTTCTCGGCAACCGGTTCCGCCGGCGTAGGGGCTGGCGGTTTAGCCGGCAGTGTTAACGTTAATATTATCCAGGGCAATACCACCGCCTATATCGACGCTGCTGAAGTGACGGCCAGCCGGGATGTGGCATTAAACGCCCTGGCCGACAAGGATATTACAGCCGGTACCGTCAGCGCCGGCGGCGGAGTTGTCGGCGTGGCCGGCAGTGTCTCGGTGCTGAGCGTGGGCGGCGCGCTGACTGAAGAAAACAGGCAATATCTCCATACCAATGGCGACGCGGCGGGCGATATCGACAGCAAGGCGAAAACTGATCAACTGGAGCAGATGATCGGCGGCTATGAATATGAAGCTGAAAACGGGAAAAAAATTACCGCCTGGGCCAGTGAAAAAATCAGCCAGCAGACCGGCAAAATCTCTGTGTCCGACGCGGTCAACAAGCAGCCGCTGCCGAGCGGCACAACGGCGGCGATCCGTGAGGGCGCGAACATTACGGCCGGCGGCGATGTTGCGCTTAATGCCCGTGACAAGCTGACACTGACAGCGGCGACAGGCAGCGTGGCCGGCGGCGCCGGCGCGGTCGGAGCGGCGGTGACGGTGCTGGCACTGGACAATGACACAAGCGCCACGATCGGCGATACGGCTGAGATTGCCGCACAGGGCAAACTGGCGGTGCAGGCCAAGTGGCAGCAAAATACAACGGCAGATTCGGTTGCCGGCGCCGGCGGCGGGTTTGGCGCGCTGGGGGCGGCGGTGACGATTGTCAACGATGACAGTGACGTACTGGCATCGGCCGGCAGCGGGGCGAAGCTCACCGCTAAGGGAATTGATTACCAGGCGGCGAGCACCAACACCATTAATGCTCAGGCGATCAATCTGGCGGTAGGTCAGGGCTTGTCTCTGGGCGCTTCGGTGGCTGATGTCAACCTGGAAGGATCAACCCAGGCATATATCGGCACCGGTTCTAGCGTAATCAGCACCGGCAATAGTGCGGTCAACGTGGCCGCGACTACCCGGAATACCGCTGCCGCCAAAGCCCAGGGCGGCACCGCCGGCTTTGCGGGCTTGGGCGCTACGGTTGCGCTGGTTACAGACGCGAGCGGCACCGACGCGTATCTTGGCGACAATGCCAGCCTTGAGGGCGGAGCGGTGACAATCACATCCGACTATGATGGTGATGTTAATGCCGAAGCGATTGTCCTGGCCGGCGGCTTTGTCGGCGCGGGTGCTTCGGTGGCTGCCGCGGAAATTACCGGCGCCAATCAGGCCTATACCGGAAAAAACAGCAAAATCGGGCAACCCGCAGCGGTGAGTTCGCTGCAAATTACCGCAGACAATACGGCTAAGGCGAAAGCCAACGCCATCGCCGGCGCTGCGGGCGCGGGCGCCGGAGCCGGTGCGATGGCTACCGCTGCGGTCAACCCGGACAGCAAGGCATTTATTGACAATGGCGCACAGATCAACACTGCCGGCAAGCTGATCGTACAGGCAACCGGCGCCGGCACTGCCGACGCTGACGCGAGCGGCCTCAGTGTCGGCGGGCTGGCTGTTGGCGCGTCGGTCGCTAAGGCAGTCAACACATCGAAGCTGACAGCCGGCATCGGCGCAGACACTGTGTTGAACGTGGGCGGCGATCTGCTGGTCAAGGCGCGGCAGACCGTGGACAGCGATGCCAAGGCCATCGCTGCCGGCGGCGGCTTAATCGGTGTCAACGCAACCGTTGCGATTGCGGACAGCGGAGCGCAGGTCAACAGCTATATCGGCGATAATGGCACGGCGACGGTCAGCGGCAAGGCTGACATTGAAGCCGGTGCCGAGACAAAACAAAAAGCAACCGCTAGCGCGGCTGCCGTCGGTTACTACGCAGCCGGCACCAGTGTCGCGGAAGCCAAGTCCGAAACCAGCACAACAGCTGCTGCAAGCGGCAACCTGACTGCCGACAGTGTCGGTATCAAAGCGACCGGTACCGACGATAACTTTGCCGATGCCACAGCCGGCAGCGGCGGTGTCATGTCCGGCGCCGCTGCGGTAGTCAAAACCGTCGCCAACGGTTCCACCCAGGCCGCGCTTGCGAGCGGCGCCAAATTGAATGCCAATACACTGGCGATCAACGCATCCCATACGACCCGTTTCAACGCGGCCGCCGACAGCACCAGCGCTTCGGTGCTGGGCGCTAGCGGCATACGCGTCGACCATACCATTGACACCACCGTCAATACAAATATTGGGCAGGGCGCAATCGTCAGTACCCAGGGCGATACCAGCCTGAAAGCCGCCAGCACAGCCATCAAGGATTGGCAGGGTACCGGCAGCGGCGACAAGGCGGACTGGAATATCAAGGCCGCCGGCGGCGGCGTGGCCAGCGGCGCGGCTGTTGATATTGACATCAACGTCAACCAGCAGGCCGGCGTCAAGGTCGGTGATAACGCCAAAATTACCGCCGGGCAGAAGGGCACACGCGGCGACTTTGCCGCTGATGCCGAAACCGCGGTTACCGTGCGGGAAAAAGCAAAAATCAATACCGGCGGCGCGATCGCCCTGGCTGATGTCGACAGCCGTGTCAACGCGAACGGCAAGGCGAATGTTGAGTTTGCCGGCGGTGCTGCCGTTACCAGCGATACCGGCGCGATCAAGGCCGGAACTAAGAATTCCGCCGACCTTGACAACCGTGTGGCGGCCGATGCCTATGGCCTGGCCGGTGCGCCGGCCGGCACCGCCCACAGCCTGTTTAACGGCGAGAACAACGTCAAAGTAAGCGCGGGAGCCAAATTGACCGCCGATCAGGATATCTTCCTGGCCGCCGGCCGCGACACCACAGGCAAGGCCGGTGCGGCAGCAGCCAATGCCGTCGTCAACCTCTGGAATAAGACGCTCGTTCCCATCAACAGCAAGCCTGATCCGAAAGCGGATATTGTCAGCAACAGCACGCTGACCATTGCCGGCTATGCCGGCAGCGCCAACGACATTGACCTCATCGCCGACAAAGGGGCCATGAATGCCAGCTATACCGGCGTGGGCAAAGACCTCTACCGCGAAGCGCTGGCCGAAATCGGCAGCGCCATCAGCGAATTATTTGACGGGGAGCCAATCAATCTGGATATCAGGGGAGGCTCCAAGTCCGTTGTCGGCGAAGGCAAGGTTGCCATCAACGGCAGAGTGGAAACCGGCCTGGACCGGGTGAAAACGCTGAACTTCGGCGGCGAATATAAACAACAACAGGACGGTAAATGGGTCTGGGTACTGGATCCGGCCACAGTTGCCGGCAACGGTGTGACACATACCATCACCAATAAGGTTATCGCGGAAGCCATGACCGACCGGCTGAATGAACTGTATAAGCTGAAGGCCGCCTATGCCGGCGATACCAACGCGGTTGAAGCCTATCAGGCGGAAATTACCTTCTTGCAGAACAAGATGGTATCCATGGGCCTGGCCGCCTGGCAGGGCAGCGTATTCGTTCCCGGCACCAGCGCCGGCGCCAATGCACTTAGCCCGTACGAGGCGGCTAAAGCCAATGTAACCGCTCTGGGCGGCCAGAAGACGGAGATTGAAGGACTGTATAGCGATCAGGCAGTACTAGTAGGCACGGTGGAGACGATTAGGGATAAAGCAACAGAGGAGGCCGGCAAACTGACGCAACGCGACACAGCGTTGGCAGCCATCCCGGAAGGGGAAATCTTGACTGGCGGCATTGCGGCTTACCGGGCGGCAAAGGATAACACCGTGACATACACTGAGGCCACTCGTGACCGTTACGCAGCCTATGTGGCGGCCTATGATGCGTATGTGCCTGTTCAGGGACAGACCGACGCTGCGGTGAACGGGCTGCCGGCTGGTGATGTTTACGCCGATTTGAAGACGCAATATAGCGATGCTGCTTCCCTCAGCGATTTTGCCGTTTGCGCCGACATCGTTTACGGTGATCAGGATGCGATAAAGACGGAGCTGGAAACGCAGAAGGGTTTTTTCACCGATGCAATTGCCATATGGCAGGCCAGCATTGACCTTACCGATACCAATCCCGGCGCCGCCAACGCGCTGTCCAAAACTCCTCCCACCGGTCCGACCGCCGACTATATCACGGTGAAGCCGGTAACGGCCCGGCTGGGCGATATCCGGGTCAGCGCCGACAAACTGACCGGTACGGGCGAACTGAACGCGCCCGGTGACGCTAAAATCGAAATTACCAATGATAGCCCGGCCTTTCTGACAGTGCAGGATCTCATTGTCCGTGATGGCGGCTCCATCTACTTTAATGGCGCCTCGGTTAAGGACAATACCGGCATAAATGCCCTGAACAGTGATAAAGTGGGAGCTGCTTTCAGCCAGATTACCACCAAGAGCAATTCGGCCAACCCGGTTATTACCGTGAAAAGTACCTTTAACCCGAATGACAGCCAAAATAAAAGGCCCTTCAACGGCGTGAATGTGCCCATCAATATCGCCCCGGACATCACGTTGGCCCAGAATAGCGTCATATCGAATAAAAACGGAACGGTTACGGTGAAAAGCGCTGTCGGCAGCATCTACGCCAACGGCTCGATTAATGCCGGCACCGTTGATATTGAAGCTGCCAACGGCGATTTTGTCCAAACCTATGTCGACGGCTTCACCCACGTCGGCGGCGACCCGGAGGAAATCTATGAAGACAGAAATAATCCTGAGGACGTAAAACCGGGCGGCATCACCGCCAACGGCAACATTTTTATCAGCGCCCGCTATCTTAATGTCAACGGCCTGATCCAGAGCGGTATCGCCGACTGGACACTGATTTTGGACGATCCTTCCGCCATGACCGTTTCGTATAACGGCACTTCCATATCGCTGGCGCAGGCCCAAACTCAGTATCAAAGCGATCCCACCAAACGCTACTATACCGTCAAATCCGGTTATAGCGGCAATATCGGCGACAAAGGCTATGTCACGTATGACGCGGCTGAAGACCGCTTTGAAGTTGGCAGCGTCGAGGTTCACGGCGGTCTGGTGCAGCTTCACGGCCAAATCATCAATACCGCCAATAACGAAGCCGGTACGGGCACGGGTAAAGTCCGGGCGCTGGACGGCTATGGCACGATCAGTATCACCAACAACTCCGGCAAGGATATTGTCCTGCAGAACCTGGATACGGGCGATGGCAGCGCCGGCGTCATTGATATCACCGATACTGCTAAGGGAGTGCAGACGGTCTATAAAAGCGACCGGGGTGTCGTTACAAAAACCGAAACCAATCTGCAGACCCAGGTGTCAACCCAAAACATGGTCGATGCTGATAACGACCGGGACAGCTTCGTTTACAACCCGAAGGGCAATCTCTATTATAACTGGACGACCGGCAAGGACTATTCCAAAACGACCTACTATCATTATGAGTCCGAGGATGTATTCGGTTACACCTACGATTCGGGCACCGCGCCCAAGGGCAGTCCCACTTATACCAACTACGGCGTGGAACGGCCTCTGGAGAACGGCATTTATCTCAGCAGCGGCAGGCCGTTCGCCGGTAGCGGCGGTTACTACGCCCAAGACACGCGAACCGTTGACACCGGCGTAGATGTTTACAATAAAATCCGCGAATGGACGGAACGCTATTGGTATACGCTGGGCATTGCCGGCACTTACTATCAGGATTACTCGATCACCACACCCAAGAAGGACATCACCACCTATTCGGTCAACGCCTCCAACCCGATCGGCATTGAATTTTTCGGACACAACGAAGGCAGCATCAATATCAGCGGCAACAACAGCAATGTATGGCTGAATGGGGCGATCACCAACAAGGAAGGCGTTACCAGCCTCAGTACGGACAAGGATCTGCGGCAGGCGAACGACACCTACCTTATCACCACCGGCAGCTTGCAGCTCAGCGCGGGCGGTAATATCGGCACGCCGGACCAGGCTGTCCGGGCCATTATCGGCGATACGTTGATCGCCTCGGCGGCAAGCGGCAGCGTCAACATTAGCCAGGTGCTGGGTGATCTGAAGTTGGGCGCGGTAACAGCCGATAACGGCACGCTGCGGCTGACCGCCGACGGCAATATCGTCAATGCCTCAGTCTCCGACGTGCGCGGCCAGCGGATCGAGCTGACCAGCAATAACGGCGGCATCGGCACAGGCGCTAAGCCGCTGGTCGTCAAGACCGGCCGCACGGACGAATACCTGAACTCAGCCTATGGCCTTAAAGCGGTGGCTCTTGATGATATCAATATAGAGAATACGTCTTGGGATAAAAACACAGCCGGCGATTTGCTGATCGACACCGTCGAATCACGTACCGGCGATGTTGCGCTGAAAACGCCGGGACAGATGATTGACAACAACACTGACGAGCAGATCGATGAGCGTACCTGGGATGAATTGACCAGCTATTGGGATTCGCTGCAGCTGCGGGCCGGCGAAGCGGCAACCGAGCAGAAGCAGGCTCGGGAAGCCGAAAACTTTGTCAACAGCAAAACAACCGATTACCACACCTACTGGCAGCTGGCGGAGCGCATCGCCGATGGCCGCTATGTATTTGCCGACGGCGAAGAGGCTGCTTTGTCCAGCCAGGGAATTGATACTGCCGGCTTCGCGGCTGAGCGGGTGGCGAGATACCAGGATCTCAGGGAGCAGGGCGTCGATGCCTGGAGCGGCGGCGCGTATGATGCCGGCTTCCGGTATGTGATCAGTGATGCAGAGAAGGATAGTATCCTCAAAGGCTCCTCCTGGACTGACAGAGAGCTGGCGATCTCCTTATCCCCGGGCGCGCTGAAAGAATTGACCGATACCAACCCCATCGTTAAAGCCCCTAACGTAAAAGGCAAAAACATCACGCTGGACGCCGGCAAAGGCATCGGCTCCAATCTGGATAAAATCGACATTGATGTGACCAAAACGCCTGATCAACTGACCGCTGCCGAAAAAGTGGCTCTGGCGGCCGCTGAACGCGCCGACCTGACTGTGGATGACGCCAATAAGATCATTTCTGTCACCCAGCGCAAAGCGGTTAATGTGGAAGCCAGCGGCTATCTGACTGCTGATGCCCGCGACGGCTTTGCTTACCTTGGCTCCGAAAGTGGCGTCAACCTGAACTATATCAGGGCCACAGGCGATGTTCGCCTGAAAACCGCCGATGCGATTGACACGGCTGACGACTTAACCGGTAACCGCCATGTCATTATCGGCAGCAATATCATTCTTGAGTCTGCTAACGGCGGCATTGGTACAGCAAGCACACCGCTCAATCTCGGCCAAAGCGGCACACTCACCGCCCGGGCGGAGGGAGATATTCACCTGACGCAGGACGATACCAACGGCGATATGAAGGTCGATACCATCTACTCGCGCGGTGAGGTCAGCCTGCGTGCGGATGGCAGTATTGTCTCCTCTGATGACAATGCAGAGGACGAACTCAATATCAAGAGCAAAAACCTGCAGCTCAAGGCCGGTAACGCTATCGGTGCGGCTGGCAAAACCCTGCACGTCGCCCTTGAGCGGGAAGGAACTCTGTCCGCCGAGGCGCAGCAGGACATCAACCTCCGCCACAGCGGTGATAAGCTGACCGTGACTGACATCACCAGTCATACCGGTGATATTGCGTTGAAAGCCAGCCACGACCTGGCTGTGCGGCAGGCGACAGCGGCGAACAGCGTTATGCTGGAAGCCACAGACGGCAGCCTGCAAGCAACTGGCGTCACTGCCACGACCGGCGGCATTACCGCCGCGGCCGTCACTGACCTGACGGCGGACACGCTGACTGCGGGTGCGGCTATTCACGCCACAGCCGGCGGCAGCCTGACGGCTGAAATATTGAATGCGGGCGGCGACATTGATCTGACAGCACAGACCGGTGACCTGGACGTGCAGAATGCGACAGCGGCGAACAGCGTCACGCTGGAAGCTACGACCGGCAGTCTGCAGGCAAAC
>UQPB01000008.1 GCA_900542835.1 uncultured Pelosinus sp. | reverse complement strand
TTAAAGACCTACTGGTTTTCAGTAGGTCTTTTTCCTGTTTGCACCGCTCTTCATTCCCCGCAAAACCCGACCGGGGGCTGCGGAGGGACCCCTAAGGTGACGCTGCGTCTGCCTTTTGCAGCGGGTGGTTGTAGTGTTTACAATCGTTTGTGCCCCTGCACTGCCGGCGTGACCGTTTTCCGGTTCCACAGCGGAGAGGTACAGTTAAGTCGTAGCAAAAAAAGCCGCTATATTGACAGCGGTGGAGAACTAGGGGTTGCCAGTCCCTTGGCGATACGTTAGAATGAGGTAGAAGAATAAAAAGTGAATAATTTCACAACGCGGTGGAGGTGGCCTCATGGTAAAGATATCGATATGCATCGGCAGCGCCTGTCATTTGAGCGGAGCCCACGGCGTGCTAAATGCGTTTATGGCGCTAGTGGAAAAACATCAGTTACAGGGGCTTGTTGATATTGAAGGTAACTTCTGCCAAGGCCGCTGTACGGAGGGCGTTGTGGTAAAAATTAATGATGAGATCATAACGCAGGTATCAAAAGCAAAAGTGCAGGCCATTTTTGCCGATAAGGTGCTTAGCGTGTTAGGACGGTGACGGCATGAGAACAATCAGTACGCAAAAAGTAAACTGCAAGGATTGTCATCGCTGCGTTCGCGCTTGTCCGGTCAAGGCAATTGCCATTACCAGAGGGCACGCGCAGCTGGTGGATGACAAATGCG
Source organism: uncultured Pelosinus sp. (assembly GCA_900542835.1). Classification (GTDB taxonomy): domain Bacteria; phylum Bacillota; class Negativicutes; order Sporomusales; family Acetonemataceae; genus Anaerosporomusa. The sequence goes on along the minus strand of UQPB01000008.1, from coordinate 112,018 downwards.
TGCTGTGCGGCAAATGCGTAGTTGAGTGCCCTCAAAAGGCTAAGCAGGTTATTGATCAGACCGATATTGTCCGGGAGGCGCTGGCAGTTAAGCGTCAGGTTGTTCTGAGCCTGGCGCCCTCTTTTGTCGCCTCGTTTCCCGGCATTGTTCCGGAGAAGCTGATGGCGATGATTAAAAACCTTGGTTTTGACAGCATTGAAGAGACCGCGGTTGGCGCGGAAGTGGTGGCTGAGTTTTACCGGACCTGTACGGCAGAAGCGTCAAAGCCGGTTATATCGGCCTGTTGTCCGGCAATTGTCAATTTGATCACCCGCTATTATCCCTCGCTTGTCGCCAATCTAGCGCCTGTTGTTTCACCGATGCTGGCCCACGGCCGGCTGCTTAAGCAGCGCTTTGGGCCGGATTGCTTTGTGGTTTTTGCCGGTCCCTGTATTGCCAAAATAGCTGAAGCCCAGGCCAATGCCGCCGCGATTGACGCTGCGATCACCTTTCAGCAGCTTCAGACGATGCTGGCGGCAGATCAGCCGCCGGCAGATCTGTCTGGCTCACTCAGCCAGACTGCGTTTTCGGGCGCCCGCTTATTTCCTGTGGCGGGCGGCATTCTGCAGGCGGCTTTCAATAAAGCGGAAACAGACTGGGAATTAATTTCGGTTGATGGCCTGCGGCAATGTATGCTGGTGTTTGACAGTTTGGCAAAAGGCGAGATCCAGCCGCGCTTTATTGAGGCGTTGGCTTGTATCGGCGGCTGTATTAACGGGCCGGCCGGCTGTTCCAGCCAGTCGCTGCCCGCGAAGAGACGCCTGGTCACCCGCTACGCCGCTGTCGGCAAAATGGCTCCCAATCCGGTGCCGCCAGTTTCCTTCACCTGTGAGCATACTCCTGTGCCGCTGGTTGCCCGTTCCATGCCCACTGAGCAGGAGGTGCGGGAAATCCTGCGGCTGACCGGGAAATACAGCCCGGCAGATGAAAAAAATTGCGGTGCCTGCGGCTATGATTCATGCCGCGATAACGCTGTCGCTATATTTCAGGGACTGACCGAGGTGGAGACCTGCGTTCCTTATATGCGCAGCAAGGCCGAATCGTTTGCTAATATTATTGTAGATAATTCGTTAAACGCAATCATTGTCATTGATGAGAATTTGATTATTCAAGAGTTTAATCCCGCCGCCGCGATGATGTTCAGCCGGCGGCAGGAGCTGGTGAAAGGGGCGAGTCTGGCGCAGGTGATGGACTGTTCCGATGTCTTGCTGGCTATACGGGAATGCCGCAAGGTAGCTGGGCAAAGAGTGGAATTTCCCGAGATCGCGCTGGCTGCGGAAAAAATGATTGTACCGGTGCCGGAACATCGGCTGGCATTTTTGATTTTTTCCGATATGACCGAACAGGAGCGGCGACAGCGGGAGTTGGAAAAAATGAAACTGGAAACTATTGATAAGGCTAAGGAGATTATTAACAAGCAAATGCATGTCGCCCAGGAAATTGCCGGTTTGCTGGGGGAGACAACGGCCGAAACCAAGTCGACCTTGCTGGAATTAATTGCTGTTATGCGTGAGCAGGAGGGCCGCTGATGGAAGAGCTGCATGCGGAAGTCGGGTTAGCACAGCTGTCGAAAGTCGGCGAGGAATTATGCGGCGATAAAATTGAACTTGTCAGGACGCCGGATTCAACAATTGTTGTTTTGTCCGATGGATTGGGCAGCGGTGTAAAAGCGAATATTCTGGCGACTTTAACCACCAAGATTGCCAGCTCCATGCTGCAGCGGCGGATTCCTCTGGATGAGGTGCTGGCAACTATCGCTGAAACGCTGCCGGTTTGCCGCCAGCGCAAGATTGCCTACTCTACCTTTCAGATCTTACAAATCGATGCTTCCGGGTTGGCTACAATTGTTGAATTCGACTGTCCGCAGGCGTTTGTTATCAGAGGCGGCAAGGTTGTCTCCTTTCCCACGCACGAGAAAAGCATTGCCGGCAAGCTGACGCATATCGGTCAATTGCTGCTGCAGGAAGATGATATCGTTGTCTGTGTCAGTGACGGGGTCATCCATGCCGGTATTGGCGGTTTGCTTAAGCTTGGCTGGAATTGGCAGGGCATTGCCCGCTATCTGGAGAGTGAGTACGAGGCGGGGTGGGATGCTGACGTAGTTGTCAGGCGGGTAATTAATTGCTGCGAAGGCTATTACCTAAGCCGTCCGGGCGATGATTCCAGTGTAGTTGCCGTTAGGTTGCGGCGGCCGCGCTATCTGACTCTGCTTACCGGCCCGCCGGCGGAGCCGGCTCACGATGAAGCTGTGGTTAAGCGCTTTTTAAGCCAACCCGGCGTAAAAATTGTTGCAGGAGGCACAACAGCCAATATTGTCAGTCGTCTGATACGCCAGCCGCTGCATGTCGATCTCTCTTATTATGATCCTGAGATCCCGCCGACAGGACGTTTAAAGGGGATTGATTTGGTTACAGAAGGTGTGTTAACATTGAATGCGGCAGTTGACCGTATCCAGCATTCACAGCGATTGCATAATCCTACCTATCAGGATGGCGCAACCTTGTTGGCGCGGCAGCTGCTGCATGCGGATAAGATTTTCATTTTTGCAGGAACCGCTGTCAATCCGGCTCACCAAAACCCTAACTTTCCATTAGGGATTAACCTGAAAGCCCAAGTTCTGGATAAACTGAAGCAGGCGCTTGCGGAACGGGGAAAACAAATAGAAATTGAATGGTTATAGGCGAGAGGAGGATAAATATGGAGAAATTGGTTGTGGAGATTTGCGCCGGGACGTCTTGCTACCTTTTGGGCTCGCAGGACTTAATTGATGCGTTGGAAACATTGCCGCAGGAGAAGCGGGCGAAAATTGATTTACGGGGAATTACCTGTCTGAAGGCCTGCGGCTATGGCCCCAATGTGCGGGTGAAAGGCGTTGTGCTGAGTAACATGACGCCAGAGCGGTTGCTGCAGGTTATTGACGACAATTTATGAGGTTGTTCAAGGAGGAGAATAGATGGCTCAGGTTACAGAAGTAGTTAAATTGCAAAGAAAGGTGCTGGCGGAGGTATCACGGCTGGCTCTGCACGAACAGCTGGCCGACCATATTGAAGATATTCTGACAACTGTGGTTACGGAAGACGGACCGCGCTACCGCTGTTGCATCCATAAAGAACGGGCGGTGTTAAAGGACCGGATTAATATGGCGCTTAGTCAGCCGATCGGCACCGACATTCAGCAGGCGGCTGCCAACGCTTTAGCGGGAGAGGCGACCGACGCCGCTGTTATTCAAGTGTTGCCGGAAGCGTGTGACCGCTGCCCGATCGATAAGTTCATGGTAACCGACGCCTGCCGCAACTGTCTGGCGCATCGCTGTATAGCAAGTTGTCCGCGCAAGGCTATTACTGTGGCGGGCAACCGGGCGTATATTGATAAAACAACCTGTGTGGAATGCGGCATGTGCAAAAAGTCGTGTCCTTATGGCGCGATTATCGAAATCAGCCGGCCCTGTGAACGGGCCTGCGATTTGAATGCGATTACCGCTGCCGCCGACCGCCGGGCCACGATTGATTACAGCAAATGTGCGCAGTGCGGTGCCTGTAAAATTGCCTGTCCGTTCGGCGCGATCAGCGACCGCTCCTATATTGTACAGATTATCCGGGCAATTAAAGCCGGGAAAAGGGTTTATGCCATTGCCGCACCGGCCGTAGTCAGCCAGTTTGGCGTAAAAGTAAAAATCGGCCAAGTCGAAGCAGCCCTGAAGCAATTCGGCTTCCATGCCTTGCGGGAAGTGGCGTTTGGGGCCGACATCGTTACATTGGAGGAAACAAAAGAGTTTGCCGCTTCGGTTCCGGCCGAGCGGACCTATATGACCACCTCCTGCTGTCCGGCTTATGTACAAATGGTGAAGAACCACTTGCCGCAATGTGTGGCGCATGTTTCGTCAACTGTTTCACCAATGATTGCCACCGCCAGAATGATTAAGGAAGAGGATAGCGAAGCCATCGTGGTTTTCGTTGGTCCCTGCATTGCCAAAAAGCTTGAGGGCAGTAACAATCCCGACTGTGTTGATTTTGTTCTGACATTTGAAGAACTGGCGGCGATGTTCGTCGGCGCGGGGATTAATGTAACGGAACTGCCTGATCGTGACTACGCGACAGCGGCCTCACGCCACGGACACTCATTTGCCCGCGCCGGCGGCGTTATGCAGTCGGTAATTGATACGGCAGCCGCACTGGCGCCGGATGCGGTTTTGAAGCCGCAGCGAGCGGAAGGCCTGGGTAATTGCAAGCAAATGCTTTTGCAGATGAGCAAAGGCAGCCTCGACGCTAATTTCTTTGAGGGAATGGCCTGTATCGGCGGCTGTGTGGGCGGGCCGGCGGCCTTGAATGATGCCCGGATCACAGCGAAGATGCTGGAAGGGCAAATGAATGCGGCAAGCGTGAGCACGGCTCCCGAAAATCAGCAGGCAATTGCCGCTATTGAGAAAGGCGGCCACTGGCACCACAGCTGATTTTTCGCAAGTCATGGACCTGGCCTGTCGAGAAGTATTTTGCTTAATTCGCCGGTTTGTGTTACAATTATTGGCGAATTACCACGGCTGAGAGGGGAAATACAATGTCAGGACATTCGAAATGGGCTAATATTAAACATAAAAAGGGCAGAATGGATGCTCTGCGCGGTAAAATTACGACGAAAATCAGTCGTGAAATTACAATTGCCGTAAAAAACGGCGGTGCTGATCCCGCCGGCAACATGCGGTTAAAGCTGGCTTTGCAAAAAGCCAGGGAAAATAATATTCCCAAGGAAAATATCCAACGGGCGATTCAAAAAGGTCAAGGCTCATTGGAAGGCAGCAATTATGAAGAGTTCATGTATGAAGGCTATGGCCCTGCCGGCGTCGCCATCATGCTGGATATCCTGACCGATAACCGCAACCGAACCGCTGCCGATATCCGGCATCTGTTCTCAAAGAATAATGGCAATTTAGGCGAGAGCGGCTGCGTTTCCTGGATGTTTAATCAAAAAGGTGTTATTGGTGTCGAAAAAGACGGTGTTGATGAAGAAGCATTGATGCTGCTGGCGCTTGACGCCGGCGCGGATGATTTTTCCGCCGATGGCGATGTCTACGAGATCTTGACCGACCCCGGCCAGTTTGAAGCGGTGCAGCAGGCTCTGGACACCGCGAAAATTACCGTGGCCTCGGCGCAGCTGTCAATGGTGCCGCAAACCACGGTCAGCTTGAGCGACGAAGACGCGGCGAAAGTAACCCGGTTGCTTGAGGCACTGGAAGAGCATGATGATGTCCAGGAAGTATATACGAACGCAGACCTGCCTGACGAAGAGGACGAGGATTGATCTGCAGCCGGCAAGCATGCTTGCCGGCTGTCTTGATAACTGAATTTTGGTATAATATTGCAGAAAAATGGCAATACTGATTGCAAACCTTACAAGGGGAGTGATCTCTTGCTGTTTTCGAGGATGAGCGTCCGTCATAGATGGCTGGCTGGAATTCTGTTTTGTCTTGCCACCCTGTCCGGGTATTTCGGCTATGCCTATTTTAGGGAAAGCCCGCCATGGGTTGATTACCGGCTTCAGCCGCAGAGCGAGCAGGTACAGCACGATGCGAAGCTAAAGCTTACCGCCGACACCATGCTTAACCAGAAGATGGTGTACAAACAATGCGGCGATGAGGAAACAGTCCGCTCCAGACCGCCCGAGAGCTATGTCGGCATGACGCTTGAGCAATTGCAGGCCGCCTATCCAAACTGGAATATTGAGTACTTTGACGCTGCCGAGGTCAGAATGACACTGGACATTGATAATTTCTGCCGCGAGCATGCCAATGGCATGTATATTGGCGTCAAGGACGGTTATGTAACCGTATTTTACGGCAGGCCCGGCTTAAAGCCGGTGGTAAAGGAAGTCACGACAATTGCGACTAAGCATCTGATGGCGGAAGATATTGCTGAACTGGAAAAGGGCATTATCGTGAACAGCAAAGAAGAATTGCTGCGAACGCTTGAAGGCATGCAGTCACAGTAGCAAGCAGAACCCACCCGGCAGGGGATACCTCCGCCCGGGGAGCCGCAAATGAATGGTTAAGGGACCTGGCGCGAGTGCCAGGTCCCTTTTATGGAGGAATCGCTGCGTCAACTGTCGAATTAAACGTGAATAACGGGGGAGGTTTATTATGCTGGCGTTGGGGATTGACCCGGGGACCGCTATTTGCGGCTACGGACTTGTTCGGTCGGAAGGCAGCTCTCTCAAGGCGTTGGCTTACGGCGCGATTGAAACGCGGGCAGGCGAGCCGGTTGAAAAGCGTCTTAACACAGTGTTCCAGGGGGTTGATGCGGTAATAAAACAGTATAAGCCGGATATTGTCGGTGTTGAAAAGCTGTTTTTCAACCGCAACGTAACAACCGCGATGACCGTGAGTCAGGCGCGGGGCGTTATCCTGCTGGCAGCGGCGCAGAATGGCGTGGCGCTTGCGGAGTATACGCCACTGGAAGTGAAGCAGTCTGTCGCCGGTTATGGCAAGGCAACAAAAGAACAGATTATCTATATGACGGAGAAGCTGCTGCATCTGCCGGCTAAGCCGCATCCAGATGATGTCGCTGACGCATTGGCCGTGGCAATTTGCAGTTTACATACCTATAAGATCGGCAGGATTTGGGAGTGTAGGCGATGATCGGTTATGTCCGCGGCAAAGTTTCGCAGCTTTTTGCCGACAGCTGTTTTATTGATGTCAATGGTGTCGGTTACCGGGTATTTGTGCCGCAATCGACTTGGCAAAAGCTGTCGAAAGGAACAGAGGCCACGCTGTTCACTTATCTGAATGTGCGTGAAGACGCGCTTCTGCTCTATGGCTTTGGCAGCCAGCAGGAATATGATTTGTTTGTATTGCTGACCGCGGTCAGCGGTATAGGGCCAAAGGTGGCGGTTGGCATTCTGTCAGCGAGCAGTCCGGCTGATTTTGCTATGGCGGTCAGCCAAAAAAATCTTGGCTATTTAACCAAAATCCCCGGTATCGGCAAGAAGACCGCCGAACGGCTTGTGCTGGAATTGAAAGATAAAATCGGCACGGCGGATGACACCGGTCCGGGAACGGTGTCCGTCTCCGCCGTTGACGGCGGCTCCGTACAGGCCCAGGCGCTGCAGGCGCTGTTGGCCCTTGGCTACACGCAGCAGGAAATACAGCCTGTGTTACGCAAGTTTGCCGACGCGGCCGATGTGGAAACCGTTATTAAGCTTGCTCTGAGGGAGTTTGCTGGGAGGACATGATGGAACAAGAACGGATTATTGAGAGTGGTGAGCAGGATGCCGATTCCTGGCAATACAGCCTGCGTCCCCGCCGCCTGCAGGAATATATTGGTCAGGAGCAGGTAAAAGATAATTTGTCAATCTTTGTACAGGCGGCGCTGTCGCGAAGTGAGGCGCTTGACCATGTGCTGCTTTACGGGCCGCCGGGCCTGGGAAAAACAACACTGGCCGGAATTGTTGCCAATGAGCTGGGCGTGAATCTCCGGGTAACGTCGGGGCCGGCAATTGAGCGGTCAGGCGATTTGGCGGCTATTCTGACCAATCTTAGTGATCGTGATGTATTATTTATTGACGAAATTCACCGCTTGTCGCGAACAGTGGAGGAAATTCTCTACTCAGCGATGGAGGACTATGCGCTCGATATTATGATCGGCAAGGGCCCGAGTGCCCGCTCGATACGTCTTGACCTGCCCCGGTTTACCCTGGTGGGAGCGACGACCAGAGCCGGGGCATTGACAGCTCCACTGCGGGACCGGTTTGGCGTTATCTGCCGGCTGGAGTTTTACCGTACCGAAGAATTGGTGTTTATTGTCAGCCGGGCTGCCGATATATTAAATGTTCCGATCGAGCCTGCCGGTGCTGAAGAAATTGCACGGCGTTCCCGCGGAACGCCCCGTATTGCCAACCGTCTGTTGAAACGGGTGCGGGACTTTGCCCAGGTGACCGGTTCCGGCTGCATTACCAGGGAGCTTGCCCAGACAGCGCTGGCGCGGCTGGAGGTTGACGCCTGCGGCCTGGATAAAACCGATCAGCGTCTGTTGTCAACGATAATCAGCAAATTCAGCGGCGGACCGGTCGGGCTGGATACGCTGGCGGCGTCTATCAGTGAAGAAACGGAAACCATTGAGGACGTTTATGAGCCTTATTTACTGCAACTGGGCTTTTTACAGCGTACGCCGCGCGGCCGCGTTGCGACCAGAGCCGCGTATGCGCACCTGGGAATTGCCTGTCCGGCGCAGGCTTCAGCCGATAAGCAGGACTCGCTTTGGTGAAAGGAAGCATGAAAAGGTGAATATTTTTCTGCATATGTGCTGCGGTCCCTGTTCGGTTTATCCGGTTGCCTGCCTGCGTGAACAGGGGCATCAGCTGACAGGATGGTTTTATAATCCCAATATTCATCCCTACAAGGAATTCCGCCGTCGGCTGGATACGGCTGCCGAGTTTGCCCGCCGCGTCGATTTGACGCTGCTGGTAAAGGATGATTATACACTGGAGGATTTTCTAAGCCGTGCCTTAAACGCGCCGGACAGCCGCTGCGCCGCCTGCTACCGGCTTCGCCTGTATGAGGCTGCGCGCACGGCAAAGGCAGGTGGCTTTGACGCCTTTACCACAACCCTTTTAGTCAGTCCCTATCAAAAACATGAGCTGATCCGGCAGGCGGCGGAAGCGGCTGCGGCTGAATGCGGCATCGCTTTTTTTTATCAGGATTTTCGTCAAGGCTGGCAACAGGGCGTGGCCGGAAGTATTGAAATGGAGTTATACCGGCAGCCCTACTGTGGTTGTATTTTTAGCGAGCGCGACCGCTACTGGAAGCCTAAAAAGCAGGGAGGCTAGATCAGTGGGCTCGTTTCCAATCGGCAAGTTGCTTATGCTGGCAGGCGGAGCGTTACTGGTTGTCGGCGCTTTTATTCACTTCGGCGGCAAATATCTGCCGATTGGACGGCTGCCGGGGGATTTTCATTGGCATAGCGGCAATTTCAGCTTTTATTTTCCAGTGGCTACGTCTGTTTTACTCAGCATTGTGCTGACGATTTTGCTGAATCTGCTATTTCGCCGCTAGTGCTGCATCCCTTGCATACGACGGTATGCAACCGATCCGCCAGGGCGGGCAAAATTGCCACATCATCATTTCCTGTGCAAGCTAGACAGGACAAGCTGCTTTGTCTGATAAAAAATGCCTCACTATTATCTTGCAGGTTCAAGAGTGGTGCAGTATTAGGAGAGTGTGCATGCGGTTTCGTATCATTGGGATTAGCTTATTCATCCTTCTGTTCGCCTGCGGCAGTGTTTGGGCCAAGCCGGCGAACGAAGAACCCCTGATCCGGGTAGGACTGCTGACTGGCCAGTCGAGCGTGACGGTGGCTGCGGACGCGTCGTTCTATCTGTTGACTGACAATCGCAGCGGCGGGCAGAAAGCCTATCGGGCGGGGGAAAAACTGACGATTGCTGTTGCGGGAGGGCGTCTGACGGTAAATGGAGCGACGGTGCCAGGGGCTGCCGTCCGTCTGGCTTTTTCCGCAGCAAGCGGAGCAGAAGTGAACGAAGCAGGCAAGAGCAACCGGCAGGGCCGGTTCCTGCTCGTCAACGGCAAACGCTATCGTGGTATTGTTGAAATCCGCCGACAGGAGCAAGGCCTGACTGTTATCAATATCCTGCCGCTGGAAGACTATTTATATGGTGTTGTTCCCCGGGAAATACCGCCGGCCTGGCCGCTTGAGGCCGTGCGGGCGCAGGCTGTGGCAGCGCGCAGTTATGCTCTGGCCAGCGGCAGCAAGCATGCCGCGCAGGGATTTGATGTCTGCACTACGGTAGATTGCCAGGTTTACGGCGGCCGCGATGCGGAAGCGGAACGCAGCAATCAGGCCGTGGATGATACCAGGGGGATGGTGCTTACTTATCAGGGAAAGGTGATCACAGCCTTCTTTCATGCCAGTTCCGGTGGACATACGGAAAACAGTGAGAATGTCTGGGGAGGCGCACTCCCTTATTTGCGCGGTGTACCCGATTTTGACCAGCAGTCGCCCCGGTTTAGCTGGGAGCGCCGCGTCGGTTTGGCCAGACTGACTGAGTTGCTGCGGTCAACAGGTGTTGGTGAAATTACGGCCATTGCTCTGTCCCCGCTGGGGCGTCAGCCGGTGAAGGCTGACGATCGTGGTGTTTCCGGCAGAGTGAAGACTGTTGTAATTAGCGGAAAGACCGGCAGTGTGCGGTTAAGCGGCGCGCAGCTAAGCTCTTTACTCGGACTGCCTAGTACGCTGTTCGAGGTCGCCGTCGTCCGGGACGGCACCGCGACTGCCAGCCGCGGCAATGGGCGCTGGCAGGTAAAGGATATCAAGCGCGACACACTGCTGTTAAGCGGCCGCGGCGCGGGACACGGAGTCGGCATGTCGCAGTGGGGCGCGAAGGCGATGGCGGAAAAAGCGCCGGCCGGCAGCAAAGCTGCGTACAAAGCGATTTTAGCCCATTACTATCCCGGAACAACCGTAGATAATTGGTATAAATAGGGAGAGCTTGCAGACAGATGAGACTAGCTGATTTTGATTATGAATTGCCGGAAAGACTGATTGCACAGCAGCCGCTGGAGCCGCGGGACAGTTCCCGCCTGCTGGTGCTGCCTCGTACAGCGGGAGCTGTCGCGCACAGGCATTTTGGTGAAATTATTGATTATTTTAAAGCCGGCGATACGCTGGTGTTTAACGATACCCGGGTCATTCCGGCACGGCTGCTGGGACACCGCGCCGGCAGCGGCGGTAAGGTGGAAGTCTTTTTGTTAAATGAGAAATCCGCGTCAGAATGGGAGGTTTTAGTCAAGCCTGGCAAGCGCGCTAAACCGGGAACGGTAATTGAATTCGGACCGGAGCTGTCCTGTGAGGTGCTTGACGGAACCGATTTTGGCGGCAGGGTTGTGCGGTTTTCGTTTTCCGGCGCTTTTGCCGACCTGCTTGATCGTTTGGGCGAAACACCGCTGCCGCCTTATATTCATGAGCGTCTGTCTGACAGCGAACGTTACCAGACGGTCTATTCCCGGCAGCGCGGTTCGGCAGCAGCGCCGACGGCGGGGCTGCATTTTACGCCGGCGCTGCTGGCGGCGCTAGAGGCCAAGGGAGTCAGTTTGGCTTTCATTACGCTGCATGTCGGTCTGGGGACTTTCCGGCCGGTAGCCGTTGAGGATATTACCCAGCATGTAATGCACCGGGAATATTATTCGGTATCCGAGGCGGCCGCGCAAGCTGTTAACCTGACGAAAGAGCGAGGCGGCCGGGTGATTGCTGTGGGAACAACCTCTATCCGCACGCTGGAAACTGCCGCGCAGAACGGTCGTTTGGCTGCCGGCAGCGGCTGGAGTGAAAAGTTTATCTACCCCGGCTATCAGTTTCAATTAGTCGACGGCATTATTAGTAATTTTCATTTGCCCAAGTCGACGCTGATTATGCTGATCAGCGCGTTTGCCGGCCGCGAGCGGGTGCTTGCCGCTTACCGGGAGGCTGTTGCGTGCGAATACCGTTTTTTCAGCTTTGGTGATGCGATGCTGCTGCTTTAGGCTTTGTTTTAGCAGGACAAAACGGGGAGTGAAGACACGCCGGCACCACATCCTGGCAGGCGTCTGCCGGGAGGGATGCCGCCGTTTTGCCAGTACTGACGTAAAGGGGGACAATTGCGTGGCAATCCGCTACGAACTGATTAAACAATGTTCTCATACCGGCGCTCGCGCCGGGCTGCTGCATACACCCCACGGCACATTTGAAACGCCGATGTTTATGCCGGTGGGGACCCAGGCGACGGTAAAAGCGATGTCGCCGCGGGAACTGCAGGAAATGGGCGCGGGAATTATTTTGAGCAATACCTACCATTTATTTCTGCGACCCGGCCACGAGCTGGTGGCTGAAGCGGGCGGCCTGCATTCCTTTATGGGCTGGGACCGGGGAATTCTGACCGACAGCGGCGGCTTTCAGGTCTTTAGTCTGGGGGATTTGCGCAAAATCAGCGAGGATGGGGTGGCCTTCCGCTCGCATATCGATGGCTCCCGTCAGTTTCTCTCGCCGGAAATTGCCACTCAAGTACAGAATGCCCTGGGGCCGGACATCATGATGGCGTTTGATGAATGCGTGCCGTATCCGGCCGATTATGATTACGCTAAGCGCTCGACAGAACGAACCAGCCGATGGGCCGAGCGTTGTCTGCGGGCGCACGCGCGGCCGGCTGACCAGGGGCTGTTCGGAATCGTCCAGGGCGGCATGTATAAAGACCTGCGGGCTCAAAGCGCGGCGGATTTGATATCCCTTGATTTTCCCGGCTATGCCATAGGCGGTCTCAGCGTAGGGGAACCGAAACGGCTGATGTATGAAATGCTTGAGCACACCACGCCCTTGCTGCCGGCGCGGAAAGCCCGCTACCTGATGGGGGTTGGAACCGCTGACTGTCTGCTGGAGGGGGTTATGCGCGGCGTTGATATGTTTGACTGCGTTTTTCCGACGCGCGTGGCACGCAATGGTACCGTAATGACCAAGCGGGGACGGCTGGTAGTGAAGAACGCCGAATTCGCCCGCGATCTCCGGCCGATAGATCCGGAATGCGGCTGCTACAGCTGCCGCCATTTCTCCCGCGCTTATATACGCCATTTATTCAAGGCGGAGGAGATTTTGGGTTTGCGGTTGACGACCATTCATAATCTCTATTATCTGCTTGACTTCATGCGGCGCATGCGACGGGCCATCATCGAAGACCGCTTCCCGGCTTTCCGGGAGGAATTCTGGCAGTACTATCCGCAGGAGGAAAACTGACGGCAGTAAAAGGGATTTACGCCATTGTTGTGGAATACAACAGGAAGAAACAAGCGGGAGGTGAATAAGTTGCCTGGAATTACAGCCGAAACCTTACAGATGATTCAGTCTTATGCACCCATTATTTTAATGGCGGTTATTTTCTATTTCATGTTGTACCGGCCGCAGAAGAAGGAGCAGAAGAAGCGGGCGGAGATGCTTGGCAGCCTGAAAAAGGGTGACAAAGTTATTACGATTGGCGGCATGTACGGAGTGATTACAGCCATTAACGACAAGATGGTAACCTTGAAGGTTGCCGACAAAGTCGAATTAGACTTTTTGCGCAGCGCCATCGCCAATCAGCAAAACGCGGATTAATATGCCGGCAATTGAGGATAAGAGCAGTCTCCGGCAGCAAATGCTGCTGCAGCGAAAAGCACTTTCGCCCGCAGTCGCGACAGCAAGAGGCCGGTCTCTCTGCCAATATCTGCAGGAGTGGCCTTTGTATCAGCAGGCCGCTACGGTGATGGCCTACCTGGCAATGCCGGGGGAACCAAATCTGGATAGACTGCTTGCCGCCGCCATCAGTGCCGGCAAGACGGTTTGTGTTCCTTTAATGGGGCCGGTTTACGGGGTGATGGAGAGCGCCGCATTTACCGACTTCAGCCAGCTGACAACAGGCCGGCTGGGGGTGCGGATGCCTGCATCACAGCATTGTCGCATCGTGGATCCCGGCTTGGTTGATCTGGTACTGGTGCCGGGCGTCGCTTTTGATCGGGACGGCGGTCGTCTGGGCATGGGAGCCGGTTATTACGACCGCTTTTTACTGCGGGCACCGCAGGCGGTCCGGACCGGCGTCAGCTGGTCGCGGCAACTGGTGAAGCAGGTGCCGCGGGAGGAGCATGATTTGACCATGCAGTGGCTGGCTACCGAATGCGGACTTATTCGTTGCGGATAACATTATAAACCGTCAGAAAGCAAATGCGGAAAGCATTTGCTTTTTCTGTAGATATTCATTGATTGCCGGAAAATCTGACATACTACTTATAGAAGTTTCTTCAATGCATGCCGAAGGAGGGGGAGAAGGTGTCACTGATTACTGTAGAACAATTGAAGCGGGATCATGAGGTGGACGTGTATCTGTCAAGCAGTACCCGTTATCTGAGTCAGATAGGCTACACCGAGCATGGCAAACGACACGCCACACTGGTTTCCGAATTGGCCGCAAGCGTGCTGCGGGAGATGAGCTTTCCGCAGCGGGAATGGGAGTTGGCGGCGATCGCCGGCTATTTGCACGATATTGCCAACATGATTAACCGGTTTAACCACGGCGGCGCAGGGGCGATTATGGCCTACCAGATTCTTACCCGCCTGCGTATGCCGCCGGAAGAAATTGCGGTGGTTATCTCTGCCATCGGCAACCATGAAGAAGAGCGGGGCAATTCTGTCAATGCGGTGGCTGCCGCCCTGATATTGGCCGATAAGTCGGATGTGCACCGCAGCCGTGTTACCAACAGCGACTTTGCCACCTTTGATATCCATGACCGTGTCAACTATGCGGCAGAGTCAAGCGCGCTGACTGTCGAGACCGGGCAGAGAGCCGTGCGGCTGGAGCTGACGATCAACACCCGGATTTGTCCGGTGATGGAATACTTTGAGATTTTTTTGGCACGCATGATCATGTGCCGGCGGGCGGCAGAGTTCCTGGACTATCGCTTTGGCCTGATCATCAATGGCAACCCGCTGCTTTAAAGAGCGGCGGGTATCTTCACCGAGCTGCCAGTACCCTGTTAAACCTAATTCAGTGCAATCTGGCGGGGCGATTGTTCCGCTGTTTTAATCTTGCCGGGGTTACTATTCACAGCCGTCCGTGGCGCCGGCCGGCCTTTCGGCCGCTTTCTCGACTTGACTGCCGGCAAGAATCCCGGAGTTCGTTGACAGGATTATCCGACAAGGGCTATAATTAAGCTTGTGATTTGACATGAAATGGGGGAGAATTGATTTGGGACGGGGGTATTTAATCAAGTATCTGGCAGTAACCGCTGCAATTTTTGCTATATTCGGCTACTATATCACGCCGTTGTCTCTGTCTGTAAAACAAGGGCTTGATCTGCAGGGCGGTACGCATATTGTATTGCAGGCTGTTGATACGCCTGAGGCGAAAGTCGATGAAGACGCCGTTAACCGGGTTATGCAAATTATTGAACGCCGCATTAATGAACTGGGGCTAACGGAGCCGTTAGTGCAGCGCCAGGGCGAACGCCGCATTATTGTTGAGCTTCCCGGTATTAATGAACCGGAGAAAGCGATCGAACTGATCGGCAAGACCGCTTTGCTCGAATTCAAGGACGAAAGCGGTCAGACGGTGCTGACCGGCAAGGATCTTAAGGATGCAAAAGCACAGATTGACCAAAACCGCAATCTGGTAGCCATTGAGTTCAATGACGAGGGCGGTCAAAAGTTCGCCGACCTTACCGCCAAAAATGTCGGCAAGACGATATCGATACTGCTTGACCAGCAAGTTTTGACCAGTCCGGTGGTTCAGGAAGCGATTTCCGGCGGCAAGGCGGTCATCACTGGCAACCGTTCAATTGACGAGGCGCAGCGGCTGGCTATTTTACTGCGTTCCGGCTCTTTACCGGTAAAGGTTGATATCATGGAAACCCGTTCCGTCGGCCCAACGCTGGGACAAGACGCCAAGGATAAAAGCGTAGTGGCGTTTTCAATCGGTATCAGTGCAGTCGTCATCTTTATGCTGCTGTTTTACCGTCTTTCCGGTTTTATCGCCAACACAGCGCTGCTGGTTTATGTACTGTTGGTGATGCTGTCGATGAAGATGCTGAACGCTACGCTGACGTTACCGGGGATTGCCGGCATCATTCTATCGATTGGTATGGCTGTTGATGCCAACGTATTGATCTTTGAACGATTTAAAGAAGAATACCGCAATGGTAAAACGTTGCGCGCCGCGATGGACGCGGGCTTTGACCGGGCGTTTGCCACCATTTTTGACTCCAATATCACCACACTGCTGGCTGCGGCTGTCCTGTTCTTTCTTGGCACCAGCACCGTCAAGGGTTTTGCCATCACTCTGGCTCTGGGCATTATCATCAGCATGTTTACGGCAATTACGGTAAATAAGTTTTTGCTGAGGATGATCATGCGGGCCGGTGTGTTTAAAAGCGGCAAGATCTTTGGGGCGTAGGAGGGGCTGGCAATGATGAAATTTTCATTTCCGATTATTAAACGGACAAAATTATGGTTTCTGATTTCGGCGCTGTTGATTATTCCCGGCCTCGTTTCCATGGCGGTGCAGGGCTTTAATCTGGGCATTGATTTTACCGGCGGCACGTTGTTTGATTTGCGCTTTGCCCAGCCGGTGTCTGTGGTGCAGGTGCGCGAGGCGCTGCAAACGATTAATCTGGAGCAGAGCACGATCCAACTGGCGACCAGCGCCGATTCTGACAAATCGACAAGTGTGCTGATCCGCACCCGTATTTTGTCTGACGACGAACGCCGCGATGCGGTTGAAACCCTGCAGAACCGGCTGGGACAGGCCGATGTGCTGCGTAATGAGCATGTCGGCGCCACCATTGGCGGCGAACTGGCGCGCAATGCCGTCTATGCCTTGCTGGCCTCGATGATTATGATGATCATCTATATCACCTACCGGTTCGAATTCAAATTTGCAATTGCCGGTATTGAAGCCTTGGTTCATGACGTGCTTGTCGTATGCGGTTTCTTTTCGATCTTCCAGATCGAAATCGACGGTACCTTTGTTGCCGCACTGCTAACCATTATCGGTTATTCGATTAACGATACCATCGTTATCTTTGACCGTATCCGTGAAAACTTGAAGATGCAACGGCGGGAAGAATCGCTCGATGAGCTGGTTGACCGCAGCATCTGGCAAACGATGACCCGTTCGATTTACACGGTTCTCACCGTGCTGTTCACAACGCTTTCCCTGTATGTTTTCGGTGGAGAATCGACAAAGAACTTCGCTCTGGCAATGCTTGTCGGTATTGCCAGCGGCAGTTATTCCACGATCTTTAACGCCAGTCCGCTGTGGGTGGTCTGGAAAAAGCGCGAGCAGCGCCGTCGCCAGGAAGCGAGGGAGCAGCGCGTTCGATAGCGCTACCGCAACCGCAAAGAGTTGTCTGCAGTCACCTGCAGACAACTCTTTTTCCTTGTGCGCCCGGCATGGGCGCAATCTAACGGGTGAAAGTCCCGAGCGCGGGTAGATAGTGCCAAGCGCATAGCTAAAGACAAGGGTGTCCATCGTGAGGTGGAATCTGAAGGAAGTCGGCGGCAAATCTCTGGTCTGACGAACAGAAATCACATAAAGGCAGTGTAATCTGGGTAAAGTTGCAAGTCAAACTGAAGCCCGAAACTATCCGAAAGAAAGCGCTGTAAATGTGGCAGATAGATGGAGAGAAAGATTGCGTTCTTACCCGGGGAGGTCTCACAGACATGTAAGATAAGTGAATCGAAGCATGGTTGAAATAAGATTTACTGTGAGAAGTCAGCAGAGGTCGTAGTACCGAAGCTTTTTTTTTCGGGAAGGACTGAACAATAATAGAGTTCGTGAGCAAAGGAAGGTGGAGTCATGTTAAGAGAGCAGAAAACCAATAAAATGGGCTGCCCTTGCCAGGGTATGCTGGAAGCAGAGAGTAACAAGGGAGCGCGGAGCGTGGCAACACTGGAAAATGCAAAAGAGAACCGCGTAAATCTGTTAGAAGAAATACTAGAGCGAAACAACCTCAATGCGGCATATGCTCAAGTAGTACGCAAGAAAGGTACAGGCGGAGTAGATGGGATGCGAATAGGCGACCTGAAACAATGGCTGAAGGAAAACAAGGAAGAATTCCTTGCATCCCTACGAACGGGGAGATACATTCCTCAACCGGTAAAAAGGGTAGAAATCCCAAAGCCAGATGGAGGAACACGAAAACTAGGAATACCGACCGTGCTGGACCGACTCATACAGCAGGCAATAGCGCAAGTGCTAACGCCCATCTTTGAGAAGACATTCCATTTACGTTAAATTATTGAACCGCCGTATACCGAACGGTACGTACGGTGGTGTGAGAGGTCGCTAAATAAGTTAATTATTTAGCTCCTACTCGATTTCTGCCGGCTGACTGGCCGCATGGGACATTTTCGATTGGGAACACTAGTCGGTAGCACCTCTATTCGGCGTTTGCATTGATGTCTGGAAGGGGCGCGTAATGGCGGAGGTGGTTAGGTGAAGTCTTTTGATCAATTAGTGCGTCATGACGGTAATCACGATCTATTCCTGGCAGTGAAAATGTCCGTGGCGGCGCTGGCCGGCGGCCATCCCTTTCATCTTCACAGCGAAGGCTTGCGCGGTACGGGCAAGACGACGGTATTGCGGTCTGCCGTTTCAATCCTGCCGCCGATTATTCGGATTAAAGGCTGTCTGTATAATTGCGATCCGGCGAGACCGCATTGCCCGGAGCATAGCGGTTTGTCAGCCGAGCAAATCAAGGCTGTTGGCAGCGAGTGGATTCCCTGCCCGTTTCTCGAAATTTCACATGGCGCCAAAATTAGTACGGTTGTCGGCAGTATTGATCTGGGCAGGCTGACTGATCCAGCCCGGCCGGTGGCGGCACTGCTGCCGGGAACAATTCCGCAGGCGCATCGCGGCGTCATTTTCGTCGATGAAATTAATCGCCTGGCGGATACCTCGCCGGAGCTGGCGGATGTCCTGCTGGATGTAATGGGGACAAAGCCGGGCCGGATCCAGATCGAAGAAGCCGGCATGCCGGTTGTGCATATGCCGGCCCAGGTGACGGTGTGGGCCGCTTCCAATCCGGACGAGGAACCGGGGGCGCTGGCCCAAATCCGCAAACAGCTGTCTGATCGTTTCGATATGACGATCGGTATGGGACGGCCAAGCGATGTGCAGGCGGTGTTGAATATTCTGCGCGGCGACGCGGGCGTGGGGGCCGGAGCGTCCGAACAATGGCGGCAGGCGCCGTTTGGCGATATTCTGGTTGATGATGCCGTCCGGCAGTTGCTGGCGTCGGTTTATGTTAATTATGGCTTGGAGAGCCTGCGAGCGATCGAAGCCATGGAAACCGCAGCCAGGCTGAATGCAATGCTGAGCGGGCGCAGCCAGGCCTCCGTCCAGGATATTTTACACATTGTACCGCTTGTGCTTTCCCATCGCGCCGATCCGGCCACTGTTTCCGCCATACTAAAGTTTGTAGCCGCTTACGGATCGCCGGATGCGCCGGCTATTCGCAGTGTTGCAGCCGGCAGTGCCGCTTCGGCGCCGCTGCGCAGTCCGGAGCAGCGGGTGGAAGGGGCAAAGAAACGCCTGAACGACTGGTGGGAACGCGTTAAAGCGAAACTGGCCCGGGGGGACAACCGTGAACGACCGTCATCCGCCGCGAACGAGCGGCAGCATTCTGCCAGGGGCAAAATTGCCGATCCCACTGAGATCGATATTGTCGCCCCGCCAAAACCGGCCGCCCCGCTGGCACAGCTGTCGCCGGATAACTATGTGACTAGCGACGAGAAAGGCGCGGATAAGCGGTGATATATAAAGACGAGCAGCAACTCGCTGCACTAAGCCAGCCAGGCAGGCTGCTGGCCGGGTATATGGCCCGGGACTTAGGCGTGCGGATCGGCCAAAGTACAGTATTCAGCCAGAAGGTCCATACTGTCGAACAGGGGCGGCCGGAGGCGGTAACTATATTACAGCACGCTGACGCCGGCCAGGTGTTCTACCGGCGGGCTCAGACCGGCCAGATTTACCATTTTGATGTTTTCCATGAATGCGGTCTAATTGATCATCGGCAGGCTGCCCTGGCTGTCCGGGAGGCAATTGCGTGCTATAATTCCCATTGCGACGCTGTTGACCGGCAAGGGGCTAATGCGGTAAATGCCGACGGCTTTGATATTCAGACCGGAACCGGCGGCGGCAGAATAACCGGCAGTCTCGATTTCGGCAAGAAGCTGTCCCTGCGCAAGGCTCATACCAATCATGTGCATTTGGCGGGGATGCTGCCGCCTGATCGGCTTGTCTGCGTTTTTTATATAGTGCAGGCAATAGAGACCGTCATCCTTGACAGCGGGTTAGAATTGCGGGCCAATGAATCGCTGCTGCACGTATTCTCTCCCGGCGGCAATAGCGGCGCTGACTTGTCTCCGTATGCCGATCAGTCGGACTCCTTGCTGCAGGAAAAAGAAGCCGGACAATCTTGTCCGGCGCTGCAGCGGCAGCAGTTCCTGCAGGATACGGCTGAACTGGCGGCCGAGTTCGGCAGCGCCAAGGACGTATATGATGCCATGGACTGTCTTGAGGGAAACCGGCCTGAGCAAATGCATGCAATGGTCGGCACTCCGGCCGAAAGCGAACGGATTTGTCAGAAGCTGAACGGAATGGGGATCGCAACAATGAACGGCGACCGTCCGGTCCTTACTGCCTACGGCCGCGAGTTAAAGGCGTTTTTAGCCCATCGCTTGCCGGATGCGGAAAGCTATATCCGGCGGATGTACCGGATTATTACCCCCGGCAGCGCTCGCTGCGGCCGGACCAAGGCGCTGCTGGCACCTGGCGAGAAGGGCCATGGCAGAAGGATTTTGCTGTCAGAAGGCAGCGGCGAGGTTGCGCTGCCGGAAACGGTGCTGGCGGCCGCCAGGCGGCTGGCAGCCGCCCCCGGAGGCGACTGGCGGATAAACCAGGCGGATATCCGGCGCAGCTCGCGGCGGACGGAATGCAAGGCGGAGATCTGCCTGCTGATCGACGCCAGTGCCAGCATGTCCGGACAACGAATTAATGCGGCCAAATATCTTGTACGGCATTTACTGCTGACAACGCCTGACCGCATTTGTGTGATTCTGTTTCAGGAGGATAGGGCTACCGTGCAGGTTCCCTTTACCAGGGACTATGGCAGTGTGCAAAAAAGTCTGCAGGAGATTACCGCAATCGGCTCAACTCCGCTGGGACGCGGCCTGAAAACCTGTCTGGAGTATCTGGATACGGCGCGGCCGCAGCGACCGCTGATTCTGCTTGTCACCGACGGGGTGCCTACGTTTGCCGATGGCGGCGGCGATCCGTTGGCGGAAGCCATTGCGGCGGCTGGACAAATTCGCGCTAAGGGCTATGGCTTTACCTGTATCGGCCTGCGCCCGCATCGCGACTATCTGCGTAAATTATCTCAGGCGGCGGGAGGCAAAGCCTATATGATGGACGAATTGGAAAAGCAGGCGCTGGTACAGGCAGTGTGGCAGCGCTAGGTAAGCACTGCTTAATGCCCGCAGCGCAGCTTGCCGGAGCTTTTTCAGCCTGCTGCATCAGCCAGCCCTTGAAGAGCGTTGCTATTCCTGCGGTCTGGCTTCCTTGCCAGACGAAAGAATTTCTCGTCAATCTGACTCGGTTCTTTTAATCAGCGCTTATCTAGTATTAAGGCTTGCTGATGAGCGAAGAGCAATGGCGGCGTCAGCATCTCCGCCTCGCCCTTAAACGATATCTAACTGAGTAGCACGTCAAGTCTAATCCGGTGAAAACTGGCGGGCTTTTCCGCCAGCCGGCGTTATTTTTTCATTATTATGGAGGCAACTTTTGCAGTTATTCATCATAAGAAAAGGATTCTTGGCCCAATAAAGAGAATAATAACTAATTAGATATTGCCGACGGAGGGGTATACAATGAAATTTGTCGTATTTGCCCTGCTTTTTGCTTGCTTTGGAGCGGTGGTTGCTTTGCAAAACGCGACTGCGGTCACGGTCCGGTTTGCCCTCTGGAGTCTGGAGACATCTTTAGTGCTGGTTATTCTTGGGGCGGCAATGGCCGGCGCTTTTATTGTTTTATTATTGGCTGCGCCGGTGCAAATACGGCTGCGATGGCTGACGGACAGAGCCAATCGCAGGGTTTCCGAACTGGAAGCGAAATTGAAGGTCTGGGAAGATAAGCAGGCTGCCGCAGATAAAGCGGAGCATTCTGCCGCCCAGCCGGCTGAACTAAATCAGACCGCAGCTGTTAAGGATTTGAACGCGAATGGTATGTAGGCCACTAAAAAAATGGCATCTGCGCGCTCCCTGCCGGGAACAGGCAGCCACTTTAGCTTCCCGTCTGGGCGTATCTGCAGTCGTGGGACAATTACTGCTGAACCGCGGCCTTGACGATGCGGCTGCCGCCCAGCAGTTTCTCGCGGGAACGCTGCAACAGCTGCAGGATCCCTTTTTACTGAAAGGAATGGCGGCGGCGGTCGACCGTACCGCGGCGGCGATAGCGGCCGGGGAAAAAATCGTTGTATACGGCGACTACGATGTCGACGGGATAACCGCCACTGCGCTTGTTTATAATTGTCTGCGCGAATTAGGCGCAACAATCGAGTATTATATACCGGAACGGCAAAGCGAAGGCTATGGTTTGCATAGCGAAGCACTGCAGGCGATTGCCGCCGCCGGCGCCGGCCTGGTTATCACAGTGGATTGCGGCATCAGCGCCTGGCAGGAAGTGGAGTCGGCCGGGCGTCTTGACATTATCGTTACCGACCATCACCAGCCGCCGGAGCGATTGCCTGCAGCCACAGCGGTGATTAATCCCAAACAGCCGGGTTGTCCCTATCCGGAAAAGGAATTGGCCGGGGTGGGGGTTGCGTTTAAGTTCTGTCAGGCGCTTGCAAGCCGGCTTGAACAGCGGCGGCTTGATTGCTTTCGTTATCTCGATCTTGTTGCAATCGGCACGGTTGCGGACATGGTTCCGCTCACCGGCGAGAATCGCCTGTTGGTGAAGTTTGGTATCGACAGGCTGCGCCATACGGAGAATGCCGGCCTCGCGGCCTTGATCAGTGTCTGCGAATTGCAGAGCGCCAGTATTGACGCCGGCAAGATCGGCTTTGTGATTGCCCCGCGTCTAAACGCAGCCGGCCGGCTCAACCATGCCGCCGCCGGGGTTGAATTATTGACGTCGCCGGCGTCTGAGCCGGTAAGGGAACTGGCGCAGACGCTTGACCTGACTAACCGTGAGCGCCAGGAGGTTGAACGCGATATCCTGGAAAAGGCGGAAGCCGCGCTTGCCGCTACCGACTGGCAAAACGCCAAGGCGCTGGTAATTGCCGGCGAAGACTGGCATCCCGGCGTCATTGGCATTGTTGCCTCCCGTCTGGTCGAGCGCTATTACCGGCCAACCATTCTGATCAGCGTCCGGGATGGGATTGGCAAAGGATCCTGCCGCAGCATTCCTGGTTTCGATATGTACGAGGGTCTCTCCCGCTGCGCCGAATGGCTGCTGCAATTCGGCGGGCACCGTCAGGCGGCGGGGTTAAGTTTAAAGGCGGCGGACATTGATCTGTTCCGGCAGAAATTTAATGAAACTGTCAGTCAGGAACTGACGGAGGCCGATTTCCTGCCAGTGCTGAATATTGATGCCATGGTCAGTCTGAACGAGTTGAATGCCTCGCTGATCGAGCAGTTAGCCTGCCTGGAACCGTTTGGAATGGGCAATCCCAGTCCGCTGCTGGCATGCTCGCCGGTCAAGCTGCAGTCAGCCGCCGCTTTCGGCAAGGATAAACGTCACTTGCGTCTCTGGGTCTGCGAGCGCGAGGCCAGCAGCGAAGCCATTGCCTGGAATAAAGGCGAACTCGCGGACTGCTTTGAACGCGACTGCGCGGCGGAAATCGCGTTTGTGCCGGAAGTGCATGAATGGCAAGGGCGCCGTTCTGTGCGCATGCGGGCGATCGATGTGCGCAAAGCGGATCGCTCCTGCCCGGATAAGCAGGCTATCGGCAAGCTGTATCTGCTGCTGAAGGGCCTTAGTGAGAATGGGATGAAGACGGTAACTGCCGATTGGCGCGAACTATCCCGGCAGCTGGAGGCTGGCTATCGAACCGCGATGGCAGAAGCGGCAATCGTCTTTTCTCTGTCGGTTCTGGCAGAACTGGATCTGCTTGTCTTACAATCCCAAAATGCTGTTTTTCAAATTACGCTGCAGCCGCAGCCGGCGCAAAAACTGGATATTCTGGCCTCTGCCACTTTCCGGGCCGGGCACATTAAATGATAAAGGAGCCGTTTGGCATGTGTTTTCAGGACCACATTCGGGTTGTTGACGATTTCCCTTCTGCCGGCATTAGTTTTAAGGACATTACGACCTTACTGAAAGACGGGCCGGTGTTCCGGCAGGCTGTGGACGCGCTGGCAGCCGAATTTTCCGGTCAGCATATCGATCTGGTTGCCGGACCGGAGGCCCGCGGCTTTGTTATTGGCGCCCCGGTGGCTTACGCACTGGGAGTGGGCTTTGTGCCGATTCGCAAGCCGGGCAAGCTGCCGGCAGCTGTGCTGCATCATGAATACAGCCTTGAATATGGGGTGGATGCGCTGGAGGTACACCGTGACGCAATTCGTCCGGGACAGCGTGTGCTGGTCGTCGATGATTTGCTGGCTACCGGCGGTACCATCAGCGCCGCGGTCAGCATGATTGAGCAGCTTGGCGGTAAGGTCGCCGGTTTGGGCTTTTTAATCGAACTGGCTTTTCTAAACGGACGCAGCGGTCTTGAAAACTATAAAGTAAAGTCGCTGGTGCAATACTAATAATTCTGGGTTGAGTGCAGAGAGAGCGGGGTGAAGCTATGCCGAAAGAAGTCAGTCTCAGCATTGATGACTTATGTCAGGAAATCCTGGCGTTTCAGCCTGACGCGCCGGTTGATTTCCTGCAACGGGTTTTCCGGTTTGCCGAAGCGGCGCATCAGGGACAAAAGCGCGTTTCCGGCGAGGAGTACATTTGTCATCCTCTGGGAGTTGCTAAGATCCTCGCTGATCTGCAGATTGATATTATTACAATAAGCGCAGCTATGCTGCATGATGTAGTAGAAGATACCTCCGTCACGCTCGAGGACATTGAAAAAGAATTCGGCCGGGAGATTGCCATGCTGGTGGATGGCGTGACTAAATTAAGCCGGATTGAATATAAATCCAAAGAAGAGCAGCAGCTGGAGAATTACCGCAAGATGTTTCTGGCTATGGCCAAGGATATTCGCGTTGTCCTGATAAAGCTGGCCGACAGGCTGCATAATATGCGTACCCTGAAATATATGGCAGAAGTCAAGCAGAAGCGAATCGCTCAGGAGACCATGGAGATTTACGCGCCGCTGGCCCATCGGCTGGGGATATCCAATATCAAATGGGAACTGGAAGATCTGTCATTTCGCTATCTGGAGCCGGAAAAATACTATGAACTGGTCGAGAAAGTCAAGCAAAAGCGGCGGGAGCGTCTCGATAATATTAATGAAGCGGTCGCGATTTTGTCGGAACGGCTGAGCGCGGTTGGCATCAAAGCGGAAATTCAGGGACGGCCCAAGCATTTTTACAGTATCTATAAGAAGATGATCAAGGATCATAAAGATCTTAGCGAGATTTACGATCTGTCCGCAGTCCGCGTGGTTGTCGAATCGGTTAAGGACTGCTACGGTTCGCTTGGCATAGTGCATGCGTTATGGAAGCCGATTCCGATGCGGTTTAAAGATTTTATTGCCATGCCTAAGTCGAATATGTATCAATCGCTGCATACAACGGTTATCGGCATTCAGGGCCAGCCGCTCGAAATCCAGATCCGGACCTGGGATATGCATCGCACGTCGGAGTATGGCATTGCCGCGCATTGGCGCTACAAAGAAGGCCCCAGGGGCGATAAGGATTTTGACCAGAAACTTTCCTGGCTGCGGCAGCTTTTAGACTGGCAGCAGGATTTGCGCGACCCGCGCGAGTTTATGGAGACGCTTAAACTGGACGTGTTTGCCGACGAGGTATTTGTATTTACGCCCAAAGGCGACGTTATTGATTTGCCCGCGGGTTCGATTCCGATTGATTTTGCTTATCGTATTCACACCGATGTCGGCCATCGCTGCGTCGGCGCCAAAGTCAACGGTAAAATAGTGCCGTTGGAGACGAAGCTGTCGAACGGGGATATTGTCGAGATCATTACCTCCAAGCAATCCGGTCCCAGCCGTGACTGGCTGAACATTGTCGGCGCCTCGGAAACCCGCAACAAAATCCGGCAATGGTTTAAAAAGGAAAAACGCGAAGAAAATATGATTAAGGGCCGCGAATTGCTGGAGCGGGACAGCAAAAAGCTCGGCTATGATTTGAAAGAGCTCATCAAGGGCGACCGGCTGACCGAATGTGCCAAAAAACTGAATATCCTCAATGAGGAAGACCTGTTCGCGACCCTCGGCTACGGCGGCATTACCGCCCACGGCGTCATGCTGAAGCTGATTGAGGCCTATAAAAAGGATATCAAGAGTTCGACGCCGCCGGATATTTCCAAATTGCTGGCCGATCTGAAGCCCAAGCGGCCGACGCAGAGCAAAGTCAGTCATGGCATTCTGGTAAAAGGCGAGGCGGGACTGCTGGTCAAGCTGGCACGCTGCTGCAATCCGGTTCCCGGCGATCCCGTCATCGGCTATATCACCCGCGGCCGCGGCGTTTCTGTCCACCGTTCCGACTGCACCAATATCGTGCATGACCCTGAGGCGTATGAGCGGATCATTGAGGTCAGCTGGGATGTGGCGACAGACAGCGTTTACAAGGTCACGATTGAAATTACCGCCATGGATCGCCCCGGTATGCTGACGGAAATCATGCTGGTGGCAGCCGAAATTAAAATTAATGTCAGTGCGGTTAACGCTAAGCCATTGAAAAACAAGACGTCCTTTGTCAGCCTTTGTCTTGATATCAGCAGCTTGAGCCAATTGGAGCAGGTGATGACCAAAATGCGCCGTATCCGCGACGTATACAGCGTGCACCGGGCTGCCAGCAATGCGGGGGGAACAGCGTGCGAACTGTAGTACAAAGAACTTTGCGGTCCAGTGTCCGCGTTGACAATACCACAATCGCCGCCATTGGTCCCGGGCTGACGGTTCTGCTCGGTGTCGGCCGCGGCGACAGTGAAGCCGATGCGAGCTATTTAGCGGAAAAAATCGTTCATCTGCGAATTTTTCCTGATCAGGACGGCAAAATGAACCGGTCGCTGCTCGACTGTGGCGGCGAACTGCTGGCGGTATCGCAGTTTACGCTCTTTGGCGACTGCCGCAAGGGGCGGCGTCCCGGCTTTGACCAGGCGGCTCCGCCCGCAGAGGCTAAGCGTCTGTATGAAGCTTTCGTCACAGCGGTCCGCGGCTTTGGCGTTACGGTGGCCTGCGGACAGTTTCAGGCCCATATGCTGGTTAGCCTGGAAAATGACGGCCCGGTTACGCTGATGCTGGATAGCAAGCGAATCTTTTAATCCATGCAGGAGGATAGCGATGAAAATACGCAGACTGGAAGTAGGGGCACTCGGTACTAACTGCTATATCGCCTGGTGCGAGCAAACCCGCCAAGCGATTGTCATTGATCCCGGCGGCGATGCCGACCAGATCCTGGCGGTGATCCAGCAGGAGAACCTGGCGGTTGCCTTTATTGTTAACACTCATGGTCACGCCGACCATATCGGCGCCCTAACCCAAGTCAGGCAGGAAACCGGTGCGCCGGTCCTGATCCATCAGGCTGACGCCGCGATGCTGACCTCCAGTTCGCAGAATTTGTCGGCATACATGGGGCCCGGTCTTACCTGCCAGCCGGCTGATCGCATGATCCGGGAAGGCGATGTTATCCGTTTCGGCAACGCAGCCCTTACCGTCCTGGAAACGCCCGGACATACGCCCGGCGGTATTTGTCTCAAGGGTGAAGGGGTTGTTTTCAGCGGCGACACGCTGTTTGCCGAGTCGATCGGCCGCACCGATTTCCCCGGCGGCTCATACAGCCAGTTGATCCGGCATATCCGGGAAAAGCTGCTGATCCTGCCGGATGATTGGGTTGTCTATCCCGGTCATGGCCCCGAAACCACGATTGGCTGGGAACGAAAGATGAATCCGTTTATCCAATAAGATTGGGAAAGGGGCTGGCGCGATGTCTCTGTCGAGCGCGGCCTGGCTGCGCCTGCTGGCTGTTTTGCTGCTTGCTTATATGGTATGGCAGGCGTCGGCTATTTTGCTGCCCTTGCTGTTAGGTACTATTCTCGCATTTGTTCTGCAGCCGCTGGTACGGCTTTTAACCCGGATTCCGCTGTGGCCGGGCAGCAGGCGGACTGTACCGCTGCAGTTGGCGATCCTGTTATCCTTTTTCGTTGCGGCAGTGGTGCTGACAGCTGTTGTTGCCTATATTTTTATGCCGTTTGTCGGTGAGTTTAATCAGTTTATGCTGAATTTGCCGAAACTGACGGAACGGATAAGGCAGTTGATCTTTTCGCTGGGAATTCCGCTGCAGACTACTGATTTGCCGGAAAACATCCGGGTAATGATTGACAATAATCTGTCAAACGCGGCGGCTTATTCGCTCGATTTGGCGCGGCGCCTGCTCAATGCGACCGTAGGCTTTGCCGGACGGGTGATCGAATTGATTGTTGTACCGGTGCTGGCCTTCTATTTTCTGAAAGACTGGCCGCAGCTGCGCAATCATTTTGTCGCAATATTCCCGGCGGCTTTGCATAAAAAAGTCCGAATGATTGTTGATGAGGCCGGCATGGTTGTCAGCGGCTATATTCGCGGCCAGCTGCTGGTCAGTGTGGCAATGGGGCTGCTGGTATTTCTGGGCATGCTGACCCTCGATGTCGATTATCCGCTGGTACTGGGGCTAATTGCCGCCTTAACCGAAGCGATTCCGGTGATCGGACCGATTATCGGCGCGCTGCCGGCGCTGTTGCTGGCCTTTCTGCACACCCCGGCCCTGGCGCTGAAAGTACTGTTGTTTTATTTAGTTATCCATCAGTTGGAGAATCATATTCTCGTTCCCCATATTATGAAGCATACGCTGGAACTGCATCCGGTGGCAGTCATCATCAGTCTGTTAATTGGCGCTCATTTATCCGGAGTTATCGGAATGATTGTAGCCGTACCGGTTACCGCCATTCTGAAAGTCTTATATAAGCATCTCTGGCACAGCCAGGAAGGTTAGGTGATAATTATGGCCGTCAACCTCAAGGATGTTAAACAAATTTTTCACGACAAACAGTACAAACTGACAACACAGCGACAATTGATCCTGCAGGCATTTTTTGACCGCCCGGGGCAGCATCTCAGCGCTGAGGATGTGTTTGACATTGTCCGCAGCGATTCAACGGAAATCGGCCTTGCGACTGTCTATCGCACGCTGGAGCTGTTGAGCGAACTGGATTTTCTGCAAAAGATCGACTTTGGCGACGGGCGCAACCGTTATGAGCTGAATACCTCTGCCGACGCGCATCATCATCATCACTTGATCTGCCTGACCTGCGGCAAGGTCAGGGAATGCGACGATGATCTTTTGGAATCACTGGAGGCGACCATCTCCAGCAAGAACAACTTTGAAATTGTTGATCATCACGTAAAGTTTTTTGGCTATTGCCAGGAGTGCCGTGATAAACGTGACCAATAAGACCTATGTTCTGCGCGGCGGCGGCCAGGGTGAAGAGCTGGCGGTTGCGCAGACGGCGGCTCTGTTTGGCCTGGCCGCCGCCAATGAGGCCGGGGACTGGCGGAATAAAGCGGTTGTTATCTACCATCAATTCCTGCAGGACGGACAAGGCACAGCCAGTATCTGTGAGCTTTTCTACCATACGCCAGACGGGCCTCGCTACGCAGCCAGAAGGGATTATGACGCCGACTGCAGCGATTTGCGGCAGCGGCGCTGGCTGCTCCGGCTGAATCTGTACTGGCTGCTGCAGGCGGTAACCGGCGGCAAGCCGAATGCCTGGGGAATTTTGGCCGGCGTCAAGCCGGCCAAACTGGTGCATCGTCTGCTCGATCAGGGCTGCTCGGCCAGTTCAGTTGTCCAATCATTGCAGCAAACGTTTGCGCTGCAACCGGAGAAGGCGCGGCTGCTGACAGGGATTGCCCTGCGGCAGCGGCCTTTTTTGCTGAACAGCGGGCCTGAGCGGAACGTCAGCATTTATATCGGCATTCCCTTCTGTCCCAGCCGTTGTCTGTATTGTTCTTTTCCAGCCTATGCAATACCGGCGGCAGACAGCGTGCAGGCGTTTCTGCGCGCGCTTTTCACCGATATGGCCGCGGCCGCGGCGACGGTTGCCCGTTACGGTTTGGCAGTGCAGTCCGTGTATATTGGCGGCGGCACGCCGACAAGCCTGCAGGAGCGGGACCTGGAGGCGCTTCTGGCACTGACGGCGGAGTTATTTGCCGGACCGGCTACGGAGTTTACTGTTGAAGCCGGCCGGCCGGACAGCCTCAATGACGTTAAAATTGAACTGCTGCGCGCCTATAAAGTGAGCCGCGTCAGCGTAAATCCCCAGACAATGCAGCAAAAAACTTTAAAACTCATTGGACGAATGCATAGTGTACAAGATATAATAGATACATTCGGAAAAATACGCGCATGTAACATAGCGGCGGTGAATATGGATGTCATTGCCGGCCTGCCGGGAGAAACGGCGGCTGATATGGCTGACAGCATGCGGCAAATTGCCGCCCTGAAGCCGGATAATCTTACCGTACATACGCTGGCGCTTAAGCGCGGCTCACGGCTGAGTGAGGCGGCAGGACGGTATAAAACGCCGGATGCGGCGGTAACGGCGGCGATGCTGCACATTGCCGGGCATACAGCCCGCGAGCTAGGCATGCGGCCGTATTATCTCTACCGCCAGAAACGGATGGCCGGTAATCTTGAAAATGTCGGCTATGCATTGCCGGGCACGGAATGCGTCTATAATATTCAGGTGCTGGCAGAACGGCAGACCATTCTGGGCATCGGTCCGGCGGCGGCGACCAAGGCGGTTCGCCCCGGTGGACTGACAGCCTATTATCATCCCAAGGATTTGGCCACCTATATCAGCACATTGCCTGACCGGCTGCAAAAGCGTGACGCACTGCTGGCAGCCGCGTTGGTTACGTAAGGAGGATTTATCCATGCAAGTTAGCGGGCCCCGGGGAACCAAAGACGCGCTCCCTGATACAACTCCGCATTGGCGTTATGCGGAGGATTCCGCCCGGTCTGTTTGCAGCCTCTATGGCTACAAGGAAATTCGTACGCCGGTTTTTGAACATACCGAACTATTTTTACGTGGTATTGGTGAAACTACCGATGTTGTACAGAAAGAAATGTACACGTTTACCGACAGGGGTGGGCGCAGCATCACGCTGCGGCCGGAAAATACGGCGGCAGCGGTTAGATCGTATCTGGAAAATAAGCTTTATTCCCTGCCGCAGCCGGTTAAACTTTTTTACATAGGCCCGATGTTCCGCTATGACCGGCCGCAGGCCGGACGGCTGCGGGAGTTTCACCAGTTTGGTATTGAAGCGATTGGCGCAGGCGGTCCGGCGGTCGACGCGGAAACGATCATGCTGGCGGTGCAGTTTTTTCGCGGTCTGGGATTAACCGAACTTAACCTGTTTGTTAATTCCGTTGGCTGTCCGAAGTGCCGTCCGGCCTACCGGCAAATCCTGCAGGATTATCTGCGGCAGTCACTGCCGCATTTTTGCGGCGACTGTCAAGCCCGCTTTGAACGGAATCCGCTGCGGATTCTTGACTGTAAAGTCGAGCAGTGCCAGCAGTTGTCGCAGGGAGCGCCGGCGATCAGTGACTGTCTGTGCGACGAGTGCAGCCAGCATTTTACGGAACTGCAGACGCTGCTTACGGCTGCCAACGTTGACTACAGCCATAATCCCCGCCTGGTGCGAGGTTTGGATTATTATACTAAAACCGCTTTTGAAATTCAGTATGCGCCGCTGGG
The DNA here is from genome assembly GCA_900542835.1 of uncultured Pelosinus sp. GTDB lineage: Bacteria > Bacillota > Negativicutes > Sporomusales > Acetonemataceae > Anaerosporomusa. Next base: position 80,512 of record UQPB01000008.1, on the reverse strand, counting down.
CGCGCAAAGCGCTATCTGCGGCGGCGGCCGTTACGACGGCCTGATTGAGGAGTGCGGCGGTTCGCCGACCCCGGCAATCGGGTTTGCGATTGGACTGGAGCGGGTGCTGTTGGCGCTGGAAAAACAGCAGCTGCTGCCAGCGGCGGCGGAGACCGTCGAGGTATTTGTCGCCTACGCCGGCGCAGCGGCCAGGCAGCCTGCGTTTTCCCTGCTTTGCCGGCTGCGGCAGGCGGGAATCAGGTCCGATATGGACCATCTTGACCGCAGCCTTAAAGCGCAGCTTAAGCAAGCCAATCGCCTTGCCGTCCGCCTGACCGTCATGATTGGCGAAGACGAAGCGGCGCAAGGGCGGGTCATGCTGAAAGATATGCTGACTGGCGAACAGGAATTAATCGCGGACAAGACGGTGGAGTCCGTACTGCAAGCCAAATTGCTAGGGGAGATGAAACGCTGATGGATACAATGACAGGACTAACGCGCTCGCACGCTTGCGCCGAGCTGAACAAAAAGTTTCATGAACAGCAGGTTACACTTTGCGGCTGGGTATCACGGCGCCGCGATCATGGCGGCCTGATTTTTGTCGATTTGCGGGATCGTTCCGGCATCGTCCAGGTGGTCTTTTCGCCTGATGTTGACCAGGCCGCATTTACCAAGGCGGAAGCAATACGCAATGAATACGTGATTGCAGTTCAGGGCTTTGTCAGGCTGCGTGACGCGCAAACCGTCAACCCCAACATGAGTACGGGTGAAGTGGAAGTCCTCGGCCGTGAGCTGCGCATCCTCAATCCGGCCAAGACACCGCCGTTTTATATTCAGGACCAGGTCGACGTCGATGAAACGCTGCGGCTGAAATATCGCTATCTGGATTTACGCCGGCCGGAGATGCAAAAAAATCTGATTCTCAGGCACCGGGTCACCAAGGCTATGCGTGATTTCTTTGACCGCCAGGGCTTTATTGAAATTGAAACCCCGATGTTGACGAAAAGCTCACCGGAAGGCGCACGCGACTATCTGGTGCCCAGTCGTGTCAATCCGGGCAAATTTTACGCTTTGCCGCAGTCGCCGCAGATTTTTAAGCAAATTTTAATGGTATCGGGAATGGAGAAATATTTTCAAATTGTCCGCTGCTTCCGTGATGAGGATCTGCGAGCTGACCGGCAGCCCGAATTTACCCAGCTGGATATTGAAATGTCATTTATTGAACGTGAGGATGTTCTCCGGATTATGGAGAACATGGTGGCGCATTTATTCAGGGAAGCCGTAGGTGTCGAAATCGTCACTCCCATTCCTCGCCTGTCATATGACGAGGCAATGGCGCGTTACGGCTCCGATAAGCCGGACCTGCGCTTTGGCATGGAATTTGTCGATTTGTCAGAAGCGCTCCGCGACTGCGGCTTTAAAGTGTTTGACTCCGTGCTGTCCGCAGGCGGCACGATAAAGGCAATCAATGTCAAGGGCTATGCGCATATTCCCCGGCGCGAATTGGACGGGCTGGTCAGTTATGTAGCCAACTACGGCGCCAAAGGACTGGCCTGGATCTGTTATACTGCCGAGGGCATTAAATCACCAATTACCAAATTCTTTTCCGAAACGGTGCTTGAACAGGTGACAGCGGCGGCAAATGCCGGCGAAGGTGATCTGTTGCTGCTTATTGCCGACCAAAGCGCGGTTGTCGCCAACGCGCTGGGGCAACTGCGGCTGGAAATGGGACGCCGCTTGAATCTGATTGATCCGGACAAGCTGGCCTTTGCCTGGGTGCTCGATTTCCCGATGTTTGAATATGACGCCGAAGAGAAGCGGTGGGTCGCAATGCATCACCCGTTTACTTCGCCAAGAGATGAAGATATTCAGTATCTGGGGACGGAACCGGGACGGATTAAAGCCAAAGCCTATGATATGGTCTTGAATGGCACTGAAATCGGCGGCGGCAGCATCCGTATTTATCAACGGCCGCTGCAGGAGAAAGTGTTCGAGGCTATCGGACTGACGCCGCAGGAGGCCAAGGAGAAGTTTGGCTATTTACTGGAAGCCTTTGAATATGGCACACCGCCGCACGGCGGGATTGCTTTCGGTCTTGACCGTTTAGTCATGCTGATGGCAAAACGGCCTTCGATCCGCGATGTTATCGCTTTTCCCAAAACGCAAAGCGCATCCGATGTTATGACACAAGCTCCGTCCGAAGTTTCGCTCAAGCAGTTGCGGGAACTGTCGATACGCTCGGCTGTTGTCGGCAAGAAGCCGGAATAACAGTATATTCCTTTAAATTCCAGTTGGCGCCGTCTTGCAATTGCCGACTTTCTTTGCTAAGATAAAAACGAACAATTGATAGCCCTGCTGTGTGCGTAACGACCCATGTTTTGAGCCAACACATTGAGTAAGGGAGCCTAACTCTGATTGTGGCATGCAGGCCTCCCAGCCGTGGAGGAGCGTAAAGCCGTCAGGCGGCGCCCACCTGCCGAGGGCAGGTTCAAAACAGGGGTGATAAACGGCATAGTGGGGAAAATGACAACCGCGAGCATTGACGTGCTGGCGGTTCATTTTTTGGCGGGCATAGGAGAATCGCGGCGATGCGAGAATCTAATAGTAAATAGCCTTTACATTTTTCCGATAGGAGCTGAGTCAGCATGAGAATAGTCGACTTGCGCAGCGATACCGTCACGTTGCCGACCCCGGCCATGCGCCAGGCGATGCAGGTGGCAGAGGTCGGCGATGATGTCTATCGCGAAGATCCTACTATACTCGAACTGGAGGAACTGGCCGCCCGTATCACCGGTAAGGAGGCCGCTTTATTTGTTGCCAGCGGCACCATGGGCAATCAGATTGCCGTGATGACGCATACGCAGAAAGGCGATGAGGTGATCTGCGAAGCAGGAGCGCATATTTATTGGTCGGAAGCCGGCGGGCTGGCGACACTGGCCGGTGTACAGCCGCGGCCGATTACGGCTGTGCGCGGTATCCTCACTGCCGCTGATCTGGCTGCTGCTATTCGCAGCCAGGATCTGCATCAGCCCGGAACCAGTCTGATCTGTCTGGAAAACAGCCATAACCGTGCCGGCGGCACCTGCTATCCGCTGGCTGTCTTGACGGATATTCACACGCTGGCCCGGAACAGACAGATCGCTGTGCATATGGATGGCGCGCGACTATTTAACGCCGCTGCCGCTCAGGGCGTAAGCGCCGGCGCTATCGCCGCCTGTGCCGATTCCATTCAATTCTGCTTATCGAAAGGCCTGTGCGCTCCGGTTGGTTCCCTGCTGGCCGGTAAGCGCGAGTTTATCGAGCGAGCCAGACGCTACCGCAAAATGCTTGGCGGCGGCATGCGTCAGGCAGGCATACTGGCGGCAGCCGGTATTATTGCTCTGACCCAGATGGTCGACAGACTGGCGGAGGACCATGAGAATGCCGCCTATCTGGCTGACTCGCTTGCAAACTGCGGCTTTGGCATAGATTTGACTACAGTGCAAACCAATATTGTTATCTTTGACGTAGCGCCGCTGGGACTGGCGATTGAACAGCTGCTCGCCGATCTGGCCGCAAATGGCGTTAAGGCCGTCCGCTTTGGGCCTACCCGGGCTCGGATGGTCACTCATTACGGCATAAGCCGGGAAGATATCGACTATGTTGCCGCTGTTGCGGCCAGGCTGGTGAAATAGCTATGGATTTATTCAGCCACGCCGCCGAAACTGAGAGCAAGCGGCAAGCGCCGCTTGCCGAGCGGATGCGGCCGCGCGACTTTCAGGAATTTCTCGGCCAAAATGCCATAATTGGTTCGGGGCGATTTTTGCGGCGGATGATTGAGTCAGACAATGTTCCCTCCATTATTCTGTTCGGTCCTCCCGGAACCGGCAAAACAACGCTGGCGCTGTTGATTGCCCGGAAAACCGGTACTTATTTTGAAAAACTCAATGCAGTCACCGCTGGTATTGCCGATATCCGCAAAGTTATCGAAGCGGCACGCGAGCGGCTGACACTGTACCGTAAAGCTACAATCCTGTTTATTGATGAAATTCACCGTTTCAATAAAACGCAGCAGGACGCATTGCTGCCGCACGTGGAAAACGGAACAGTCACTTTAATCGGGGCGACAACGGAAAATCCCTATTTTGAGGTCAACGCTCCCTTGTTGTCGAGAGCCAGGGTCATCCGGCTGGAACTGCTGACCGCGGAGGATATTATGGCGGTTCTGCGGCAGGCTTTGGCTGACCGGGAGCGGGGGCTCGGCGATCTGGAGCTTGCCTGGGATGATACGGCTCTGACGCTGATTGCCGCCATTGCCGGCGGCGATGCGCGCATCGCCCTCAATTTGCTGGAGCAGGCGGCCTTGTCGCTTGGACAGTCAGGCAAGCTTGACGCTGCCGCCGTGGAACTGATTGCCGGTGAAGCGGTTCAACGCTATGATAAGCAGGGTGACAACCATTATGATGTTGCCTCCGCCTTTATCAAGAGCATGCGCGGCTCTGATCCGGATGCGGCGCTGCATTACCTGGCGCGGATGCTGGCGGCAGGAGAGGATGTCAAATTTGTTGCCCGGCGCATGGTCATTTGTGCCGCCGAAGACATCGGCAATGCGGATCCGCAGGCGCTGATTCTTGCTAATGCCGCGGCCCAGGCGGTGCAGTTTGTCGGCATGCCCGAGGCAGCGCTGATTTTGAGTCAGGCGGTAACTTATCTGGCGGCCGCTCCCAAAAGCAACGCCGCTACGCTGGCTATTGGCCAGGCGCTGTCGGATGTCCGGGCGGGGGAATGCGGGCCGCCGCCGCCGCATTTACGTGATGCCCATTACAAAGGCGCCGCCAAGCTGGGGCATGGCCAGGGCTATTTATATCCCCACGATTTTCCCGGCGGCTGGGTCGAACAGCAGTATTTGCCGGATAAACTCCGCCAGGTTCGCTATTATCAACCAAGCGAGCGCGGTTATGAGGCACGGATACGGGAACAGTTGGCGCACCGCCGGGGCAACAAATGACCGTCTTTTTACAAGAGACAATTGATTTTTAGTAAAAGACGGCTAGTTTTTCCTCTTTATAAAAAAGCTTCTTTTTGCCGCTAAAGTTAATAAATACATGGTTGACACCAGGAAATAGCGAAGCTATAATGGGATGTATACAAAATGCCTATAATGTTGTTTCCTGTAAGAGGACAAATGTGTAATTGTCTTTGCCGCAGGAAAAAGCGATTTGGGCGGATACTAAGCAAAGGCGGGGGTAATATGGGTAAGTGGAAAATGGCGACAGCCGCGGCGATGGTCGCCACGTTGGTCTTTGCTGCCGGCTGCGGCGGCAAAACAGAAACAAAAGCTGATTCGAACGATATCAGGATTGGCGGTAATTTTGAAATGACTGGCGGTGTCGCCCAATATGGCCAATCGACGGCTAACGGCGTCAAGCTGGCATTTAAAGAAGCCAATGCTGCCGGCGGTGTGCTGGGTAAGCAGATTAATTTTATTATTGCTGACAATAAATCCGAGCCTGCAGAGGCCGCTAACGCGACTACGAAGCTGATTTCTCAGGATAAAGTCGTTGCACTGGTCGGTCCGTCTACCAGCGGCAATGTGCTGGCATCGCTGCCGGTGGCTACCGAGCATAAAATTCCGTTGTTGACTCCGACCGCTACCAGTCCGAAGGTTACTGTCGAGAATGGCAAGGTAAAAGATTTTGCCTTCCGGGTTTGCTTTATCGATCCGTTCCAGGGAACGATCATGGCCAATTTTGCCAGCAAGGATTTGAAAGCTAAAACGGCGGCGATCTATCTTGACAGCTCTTCCGATTACTCCAAATCGCTGGCGCAGGTATTCGAACAGTATTTCACCCAGAATGGCGGCACTATTGTTGCGAAGGAAGCATTCCTGCAAAAGGACCAGGATTTTAAATCCGCTCTGACGAAGCTGAAAGCGGCAAATCCCGAAATTGTTTATATTCCGGCTTATTATGAAGAGGTCAGCAAGATTATTAAACAGGCCCGGGAACTGGGGCTGAATGTTCCGATGCTGGGCAGCGACGGCTGGGATTCACCGAAACTGGTTGAGATCGCCGGACCGGCTGTATTGGCCAATACGTTCTTCAGCAATCACTATTCGTCACAGGACAAGGATCCGCGGGTAGCCAAATTTGTTGAAGCGTACAAAAAGGAATACGGCCAGGAGCCGGACGCGTTTGCGGTACTTGGCTATGACGGCGGCCTGATGATGATCGATGCGATCAAACGGGCCAACAGCACCGAGCCGGTTAAGATCAAAGAAGCTTTGGCGCAGATCAAGGATCTGCAGGTAGTGACCGGCACCTTGTCGATGGATGCCAATCATGACCCGATCAAAAGCGCGGTCATCATTGAAATGAAAGACGGCAAACAAGCGTTCAGAACAAAAGTTAACCCCTGATTGACTTTGCCCAAACTGAGCCGCCAGTTATCTGGCGGCTCAGTTTGTTGTATAAGCACAGGCGATTTCCGCACAATAACAATAGCTGTATGGCGACTTTACAGGGGGGATTTTTTTTGCTATATTTTAATTATAATAAATCCTATCGTTATAGTAGGAAAAGGCAGGAAGACAATGAAGCTATCGACAAAAGGACGTTATGGCGTAGCGGCTATGTATGATCTGGCCCTGCATTACGGACAGGGGCCGATTTCGTTAAAGAGTGTGGCACTGCGGCAAGGCATATCGGAACATTATCTGGAGCAGTTGATGAGTACGCTGCGCAGGGCCGGCTTTGTGAAAAGCGTGCGCGGCGCCCAGGGCGGCTATACGTTGACGCGTGAACCGGCGGTCATTTCGGTCGGCGATATTATCCGGATTATGGAGGGACCGATTGCGCCGGTGGACTGCTTGCTGTCCGATGCGTCCGACAATGATTACTGCGATCGCGCCGGAGTCTGCGTCACCAGAAATGTCTGGCTGAAAGTTCGCGACAGCATCAATCAGGTTTTGGATTCGATCACACTGGATGATTTATGCAGAGGAGAAGATTTAACAAAAAAATAGGGGCTGAATCGTATGCAGAGAATCTATTTTGATCATTCCGCGACAACGCCGGTGCATCCTGAGGTAACGGCTGTCATGCTGGAATATTTAAGCGGCAAATTTGGCAATCCTTCCAGTGTTCATTCCTATGGGCGCGAGGCGCGCAGCGCCGTTGACGCCGCCCGCAGGCAAGTCGCCGCCTTAATCGGGGCGGCTGCGGATGAAATCTTTTTTACCAGCGGCGGCACAGAGGCCGATAATTTGGCGCTGAAAGGGGTAGCCTACGCTAACCGCAGCCGCGGCAATCACATCATTACCAGCGCCATTGAGCATCATGCCGTTCTGCATACCTGTGACTACTTAAGCAAACAGGGCTTTGACATTACCTACCTGCCGGTGGATCGCTACGGGATGGTCTCGGTGGAGTCAGTCGCAGCGGCGATTCGCGAGCAGACGATTCTGATTAGCATTATGTATGCCAATAATGAAGTCGGAACGCTTCAGCCGATCAGCGAAATCGGTGCTTTGGCACGGCAGCGGGGAATTTCCTTTCACACGGATGCCACGCAGGCGGTTGGGCATTGGCCGGTTGATGTCGCTGCCGAAAATATTGATCTGCTGACAATGGCGGGCCATAAATTCAATGCGCCCAAGGGTGTCGGTGCCTTATATATCCGCCGCGGCGTGAAGCTGGAAGCGGTGCAGCAGGGCGGCGGCCATGAACGCAATATGCGGGCCGGGACCGAAAATGTTCCCGGCATTGTCGCTCTGGGTAAGGCGGCTGAAATTGCCCGGCGCGATATGCCGCGGCAGATTGCCCACTTACAGGAAATGCGTACGCGATTGATTGAGCAGGTGCTGGCGACAATCCCGCAGGTGCAGTTGAATGGCCATCCTGTGCAGCGTATGCCGGGAAGCGCCAATTTCAGTTTCGATGGAATTGAAGGCGAATCGCTGCTGCTGAATTTGGATCTTGCGGGAGTTGCCGTATCCAGCGGCTCAGCCTGTACTGCCGGCGCGACTGAGCCATCGCATGTGCTGCTGGCAATGGGCCTGTCGCGTGAAGCCGCCGCCGGTTCGCTGCGGATCAGCATGGGCCTTGGCAACACGGCAGCAGATGTTGATTACTTTCTGACGGTTTTAACCGATATTGTCGGCCGGCTGCGCAGTTTGTCGCCGCAGGATACGGCACCCCCCGGACAGCCGTTTGCCGGGGCCGCTGCCCCGTCTCAGCCTCAGGCGTAGCTGCCCGGAGGGGCTGGCACCGTAGGCCGGATCACTAACTAAACAGTAAGGACTGAAAAGATGACGAAAAAAAAAGTAGTAGTTGCCATGAGCGGCGGGGTGGACAGTTCGCTAACTGCCGCCCTTCTCCTGCGTCAGGGCTATGATTGCATTGGGATAACCATGCGTTTGTGGGATGAGGATGAAAGCGCGGTTGATCCCGCGGCTCGCGGCTGTTGTTCGCTGTCGGCGGTTGAGGACGCGCGGCGAGTGGCCGATACCTTGGGTATTCCCTATTATGTTTTAAACTTCCGGCAAATGTTTCAGGAAACGGTAATCGATTATTTTGTCAGTGAATATGGCGGCGGCCGCACGCCTAATCCCTGTATTGCCTGTAACCGCCATGTCAAATTTGCCGGCTTGCTTGCCAAGGCCCGGCAACTGGGGGCCGAGTATGTGGCGACCGGCCACTACGCCCGTATTGCGTATGACGCAGGGCTGGGCCGGTATTTATTGAAAAAAGGGATTGATAATGCCAAGGATCAATCTTACGCCTTGTATCATCTTAACCAGGAAACCCTGCGGCATTTTTTGATGCCGCTAGGCGATTATACCAAGGACGTGACCCGGCAACTGGCCCGCGAGTTCGGGCTGGCGGTGGCGGACAAGCCTGACAGTCAGGAGATTTGTTTTATTCCTGATAATGACTACAAGCGTTACTTGGGTGAACATGCGCCGGACAGTCTGAAGCCAGGGCCTATCGTCGATGTCGATGGCTGTATAATCGGCCGTCACGCCGGCCTGCCGCTGTATACGGTCGGGCAGCGCAAGGGGCTGGGGCTGGCGGCCGGACACCCGCTTTACGTCGTTGCCCTTGACTTTGAGAAAAACGAGCTTATTGTCGGCAGTGATCATGATGTATTTGCCGGCGGACTGATTGCCGCGGACTTGAACTGGATCATGATTGATCAACTGACGGACCGGCTTACGGCGAAGGCAAAAATCCGTTACGGCGCCCGCGAGGCGGAAGCGGTAGTAACACCGCTTGACGAAGGCCGGATTCATGTCGCTTTCGCGTCGCCGCAGCGGGCAATTACGCCCGGGCAATCGGTCGTGCTTTATGATGGCGATAGCGTGATTGGCGGTGGGATTATTCAAAGCACGGTCCGTTGAGCCGGCAGCAGGAAAATCTGTTTAAACAGCATTAACATTGCGCGAGACTGGTTATACTAACAGTAAATCTGAATGGAGGCCAATATGTACAGGGTCATGGAATTGATCGGTATGCCGGTTTTGTCTCTGGACGATGGCAAACAAATTGGCGAAGTTCACGATTTGACAGTCGATATAGGAAAAGCGGCGCTTTGCGGTTTGATTGTCGGCGCCGGCTCCTGGTTTACTGAGCTTCGCAGCATGGTATTCGCCGATATCTTCCGCATGGGAACAGACGCGATCATGCTGCGGGACGCCAGCTGCCTGCAGCCTGTTTCTTCAGAGGAGCAGGACGGCTGCTGCCGGGCTCAGGCTTTGGCGGGGAAAACAGTTTATACCGAGACCGGTCTGTATTTAGGCACATTAACCGATATTTTTTTGCAGCCTCTGACCGGTGAACTCAAAGGATATGAGCTGTCCGACGGCCTTATTGCCGATTTTCTATTCGGACGCAAGGCCATGCCGCTGCCGCCGGCGCAGGTCGTTCATTCGAACCGGCTGCTGGTGCCGGAGTCGATGGCGCAGCTGCTCCACGGCGAGTAAGAATCGGTTCGCGAGGTGTAATGCATGTTTGTTTGTCCTGTTTGCGGGCGCAAGGCGGTAGGCAAGGTAGCATCCGGCCAGTTTTACTGCTGGGACTGCTGTGTGGAATTCTGCGTCAGCGACAAAGGTGATGTCGAGATTTTCGACGTCGAAGTGGACGGTTCTCTGACCGCCCATGAGGCTCCGTTGCAAGAAGTCGTTTCCTAAAACAGCAGTGCAAAGGAGTGATACAACATGAAGTTTTGGCGCAAGCTAGTCTGGGGCGGCCTCGTCGGCGGCATGATTGGCGCCGCTGTGGCTCCGATGCTGCGCCGGCAGCGCAAGCCGCTGTTGGAACGGGGTATTGACGTGGTCCGCGAGTCCATGCTTGATACGACGCAGGATTTAATGAAAGAAGCGCGCCGGACCCGAAAGCGTTTTATGAAGAATTTCCGTTAAGGAACCTCCCTAAATACGAAAAGCCGGGGGCCGCAGGCCTCCGGTTTTTTACTCTGAGGTGGATGCGATGATCCAGCGGGTGGTGCGCGGCGCGGCTATGCTGGCCGCGGCGCTGGCTGTGGTCTGGTTTTTCTGGCTGGCGCGAACAAGCTTATATCCCTTTATAATTGCGTTTATTATGGCGTACCTGCTGAACCCGGCGGTATGCCGTCTGGAGCGCCGTCTGCCGCGTCTCTGGTCGATCATCCTTGTTTACAGCTGCATTCTGAGTATTCTAATCATCTGCACCAGCTATTTAGTACCGGTCTTGATCCGGGAGCTGGAGGCTTTTGCCCGCGAATTGCCGACGCTGATCTCGCGCAGTGACACACTGCTGCAGTCGGCTCAGTCTCAGTACCAGAATGCGTCTATGCCGCATTCGCTGCGGCTGGCGGTCGACAATGGACTGCGGCAGGTGGAAACAATGCTGCAGAACACGGTAGCGGAGCTTGTCGACACGCTGCTCAATCTTGTCAGTCACAGTGTCGGAATTATGATCAGTCCGATACTTGCCTTTTATTTTCTCTATGACAGTCATGAAATCAGGCGTAAGTTTTATTTAGCCGTGCCGGGAAAATGGCGGCCGGGAGTGCGGCTGTTCCTAAAGGATATCGATAAAGTACTCAGCGGCGTTATACGCGGTCAAATTGCCGTTGCCGTTATTGTCGGTTTTCTGGTCAGTGTCGGCCTGATTCTGCTGGATGTCCGGTTTGCGCTGTTGATCGGGCTTCTGGCCGGAGCACTTGATGTCATTCCCTATTTTGGCGCTTTTATCGGCGCCACGCCGGCGATCGCCATCGCGCTTTTGGATTCTCCCTGGCTGGCGGGAAAGGTCGCATTGCTGTTCTTTGCCGTCCATCAACTGGAAGGAAGCGTGATCGGTCCCCGGATTCTCGGCGAGCAGGTGGGGCTGCATCCGGTCACGGTCATTTTTTACTTACTGATCGGCGGCGAGATGGGCGGTCTGGCCGGCCTGCTGCTGGGCGTGCCGCTGGCAGCGGTGGGAAAAGTCGTGCTGCGCCATGTGCTGCGTCTTTGCATCCATCGGCCGGTCCTGTCCAATGATTGACAGAACCTATAAAAATTATGTATAATTCCAGAAGAATGTGCCGTAGTATTTTGGAGGTTGATGATTTTGACAGGAAGCGAACTGCGTAATAAATTCCTGCAGTTTTTTGCCAGCAAAGAACATCTGGTACTGCCGAGCGCCTCGCTGATTCCTCATGATGACCCGAGTCTGCTCCTCATCGGCGCCGGTATGGCGCCTTTTAAGCCGTTTTTCACCGGAAAAATGAAACCGCCGCATGAACGCATTGTCACTTGCCAGAAATGCATTCGTACCGGCGATATTGAAAATGTCGGCCGGACGGCGCGCCATCATACTTTTTTTGAAATGCTGGGAAATTTTTCGTTTGGCGATTATTTTAAAAAGGATGCCGTGGCATGGGCCTGGGAATTTCTGACGGTTGAATTGAAGCTGCCGGCGGACAGGCTGTGGATCACTATTCATACATCTGATGACGAGGCCTACGATATCTGGCGCAATAATATCGGCATTCCCGAGCACAAAATCATCCGCTTGGAAGAAAACTTCTGGGAAATTGGCACCGGCCCCTGCGGTCCCTGCTCAGAAATTCACTATGATCTGGGCGAGGCGCGCGGGTGCGGCAAGTCCGACTGCCGTGTCGGCTGTGACTGCGACCGCTATCTGGAAATCTGGAATCTGGTCTTTACGCAGTTTGACCGCGACGAAGCCGGCAATTATACGCCGCTGGCCAAAAAGAACATTGATACCGGCGCGGGACTGGAACGCATCGCATCCATCCTGCAGAATAAACCATCAAATTTTGAGACAGACCTGCTGTTTCCGATTATCGAACACACCATGCAGGTAGCCGGAGTCCGCTATGGCGCTGCGGCTAAAACCGACGTTTCGCTGAAGGTGATTGCCGACCATGCCCGCAGCGTCACTGTCATGATCGCTGATGGCGTGCTGCCTTCCAACGAAGGCCGCGGCTATGTACTGCGGCGCGTACTGCGGCGCGCGGTGCGTCATGGACGGCTTATGGGCATTGAGCGGCCGTTTTTGGCGGCGCTTGTCGATGTCGTTGTGCGGATTTTCGCTGACGCCTATGCGGATCTGAGCGAGAAAAGCGAATTTATCAAGAAGGTCATTCAGCAGGAAGAAGAGCGCTTCCAGGCGACTTTGGCGCAGGGCCTGGAGCTTCTGAACGCCCAGGTAGCCAGCTTGAAGCAGCGGCAGGAAACCCTGCTTGACGGTGCTACCGCCTTTAAGCTCTACGATACGTTTGGCTTCCCCTGGGAGCTGACAGTTGAAATTTTGGAAGAAAACGGCATGTCTCTGGATAAAGCCGCTTTTGATGCTGCGATGCGGGAGCAGCGGGAACGGGCCCGGGCCGCCCGTCAGGAACGCGACGAAAAAATGGTCATTCCCGATTTGACTTCCTTGATCACGCGCCAGCTGACCTATGATCCTGCTGCCGAAACCGCCAACATTCTGGTCTTATTGCAGGATGGCAAGGTTGTTGACACCGTGCATGCGGGTGAAGCCGCGGCTGTGATTTTTGACGTTACCCCTTTTTATGCTGAGGGAGGCGGTCAGGTGAGCGATACCGGCTTTGTTGCCACCCCCGCCGGCCGGATGCAGGTGACCAGCGTCAAAAAACTGCCTGACGGTACTGCCTGTCATATTGGCGAAGTGCTGGAAGGCGCGCTTGGCAGTGGCGATACTGTCAGCGTCCGTCCCGATTGCCGCCGCAAGCAGGCGATTGCCCGCAACCATACGGCGACGCATTTGCTGCAGGCAGCGTTGCGGCAGGTTCTGGGAACTCACGTCAATCAGGCCGGCTCTCTGGTAACACCGGATCGGCTGCGGTTTGATTTTTCCCATTTCGCGTCAATTAGCGAGTCGGAGCTGCGTCAGGTTGAACAGTTTGTCAATGCGGCCATTCTCGACAATATTCCGGTCGGCGTTATCGAGACCACCCAGGAAACTGCCAAAGAGATGGGTGCGATGGCTTTATTCGGTGAGAAATACGGCGAAAAAGTGCGTGTAATCGTGGTCGGCAAAGTCAGCTGTGAGCTGTGCGGAGGCACCCATGTTGCAGCCAGCGGCGAGATTGGGTTGTTTAAAATCGTTGCGGAAAGCAGCGTTGGCGCCGGTCTGCGCCGGATCGAAGCGGTAACCGGCTTTAGCGCGATTGAATATGTCAACTCCCGTGAGGCGCTGCTGGCGGAAGCGGCCATGCAGCTGAAATCGCGGCCTGAGGAGGTTGGCGCTAAAATTCAGGGCTTGTTCGGCAAAGTTAAGGAACTGGAGCAGGAGCTTGCCGTGCTTCAGGGCGGTATGGCAAAAACGGCGGTTGAGAAGCTGCTGACAGAAGCGGAAACGGTTGGCGGCGTCGCCGTCGTTGTCGGCACGGTGCAGACCGGTGACATGGAAGAGCTGCGGACAGTGGCTGATTTGGTACGAGACCGTCTGGAAACAGGTGTTGTCGTACTTGGCTCCGTTCAGGAGGAAAAGGTCAGTTTTGTCGCGATGGCTACTGCAGCGGCGCAGGCCGCGGGTATCCATGCCGGCAATATCATTAAGGCTGTAGCCAAAGCCGCCGGCGGCGGCGGCGGCGGACGCGCCGATATGGCTCAGGCCGGCGGCAGACACCCGGAAAAGCTGACGGAAGCTTTGGCTGTGGCTAAAGATGTAGTCGCGGACCAATTAAAAAAATAATGAAAAAGCGCGGTGAAATACCGCGCTTTTCATTCCTGAGACAGGAAATACATAGCAGGAGTCGAATAGAGAAATAATAGACAATGTTCCAGAGGCAATATCCCTGAAGGAGATGATGCGGTGTGAAGCCTGTTTCTGATCAAACTATGATGTACAAAGTCGACGAAGTAGAGCCGAAAGACGCTGCTGAAACCATTGTTACCGTTTACCAGGCTCTGAAAGAAAAAGGCTATAATCCGATTAATCAGATTGTTGGCTACCTCCTTTCCGGTGATCCTACTTATATTACCAGCTACCGCAACGCGCGCATGCTGATTCGCAAGTTTGAGCGCGATGAGATTCTGGAAGAACTGGTAGGCGCCTATGTGAAGGGCAAGTAGCCGTCAGGGAAGGCCGGGGAGGCTATATGCGTATACTCGCACTAGATGTTGGCGATAAAACGATCGGGGTGGCCGTGAGTGACTGGCTGCTGCTGACAGCGCAGGGGGTTGAGGTTATCCGCCGGGCCGGCTGGGCCCGTGATATTTCCCGGCTGCGGCAGCTTATTGACGAGTATGAGGCGGATACACTGCTGATTGGTTTTCCTAAGAATATGAACGGAACTGTCGGCCCGCGCGGCGAGACAACGCTGGCGTTTGCCGAACAGCTAAAGGCGGAATTACCCGGAATGGAAATCCGGTTTTGGGATGAACGCCTGTCGACAGTTGCAGCGGAGCGGTCCCTGCTTATGGCAGATGTCAGTCGCGCCAAACGTCGCCAGGTCATTGACAAGATGGCGGCAGTCTTTATTTTGCAGGGGTATCTTGATCGTTTGAAAAGAGAATCAGTACCGGGGATGTCGCAGACTTAACCGTATCTTTGCGGAATCTGCCTTGACACGTCGGAGTATCTACTATAAAATGACTACGGACCCAATTGATTTCCCGATGTTTCCAAATAGAGAAGTGAGGTGTGTAAGTATGGCTGATTTCGAAAAAGACGAGTTGGATGATATGGAAGAAGACGCCGTTATTGTCATTAGCGATGAAGAGGGCAATGAATTTTATTACCGGGAAGATATGATTATTCCTGTCGGTGACAAAAGTTTCGCTATCTTAGTGCCGTTGGAAATGGAAGAAGATGGCTGCGAGTGCTCTGAAGAAGCCGAGTGCGACTGCTGCGGCGAGCAAGATGCGATTATTGCCCGCATTGAGGAAGATGAAAATGGCGAGCAGGTTTATGTCGATCCGACCGATGAAGAATATGAAGCAGTAATCAAGGCCTATGATGAAATTATGGCTGAAGAAGAAGCGGAAGATTAATCGGCGTTAGCCGGGGTGGATGACCCCGGCTTTTTTATCTTACCCCATCACGCTCCATGGCGACATGGAGTGTTTTTGCGCGCCGCCGCCGGGCGGTGGCCTGCGCCGGCGTTCCGGCAGGGAGCTGACGGGATGGGCTGGCATAGCTGTTGTGGCATTTTGTCGCATATTGACATCGTATCAGCCAATACGGTATGCTTTACATATGACTTATGCGTTTGTTATCAGTCGGACAAAAGAGGTGATAGGATGCCGCAGATAAATCCGGTGCGCCGGTGGCTGCTGCCGGCAGCATTGTCAATACTGCTGCTGGCGGGGCTGTTGGGCGGCCGCATGTTGTATGAGCTGGCGCAGCCGGTTAATGCCGTGGAAGCTGCCGCTGTAACCATAACCGTAAAACCAGGCATGTCCACGCAGGAGATCGGTCAGGTACTATATGAGAAGAACCTGATTAAAAGCGTTTCCCTGTTCCAACTGGTAGCCAGAATTGAGGGACTGGAAAAGTCGCTGCAAGCGGCGGAATACTCTTTTTCTACAGCGATGAGCGTGCGCCATATTGTGGGCATGCTGGCTAAAGGGGAGGTTGCCTACCGTCAGTTTACGGTGCCGGAGGGGTACACGATTGATCAGATCGCCCTGCTGCTGGCAGAGAAAAACCTGGCCGATCCCGAACGGTTTAAAGCGGCGGCTAAATCGCTTAAGCCGTTTGATTATATTGAAGACGGCACCGGTGTCGTCTATCCGACTGAGGGGTTTGCCTTTCCGGACACCTACCGGGTAGCGCGGGTAGTGACGGAGCCGCAGTTGCTGCAAATGATGCTGTACCAGTTTAATGAGCGTTTTACGCCGCCAATGCGCGAACGGGCGCGGCAAATGGGGCTCAGCCTGCGCGAGGTTGTTATTCTGGCTTCTTTGGTTGAGAAAGAAGCGCAGCTGGAGGCCGACAGGCCGATTATTGCCGCTGTGTTCATGAACCGGTTGAAGCTGGAGATGCCGCTGCAGTCCTGTGCCACAATTCAATACATTCTCGGCTATCCCAAGCCGGAATTGACGATTCAGGATACGCAGCTGCCCTCACCCTACAATACCTATCTCCATATGGGCCTGCCGCCCGGACCGATTGCCAATCCCGGGGTTGAAGCCATCAAAGCCGTATTATATCCGGCTACAACCGATTATCTCTATTTCGTTGCAGATAAAAATGGCGTTCACCATTTTTCGACAACCTATGAACAGCATCTCAATATGATTGCCCAGGTGAGTCAGTAATGGAGCGTATGCAGGAGACGCTGGCGGCAATTCGCCGCTCAGCCGGCGAGGTGCCGATTTTACGGCCGGAAACGGAGACGGTATTGCGCCGGCTGGTTGTTAGTAAGCAGCCGCTGCGTTTGCTGGAAGTAGGGACTGCTATCGGCTATTCGACATTGCTGCTGGCAATGGCGATGCCGCCGCAAGCCTTCCTGACCAGCCTGGAACTGGATGCGGCGAGGGCGGCTGCCGCCGCACAAAATATCGCCGCCGCCGGCCTTAGCGGCCGCGTTCGCATTGTGACAGGCGACGCGGCGGATACAATCAGCCGGTTGCAGGGACCGTTTGATTTTGTGTTTCTGGACGGTCCCAAGGGGCAGTATCTGGCGCATTTGCAGCTGCTGCTGGACAAGCTGTCGGCTGAGGCCACGGTAGTGGCCGATAATGTGCTGTTCAGAGGCATGGTTGGTTCAACGGCCGCACCGCCGCGCCGTTACCGCACACTCGTTAACCGGTTGCGGCAATATCTGGCGTTTGTGTCAACCGATGCGCGGTTTTCAACCACTCTCTTGCCTGAAGGCGATGGAGTGGCTGTTTCCTGTTATCAAATAGATCGAGGAGATGCCAATGAAGAAAGTTGAATTGCTGGCGCCGGCCGGTAATCTGGAAAAACTGAAAATCGCCTTAACCTACGGCGCGGATGCGGTATTTCTGGCTGGCAAGGCTTACGGCTTGCGGGCGTTCAGTGACAATTTCAGTGAGGAAGAGATTCGCTCCGGCATCGCCTATGCCCATGCGCTTGGCCGCAGAGTCTATGTGACGGTGAACATTATTCCCCATAATGAGGATCTGACCGGTTTGCCTGACTATGTGGCTTTTCTGGCGGAAAGCGGTGTGGATGCGTTGATTGTCGCCGATCCCGGCGTTTTTTCGATTGCCCGCTCGGTTGCTCCGTCATTGCCATTGCATATCAGCACACAGGCTAATAACACCAACTGGGCTTCGGTACGGTTTTGGCAGGAGCAGGGGGCGAAGCGGGTAGTGCTGGCCCGCGAGCTGTCGCTGGCAGAAATCAGCGAGATTCGCGGCAAGGTGGCGCTGCAGCTGGAGGCATTTGTCCATGGCGCCATGTGCATTTCCTATTCGGGCCGCTGCCTGTTAAGCAATTATCTAACCGGACGCGACGCCAACCGCGGCGAGTGCGCCCAGGCGTGCCGCTGGAAATATGCTGTAGTTGAGGAAACGCGGCCGGGTCAGTATTTGCCGATCCGCGAAGATGATCGCGGCGCTTATCTGTTTAACTCGCGCGATCTGTGCCTGCTGCCGTACCTCGGTCAGCTGCTGGCGGCGGGAGTGGATAGCCTGAAAATTGAGGGACGGATGAAAAGCGTACATTATGTCGCGTCCGTTGTCCGGGTTTACCGGCAGGCAATTGACGCCTATCTGGCTGATCCGTCCGGCTTTGCCGCCCGCGATGAGTGGCTGGAAGAATTGGTGAAAATTTCGCATCGTCCCTATAGCAGCGGCTTCGCTTTGGCTAAGACGACCGCGTATGATCAAATCTATGGTGATCGCAGTTATCACCAGACCCATGACTTTATCGGTCTGGTCCGCGACTATGACCCGGTTGCGAAAATGGCGCTGGTTGAACAACGCAACAATATGAAGCTGGGGGAGTCCATTGCGATTATGCGGCCGGATGCGCCGGATTTTGAGCAGGTGATTACCCGGATGACGGATTTGGATGGCAATGAGCTGACAGTCGCGCCTCATCCCCAGCAACTGCTGCGAATGGCGGTTGCGCAGCCGGTAGTGCCATTTTCCATGCTGCGGCGGCGGGTTCGTTCATGAAGAACGCTGCCGCTGTCTTTCTTACTGTCGCTCCTGCGGATATAAGCTTTGTCTGTAAAATTTTTGAGGGTTTCGAGCATCTTGGCGTTGTGACGACAATTGACCGGGAGCGGGGGCTGCTGGCGGTCCGGGCGACGCCTGACACCAGACCGGAAGTGCTGGCGATTATCGCCAGCCTGCCGCGTCCCTGCAGGCTGGCAGAGGCGGAATAACCGCCGGTTGATCAGGCCATACTAATAATGCGGGCAATGCTGAAACCAGAATTTGCTGACAGGTAAAAATTTTACCGCCTTCCTCCGTAGCAATGCTCTGTTTCAATGCCGGCACAGCACGCGTGTTGGGACGAGGTGATCGTATGGCTTTTTCGATTAGCAGACTGCGGCAATTATTTATTTTAATGTCTATTGGCCTGCTGGCTATCTGCGGCCGGCTTTTTTTTCTGCAAATTATCGAGACTGACAAATTAAGTCTTAGTGCCTTGGAAAGCCGGATTGTCGAAGCGCCGGCCCACAGCTTGCGCGGCGATATTCTGGACAGAAGCGGCCTGCCTTTGACCGGCACGGTCGGACAGTCCTATCTGTTTGTCTTTCCCGAGCAGTTGGAGCAGCCTCGCCGCATTGCCGATCAACTGGCCGCACAGGGGATTGTCAATGAAGAGCTTATGCTTGCGCTGACAACCGCCAAACGTCCGTTCAGATGGCGTCAGGCAATCGATCCGCAGACGGCTGAGCGGATTAACGCGGCGGCTATCCCCGGCATTATTGCCGTTGCCGATAAAAAACGGTACAGTCCCGGCGGTCTGGCTGCCCATGTAATCGGCTATATTAACGCTGCCGACAACCGGGGTGTAAGTGGACTGGAGGCAACCTATAACACTGTGCTGCAAGGCGGACAGACCGCCTCAGTTGCCGCTATGGTGGATGCGGCGCAGCGGATTATCCCCGGACTTGGCTATAAGCGGATTTACAATGAAGGCGGCCAGCAGGCGGGAAGCGTTGTTCTAACTATTGATAAACGCTTGCAGGCGGTTGTCGAGGCGGTTATGGATCAGGCAGTCAGCAAAGGGGCGGTAGTTATTGTTGATCCGGCCAGTGGCGAGATCCTGGCCATGGCTTCCCGCCCTAATTTTGACGCGGATCATTTGGAGCAGTACCTGGAGAATGACTCGGCGCCGCTGCTGAACCGGGCAATTATGAATTACCAGCCGGGATCGGTATTTAAATTAGCGGTGGCGGCGGCGGTGCTGGAAGAAAAGCTGGCCCGGCCGGATGATCAATTCTTTGATGCCGGTTATATTGATGTCAACTCGATTCGGTTTCGCGGCTGGGATTATGATAAGGGCAGCCGCGGCCGTGTCAGCCTGACCGAGGCTATGGCCTATTCCAGCAATCCGGTATTTATTGAATTGGGGTTAAAGCTAGGGGCCGACAAGCTGATCACGTATGCCCGCAGCTTTGGCTTTGGCCGGCTGAGCGGCTCCGGACTGCCGGGTGAGGCGGCCGGCTTTTTGCCTTCCGCCGACGCGGTATTCGCCGCTGATCTCGCCAATCTTTCTATCGGACAGGGGTTGCTTGAAGCCAGCCCGCTGCAGATTGTGACACTGGTGGCCGCAATTGCCAACGGCGGCGTTTGGCGGCAGCCGGTTTTAGTCAGCAGGGTTATCAACCCTGACGGCAGCGTTACGGTTGTTCCCCAGAACCAGCCGCCGCGGCAGGTGATGTCACCGGTAGTTGCCGCCCAGCTGCGGGAAATGATGAAGGCGGTAACCGCTTATGGGACCGGCGCCGCCGCCCAACTGGATCGGTTCGGTGCGGCCGGCAAGACCGGGTCGGCGGAAACCGGCCGCTTGTCGCAGGGCAAGAGCATTAATCACGCCTGGTTTGCCGGCTTTGCCCCGGCGGACAAGCCTCAGCTGGCGGCCGTGGTATTTATCGAAGAAGGTATGTCTGGCGGCGATATCGCCGCACCCCTGTTCCGCGAGATCATGGAGCAAATCCTGCAGCAGGAGAAACCGCGGCGCTAATTAGCTGTTTTATAAGCGGCTGCGGTTCAAAATATTGACAGTATGCGGTGTTTACTGTATAATCATTATCATAAAATATGCTTTATTTCAAAGGGGAGTAGCTGTCTCAAATAACCGACAATACGGGCAAGACCCCGGTTATTTTGTGCAACTACGGTTGCAAGCGAGACCTTTGGCGCCGGCAGGCTGTGTTTGTACAGACCGAGTCAGTCCAAGGTCTTTTTATAATTCAATAAAAGGGGGGCGATTGCTTTCGAGTTTTCCATGTTCGCAGAATATGCCTGGATGTTGGTTGTCTTGATTTTTCTGGAAGGTATTCTGGCCGCCGACAATGCCGCTGTGCTGGCTGTTATGGTGAAACACTTGCCGGAGAAGGAACGTAAGAAGGCGCTGTTTTATGGCCTGGCCGGTGCGTTTGTATTCCGGATTGCATCCTTGTTTGCTATTTCCCTGTTAATTGACTGGTGGCAGCTGCAGGCAATCGGGGCAGTTTACCTTATTGTGCTCAGTCTTCACCACCTATTTAAGCGCTATCGCTCAAAACCCGGGCGTGATGATGCGCAACTGCAGCAGCAGGGGTCCGGCTTTTGGATGACGGTGCTGAAAGTGGAGATCGCCGATATTGCTTTTGCCGCTGACTCGATTTTAGCGGCTGTAGCGCTGGCCGTATCGCTGCCGCCGACCAATCTGCCGCCGATTGGCGGTATGGATGGCGGGCATTTCTGGGTGGTCTTTGCCGGCGGCTTTGCCGGCCTCGTCCTGATGCGTTTTGCCGCTCAATGGTTTGTGCGAATTCTGCTGCACCGGCCGGGACTGGAAACGGCCGCTTATTTACTCGTAGGCTGGGTTGGCATCAAATTAGCCGTATATACCTTGTCCCATCCCGGTGTTGGCTGGCTGGCGGCGGGCTTTTCGGCAGCAACGGAATGGAAGTTGATCTTTTGGGTTGTATTTCTGACCATTGTCATTGGCGGCTGGTTCCTGTCGCCTGTAGTTACTGAGCGCAAATAAGCCGGGGCGCCCCGGTACAGCCAACTAACCGTTGATTTCGCTGCTAAAAACTCCGTCAGAATGCGCTGTGGCGTTAATCACTGTTCTTTCCCGCCTAAAAACAAACAGAGGCAGTGAGTCGCCTCCAAGCCAAGCCGCTGCAATTACTGCTCTTGCGGCTGAAACGGAAAAAATGAAAAAGGACTGTCGTCAAACGCTTGTCAGCGCAAGCGTGGGCGACAGTCCTTTTTTAGCGGCCCGGCTCCACAACCGGCCGGGCATAATTGAAGTGAAATCCATTCTTAAATGCCGGGATGATAAGCTCGCTCTCCTGACGGACAGATGCCTTAATGCCCCAGAACTGAATCGTTTCAAAGACGCCGCCGCGCAGCTTCAATGCCGCCTCCAGCGTTGCCGGGTCACCGATGGCCTTGATCTCGAACGGTGCGGCCAGATTCATGTTGTTAACGGAAATATAGGGTCCGGCAGAGCGAATCTCCGATGTGGCCACCAACCGCTGATTATTGATAGCGATCGCTTCGGCGCCGGCGGAGCGCAGTTCATTGAGAACCTTTAGCAGATCTTCGTCTTTGACAAGGAATAAATGCGGGTTCTGACTGCCGGCAGGCACGACCGGTTTGGTATCGTCAATTGTGATGCTGACACCGGCACCCCGCAGCGCGACCAAGCCGGCCGCCAGCCGGCTTGAGGCCAGGTCTTTGGCGGCGGCGTGGGTGATAGTCGTCTGGCGCAGTTCAGCGGCTTGCTCCAGCAGGGTATCGCGCTCTTTCTCGGTCTGCATCAGGCGTTTTGTCAAATCCTCGGCGCGTTGAAATTTGGCAGAGGCGCGGATATCCTGTGTAGTACGAAACTGAGCTGACAGCATCAGCCCCAGTATAAAGCAAATTAAGGCAAGTGTGTACAATCCCTGTCTAGGCATGCCATTTCCTCCCGCGAATAAAGCATTGCGTGAAAATGATCGGTAATACATATTTTCAACATCTGTCGGGCTATTTCCTGTTGAGGACAAGCTGACAATTTATCCTTGACAGCTGCGGAATATATTTGTAAAATTAGTTTGAAATTCAAATTATATATATATCGAATTATAATAATATCGAAATAAATGGAGGTCAGCTATGATTAAACAATTGACAAACGAGTTATTTACTTTTTACGATGGCTTTGCCTCATGGGAAAACTCGGTAATTAAATCAAGCGATTTAACTGTCTCGGAAGCGCATGCAATTGAAGCGCTGGGACAATACGGGCCGATGAATATGAAAAGCCTGGCGGAAAAACTTGGCGTTACGACCGGCACGACGACCGTCACGGTTGACAGGCTGGAGAAAAAGGCGTACGCGCTGCGCGAAGCGGTTAAGGAAGACCGGCGAATGTATCTGATCCGCCTGACAGCGA
Organism: uncultured Pelosinus sp.; assembly: GCA_900542835.1. Taxonomy (GTDB): domain Bacteria; phylum Bacillota; class Negativicutes; order Sporomusales; family Acetonemataceae; genus Anaerosporomusa. Next base: position 57,515 of record UQPB01000008.1, on the reverse strand, counting down.
AAGGCCAGGACGCCTATCGGGAACATCATGCGTACCATGATTCGTTGTCGGAACAAATCTTGGCGGCCTTGTCGGAGGAAGAGGGAGAAGCTTTTCTGGCTTTACTGAAAAAAATTAACGCCGAGGCATTCTAGTGCCGCCAGGCTTGCTGCCGTAAAGACGGCCGGGGATGCTGCTGAAAAAATAAGGAGGAAGATATGGATAATACACTCGCTGTAAAGACCGAACAGACCTTGACCAGCGGCGTCTGGGAGCGTCACGGGGCCGCAATCAGCGCCGCAATTTGTGCTGTTCTAAGCATTCTGGCCTGGAGCGCCGGCCAGTTTGACACCATCGTCATGCTGGAGATTCCCTTGTATTTAGCCGCATATGGGATCGGCGGCTACCGTAAAGCCTGGGAGGGGCTGCAGACACTGCTGCAGGAGCGTGAGCTGGATGTCGATCTGCTGATGATTGTCGCCGCCGCCGGTGCCGCGTCGATCGGCTATTGGCAGGATGGGGCTATTCTCATTTTCATCTTTTCACTTAGCGGCGCTTTGGAAGGTTATACGCTGGAAAAGACCAATAACGATATCCGTTCCATCATGAGCCTGCGTCCGGAAACAGCATTGGTAGTAAGAGGCAAAGACGAGGTGGAGACTAAAGCGGAAGATCTGCAGACAGGCGATCTGATCCTGGTCAAGCCGGGAGAACGGATTGCCGCCGACGGCGTTATCCGGGAAGGATTTTCCGCCATTAATCAGGCATCAATTACCGGGGAATCGATTCCGGCGGATAAGGGGCAGGGAGACGAGGTATTTGCCGGCACAATCAACGGTCATGGTTCTTTGCTGATTGAAGTGACTAAGCCGGCCGCCGCTACGGTGCTGGCCCGGATTATTCAACTGGTACAGGAAGCCAAAAGTGAAAAAACCCCCAGCCAGCTGTTTGTCGAGCGGTTTGAGGGCCTGTATGTGAAAGGCGTGCTTACAGTGGCACTGCTGCTTTTACTGCTGCCGCCTTTTTTATGGGGGTGGAGCTGGGATATGACGATTTACCGGGCGATGATTTTTTTGGTGGTGGCATCGCCCTGCGCGCTGGTTGCCTCCATCATGCCGGCGGTTTTGGCCGGTATTTCCAACGCCGCCCGCAAGGGAATTCTGTTCAAGGGCGGCGTGCACCTGGAAAACATCGGCGGCATCCGGGCGGTGGCCTTTGATAAAACAGGAACCTTGACGGAAGGTAAGCCGCGAGTTACCGATATCATCTCCTTTGGCAGCTATCAACAGGACAATATCCTGCGGCTGGCTGCTTCGCTGGAGGCTTTATCAGAGCATCCGATTGCCAAAGCAGTCGTGCAGGCGGCCCGTGAACGGAATCTTGAACTGGCATCCCCCGGCCGCTTCCTGGCTCTGCCTGGTAAGGGGATAACAGGCACAGTCGATGGTGTGGAGCTTTATATTGGCAGTCTGGCCTCACTTGAACGCTGCAGTTATTCAGAGTCAGACGCAGCGGCAATCGACCGGCTGGTCAAGGCAGGAAAAACGATTATCTGTCTGCAGGCCCAGGAGCGGCTGCAAGGGATACTTGCCCTGCAGGATACGATACGGCCGCGGGCGAAGGCAGCGGTCAGAAAGCTGCAGGAGATGGGCATTGCTGTAGTCATGCTGACCGGCGATGCCGCAGCGGCGGCGGAACCGTTGGGACAGGATCTTGGCGTCGATCAGGTCTACGCGGAGCTGCTGCCGCAGCAGAAAGTAGAGATTGTAAGGCAGTTGTCCGAACAGTACCGGCATGTCGCCATGGTTGGCGACGGCATTAACGACGCTCCCGCGTTAGCGGCGGCGTCGGTCGGCATTGCCATGGGCGCTGCCGGCACCGATGTGGCACTGGAAACAGCCAGTGTTGTTCTCATGGCGGACGATTTGGAACGGGTCGCTGACGCTGTTATCCTAGGGCGGCGCACCCGCCGCGTTGTCAAGCAGAATGTCAGTTTTGCCCTTGGCATAGTCGCGCTGCTGGTAGCCGGGACGTTCCTTGGCAATGTCAATTTACCGTCAGGGGTGATTGGTCACGAGGGCAGTACGATTTTAGTCATACTGAACGGGCTGCGTTTATTAAAGTAAGAATTGACTCCTCTGCGGATAGAGGATTTTGCACAGCTATTATGGAAATGATGATAAATGGCGGAATACGGCTGCGGAGGGATGTACTTTGGCCGGCTTTAACGCAAGGGTTTACGAGCAGGTAGGCCGGATTCCCGAAGGCAAAGTGGCCTCTTACGGACAGATTGCCCGGCTGAGCGGCAACCGGCGGGCGTCACGGGCAGTAGGCTATGCCTTGCATCGTAATCCCTATCAGGGAAAACTTCCGTGCCATCGGGTTGTTTTTAAAGACGGCAGGCTTGCCGCCGGCTTCATCTTTGGCGGCAGCGATGTGCAGCGGCAGTTGTTGAAGGCCGAAGGCGTAATTTTTACTGCCGACGGCCGGGTGGATATGTCTGTCTGCCGCTGGTCTCCCGCGGTAAGCGCTGATTAAATGAGCCGGTCACCTGGCAAGGCAGCAAGATCGCAGCGATGGTGACATAGCGCCAGGCCGGGGAGCCGCCGGAAAGCCCGCTGATAACGCCTTTATTACGACAGGAGGTTGTGTGATGAGAACAGCGCGCAAAGTAGTTATTACCGAATTCGGCGGGGCCGAGAAGCTGACGCTGCAGTCTGTGGAGCTGCCATTGCCGGCGCCGGGAGAAGTGCAAATCAGGCAAACGGCCATCGGCTTTAATTTTATTGATGTTTATCAACGTAAAGGCATATATCCACTGCCGCTGCCGACAGGAATCGGCCATGAAGCGGCGGGGGTTGTGGAAGCGGTCGGCGCCGGCGTCAGCCAATTCCGGCCTGGCGACCGGGTTGCTTATATGAACGCCGGCTTGGGCGCTTACGCGGATTATCGCAATGTGGCGGCTGAAAAGCTGGTGCCGATTCCTGCTGCCGTTAGTGATGAGCAGGCGGCGGCGATCTTTTTCAAGGGAATGACGGCTCAGTATTTGCTGCGTAAAACCTATCGGGTTAAAGCGGGTGATCTTGTGCTTGTTCACGCTGCCGCCGGCGGGGTCGGCCAGATTCTGTGCCGCTGGGCAAAAGCGCTGGGCGCGTTTGTCGTTGCCGCAGCCGGATCGGAGGCTAAATGTACCGCTGCTAAAGCGGCGGGAGCTGACGCGGCTGTTGACTATTCACAGACGGATTGGCCGGACGCTTTTCTTGCCGCGACCGGCGGCAGAAAAGCCAATGTTGTCTACGACTCTGTCGGCAAGGCAACTTTCCTGCAGTCACTTGACTGTGCCGCCCAGTTCGGAATGGTTGTCCTCTTTGGCGCGGCATCGGGGCCGGCGCCGGCAATTGAGCCGGAACTGTTGAATAAGAAGGGCTGCCTGTTCCTGACTCGTCCTTCCGTATTTCCGCATAATGCGGATCCGGCCGTGTTCCGGGAAAACGCAGCCGATTTGTTTGCGGCGGTTGCGGCCGGAAGCGTTCAAGCGGTTATTGGCGCTACTTATCAGCTTGCTGATATCGTACAGGCTCACCGGGCGGCGGAGGCCCGGACCACCCAGGGGGCAACGCTGATTATTCCCTGACAGACTCCGGCGTAAAGCCCGGCAGCAAAGCCGATTACAGAGGAGGCACTGTGGTGGATGCAGTACAAAAAGCGGCGGTTATCCTGCTGCTGCTGGGGTTGGAAAAAGGCGGCAGGATAATGCAGCTGATGGATACGGATGAGGTCAGGCGGATTATTGCTGCCTGGGAACAGATCCGAAATCTGCCGGAAACGGTGCAGCAAAGCGTCTGGAGTGAATTTATCCGGCTTGGCTATGATGAGTCGATGAAGCCGGCGGAGGCGCTATGGATCTTGCGGCAGTTTTTTGCCGGCAGCAGGATTCGCTCCATTGGCGGCTGAGCCGTGAGCGGGGGGGATGTCAATGGGCGAATATGTATTGATTTGCTATTCCAAGTGCACGACTTGCCAGAAAGCAAAGGCCTGGCTTGATGCCGCCGGTATTGCTTATGAAACGCGCGATATCAAACTGCAAAATCCGACACTGGCGGAGTTGACCCAATGGCGAGACGAGAGCGGCCTGCCGCTGCAGCGGTTTTTTAACAGCAGCGGTTTGCTGTACAAGTCCTGGCGCTGAAAGATAAGCTGGCTGCTATGCCTGAAGCCGAACAGCTGCAGCTGCTGGCCGGTGATGGTATGCTGGTAAAACGGCCGCTCCTTGTCGATACGGCCAGAGGCGGAGTATTGGTTGGTTTTAAAGAAGCCGAGTGGCAGCAGCATTTACACAAGCAGTAAAGCATGCTGTCTGAGACACACGAAACAGGCCCTGCCGTTGTCCGGCAGGGCCTGTTTCGTGTGTCTCAGGAATCGTGCTGTTGTGAGCCGTACTGGTTCTCCAGGAAGCCGAGCAGGCCGCCAGCCGCCAGAACATCCATCACCGGCTGGGATAAAGGGGTGGTCTGATACTGCTCTTTCCGCGTAAGATTGGTAATTATTCCTGTCTGCAGGTCGATCGCCAGCGTATCGCCTTCACTGATCTTGTCGACTTCGGCGCACTCCAGAACCGGCAAGCCGATATTGATCGCGTTACGGAAAAAGATCCGGGCGAAGAACTTGGCGACAATGGCGCCAACTCCGGCAAGCTTCAAGGCAATCGGCGCTGTTTCGCGGCTTGAGCCGGGACCGAAGTTAGCGCCGGCGACAATGATGCCGCCAGGCTGCAGCCGGCTGACGAACTGTTCGTCAATTCCTTCCATAGCATGCTGGGCGATGACCTCCAGCGGTTTCTCCAGGTATTGCGGCGGCGAGATAAGATCGGTATTGATATTATCGCCATATTTAAGCACATTGCCTTGAATTGTACGCATGCTGCACCTCCTACAAATAGTTGCGGGGATCGGTTATTTTTCCCTCGATGGCGGCAGCCGCCACCGAAGCGGGTGACCCCAGGAAAATTGCTGAAGTTTTATGACCCATGCGACCGACAAAGTTGCGGTTGGTGGATGCGATTGCCCGTTCGCCGCCGGCAAGAATCCCGCTGTGCAGCCCCAGGCAGGCGCCGCAGCTTGGGGCGAGAATTGTTGCGCCGGCGGCGGACAGGACCTCCAGGACACCTGTGCTTACCGCCTGATGATAAATAGAACGCGATGCGGGCGAAACCAGCAGCCGGACGCCCGGATGCACTGTCCTCCCCTTGAGAATGGCCGCAGCCTGTACCAAGTCATCGAAGCGCCCGTTCGTACAGGAACCGAGATACGCCTGGTGAATCTTTTCGCCCGCCGCGTCGCCGACATCGACGACGTTATCGACTTCGTGCGGCAGGGCAATTTGCGGAGACAGTGAAGCGGCATCAAATATATAGCTTTGGCAATAGACGGCATTGTCGTCGCTGTATTGAGGGAGGCCGCTCTGCGCGCCAATCGCGGACAGATAACTGAACACCTCTTCATCAGGTGCGATCAGGCCAGCCTTGGCGCCGGCTTCGACCGCCATGTTGGCAATCGTCATTCGCTCGCTGATAGTTAACCGGCTGATGGCGCTGCCGGAAAACTCCATGACTTTGTATGTCGCTCCTGCCTGTCCAATTTCCTTGATTGTCCGCAGGATGATGTCTTTAGCGGCGACACCGGGCGACAGGCTGCCATTCCAGACCAACCGCATGCTTTCCGGGACGCGCAGCCAGATTTGTCCCGATACCAGCACACCCAGCATTTCCGTTGAGCCGATGCCGGTGCCAAAGCAGCCGAAAGCGCCGGCGGTAGTGGTGTGGGAATCGGTTCCCACCATTAGCGTTCCCGGCAGATTGAAGCCTTTCTCGGCCAGTATTTGATGACAGGGGCCGAGGCCTTCATAATAGTTGGCAATGCCGTACTCGCTTGCCCAGTTGCGTGTGAACTGCAGGATTTCAGCCTGGGCGATGGTGGCGGCAGGCGAATAATGATCGGAAATGATGACCACCTTGCTCCGGTCCCAGATCGTGTTGCCCAGTTTCTTTATCTGGTCGGCGATGATAACTCTTGGGCCCAGCAGGTCGTCCATCATGGCGGTATCCACGTTGGCCCATACAAAATCCCCCGCTTTGACGGCTGGCTTTCCCGACGCCCGGGCGATAATTTTTTCGGCCATCGTCATTCCCACGGCAATCCCTCCCTGATACAGTAGTGTCCATACCGTTCGCAGCTCAGCGGCGACTGCGGTATGGCTACTCAAATAGTTCGGCTTCCGGCGGCGTAGTCCTGCCTGACCCCTCTAAACAGAAAAAACGCCGTTATCGGCGTTTTTTCTGTTTAGAGGCTAGTTACTTCAGATTATTGACTTGTTCAGGCTTTTCCAGTTGTCTGCCGACAGCTAAGACGAAAAACGTGATCAGCAGCGGCAGCAGCCAGGAGGATGCCGCCATGGCTGTGCGCAGATAGCTGCCGATAATCTTATCACCCATTACCATTGAGCCGGCGGTCCAGGCAAGGATAGCCGCGCCGCCATAGATCAGCGCCGGATATTTCACCATCAGGCTGGAAATCCATTTGCTGCCCCAGATCACAATCGGGATACTAATCGCCAGGCCGGCGATTACCAGTGTCATATTACCGTGAGAAGCGCCGGCGATGGCCAGGACGTTGTCGACGCCCATGATCGCATCGGCGATAATAATCGTTTTAATCGCACCCCAGAAGGAAGCGGAAGCGTCGATATGCTCAGCGGCGTCATCCTTCTTTAACAGCTTGATGGCAACCGGAATTAACAGCAGGCCGCCAACCGCCTGCAGATAAGGGATCTTCATCAGCCAAACTGCCGCCAGTGTCATCAGTGTGCGAATGAAAATAGCGCCAAAGGTTCCCCAATAGATGGCTTTATTGCGCTGACTGAGCGGCAGGCGGCGGGAAGCCATCGCGATGACAACCGCGTTGTCACCGGCCAACACCAGATCAATCGCGACAATGGAGAGCAGGGCCATTAAAAAGTCTGTGTCAAACATTCGCAAAATCCTCCTTAAAAATCAGTGAATTTCAATAGAGGCTTTTTGGCATCAAAAAAACCTTCGCCATCTGGCAAAGGTCTGGCTACACTGACGTGCTCAAAGCCGGCGGTAATCCGCGAAGTGACGACTTTGTTACAGGTTTCCCTGCTAGCTACTCCCCTTTGTTCTCTTCTCTATTGTATCTGCATTATCCCATACCTGAGGTAAAACTGTCAAGTGGCTAATTTGATTGAAAATGCAGACAATTAGCCGCGGCGCATTTGCGGCGTGCAAGGTACTGGACAAATCCCGCTGATCACACTATAATTAAACATACGATTTAAATTCCTATTTAACTTTAATTTAATTTGAAAAGGAGTGGCAGATGAAAATAGATGTCCCGGTCGATAAACCGGCTGTTTGCAAAATCATTCAGGCGGCAATTCCGCTGTTTGCGACAAAGGGGCTGCGAGCCGTTTCGGTAAAAGAACTGGCTGAGGCGGCAGGCGTAAATGTGGCGATGATTTCCTATTATTTTGGCGGTAAGGAGAATCTGTACACCTTCGTACTGGAGAATCAATTGGCCATATTTGATGAGACCCTGGCAGTGATTCAGCGGGAAGAGACTTGTCCGGTCGCGAAAATCCGGCGGATGGCGCTGGCGATAACCAGCATACATAAAGACAATCCCTATCTGGATCATCTGTTTTACCGTGAAGTAGCCAATCCGACGCAATGGTGCGAACGGTTTGTATTAACCGCTGGCCACAGGCTGAACTCCTTCCTGCGGGCCTGCATCAGCGAAGCAATCGCCGCCGGACAATTCCGTAAGGAGCTGCAGCCGGATCTGGCTTCCATTGCTCTGATTAAGCTTTTAAATTTAACCTTTTTAGCTCGCTTCTTAAATGAGAAAACGCTGCCGTCGGTTCAGGACCCCGTCGAAGCCTATGTCACGCAGTCGATCGAGATTTATTTACGCGGGGTAGCGTTGGCGCCTGAACTGTAAACGACGAAATGAGGAGGAGAAAGCATTGTTTTCTATAGTTAGCAAAAAACGGTCCTTGGTTGGGGTGATGCTGCTGACTGCCGCACTGGCGGCCGGCTGCAGCGGCGGCAAGCCGGCCCAGGCACCGCAGTCTGTCGAAGTTAAAGCCATGCAGGTTATTCAGCAGGATACGCCGATTACATACGAATTTATCGGTCAGGTGCAGCCAAAGACAGAGGCTGAGATAAAAGCCAACGTTGCCGGCAATATTGTTGCCAAATATGTAAAAGGCGGCTCGACTGTCAGCAAGGGGCAGCGGTTATTTGCCATTGACTCCCGCCAATACGAATCAAACCTGCTGAACGCGCAGGCTCAACTGGCACAGTCGGAGGCGGCGCTCAGCAATTCACGGCTGGAGACCCTGCGGTATAAGCAGCTGGCCGAGCAGCAGGCAATTGCCCGCCAGGTGCTGGATACCGCTGTTTCCACTGAACAACAGCATGCCGCGGTTGTTGCAGCTAATCAGGCTAAAGTCAGGCAGGCGGAAAATGATCTCCGTGATACGGTGGTTATTTCGCCGATTGACGGTCGTATGGATGTTAATGAATTGGATATCGGCAATTATGTCCAGGCCGGTCAAACGGTCATTGCCACTGTTTCCACTGAAGACCCGATGCTTGTACAGTTTAGCATGAGCGAGATGCTGTATTTGCAGTTAGCCCGGCACCACACTGATGGCGACAGTGTCGCCAACGGCTGGGGACAGAAGCTCAAACTGATTCTCAGTGATGGCTCTGAATACCCTTTGACCGGCCAGTTGCAGCAGGTTGACCGCGGCTTAACCAAAAATACCGGCGCCTTGACCTTTAAGGCGGAGTTTTCCAATCCCAACCGGCTGTTGCTGCCAGGCATGTTCGCAAGGGTGATTGCCCAGGGAGAGGTGCGCAAGGGCGCGCTGCTGATACCGCAGCGGGCGGTGCAGGAGCTTCTCGGCAAAACCTTTGTTACCATTGTCGGCGAAGGCGATAAAGCGGAACAGCGTGAAGTCAAGATGGGTGTCAGGGTAGGCAACCTTTGGATGGTTGAATCAGGACTGGCGGCAGCTGATCGCGTCCTGGTGGAAGGAGCCGCCAAAGTGCAGCCGGGAGGCGCCCTAACGGTAATTATGATAGGACCGGATGATCTGAAAACTCCGGTTAAACAATAGGAGGTAGACCGATGGCAAAATTTTTTATACATCGACCTGTCTTTGCTATCGTCCTATCCATTCTCATTACTCTTGCCGGCTTAATCTCCGCCGTCAATCTGCCAATTGCGCAGTATCCGCAGATTACGCCGCCGACAATCAGTGTCCGGGCCGCCTATCCCGGGGCCAATTCCGAGGTTATTGACCAGACCGTGGCTCAGATTATCGAGCAACAGGTTAACGGCGTCGATAATATGGTGTCAATGAGTTCCACCAGCTCGGATTCCGGCGCTTATTCGCTGAATGTCAAGTTCGAATTGGGCACAGATCCCGATTTGGCGTCTGTTCAGGTGCAAAACCGGATTGCCCAGGCAAACTCATCATTGCCGCAGGCCGTATTGAACTCCGGCGTTACGACGAAAAAGTCGGCCCAGGATATGGCGATGGTCTTTACTCTGACCTCTGAGAATGGGCAGTACGATTCGAACTTTCTGAAAAACTACGGCAGTATTTACATTGTTGAAGATCTCAAACGCGTTAAGGGCGTTGGCGACGTAATGGAGTTTGGCTCCGACTTCAGCATGCGGATCTGGCTGCGGCCGGATAAAATGGCCCAGCTCGGCATTACCGCCAGTGAAGTAGCCAGTGCGATTAACAAGCAGAATGTGCAGGCGCCTGCCGGCACCATCGGCCAGATGCCCTCGCCGCAGGAGCAGGAATTTCAGTATTCGGCCCGGGTTAAAGGCCGCTTGACCGAAGCCGAGGAATTTGAGAATATCATTATCCGCAGTCAGCCCGACGGCTCGTTTGTTCGCCTCAAGGACATTGCCACCGTTGCGCTTGGCTCGAAGGATTATAATGTTCAGGCTTATATGAACGGGGCGCAGTCGGCCGGCTTTGCGATCCAGCTGAGCAGCGATGCCAATGCGCTGGACACGATCGGCAATGTCAAACAAGTCATCGAGGATGCCGCCAAACGCTTTCCGCCCGGCATGAGCTATTCGGTGATTGTTGATAATACCAAATTTGTCCGTGAATCGCTGACGGAGGTGGCTAAGACCTTTGCGGAAGCGCTGCTGCTGGTATTAATTGTTGTTTTCCTGTTCTTGCAGAGCTGGCGGGCAACGCTGATACCGATGCTGGCAGTGCCGGTTTCGCTGGTCGGTACCTTCGGTGCGTTTATTCTGCTGGATTTCTCGATTAACACCCTGACAATGTTTGCTATGGTTCTGGCGATTGGTCTGGTTGTCGATGACGCGATTGTTGTCATTGAGGCAGTCGAGCATCACATGCGTAATAACGGTCTGAGTCCGCTGGCGGCGACGCTGCGGGCGATGGAAGAGGTATCCGGGCCGGTTGTCGCCATTGCCTTTGTCCTGGCCTCGGTTTTTATTCCGGTAGCCTTCTTTGGCGGCACCATGGGCGTCCTGTACAAACAGTTTGCCCTGACGATTGCTATTTCCATGGCGTTATCGGCGATTGTCGCCCTGTCGCTGACGCCGGCTCTGTGCGTGCTGCTGTTAAAGCCGCATGCTGCCGACGCGCACCACGGCTGGCTTGGCAGGTTTTTTGAACGGTTTAACCTCTGGTTTGACCGGACGGTTGAGAGCTATGGCGGCGGCCTTGCCAAAATCGTTACCCGCGGCCGCTTATGCGCTCTGTCGGTGATGCTGGTGCTGGTTGCCTGCGGTGTGCTGGCGGCGCGCGTCCCTTCCTCGTTTGTGCCTAACGAGGACCAGGGCTACTTTATCAGTGCGGTATCGCTGCCGGAAGCGGCCAGTCTTAACCGTACCGATGCCGTCGCGCTGAAGCTGCAAGAACAAATCCTTTCGCAAGCCGGGGTGGAAAGCACCATGGCCATTGTCGGCTATGATATGTTATCCGGCGCGATGAAGTCCAGCTCGGCGACGATCTTCTCCAGTCTGGCATCGTGGGATGAACGCAAGAGCCCGGAACTGGCAGTTGCCAGTCAGATTGGCGGTGTAATGCAGAAGGGAGCCCATATTCCGGAAGCAACGGTTTTAGCGCTCAATCCGCCGGCGCTGCCCGGCATGGGCAATGTCGGCGGGCTGACGCTGATGCTGGAGGATCGGTCCGGCGGCAGCCTGGAAGCGTTGGATGCAGTATCGAAGCAGTTTTTGGCCGCTGTCAATCAACGACCGGAAATTGGTATGGCCTATTCAACCTTCAAGTCGAATACGCCGGGCTTCCGGTTTAATGTCGACAGGGAAAAGGCTGAGAAGCTGGGCATTCCCGTCAGTGATGTCTTCAGTACGCTGCAGACCTTTTTAGGCGGCTTGCAGGTCAATGACTTCAACCGCTTTGGCCGGACCTACAAGGTGGTCATGCAGGCTGATTCACATTACCGCAACGACATTGATTCCACCCGCAACTTGTTTTTGAAAAGTTCCAGCGGTGAAATGGTGCCGCTCAGCACCCTGATTGTCCCTGAGCCGCTCAACGCGGCATCGATGATCCAGCGGTTCAACGCCGCCCGTGCTGTGCAGATCAACGGCCAGCCGGCGGCGGGATACAGCTCCGGGCAGGCCATTACCGCGATTGAGGAAGTAGCCAGCCAGGTGCTGCCGGCCGGCTACACCTACAGCTGGGACGGCCAGAGCCGGGAAGAAAAGGTTTCCGGCGGTCGGGCGCCGATTGTCTTCGGCCTGGCGCTGCTGTTTGTTTTCCTTTGCCTTGCCGCCTTGTATGAGAGCTGGAGCGTGCCATTTGCCGTACTGCTGTCAGTTCCCACCGGTGTGTTCGGAGCTTTCCTGTTCCAGTATGTCCGGGGCTTGGAGAACAGTGTGTACATGCAGATCGGGCTGGTTATGCTGATTGGCCTGGCTGCGAAGAATGCGATTCTGATTGTCGAATTCGCTAAGGTCAGAACCGATAAAGGTATGGATCCGGTGCAGGCGGCCATTGAGGCCTCCAAGCTGCGACTTCGTCCGATCATTATGACTTCACTGGCGTTCATCATCGGCTGCGTCCCCCTGGCAATTGCGGCCGGCGCCGGCGCAGCCTCCCGTAATGCGATGGGAACGGCGGTTGTCGGCGGCATGCTGGTCGCAACGGCAATGGGCATCTTTTTGATCCCCGCCCTGTTCGTGATGGTGGAGCTGATCAAAAAGCGTTTATGGCGTAAACCGCCGCAGCACCCGGCGGAGTTGTAACCGCAGCGCCGCGTCTGCCGCGGTCCATAATAAAAACAAGACTGCCGCTGTAGCCGCTGCCCCGGCCCGGCAGCAAAAACCGCCTGTCGCAACTGCGCGACAGGCGGTTTTTCCATGGCGGGAGTTTAGGTGTTGAGCGGCTGCTCATCAGGGGACGGCAGTCTGGTGATCAGCAGTTTGTCGACCCGGGTGCGGTCCATATCCACTACCTCGATGCGCAGGCCGTTCCACTGCACGAAAGCGGCCGGACCGGGAATATAGCCAAGATAAGAGACGACGAAACCGCCGAGGGTATGGAAGTGGTCACGGTCCTCACCGGGCAGCGCGGCTAAATCAAACAGGTCTTTGAACTCTTCGATCGGGAGCATGCCGCTGATCAGCCAGGAGCCGTCCTCGCGCTGAACGATATCCGGGTCCTCATCCGCGGCTGCTGAAGGCATGTCGTCGACAATCTCTTCCAGGATGTCATCCAGGGTAACCAGACCGGATACGCCGCCGTACTCGTCGGCAATCAGCGCGATTTCCGCGCCGGACTGTTTTAGCAGCTCTAACGCCTTTAACGCCCGCATGTTTTTCGGGATATAAAGGATGTCGCGCGCCAAGACGGCGAGATCAACTGGTTTGCCGGCAATATGCTGAATCAACAACTCTTTGACAAAAACGACGCCAATGATCGTATCAATTTTTCCCTGGGCGACAGGCAGCCAGGAATGCCGTGACTGCAGACAGGTCGCTAAAATTGCCGCCGGCTCCGACTCGACATTCAACCATTCGATTTGCGTCCGCGGCGTCATCAGCGCGCCGATGCGGATATCATTAAGTAAAAATACCCGGTCCACCATGTCTTTTTCCGTTTCTTCAAAGATGCCGGATTCTGTGCCCTGGTTGATAAGAATACGGATTTCGTCTTCAGTGACCGGTGGGTCGGTTGAGGGCTTAATCGCAAACAGTCGCAAAATCGCCTGGGTAGAAATGCTGAGTAATTGCACAACCGGCTTGGTTATTACCGCGAACAGCGACATCGGCCCGGCAATCACCACCGCGATTTTTTCCGGGAAGGCCAGCGCTAAACGTTTGGGGACCAGTTCGCCGATAATCAGCGAGAGATAAGTAATGGCGGCGACAACGATGCCGAGACCGAGAAAATCGCTGTATTTCGCCAGCAGCGGAATGGTTTTCAGCAGCTGGCTCAATTCCCGCGCGATTGCGCCGCTGCCGAAGGCGCCGGTAAGAATGCCGATCAGGGTGATGCCGACTTGAACCGTCGACAGCATGTGGTTGGGCTCGTTGGCCAGCTGCAGGGCCCGGCGGGCCCCGTTGACACCGCTGTCCTGCATTTGCTCAAGCCGGGATTTGCGTGAGGAGACGATAGCCATTTCCGTCATTGCGAACACACCGTTGGCAAGAATGAGCAGAATAACGATCAGCAGTTCAAAGCCAATACCGGGAGTATCCAAAGGGATTCATCACTCCTTAGCGTTTATTTTTTTTTACTGGCGCCGCCGCCGGCTGGGAAATTTTTTCGCCTTTTAGGCCAAGGCGGATAAACAGGGCGATACCGACGACAATAACGGCCAGGCTGGTCAGCTGCGCCGATTTAAGGCCGAAAGCAAGCGTGCCGTAGTCGCCGCGAAGATATTCGAGACAGAAGCGGGCGATTGAATAGAGAACCGCGTAGGCGACAAACACCTGGCCTTTGGCATGATTTGTCGTGCGCAGCATCAATAGCAGGACAAAGATAATAATATCAATTTGGCCTTCCCAGATTTCAGCCGGCCAGAGCGGCTGACTGCCGTATACCTGATGTGCCAGCGTTGTGTCCGGATAGATAATGCCAAAATTGCCGCCGGTAGGCCTGCCGAACGCGTCGCCGTTCAGCAGGTTGGCAATGCGCCCGATTGCCTGCCCCATAATTATTGCCGGAGCGGCGACGATATCGGCAAAGGCCCAGGTGTCAATGCCGTGTTTTTTGGTATAGATATAGCCGGCGACCGCGCCCAGGAGAACACCGCCCTGGATTGCCATGCCTCCCTGCCAGACAAACGGGATTTCCAGCAGGTGATGCTGGTAATAGTCCCAGTCGAAAAAGAACACATCCCACAGGCGGGCGCCGACAATGCCGGCCAGGCCGCAGTAAATGCCCATATCCGGCACATGCTGGTGCCAGCGTCCGTCCTGTTTGGCTAAAAAATAGGCAGTGGCGGTTGCGAGAATGATCGCCAGGCTTAATATCAACCCATAGCTGCGAATCGGAAAATCGCCAATAAAAAACAAATATTGGTGCATAAATACCTCCTGTGCTTCGTATGCATAAATACAGTTTCAAGCGCTGTGGGGCAGGAATCAGCTGAACAGACGCGAATACCTGAATGAAAATAGCTTCAATGGGGGCAGGAAATGAATAAACGCGTCTGGGCTATCGCCGTTCTGACTGTCGGCCTGCTGGCCCTCTGGCTGGTCATTCCGAATGAGGATAATGGCACCTCCTCACAGCTGGCTCAACCTGGCTTTACGGTTGGGAAAGCAGCGCCGGCGCTGGCTTTGACCGCCTTGGACGGCAGTTCCTTTAGCATTGACCGGACAGGCGGCATTCTGGTGCTGAATTTCTGGGCCAGCTGGTGTCCGCCATGCCGGGAGGAAATGCCGGAGCTGGAGCGGTTCGCCGCCAGTCATAAACAAGATATTCGCTTCGCGGCAGTCAATTTGCAGGAGTCGCCGGAAACCGTTCGCGATTACCTGACGCGGCATCAATACAGCATGCCGGTGCTGCTGGATCCGGATGGAAAAGCGGCCGCTGCCTTTGGGATACGGGCAATACCGACCACCCTGGTGATTGACGCCGGCGGCGTCATCCGTTTCCGCAAATCCGGACCGGTGTCCGCGGCGGAATTGGAGCGGATAGTGGGGGAACTAAAACAAAAATCGTAGGAGGCGCTATGTTTGATCCTTCCGTAACCCTGCCAAGTGCGTTTGCCGCAGGCCTTTTATCGTTTCTGTCTCCTTGTGTTTTGCCTGTCGTCCCGACCTTTAGCGCCGTTCTGACCGGATCCGGTGCAGCGAACGGAGGCCGTCAAAGCAGCTTCTGGCTGAATGCCGGTTGCTTTCTCGGCGGCTTTACGCTGGTATTTGTCGTCATGGGAGCAACGGCATCGTTCTTCGGCCAGTTGCTGATTGAGAATCAACGGCTGATTCAAAAAATTGGCGCCTGCTTCATGGTGCTGATGGGGCTGCAGCTAAGCGGCCTTTTTTCCTGGCGTCTGCTGCAGCGGGAATACCGGCCGCTTTTACGCTATCAGTTTCAGGGGCCAGGCGGTGCGTTTCTGCTGGGTATCGCATTTACGCTAGGCTGGACGCCCTGCACCGGCCCGATCCTGGCAACGATTCTGGTGTATGCCGGGACGGCGGATACGCTGTGGCAGGGAGCCTTTCTTCTGTTTATCTACTCGCTGGGTTTTTGTCTGCCTTTTATCGCGCTGGCCGCTTTAATCCGCCGTTATGTTTTGGCTTTCGACAGTTTATACCGCTGGCTGCCGGCCATTCGCCGCGCGGCCGGCGTTGTCCTGATCGTTATCGGTGTCTCCATTTACTTCGATTGGCTGCAAAAAGGGCTGGGAGCGTTCTGGGGCGCGTTCTGAGCCGTCGCGGCAGTATACCGTTATTATAACGGAGTTGCCTGTGCTATGCAAATTTAACCAGAAGGGATGCTGACGGATGGATGCACGAATTACAGTTGTTGCCCCGTTTCCGGGGATGCAGGCAATCGCCAGGGAAGTGGCCGCCGAACGGCTGGAAGAATGGCCGTCGGGAATTGATGTCCGGCTGGGCGATTTAAGCGATGGCCTGGCGCAGGCATATGATGCGGTCCGTCAGGGAACTGATGTGATTGTCAGCCGCGGCGGCACAGCCGCCTTGATTGGCAGTCAGCTGGATACGCCGGTTGTAGAGATTCCGATTACCGCGTTTGACATCCTGCGGGCCTTAAGAATGATTGGCGATTACGGCGGGCCGGTTGCGGTGGTGGGATTTCGCAATGTGATTTACGGCTGTGAGGATTTTCATCATATCTGGGGTGTGGAACTGAAGGAAATCACCGTTGAGGCCGCAAGCGAAGCGCCGCAAAAAATTGCGGAAGCGGCGCGCCGGGGAATTCGCGCGGTTATTGGCGACGCCATCTCGGTCAAGCTGGCAATTACCTATGGCCTGGAAGGAATCTTAATCCAGTCGGGCAAGGAAGCCGTTTATAAGGCGCTTAAACAGGCGAAATTGCTGGCGGAAGTCAGGCGCAAGGAGCGGGAACGGGCTGAGTTGCTGCGGACAATCATCAACTCGTCGACAGACGGCATCGTTGCCGTTGATGGTCGTTCCCGCATTACTATTTTCAATCCTGCGGCCGAGGAGATATTCGGGACAAAAGCGGCAGTCGTGCTGGGACGAAATGTCGGCGAGGTGATTCCTGATACCCGCCTGCCCCTGATTATCGCCGCCGGCAAGCCGGAAATCGGTGAGGTTCAGCGAATTGGCGGCAGGGTTATCGCCACCAAGCGACTGCCGATCCGGCTGGGCGACCGGATTGTGGGAGCGCTTGCCAATTTCCAGGATGTCACGCAATTGCAGAAGTTTGAACAGTCGGTGCGGCAAAAACTATATGATAAGGGGTTGGTAGCCAAGGCGTCTATTGAGCAGCTGGTCGGCTGCTCGCCCCAGTTTAGCGAGATCAAAGCTAAAGCCAGGCAGTATGCCAGCGTCGATTCCACTGTGCTGATTACCGGTGAAACCGGTACCGGCAAGGAAATGCTGGCCCAGAGCGTGCATAATCTCAGCCGCCGCCGCCGCGGTCCCTTTGTTGCCGTTAACTGTGCCGCCCTGCCGGAATCATTGCTGGAAAGCGAGCTGTTTGGTTATGAGGAAGGTGCGTTTACCGGTGCCAAGCGGGGCGGCAAGGCTGGTTTGTTTGAACTGGCGCACGGAGGGACCGTCTTTCTCGATGAGATTGGTGAAATGCCGCTGCCGCTGCAGGCGCGGATTCTGCGCGTGCTGCAGGAACGGGAA
The DNA here is from genome assembly GCA_900542835.1 of uncultured Pelosinus sp. Lineage (GTDB taxonomy): Bacteria > Bacillota > Negativicutes > Sporomusales > Acetonemataceae > Anaerosporomusa. The sequence continues at coordinate 40,134 of UQPB01000008.1, read as the reverse complement.
GTGATGCGGCTGGGCGGCGACCGCGTCATCCCGATTGATATCCGGGTGGTAGCGGCGACGAATCAGGACCTGCTGCGGCTGATACAGGAGCGCCGGTTCCGCAGTGATCTTTACTATCGGCTGGATGTTTTGCGGCTGCATATTCCGCCGCTGCGTGAGCGCAGGGAAGATATTCCGGTATTGGCAGCATTTTTTTGTCAAAAATACACTTTGCTCAATCCCCGCGTGCTCGGCATTGACGATGCGGCGAACCCGCTGCTGCTGGCGCACCAATGGCCGGGAAACATAAGGGAGCTGGCCAGTATTATCGAGCGGACGCTGTTGCTGGCGGCAGGTGAAACGCTGACTGCGGACGATTTTTGTTCGACGCTCGGCGCCGTGCTGCAGCCAGCCAGTGACCGTCCTGACCGCCTTGATAGCCAGGAAATGTCACTTATTCAGCGGATTTTACGGGAAGAGGGCTATAATTACAGTCGGACAGCCTCACGGCTGGGGATCAATCGGACAACTCTCTGGCGGAAGCTGCGGCAAAAACCATAGCCGATTGTAAGTAATATGATCAATGCTGCAAATTGCAACGTTAACAGTTGCGATTTGCAGCATTTTTGTTTGAAAAAAACGCTAGTGACAATAAGCCGGCGGCAGCCGGCCGGCCGTTTTGCAGGAAAAATCCGTTTGTTTTTGTCTAGAGGAGTGGTTGGCATGGTTCTTGCTCTATATACCGGCTGATTGAAGGATTGCTAATGAACGTAGGTGAGATGAAATGCCACAAATTGCGATTATTGCTGATGATTTAACCGGAGCCACCGATACCGGCGTACAATTTGCCAAAGCCGGCCTGCGGACACACGTGATGCTCGGTGTTGACGATAACCAGGTGCTGCCGGAGACGGCCGATGTGGTTGTCGTTAATACCGACAGCCGTTCACTGGCAGCGGCGGCTGCCTATGAGCAGGCGGCCAGGGCGGCAAAGTTGATTCAGACAAGTCCGGTTTCAATTATCTACAAAAAAATTGATTCTACTCTCCGGGGAAATCTAGGGGCGGAAATCGATGCGGTGCTCGACCAATTCGCCTTTGACTGCGCCGTAATCGCGCCGGCCTTCCCGCAGATTGGCCGGATTACGGTGGGGGGTTATCACCTGCTGCATCACCAGCCGCTGCAATCCACCGAGATTGCCCTGGACGGACAGCTGCCGCTGGCAGATTCGCGGCTGCCGGCGGTATTGCGAGCGCAAAGCCGTTACGGAGTTGAGCATGTGGAGCTTGCTACTGTGCTGGCAGGCGAAGCGGCAATGCGCGAACGGCTGCAGGCCTGTCTGGCGGAAAACGCCCGCTTGATCTCCTTTGATGCCACTGACGAGACGCATTTGCAGGCAATTGTACAGGCAATGCATCACACAGAAGCACACATTCTTTGGGTAGGATCAGCCGGGCTGGCAGAATGCCTGACCGCTCTTTGCCAGCCGGCCGAGCGCCATTTTTGTTCGCGGCCGGCCAGCGGCGATCTGCCGGTGCTGGTGATTGCCGGCAGTGTCAGCAGCGTCACCGCCGGCCAGATTCAGGCATTTACCGCGCAACCGGGCCGGGCATTGGTATCCGTCAGCAGCGAACAATTGCTGGCGGAGCCGGAGCGGGAGTTGGAGCGGTGCGTCGTAAGCGCCCGGGCTTGTCTTCGCCAGCGAAAGCATGTGGCGATTGTTTCCTCCCGCGGCCGGCAGTCGGTTGAGCAGGCGCGCCTGTACGGTGGACGTCTCGGACTGGATGCCGCGGCTGTCAGCGGATTTATCGCCGGCAAGCTGGGCGTAATTGCCCGTAAGCTGGTTGATGAGGGGGTCGAAGGTGTGTTTGTCACCGGCGGTGATACCGCTGTCAGCGTCTGTCATGCCTTGGGCGCTGCCAGCATGGAAATCTGCTCCGAAGTCGCTCCCGGCATTCCGCTCTGCCGGCTCGGTTCCGGCAAATACGCCGGCTTAAAAGTCGTTACTAAAGCGGGTGCCTTTGGCGATATACAGGCAGTTAATCAAGCGGTTGCCGCTATTCAAAACAGTGAGGAGTTGAACCGGGTGTGAAGCCATTAATTGCGATCACCATGGGCGATGCCGCCGGCATTGGTCCGGAAATTATTGTTAAATCCCTGCTGGACAGGCGCATATATGAGGTTTGCCGGCCGTTTGTTATTGGCGACCTGGCGATTATGCGGCGGGCAGCCGCAATTATTCAGCCCGGAACGCCATGCTATCCTGTGTCTGCTATCGACGAGGCTGGCCGCAGCTTTGGCCGGATCGATGTCTGGGATCTCAATAACCTGCCGGCGGATCTGCCTTTTGCCCAGGTTGATCCCCGCGCCGGCAGAGCCGCTTATGAATATGTGGCTATGGGTGTGCAACTGGCGCTGGCGGACAAAATTGACGCGATAGCAACCGCGCCGCTGAATAAAGACGCGATGAATCGGGGCGGCTGCCATTTTCCCGGCCATACGGAAATTCTGGCGCATCTGTCCCAGACCAAGGATTATGCGATGATGCTGACTGGCGGCGCACTGCGGGTTATTCATGTCACCACGCATGTTTCTTTGCGGCGGGCCTGTGAACTGGTGAAAAAAGAGCGGGTGCTGCGGGTTATTCAACTGGCGGATCAGGCGATGCGGCTGATTGGCATTGCCAAGCCCCGTATCGCTGTCGCCGGACTTAATCCACACGCCGGTGAAGGCGGCATGTTCGGCGACGAAGAGATTGAAGAAATCACACCGGCAATTGAGGCTGCCCGAACTATGGGGTTGACCGTAACCGGGCCGGTGCCGCCGGATACCGTGTTTTTCCGGGCTGCGCATCAGGGGCAGTTCGATATCGTGGTTGTCATGTACCATGACCAGGGACATATACCGCTGAAAGTGCTGGGCTTTGAACAGGGGGTCAATATCACGGTCGGACTGCCTTTTATCAGAACGTCGGTCGATCATGGCACCGCCTTTGATAAGGCCGGTAAGGGCAGCGCCGACCCGCAGAGCATGATCGAGGCGATTCGGGCGGCGGCATTGATGGCGGAGGCCAGAGTCCAAGCTGAAAAAGCCGGCGAACGCCGGCAGTAGTCAAAACGAGTTGGATATGGAGCGGGGAGGGGAAGGCATGTTAAGAGCAGACCGATTCTTTTCATTTTCGATAAGCGTTTTTTGCGCAATTTATCTGTTTTACTCCTGGCGGATTGATGTGGGCAGTCTGGCGGATCCGCAAGCCGGCTTTATGCCCCGGCTGGCTGGCGTAATGGGTTTGACGGCGGGGTTGGCGCTGCTGGCCGGTTCGCTGCGCCAAACGCAAGCGCCGCCGGCCAAGCCGGTCGCCGCGGCTGGCAAATGGCGTTTTGCCGGCTGCCTGGTGTCGTCGCTGTTGTTTATACCGCTGTTGAAATACGCCGGTGCCCTGGCAGCCATCTTTTTACTGGTACTGTCGATGACAAAAATTCTGGGAACTGCCGGCTGGCGGCAGCCGCTGCTGTTGGCGTCTGTCAGTTCGGCTATTGCGTATGTATTGTTTGTCAGCATTCTCGATGTGCCGCTGCCACGGGGAATTTTTGATTAAACAAGGAGGTGAACGTAATGGATGTCATCAGTAATCTGGGGCAGGGCTTTGCCCAGGCTTTGACCCTGTCTAATTTGTCAGCTTGTTTTATTGGCGTGTTGATCGGAACTATTGTCGGCGTTTTGCCTGGCATCGGGCCGGTTGGGGCGATGGCGCTGCTACTGCCGTTCAGCTTTGGCATGGATACAGGTGCAAGCCTGATCCTGTTGGCCGGCATCTATTACGGCTCCATGTATGGCGGCTCGACCACCTCCATTCTGCTGAATGTCCCCGGTGAAGCTGCCTCTGTGGTTACCTGTCTCGATGGTTACCAAATGGCAAAAAAGGGACGGGCAGGCGCCGCGCTGGCAGTGGCCGGCATCGGTTCGTTTATTGCCGGTACAGTCGGCATCGTTCTGCTGATGCTGTTTGCACCGCCGCTGGGGGAAGCGGCACTGGCGTTTGGGCCGCCGGAATATTTCGGCATCAGCGTTGTCGGCATGCTGCTGTTAAGCAATTTGTCAGGAGGCTCGTTCCTGAAAGCCTTTCTCACGTTCACACTGGGAATGATGATCAGCACTATCGGTATTGATGCGGTGACCGGTTTTAACCGGTTGTCATTCGGGGTGCTGGAATTAACACGGGGTGTGGAGTTCCTGCCGGTTGCCATGGGGATTTTCGGCATGGCGGAGATTTTTTCGATTGCGGTTGAACCGTACAGTGTCGGTGAATTAATCAAGGTGCGTTTCCGTGAGCTGTACCCAAGCCGTACGGAACTGAAACGATCCGTTTGGCCAATTCTGCGCGGCTCCTTTATTGGTTTTCCGGTCGGCTTAATTCCCGGCCCGGCGGCTATTCTATCTTCGTTGATTTCTTACCGGGTTGAAAAAGGAATGTCAAAGCAGCCGGAGGAATTCGGCAATGGTGCTATTGAAGGCGTAGCCGGTCCGGAATCCGCTAATAATGCGGCTTCGGCGGGGGCTATGGTGCCGCTGCTGGCGCTAGGAATTCCGTTCGCGCCGGCAACAGCGGTGCTGCTCGGCGGACTAATGATCCATGGTGTGGCGCCGGGGCCTACCTTTATTACCGGTCACGCAGAACTGTTCTGGCTTGTCGTCGCTAGTATGTACATTGGCAATTTCATGCTGCTGGTATTGAATCTGCCTTTGGTCGGTGTTTTTGCCTCGCTGACCAAGGTACCGCCGCAGACGCTGATACCGGTGGTCAGTGCAGTTATGTTCATTGGCGTTTACAGTTTGAATAACAGTCTGTTTGATATTGGCATGCTGCTGCTGTTTGGCCTGCTGGGCTTTATTCTTAAAATCGTTGACTACTCGGCAACACCCTTGCTGGTAGGCCTGGTGCTGGGGCCTGTTTTTGAAAAAGGCCTGCGCCAGGGACTGATGATGGGCGACGGGAATCCGCTGTTCTTCCTGCAGCGGCCCATTTCCGGAACGCTTTTCGCCATTGCCGCCGGCATTATTGTCTGGATTATGGTGGGTGAATGGAAAAAGCGGCAGCGATGAATCCTGGCTGGTAACTGGGGGCCGGGTCGAGCGGGAGGTGAAAGTAGCGGACTGGCTTCTCAGCATGGCAACGGGAGGTGAAGTGCGGCGAATAGGGCGACAATGCGACGGGTGATTGATTAAGGCCATTTTAAGGAGGAATTATTAGTGAAAAAGCAATCAACATGGCTGCTCATACTGGTTATTCTTATTGCTGCTGTTGCCGCTGGCTGCGGTGGTTCGTCAACAGAGACCAAAAAAGAAGCCTCATACCCCAGCAAGCCAATTACGCTAATTTGTCAGTTTGCCGCAGGCGGGTCAACCGATTTACTGGGAAGGGCATTAGCCGGCAGTGTGTCTAAGCATCTGGGGCAACCGGTTGTTGTCGAAAATAAGCCGGGAGCAAGCGGCACAATCGGAACAGACTATGCGTTGAAAGCAAAGCCGGACGGCTATACGCTGCTGACAACCTCGACAGGCAACTTCACTTCGACACCGCTTATACAAAGCGTTCCTTATGACCCCAACAAAGACGTCAGACACATTATCAATATTGCAACACATCCGATCATCCTGGCGGTTAACGCCGAATCCCCCTGGAAAACGGTTGAGGAGTTTATCAGCTATGTCAAGCAGAATCCTGGTAAACTGAAGTTTGGCCAGAATACGCCGGGAGGCACTACCCATATGGCCATGGAGAGTTTCCGCAAAGCAGCTGGCCTGGATATGAAAATGGTGCCGTTTGGCGGCGGTGGCGCGGAAGTGGTAGCAGCGCTGCTGGGAAAACATGTTGATGTCGCCGTCCTCCATCCGCAGGAAGTCATCGAACATCTGAACAAAGGCAGCCTGAAAGCATTGGTGGTTTATTCAGATAAGCGGATTAAAACTTTGCCGGATGTGCCAACCGCCAAAGAAAAGGGCTATAACGTTGTAATGGGTGTGGCCAAGGGGATATCGGCGCCGGCCGGCTTGCCTGATGATATCGCAAAAAAACTGCATGATGCCTTTAAGAAAGTCATGGAGGAAGAGGACTTTAAGGTTGCCGCTAAGAAAACCGGCGATTTGGAGTATCTGGATTACATGTCAGGCGAAGACACAGCCAAATTCCTGCAGGCTATGTATAAAGCAATGGATCCGTTAATTACGGAACTGGGTCTGAAAAAGAAATAGCGGCTAAGAACTGGGGACTGTCGCAAAAGTCGGGAATAGGGAACGCGTTGACCACGGAGTACGCAAAGGCCGGACGGAGAACTTAGCAAGCTCCTGCGAAGCAGGTAACAATACGACTTCGTGAACCTCCGAGCATTACGTTGTGTACTCCGTGGAATCGTTTCCTGCGTACTTTTGCACTACTCTCCGGGGTTCAGCTAATGAAGAAAGGTGATTTGCATGTTAAAGCCTCAGGGAATCATAACCCCTATCATTACACCGATGCATGAAGATGAGAGTCTGAATCTAGATGAACTAAGAGTTCAGGTTAACCGCCTGATTGCCAGCGGCGTTGCCAGTTTGTTCTGCCTGGGCACCAATGGCGAGGTCTATGCGCTTGATACTGAGGAAAAGCTGGCTGTTATCAAGACTGTTGTCGATGAGACAAAAGGCCGGGTGCCGGTTTTTGCCGGTACCGGCTGCATCCGGACGCGGGAAACGATTGCGCTGTCGCTGCAGGCCAGGGAACTGGGGGTTGATGCATTGTCAATCGTTTCTCCCTATTTTGTCGCGGTTAATCAGGATGATCTCTATCGCTATTACAGCGAAATTGCCGCGGCGGTGAATTTGCCGATCGTTCTTTATAACATGCCGGCGAGAACCGGCAATAACATCGACTATAAAACAGTTGGCAAATTAGCGCAGTATGCAAATATTGTCGGTATTAAGGACAGCAGCGGCAATTTTGACAATACGCTTCGCTATATCGAAAATACTGACCGGCGGCTGTCGGTGCTGGCCGGCAACGATTCGTTGATTCTGTGGACGCTGCTGGCCGGTGGCAGCGGCGCCATTGCCGGCACTTCCAATGTATTTCCGGAAATTGCGGTGAAGATATACCGGTTATGGCAAGCGGGGGAGATTGAGGCGGCCAAAACGGAGCAGATCCGGCTCCGGCCATTCCGGGATGTGATGGCGATGGGCAATCCAAATTCAGTAGTCAAACGGGCGATGAACCTGCTAGGCTATCCGGTCGGACCGGCCCGCAAACCGGTTAGCGGCACCTATTCCCAGGCCATTGACGACGCTCTGATACAGGTTTTGGAACAGTATAAAAATTGACGAGGAAGGAATTGGCCATGAAGAAGGTTGTGCTTAGCCACCGGCTGCATGAAGCGGGAATGAGCCTGCTTGCGGGTAAGGTTGACACGGTCGTCGTTGACAGTGGCAAGCCGGCGCATTTGCTGCCGGCACTGCTGGACGCTGCGGGACTGATCCTGCGAATTGGTTCCATTGACAGGGAGACAATGCTGGCCGCCAAGCAGTTGGCGGTAATCGGCCGGCCGGGCGTCGGCGTTGATGATGTTGATATTGCTGCGGCGACTGAATTGGGCATTCCGGTAGTCATCGCCCCCGGCGCTAACACCCGCTCCGTCGCCGAGCATGCGCTGGCGCTTATATTCAGCGCCGCAAAAGATATTTTGCGCAGTGACCGTCAGCTGCGCCGCGGTAATTTTGCCGTTCGCAACAGCTATAAAGCGGTTCAACTGCAAGGCAAAACCCTGGGGCTGATCGGCTTTGGCCATATCGGCAGCGAACTGGCCGGAATGGCCAAAGCCATAGGCTTGCATATTATTGTTTATGATCCGTTTGTCAGCCGCGCCGCTATTGAAGGGCAGGGCTATGGCTATGAGCCGGATTTGGAAACCGTACTGGCTAAAGCCGACATTGTTTCCCTGCATGTGCCGTTGAATGAAAAAACGCGCAACCTGATCGGCGATGCGCAGCTGCGCCGTATGAAACCCTCGGCAATCCTGATTAATTGCGCTCGCGGCGGCGTTGTGGATGAACCGGCGCTGGCGGCGGCGCTGGCGGCGGGACGTCTGCACAGCGCCGCGCTGGATGTGCTGGCTGATGAGCCGCCACAGCCGGACAATCCTTTGCTGCTTCCCGAAACCATAATTGTTACGCCGCATATGGCGGGATTGACGCAAGAAGCGGCGGCCGGCGTCGCGACTATGGCGGTTCAGGGAGTATTAGCCGTGCTGCGGGGGGAGATTTGGCCGCATGTCGCCAATCCGCTGGCATACGAACATGAGAAATGGCGCGAAGCGCAGCTGGCGCAAGGGAGGGCGTAACATGAACCGTAAGCTGTATACGATGGCCCAGGCGGGTAAAATCGTTGCCGGTGCCGGCACTTTAGCAACGATAGCCGAGCAGGTTGGTGCCTACGGGGCCAAAAAAGTCCTGATCGTCACTGATCCCGGTGTTTGCAGCGCCGGCTTGGTGGAGCAGCCGCAGCGGCTGCTGGCAGCGGCGGGGATAGAGTCCACGGTCATTTTCAGTATTCCGCCGGAACCGGCTATCGGCCATGTGGAGGCCGCTTTAACGGAAGCGCGCGGCTGGGGCTGCGACATGGTTGTCGGTCTCGGCGGCGGCAGTGCCATGGACGCGGCAAAACTGATCGCCGTACTACTGACGACATCGCTGTCACTGCGGGATTTGGTTGCCCAGGCGTCCGGCTGGCGGCGGCAGCTGCCACTGCTCCTGGTGCCAACTACCGCCGGAACCGGTTCTGAGGCTACGCCAAACGCGATCGTGCTTGATCCCGAAGCCGGAGTAAAGATCGGTATTGTCAACCCGGAACTGGTACCGGACTGCATCCTGCTCGATCCGTTGCTGACACTCGGCCTGCCGCCGGCTATTACCGCTGCCACCGGCATGGATGCGCTGTCTCACGCCATCGAATGCTATATATCGCAAAAAGCAAATCCGCTCAGCGATACCTTTGCCTTAAAAGCGGTTTCTCTGATCAGCCGCAGTCTGCGAACTGCGTTCTTAAACGGCGCCGATGTTGATGCCAGGCACGATATGCTGCTGGCCGCAATGTTCGGCGGCATGTGTATCGCCTCGTCCAGCACAACCGCTGTTCATGCCTTGTCTTATCCGCTCGGCGGCCGTTATCGTATCCCCCACGGGCTGGCCAATGCCATTTTGCTGCCCTATGTCATGGAATTCAACCTGACGGCCTCAGAGCCGCGGTTTGCTGAGCTCGCGGCCGCGATGCACCTGCCGGTAGCCGGGCTTTCCACCGCGCAGGCAGCTGCCGCCATGCTTGAAAATCTCTACAGCTTAATTCGCGATTTGCAAATTGAACCGTCGTTAAAGCCGTATGGGATTACAGAGAAGGAGGTTGACTCGCTGGCCACGGCAGCCGCCGGGGTGACCAGACTGCTGAATAATAATCCGCGACCAATGTCGCACGCCGATATCCGGTCGGTTTATTTACGGCTGCTGTAGAGCGAGCGGCCGTAGCATGGAGATTGGCAGGCTTCTTCGGGAGGCCTGCCAATTATGCTGAACGGTACCGGCGCTGCCTGCCGGAAGCAGTGGTTTTTAGCGGAGGATTTATTGGCGGTATTGGCGAAAGTAGTAATGAATTATGCCGGTATGATCGGAACAGGGGGACGGAAGATGAATTTGCTGCTTAGTTCGATTCTTTGGGAGCAACAGTGCAAGGCTGGTCTTAGTCAGCTCAGGCTGATCGACTGGGCGGCTGAGTTGCAGGTAGCCGGGGTTGAGTTTCGCCCGTTTTGGCTTGAGCCTGAAGCCGAGCCGGAGCAGGCTGCCGTTTTGCTTAGGCAAGCCGGCCTAACCGCGGTGTACGCCGCGAACGAAGGTTTGCTGGCCGTCAACCAGGCGGAGACGGTTCGGGCCCTGGCTGGTCTGCGCCGCTCCCTGGCCATTGCCATGCGGCTTGGCGCAAGGGTTTTACGAATGAATGTGGCCGCCGGACCGTTTGATGTGTCGCTGCTGCAAACAGACTGGTGGCTGTGTAGCATGCGTCAGATTCTGGCTGAAGCCAAAGCCGCCTCTATCCTGCTGGCCGTCGAAAATGGCCCCGATAAGGCGAGAAGTGATCCCGCCGTGCTGCTTGCCCTGCTTGACCGGATTGCGTCACCGCACTTTCAGCTTACCTTTGACATGGCTAATTGGCTGTACGCGGGGATTGAACCGCAGCAGGCGCTAAAGCAGTTCGGGTCTCGCGTTGGCTATGTTCATTTGAAAGATGCGGTCTTTTCCCAGAGAAGCCTGACCCACAGTCATCCCGGGATCGGCTTGGTCGATGTCCGCGGCCTGTACCGGCAGCTGCTGGCAGACGGCTATACAGGATTCGCAGCCCTGGAATTTCCCGGCGGCGATGCGCCGCTGGCGAGAGCAAGACAGGTTTGCGACTATCTGTATACGGACTGACCCGCCGGGGAGCGCGCCTGTACGCAGCGGCGCCGTACGGCTGCTTCCCCTGCCTGCAAGTAATAAAAAAAGGATTTTTCCCTCTGGACAAAAGAAAAAAATGTGGTATCATAAATATAGAAATGATTAATAGCAATGAGTCGCCGTTGACTCCCCTGTGTAAATGATACAGGGGATATTTGTATTTAAATTAGGCGATTACATTGTGCTTCCCCGATGCCATACTATCAATAAAAACCGGAAGGTGTGAGGGTTTTATGAAAAATGACCTGCTGTATGTTATCCCTGCTGCCAGCCATTCTGCCGAGGCGATTGTCGCTATTCTGGATCATCATCCTGAAATCAAGTTCGTTTCCCTGGTCGGCATTGACCTGGCAGGCAACGACACAGACGAGAAAATTCCGGTAGCCAATTTCAAAAAGGATATTCATTCCTTTTTTGATGGCAGCGCCGTCCAGACAGACGGGTCTTCTGTTGTGTTGACCGGTATTGCTTCCCTGAACAATGCCAAAGTCGATATGCTGGCCGATCCCGGCGTTAACTGGTTTGTTGATTATAACTACGAACATATTGACGCGGAGACCGGCAAACCGGTCGGAACACTGCGTATCCCCGCCTTCCTTGAGCATGACGGTCAGCGCGTCGACTCACGATCGATTTTAGCGCAATCGCTGCAATATGTTTCCGGCGAGCTGCTGGCCCTGCTTAAAAGCGGCAAGAAGATTTCCGGCTTGGAACACCTTAATGGTGATGATGTTGAAGAAATTATTTTTACTTCCGGCACGGAACTGGAATTTTGGATCAAGACTCCGGCTGAAAAAGCGCCGGTTGAAGAATTGACAGCCACCCAGACCATGCAGGAGAATTATTGGGCCCGTACCCGCGGCGATGCCCGCACCGCACTGGAAGAAGCGCTGCTGGTCCTGAGCCGCTACGGCCTGGAGCCGGAAATGGGACACAAGGAAGTCGGCGGCTTAAAGGCGCAGATCGATGAAAGCGGCGCTGTTACCCATGTTGTCGAACAGTTGGAGATTGACTGGCGGTTTGCCAACGCGATGCAGGCGGCGGACAATGAATTGCAGGCCCGTATTTTAGTTAAAGAGGTTTTCCGGGAAAATGGGCTTGAGGTTTCTTTTAAAGCCAAGCCGATCATTGGCGTCGCCGGCAACGGCGAGCACACGCATGTGGGCTTTGCCGCCAAGCTGAAGAGCGGCAAGCTTGTCAATTTGTTCGCGCCGGCGGATATGAAAGCCGATTTTTTGAGCGCGGTCGGCTACGGTTCTATTATGGGTGTACTGAAGAACTATGAGGTCATCAATCCGCTCATTTCCGCGACCAATGATTCCCTTAATCGTCTAAAACCTGGCTTTGAGGCGCCTGTGTGTATTGTGACCTCGCTCGGACATAATCCGGCGCTGCCGTCCCGCAACCGGACAATTCTGGTCGGATTGGTCCGCGACGTCAACAATCCGCTGGCGACCCGGTTTGAAGTGCGCTCGCCGAATCCGTTCACCAATACTTATATTGCGCTCAGCGCCTTTTATCTGTCGATGCTGGACGGTGTTAAAGCGGCTGTGAACGCTGGCAAAACGACGGCGGAGCTGTTGGCAGAACTGTCCAAGGAAGCGGGAACTCCCGGCTTCTATCTGGAAAAAGACCGCGCTTACCGCAGTGAACACGATGTGTTTGAAGACTACAGCCCGGAAGAGCGGGATCGGCTGTTTGGCAAGCCGCCGGCAACCGTATGGGAGAATATGAAAGCAATGGCGCGTTATCCGGAAAAGGTGGCTGTTCTTACCGCCGGTAATGCGTTCCGCCGTCCGCTGGTAGACGCGTTTGTCAATGGCGCGCTGCTGCGTTGGAAAACGGAACTGATCACCCGCATTATCCCTGAGAATCTGGACGTGATTCGCGAGTGCCAATGCCTGCATACGCAGGCCAACGGCAATGATGCCGATGATGCAAGCTGGCAGGAAATCAATTCCCTGCGCGTTTATCTGGCGAAAAGCTCAACTGCGTCCAAGAGCCTGTTCTGCCGCATTAAAGAGGCTTTGATCGCCGGTGATTATGATGCCGCCTCCGCTATGCAGATTGAAATGTCGGCAAAAATAGAAGAGCTTAAGACGCTTTACAGCAGCTACAAGAAAAACATGATTGATTGCTGCTGCCTGGACTAGTTGAAACCGTATGCGCTATTTAGTCTAGCGCATAGAAACGGCCCTTTCCCGGATTCCGGGAAAGGGCCGTTTGGTTCAAAGCCGGCTTACAGGCAGGCTTTGACGGCAGCCATGATCTTTGCATAGTCCGGCTGATCACCGATAACCGGGACATACTCGACATAGCGGACAATGCCCTCGCGGTCAACGACAACCGCGCCGCGGGACAGCAGGCGCAATTCTTCAATCACATAACCATATTTCAGGCCAAAATCCAGTTCTTTGTGATCCGATACGGTTTTAACGGTGGTGATGTCTTTGGCGGCGCAATACTTTTTCAGTGCGAACGGCAGGTCGACGCTGACGGAAACGACTGTCAGCCCGGAGACCTGTGCCGCATCCTCGTTAAACCAGCGGGTTTGCATATCGCATACCGGTGTATCAATTGAAGGCACGACGCTGATGACGACAACTTGTCCCTTAAGCTGACTGAGAGAAAACGGCGACAGGTCAGGATTGAGGGCAGTGAAGTCCGGTGCCTTCTCACCCGTTTTTATTTCATGCCCCACTAGAGTGACCGCTTTGCCGGCAAAGGTGACGATGCCCTGACGTTTTTCCATATTAAGACCTCCAGCCTCAGTATAGTTAACTATATTTTACCATAGAAACTAAGAAAATCAATAATAATTATCAACTAGAAATGGTAATATAAACTGACGGCCCCGCTTAGCCGGGACAGCCGCGGCTAATCGGCTGCGGCGGCCGGCGCGGGGCGGAAAAACATGACCGAAAACGCTGATTTTGGCTGCCGTCGGCAGGAGCTTACGCTTCGGGTGCAGAATCAGTAGTCATTCAGGCGGCTTACCTAGTTCTATATAAAGGAGCGATGCGAATGTCGGATACATGGCTGCAGACTTTTCTCGAAGAAATTGCCCAATTCGGTGCAGGCGAAAGAGGGATGGACCGTCTGGCTTTTACGGAAGCGGACCGCCAGGCAAGGCAATATGTAACGGACATTATGACAGAGCTGGGAATGTCTGTCCGGGAGGATGCCTTTGGCAATCTAATCGGCCGTCTGGAAGGAAGCGATCCCCAGGCAGCTCCCGTGGCAACCGGCTCGCATATCGACACCGTCCCGGACGGGGGAAAATATGACGGTATCGCGGGTGTTGCCGCGTCACTGTATGCGGTAAAACAATTGCGGCAGCGAGGCCCGCTGACGCATCCGCTGGAGATTATCGTATTTATGGCCGAAGAATCAAGCCGTTTCGGCTTTGCGACAATGGGCTCCAAGGCGATGTCTGGTCAGGTGAATCAGTCGCTTTGGGCAAAGGCAGCCGATAAAGACGGCGTGACGCTGGCGGAAGCAATGCGTTCGTTTGGTCTCGATCTGTCCGCTGTTAAAGCTGCCATTCGCCAGCCCGGGGAGCTGAAGGCGTTTGTTGAATTACACATTGAACAGGGGCCGGTGCTGGAAGCGACCGGAAAAAAGATTGGTGTGGTTACAGCCATTGCCGCGCCAACCCGGTTGAAAATTACCGTTAAAGGCTTTGCCGCGCATTCCGGGACGACGCCGATGGAAGACCGTCAGGATGCGCTGGTCAGTGCCGCTATGATCGTCTTGGCGATCCAGGAGATTGCGCTGGAACAGTCGCGTCACGGTACTGTCGGCACGGTCGGCAATCTGAAGGTTCACCCGGGTGTAATGAATGTTGTTCCCGGCCTGGTTGAAATGTGGGTGGATATCCGCGGCGTTAATCACGGCAGCATTATTGAATGCCTGCAGGATGTTAAAGATGCGATTTCGACGATCGCCGAAGGCCAGGGAACGCCGGTCGCGATCGATATTCTTACTTCCGATAAGCCTGTGGAACTGGACGAGGGTGTCCGGTCGGTAATCACGGAAGCGGCTAGAACCTGCGGCGCAAGCTATCAGGATATTCATAGCGGTGCCGGCCATGATGCCATGAACATGGCTTCGCTGGCGCCGACCGGGATGATTTTCATTCCCTGCCGGCAGGGAATAAGCCACAATCCGGAAGAATTTGCGGCTCCGGAGGATATTCAAACCGGTGCCGACGTGCTGACCGAGACCCTGTATCAATTGGCGAAGTAAAGCTGTGATGGAAATTGATGTTTGCCTGACCCCCTCTGCCTATCTGCCGCAGCCTGAACAACAGCGGATCGCTGTTGTCATTGACGTATTCAGGGCGACCAGCTCTATGGCGGCGGCGTTCGCACAGCGGTGCGAGGCCATTATTCCGGTGCAAACTGTAGAAGCGTCATGGCGGGAGAAGCAAATCCGGCCGGACGCCTTGCTTGCCGGCGAGCGTGAGGCGCTGAAAATTCCCGGCTTTGATTTAGGCAATTCGCCGCGGGAGTTTACTGCCGCGGCCGTTAGCGGAAAAACGATTATCATGTCCACGACGAACGGTACTGCTGCGCTGCTGGCAGTTGCGGACGCTAGCGCGGTATATGCGGCTTCCTTTGTCAACGCCGCCGCCGTTTGCCGGCTGCTGCGCGAGTGCGGCCGTAATACGGTCCTCGTTTGTGCCGGACGTAAGGGCGAATTTGCTCTGGAGGATGCATTGTGCGCCGGACTGCTGGCGGATCGGCTGGCGGATTCTGCGGTTCTGAGTGATGCCGCCCAATTTGCCCGTGCCGCTTACCGGAAATTTGCACCTGATCTGTTGCCGAGCGTGGCGGCATCACGCCATGCCCGCTATCTGTCACGGATCGGGCTGGCCGAAGATGTTGGCTGGTGTCTGCAGTCCGATTGCATCGATATTGTCCCTCGCTTTCGCGATGGTGTTGTTGCTGTTGCGGATTGCGCATCGCGCTGCTAACCCTGTTATGATGCCGATGTGCCCGCTGTGCGGACTAAAAGAACCGTCTGGCCGAGATAAACGGTCGGACGGTTCTTTGGCTATTTACCTTCCAAATAATGCTTGTATATATTTAGATAACGAGATGATATAATAATCACATAAAAAGTATATACAGCCTTATTGAGAGGAGAGATAGCGGTGAAAAAAATGCTTGTCGCAGCTGTTGCGGCTGCTCTTCTGCAGTTTGCCCCGGCTGTTCCGGTTCAGGCAGCCTCGCTGCAGCAGAGCATTAGTGATTTTGTTATTCAAAACCCGAATATCCTGCAGCAGGTTATCGAAGTTAAGCAAGATTTGGATCAGGGCAATAAAGACGCCGCGCTGAATAAAGTCGTTGCGGCTGTTGTGGCCAATAATAATAGCGAGGTTGTCGATTTGCTGGCAAACGGCAGCCTGGTGGAGACAGTTGGCGACAGGGTAAAACAAGAGGTCGCAACCCAGGTCCGTCAGCAAGTAGAAGATCGTTTTGGTGATAAATTGCTGCCTTATCAGAATCAAATCGCGGCAGTGGCGCAGCTGTTGAACCAGCAGGCGGGCACGCGTCAGGATGATGCGGGCAGCGGGCCGGCGGCTGCAACCAACTAAATTGGAATAAGAAAGCTATGGCAGGGCTGCCGCCGAACGCAGGATGTCGCGTTTGGCGACAGCCCTGCCTTCGTTTTTCTGAGCCCGCACTCCGTAAGGGGAGGGACTGCGGAAGCAGGGATGAACGGCCCCGCCTGGGCGCAGGATGCATGGCGATTTGGCGGTTTAGAACCGCTGTTCCCGCTGTGGTCTTACTTAAGCCGGAGATAAATCAGTATTTTTCACGCTGCAAGGCGGCGACAACGCTGCAGGGGGTAAAAGAGTATAAATTCAGCCAATGGTTTAGGTGACACGCGCTACTAGTGACATCTGATAGCAGGGCAGCCACTGATTCGCCAGCGTCTGCAGTTCGGCGGCGGTCAGCGACCGTTTGACCGCGATGGCTTGACTGCGAACCTTTGGCAGCAGGTAGGTGGCGAATTCCGGTTCGGTATTAAACCCCAGCCGCTGCAAAGCATGGGCTACAGCGGCGGTGCCGGAGTGCTTGCCGATGACGATTTCCCGCCTGGTGCCAACGGTTTCAGGCGCAAACGCCTCATAAAGCGAAGCATCTTTTAAGATGCCATCGGCATGAATGCCGGATTCATGCCGGAAGATGCTGCTGCCGACAATCGGCTTGGCGGCCGGCAGCGGCCGGCCCGCGGCATTGGCCGTAAATTCACACAGTGGGCGAATTTTGTCAGTGACGTACCTCTGTTTAAGGCCACAGGTCTTGTTTAACGCCAGGATCACTTCTTCCAGCGCCGCGTTGCCAGCGCGCTCGCCTAAGCCGTTGACCGTGCAGTCAATGAACCGGCCGCCTGCCAGAAAGCCGGCCACCGCGTTGGCTGTGGCCATACCGAAATCATTGTGAGTATGGATCTCGAGCGCGATGTCGGTCTGCTGACGCAGCCAGGTAATTTCTTCATAGAGCGCAAGCGGATTGAGCAGGCCGACCGTATCGCAGTAACGCAGGCGGTCGGCTCCGGCTTGCTTGACCGCTTGAGCGTATTGCAGCAAAAAAGCACGGTCACATCTAGAGGCATCTTCGGCGCCGACGGACGTATACAGTCCTTGGCGCTTGGCATATGCAACCGCCTTGGCTGTGTTGTCAAGCACCGTCGCTCGCGACGAGCCCAGCTTGGTTTGGATATGAAGATCGGATACCGGACTTGAAATCTCGACTGCGTCCACACCGCAGTCGATGCAGGCCTGAACATCGGCGATTGTCGCTCTGGCCCAGCCAAGAATGCTGGCGCGCAGGTTCAGACGGACAATGGCCTTGAGCACCGCTGCTTCTTCAGTGCCCATGGCCGGGATGCCGGCCTCAATTTGATCGATGCCGACTTCATCAAGCAATTGGGCGATGCGGAGTTTTTCCTGATGCGAAAAGACGACGCCGGCCGTTTGTTCGCCGTCACGCAGAGTCGTATCAACCAAATAGACCGGTTGATTTGCCGCAAGCCTGCTGGCAGCCGCCATGCTGGTCAACTCCTTTATGACAATCGGTTTTTGCATGTATAATACTACTGGTGCCGCCGTTTTGTCAATGTGTGTTTTTTAAAACGATACAAATGTTCTTTGTGATGGGCTGATTTGGGGAAAATATACTTTTTAGGCTATTGCTTTCGCACGCAAGCTATGATACACTCTAGCTAAATTACAAGCAACAAGCAATGCGGCTTGCAAACAATTAGTTTGCAAGCCGTTTGTTTTGCTGAAAGGAGGGCTGCAAAGGAGAAACAGTGAGGAGTTTCCCGAAGGGAGTGATGTCATGCGGGAAGAGCCCGTGCCAGCTTGTTCCAAAATGAAAGAGGCCCCGCAGATATTCGCAGTATCTGCAGGGCCGGCGGTAAAACCTCCAGGGGTCTGGTTTAATTTTACCTTTTTTCATTATAACGAAAGCCCGGACAGAATTCAAGGCTATTGGGGAGGAATGGATAAATGAGACAAATTGCTATTTATGGTAAAGGCGGCATCGGCAAATCGACGACGACCCAAAATACGGTTGCGGCGCTGGCGGAAGCCGGCAATCGGGTAATGGTGGTTGGCTGTGATCCTAAGGCGGACTCTACCCGCCTGCTCCTGAACGGACTGTGTCAAAAGACCGTGCTGGATACGCTGCGTGACGAGGGTGATGATATTGATCTTGACGATATCCTCAAAGAAGGGTTTGGCGGTACCCGTTGCGTCGAGTCCGGCGGCCCGGAGCCTGGCGTCGGCTGCGCCGGACGCGGCATTATTACCTCGATCAATATGCTTGAGTCGCTGGGCGCCTATACCTCCGATCTCGATTATGTATTTTACGATGTTCTCGGCGACGTTGTCTGCGGCGGCTTTGCGATGCCGATCCGCGAAGGCAAGGCCCAGGAAATCTATATTGTCGGCTCAGGCGAGCTGATGGCCCTTTACGCCGCCAATAATATTGCCAAGGGAATTCAAAAATACGCCTTGACCGGCACGGTTCGCCTTGGCGGCATCATCTGCAACAGCCGTAAAGTTGACAACGAATACGCGTTGCTGGAAGCGTTTGCGAGTGAAATCGGCTCACAGTTGATCCACTTTGTCCCCCGCGACAATCTGGTGCAGCGAGCGGAAATTAATAAAAAGACGGTCATCGATTTTGATCCCAAGTCAAATCAAGCCGACGAGTATCGCAAGCTGGCCATGAACATCAAGAACAACACCATGTTTGTCATCCCCAAGCCGATGACTCAGGACCGGCTGGAGGAACTGATGATGGAGCACGGCTTCCTGGGCGCAATCGCTTAACTTGTAATGCAGACGCACTATATAGAGGAGTTGATGACGTGTTTTTGGTACGGGCAATTGTCAGACCGGAAAAGGCGGATGAAGTGTTGTATGAATTATCCCAGGCAGGCTTTCACGCGGTGACCAAGCTCGACGCCGTGGGGCGGGGCAAACAAAAAGGCATCAGGATCGGCGATATTGTTTATGACGAAATTCCTAAGACAATGCTGTTTATGGCTGTTGCTGACGATAAAGACAAAGAAGATGTAATCAATATCATCCTGAAAACGGCTCGCTCAGGCAGCAAGGGCGCTTTCGGCGACGGTAAGATCTTTATCAGCGGCGTCGATGCCGCCTATACGATTTCCAGCGGCGCCACAGGCTTGTAAGGAGGTGGCGAAATGAAGGAAGTTGTTGCGGTTATTCGTATGAACAAGGTCAATGCCACGAAAAAGGTATTGGTGGAGGTGGGCTATCCCGGTTTCACGACCTTCAAGGTCATGGGCCGCGGCAAGCTGGTCGGCGATGAGGCTGTTATCGAAGACCGCAAAGCCAAGCTGCTGGCGATGTCTGACCCGGACGATCCGGAGGCGCAGGAGCTGGTTGCCGGCTTTCTTGACGGCCGGCGGTTGTTCCCGCGGCGGCTGTTTACCGTACTGGTGCATGACGCCGATGTCGGGCGGGTGGTTGACGCCTTGATCGGGGCTAACCGGACTGAATATAATGTCGGCGACGGTAAGATTTTTGTCTTGCCGCTGATCGAGGCGGTACGGGTCCGTACCGGCGAGCGCGGTGACGTTGCCTTATAAAATTAAGCGGGAAAGGGGGCTGTCGAATGGCTGTCAATGAGAAACTATTGGAAGAGATGCTGTCAATCTATCCGGATAAAGTCAAGAAGGGCCGCAAAAAGCATATCCTGATCAAGGATTCCAGTCTGGAAAAGCAGGTGATTGAGGCTAACACCCGGACGATTCCCGGCATTATTACCAACCGCGGCTGTGCCTATGCCGGCTGCAAGGGCGTCGTGGTCGGACCGCTGAAGGATATGGTGCACATCGTTCACGGCCCTGTCGGCTGCAGCTACTATACCTGGGGTACCCGCCGCAATAAGGCGCGTTCGGAGGAAGACCCTGCGCATAACTTCATCAATTATTGTTTTACCACCGACATGCAGGAAAGTGATATTGTCTTTGGCGGCGAGAAGAAGCTGGCGAAGGTTATTGATGAAGTTGTCGAGCTATTCCATCCGGCCGCGATCAGTATCAGCGCTACTTGTCCGGTCGGGCTGATCGGCGATGATATTCAGGCGGTAGCCAAAACGGCGGAGGAGCGCCACTGCATTCCGTTCCTGGCATTTAGCTGCGAAGGCTATAAAGGCGTCAGCCAGTCGGCCGGCCATCATATCGCCAATAACATCCTGATGGATCGGGTAATCGGCGCCAGTGACCGGGAAGCCGCCGACGGCGCGTTTCCAATCAATATGCTGGGCGAATACAATATTGGCGGTGACAGTTGGGAAATTGAGCGGATTCTCAAGGAAATCGGCTACAACGTTGTCAGCACGATGACCGGTGACGGCTCCTACGAGTCCCTGCGCCATGCCCATACCGCCGAACTGAATCTGGTGCAGTGCCACCGCTCCATCAACTATATCGCCGAAATGCTGGAGAAAAAATATGGGACGCCCTGGCTGAAGGTGAACTTTATCGGGGTTGAGGCCACCTGTCAATCATTGCGGAATATGGCGACCTATTTTGCCGATCCGGAGCTGAGTCACCGTACTGAGGCGGTTATCGCCCGTGAGCTGGCGCGGGTGCAGCCGGTTATAGACCAATACCGCAAGATTTGCGATGGCAAGACGGCATTCTGCTTTGTAGGCGGTTCGCGAGGCCATCACTATCAGGGCATGTACAGCGAACTGGGGATTGAAACCGTGCTGGCTGGCTACGAGTTCGCCCACCGCGACGATTACGAGGGCAGGCAGGTAATTCCGGAAATCAAGCCTGACGCCGACAGCAAAAATATTCCCGAACTGCATGTCAGCAGGGATGAACGCCGGTTTCGCATGAAGCTGCCGGCTGAGAGGCTTGAACAGTTGAAGGGCAGGATTCCGCTTGGCAACTATCAGGGCATGAACCTGGAGATGAAGGATGGTTACGTCATTGTTGACGACCTGAACCATTACGAGACCGAGGAATTTATCCGCCTGCTGCAGCCGGATCTCTTCTCCTCCGGCATCAAGGACAAGTATGTGGTGCAAAAGATGGGGATTCCCTCGAAACAGCTTCACTCTTACGATTACAGCGGCCCCTATGCCGGCTTCAACGGCGCGGTCAATTTTGCCCGCGATGTGGCGATGAGCTTTGCCAGCCCGACCTGGAACTATATTGTGCCGCCCTGGAAGGACCAGCCGCTGCTGGAAGGAAAAATGGCGGAAGGAGCTGATAAGGTATGTTAGACGCCACCCCCAAGCAACTACAGGAGCGTCGCAGTGGCGGCCTGATCAATCCGGCCAAGACCTGTCAGCCGATCGGCGCCATGTACGCGGCTCTCGGTATTCACGGCTGCCTGCCCCACAGTCATGGCTCCCAGGGCTGCTGTTCGTTTCACCGCATGCATCTGACCCGGCATTTTCGCGATCCGGTTATGGCCTCGACCAGTTCGTTTACGGAAGGCTCATCGGTTTTCGGCGGTGCCGCCAATCTTAAGGCCGCGATCAAAAATGTCTTCACCATTTATAACCCGGACGTAATCGCGGTTCACACCACCTGTCTGACGGAAACGATCGGTGACGATATCCCCAGCATTATCAAGACGGCGGAAGTGCCGGAGGGAAAGCTGGTCATTCATGCCAATACGCCGAGTTACCAAGGATCGCACATTACCGGCTTTTCCAACATGGTTAAAGGCATGGTCAGCTATCTGGCTGAAACCACGCTGCCGATAAAGAAAGAACAGGTCAATGTTATTCCCGGCTTTGTCAATCCCGGTGACATGCGGGAACTGAAGCGGATCATCCGATTGATGGGCCTGCCGTTTATTCTGTTTCCCGACACCTCCGGCGTGCTCGATTCGCCGATGACCGGCAAGTTTGCAATGTATCCGCAGGGCGGCACGACGACGGCGCAACTGCGCGATACGGGCAACTCGCGGCTGACGCTGGCGCTGGGCCGGTTTGCCTCCAGTGATGCGGCCGAACTGTTGAGCAAGAAATGCAAGGTGCCGGCGATCACCCTAAAGACCCCGGTTGGTATTCGGGCGACCGACTCCCTGGTCATGGCTTTACGTCAGTTGGCAGTCGCGGAAGTTCCCTATGCGCTTGAGGAAGAGCGGGGACAACTGGTTGACATTATGACTGACACCCATTTCCACTTTCATGGCAAGCGGGTCGCGATCTTCGGTGATCCCGACATCGTTACCGGCCTGACTGAGTTTGTCCTCAGCTTAGGAATGAAGCCGGTGCACATTCTGACCGGGACGCCTGGAGGCGCTATCGGTTCGTCGGTCGGCAGCTTCGAGGAGGATATTCAGGAGCTCCTGCGCGAGGCCGGCGTCGAGGCCCGGGTCAAGGGTGGGGACGATCTGTTCACACTGCACCAGTGGATCAAGAACGAACCGGTGGATTTATTGATCGGAACCACCTACGGGAAATACATTGCCAAAGCCGAGGATCTTCCGTTTGTCAGGGTTGGCTTCCCGATCCTCGACCGCAGCGTTCACTCTTATTTGCCAATTGTCGGCTACCGCGGGGCGATGCGGCTGATCGAAATGATCAGCAACGCCTTGCTGGACCGTCAGGATCGCGACGCGGCTGATGAAGATTTCGAATTAGTTATGTAGGTTCCCTGTATCCGGCAAGAGGCGATGCTGCCTGTACCAGACGGCATCGCCTCTTTTTATTGGTAATTTCGCAAAAAAAGGAGGGCCCGATGATGGAAGCCATGCTGGAAATTAAGGAACGCAGTCCGTTTATTGCGACTAAAGGCAGGCAAAAAGCCTCACTGCAATGCGGTGCCGACAGCGTGGCCGGCTGTGTCAGCCAGCGAGCCTGTGTATATTGCGGCGCCCGGGTGGTGTTGAATCCGGTGACTGACGCGGCTCATCTGGTGCACGGGCCGATTGGCTGTTCCAGCTATACCTGGGATATCCGCGGCAGTCTCAGCAGCGGTTCGGAGCTGTTCCGCAACAGCTTTTGCACCGATTTGCATGAACAGGACGTGATCTTTGGCGGCGAGCCTAAGCTGGGCCGGGCGATTGACGAGATTGTCGCCAAGTATCAGCCGCCGCTGGTATTTGTCTATTCGACCTGTATTGTCGGTGTCATTGGCGATGATCTGGAGGCTGTCTGCAAGCGCGCGGCCGCTAAACACGGCATCACCGTCATTCCGGTACAGTCGAGCGGCTTTATCGGCAATAAGGCCGCCGGCTACCGCGCCGCCTGTGATGCGCTGCTGCGGCTGATTATGCCGCCGCAGCCACTGCCGCGGCTTGCCAACAGTGTCAACTACCTGGGAGATTTCAACCTGGCCGGCGAGGCCTGGATCATCAGCGGCTATCTCCGGGAGCTTGGCATTAGCGTCAACAGCCAGTTTACCGGCGATTCCAGCTATGCGGCACTGCAGCGGGCCGCTGCCGCCTCGCTCAATATTATGCAGTGCGCCGGTTCGATGAGCTATCTGGCGGCGAGAATGCAGGAGGAGTTCGCTATTCCCTGTTTGCAGGTTTCGTTTCTTGGACTTGAGGATACGGCGGCGTCGCTGCGAAAAATTGCCGCCCATTTTGGCGACGCGGCGATGCAGGCCCGGGCCGAGGTGCTGATTGCCCGCGAGACGGCGGCGGTGCAGCCGCTTCTAATGGCCTATCGCGGTCATTTTCAAGGCAAAAAAGCGGCGATCTACGTTGGCGGCGGCTTCAAGGCGATTTCACTGATCCGGCAGTTCCGCGAGCTGGGAATCGAGGTCGTTATGATCGGCACCCAGACCGGCCGCCAGGATGAGTATGATACGATCGGCGATTTGGTCAATGACGGCACCGTGATTCTCGATGACGCCAACCCGGCAGAGCTGGAGCGGTTTATGACCGGTCAGGGCGCCGATCTGCTGGTCGGCGGTGTCAAGGAGCGGCCGCTGGCCTATAAGCTGGGTATCGCCTTTATTGACCACAATCATGACCGCAAACATCCTTTAAGCGGTTATGTCGGCGCCGTCAATTTTGCCCGCGAGGTCTACTCGACCCTCTGTTCGCCGGTCTGGCAGTATTTATATGAATGGGGCGGTGAGGCTAATGGCTGATCAGCTTGTTTACAGCAAGAATGTCAACGAAAATCCCTGTCATATGTGTATGCCGATGGGAGGGATTATCCCGTTCAAGGGGATCGAGGGAGCAATGGTTGTCATTCACGGTTCTCAGGGCTGCAGCACCTACATGCGCCGCCACATTGCCGAGCATTTTAATGAACCGGTCGATGTCGGCTCCTCCGCGTTAAACGAAAAAGGGACGATTTACGGTGGTGAAGCCAATTTGAAGCAGGCGTTTGATAATATCAGGCGGATTTATCAGCCCCGCCTGATCGGCGTCCTGACCTCCTGTCTGGCGGAAACGATCGGCGAGGATGTTGAACGTATCGCCCTCGACTACCGCCAGGCCAACAACCTGACCGATTTGCCGATCGTTGCTGTCAGCACTCCCGGCTATGGCGGCAGCCATAGCGAGGGGTACTGGCTGACGCTCAAACGGATTGTCAGCGAGCTGGCCCGTCCCACTGCCACTCACAACAGGGTGAACCTGATTGTTCCCCATATCAGTCCGGCTGACCTTCGTGAACTGAAACGGCTGCTGGCCCTGTTTGAGCTTGACTATACCCTCTGTCCCGACATTTCCGACTCGCTTGACCGGCCGCTGGCAAAGCCCTATACCAAGCTGGCGGCAGGCGGCACCCCGATCGCCGCGATCGCCGCCATGGCCGGCGCGCCGGCCAGCATCGAACTGGGCATGACCGTAGACGCGGCCCTGTCACCGGGCCGTTATCTGGCAGCGCAATTTGGTGTTCCCTATTACCAACTGCCGGTGCCGATTGGCCTGCAGCATACTGATCTCCTAATCAAGACGCTGGCGGAGCTGTCCGGCAAGCAGCCGCCGCAAAGCCTGCTGCAGGAACGGGGGCGGTTGCTTGACGGGATGGTTGATTCACACAAATATAATTTTGACGGTCGCAGTGTGATTTTTGGCGAGCCGGAACTGGTTTACGCCTTGACCGCGGCCTGTATTGAAAATGGTATTTTTCCTGCCGTGATCGCCAGCGGCAGCGGTCAGAGCCTGGAACCGCTGCTGACTCCCTTGCTGCGGCGTCAGCACCTGACGGCCGCTATCTTGTCCGGCGCTGATTTTGCCGCTATCCGCGCCAAATGTGTCGAGGCTGAGGTTAATATCGCGATTGGGCCGTCGGAGGGACGCTGTCTGACTGAACGCGAGGGTATTCCACTGGTTCGGATCGGTTTTCCCATCCATGACCGTGTGGGCGGCCAGCGGTTGCTTTCGGTTGGCTACAGCGGCACCGCCCTGTTCTTGGATCGCGTTACCAATACGCTGCTGGAGCATAAATACCAACGCTACCGCCGTACGATGTATGAAAACTATTATCCCGGATATAACCGGGCGGGAGGTGCCGTATGAAGACACAACAAACGCAGTCTCCCAGGTTGCCCGGATCGATCCAGGCGGCGACCGACCGGCATCCCTGCTATTCGGCCGAGGCGCATACCCGCTACGCGCGGATGCACCTGCCGATAGCGCCGGTCTGCAATATTCAGTGCAATTATTGCAGCCGCAAGTTTGACTGCGTGCATGAGAGTCGGCCCGGGGTGACCAGCGAACTGCTCAATCCGCAGCAGGCACTGGCAAAATTTCTTTGGGTAAAAGAAAAAATCGACAATCTGAGCGTGGTCGGTGTCGCCGGACCGGGAGACGCGCTGGCCAACTGGCCGTCGGTCAGAGAAAGTCTGGAATTGATCCGGCAGGCCGATCCGAACGTGGTTTTTTGCCTGTCGACCAACGGCTTGCTGCTGCCCCGCTATGCCGATGAAATTGCCCGGTTGGGGATACACCATGTCACCGTAACCTGTAATGCCGTCGATCCGGCTGTCGGCGCCGGCCTGTACCGCTATGTGATCGACAATGACGAGGCTCTGACCGGCGAGGCGGCGGCACGGCTGTTGCTGAAACGCCAGTTGGCGGGCATTGCCCGGCTGGTGGCACAGGGGGTTCTGGTAAAGGTGAATATCGTTATGGTCAAGGGGATCAATGACTGGCATATTCCGGTGGTTGTCAAGACCGTGAAGGAGCTGGGGGCATTCATGAGCAACATCATGCCGCTGATTCCGGCGCCGGGTAGCGCTTTTGCCGATATGCCGCAGACCAGCATGCAGGACATCAATGCGATGCGCAATCTGTGCGAGCTTGATCTCAAGCAGATGCGGCATTGCCAGCAGTGCCGCGCTGATGCGATCGGTCTGCTGGGTGAGGACCGTTCGGCGGAATTCCGGCTCTGTCAACAGCCGGCGTCGGGTGCTGTCGCAGCGCAGCCACTCAAGATTGCGGTTGCCAGCAAATATGGCCGGCTGGTGGATCAGCATTTTGGCCATGCTTCGCATTTTCGTATTTATCAGGGTGATGGTCGGGAGTTTAGCCTGGTTGAAATCAGAGAGGTAGGAAAATATTGCATGGGTGTCAGCGATTGCCAGGAAGAGGAAACCCGTCGTGATGCGTTGCTGGAAGCCTTGCGGGATTGCGCGGCAGTGCTCAGCATGCGCATCGGCTATCATGCGAAGGAACGGCTGCGAACCAAGGGGGTTATTGGCATCGAATACTGCGACAGTGTCGAGAATGGCTTGCGTTACACGGCGGAAAAGCTGTCAGCATCGAAGGAGGCTGTATGATGAACAAACCGGAGCGTCATATATTCGTTTGTACCAGTTCCCGGCCGACCGGCCAGCAAAAGGGCATGTGTCTAAGCAAGGACGGAGTCGGGGTAATGATGAAATTCATGGAGGAAATCACCGACCGTGACCTCGGCGGCAGTGTATTCATCAGCAATACCGGCTGTTTCGGACTATGCGGCCAGGGGCCGGTTGTCGTTGTCTATCCCGATAATGTCTGGTATAAGAATGTGGCGGTCGAGGATGTGGCAGAAATTATGGAGCGGCATATTGAAGGCGATGCGCCGGTAGCCCGGCTGTTGATTTGAGGAGGTGAGGTCGATGAATTGTAGCGTTGCCGTGCATGTCGGCGCGGACGGAGCTACCGTCAGCCTGGATCAGCCTGGCCGGCTGCTAATGCTGCAGCGGCAGGGCGATAACTGGCAACTGGTCGGGGAACAGCCGTTTCGCCTGCTGGGGGAGCAGGGCTTGCGCCAGTTGCGCCGGCAATTGCAGGAACTGGTAGCAGTGCTTGCGGGTTGCAGGGTGCTGGCCGCCGCCTCTGTGACCGGTATAGCCTATTATGAATTGGAACGGGCAGGTTTCAGTGTCTGGGAATTTGACGGCCGGCCAGAGAACTTTCTCGAGCAATTGCTGGCGGCGGAGCTAGCTGCCGATCAAGCGCGGCCGGCCGCCGTGCCGGTTGCGCTGCCGGTGGCGGAGGATCTGGGCAACGGCTGTTTTCGTCTTTCCATTAAAGCCATTCAGGAATCGGACAGCGGCCTAACCTCCAAGCAGGTGCTGCTGCCGCTGCTGCGGAAAAGCGACTGGTACCAGTTTGAGATAATTTGCAGCCACGCGCCCCCCTGGCTGGAAGCGGAGGCGCTGCTGCAGCGCCTCCGCTATGAAATAAGCCGTAACGCCCAGGGCGGCGTGATTTTGGTGCTGCGCAAGCCGCTTTGCGGTGAGGTATAAACTGAATCGCAGATAAAATGTGGAGGGATGAACAATGAAGCAGCAACTATGGTTGATCGCGGCAGGTCTTTTGGCAGCCGGCATCGCGCTGGCCGGCTGCGGCGGCGCAAAACAGCAGCCCGCGGCCGCGACCCCGCCGCCGGCGCCGATCGAACTGCATATATCGGCGGCTGCCAGCCTAAAGGACGCGCTGGCGGAGATTGAGCAAAATTATCATACGCAAAAGCCGCAGGTCAAGCTGCTCTTCAATCTGGCCGCATCCGGTACGCTGCAAAAGCAGATTGAACAGGGCGCTCCCGCCGACTTGTTCATTTCCGCCGCGCCCAAGCAAATGAATGAACTGGAGCAAAAGCAACTGATCGATAAAGCTACCCGTAAGAACCTGGTCGAAAATAAGCTGGTGGTCATTGTGCCGCTGGCCTCGCAGGTAAAACTAACTAAATTTGAAGAGCTGACCCAGGCCGGCGTTAAGCAGATTGCCATTGGTGAAACTGTTGCCGTACCTGCCGGCCAGTATGCCCGCGAGGTTTTAACCAAGCTCGGCGTGTGGGACGCGGTGAAGGATAAGGCTGTTTTTGCCAAAGATGTCCGTACCGTTCTCAGCTATACCGAAACCGGCAACGTGGAAGCAGGTATTGTTTATAAGACTGATGCCGCCTCTAGCCAGAAAGTAAAGGTGGCGGCAATTGCGCCTGAAGGCAGCCATCAGCCGATTGTTTATCCGCTGGCGGTGACCAGCGGTGCCAAGCAGCCGCTGGCCGCGGCCGACTTTGCCGCCTATCTGATCAGTGACGCCTGTAAAGCCATCTTTGAGAAACACGGCTTTGTCATGGGCAAGTAACAAAGCAAACCAGGTAGCGGGAAGGCGGGTGCTGGAATGGCTGAATTGGAGCCGGTTTTACTCTCTGTTAAGGTTGCCCTGAGCTCGTTGCTGTTTGTGCTGCTGACCGGCGTGTCGACCGCCTGTCTCATGCGCCGGACCTCGTTTCGCGGCAAAGCGGGGCTGGAAGCGTTATTCACACTGCCGCTGGTCTTGCCGCCGGTCGTCACCGGCTTTCTGCTGCTGCTGCTGATCGGCAAGCAAGGGCCGCTGGGACGGCTGATCGACACCTGGTTTCATACCCAGCTGATTTTTACCCCTTATGCCGCCGTACTGGCCGGCGCTGTTGTCGCCTTTCCGCTGATGTATCAAAGCAGCAAAGCGGCGCTGCAGGCGGTTGATCCCTGCCTCGAGGATGCAGCCCGGACGCTGGGATCGGGCGAATGGCGCGTGTTTTTCACTGTTACACTGCCGCTGGCCTGGCCGGGAATTGTAGCCGGTATGGTGCTTTCTTTTGCCCGCTCCTTGGGGGAATTCGGTGCCACTATTATGGTTGCCGGCAATATTCCCGGCAAAACCCAGACCATTCCCCTGGCAATTTATTTTGCGGCTGAAGCCAATGATCTGACTACAGCCGGCATTTATGTCCTGATTATCAGCGGTCTGACCTTTTCAATTATTCTGTGGCTAAACCTGCGAAGCAAGCAAGACGCCATTGTCAGGGGGTGGTTTTAATGCTGGTCGTGGATATTCAAAAGCAGCTGGCTGATTTTAGGCTTGACATCAGGTTTAGTCTGGGCAATCATATTTTGGTGCTGTTTGGCGCCTCCGGCGCGGGCAAGACGACCCTGCTGCGGACGATTGCCGGCCTGGTCAAGCCGGATCAAGGCCTAATCCGGCATCATGGGCGACTGTTTTTTTCATCGGACGACCGCTTCTTTCTACCGCCGCGGGCACGCCGGATTGGGTACATGTTTCAGGAATATGCCTTATTCCCTCATATGGATGTACGGGAGAATATCTGGTATGGCGCCCCAAAAGCTGATTTGCAGGCCCGCGTGCTGTATGAGCGCCTGATTGAACTGCTACGGATCGGCCAACTGGCCGACCGGCCGGTAACGCGGTTGTCAGGCGGCGAGAAGCAGCGGGTGGCGCTGGCGCGGGCACTGATGACCGGTCCGGAACTGCTGCTGCTGGATGAGCCGCTGTCGGCGCTGGATGAGACGACGCGTGGCGAACTGCAAACTGAACTGAAGCGGATTCAGGCACTGTGGAAAATTCCGTTTATACTGGTTACGCATGATCCTGTCGAAGCCAAGCGCCTTGGCGACAAGTTTTTGGTTATTGAAAAAGGCAGGGAGGCAGCCGCATGTCTGGATAAGGCGGATGACCTGCGCAGCCTGCGCCTTGGCTAAAGTCTTTGCATGAAAAAGCAGCCGTTCCGTATCGATCAAACAATACGGAACGGCTGCTTTTGGGATACTGAATTGCGGCTGTGCCATAGCCGGGAGGGGATATATCGGCCGCAAAAAACATATATTTTCCTGAACAGTTCATGCGACGGGCAGATATATACGGGATAAAAAAGGAAATTGTCAGGAGCGTGGCGTAATTAATCATGATAATGTCATTTATTTAACAGTTAACTGAACGAAAGGATTGTTTGCTATGCAGCCAGGTTCGCACGATCAGTCTGCCGCAGCCGCATCATCTGATTCGCCGGAATTGAATCGCTGGAAAGGCTATTTGATTAAAACCTACGCCGATAATCCCTTTGTTAATCTGATGCAAATGGATATTGCTGATATAGGTCCGGGTAAAGCGGTTATAACGATGCCGGTCGCGCGCGAAATTCATACAAATTTATATGGCGTCGCCCATGGCGGTGCTCTTGCCGCTTTGGCCGATACTGCTATGGGCATTGCCTGCGCTACGCTTAAGCGGCGGGTCGTTACCCTGGAGTTGAATCTGAACTATATTAAAGCCGCAGCTGTTCAGGCGGCGCTGCAAGCAACAGCCACCGTTATCCATAATGGATCGCGCACGATTGTGGCCGAGTGCGATATCGCTGATGGCTCGCAGGCGCTGCTGATTAAGGCCAGGGCGACATTTTTCGTGATTGGTCAATTTGAAGGAGTTTAGAATGGAAGACATTAGTATTCAGTCGCGTTTAGGAACGCTTGCCGGCGTACTGCATCCGGCGTCCGGTGCCGAAGCCGATTCGGCCCTGGTCATTTGTCATGGCTTTCGCGGCAGCAAGGACGGCGGCGGTCGGGCGATCATGCTGGCTGATGCCGTAGCCTCCCTGGGGGTAACCGTAGTTCGGTTTGATTTTACGCCGCATGAGACGCTGACGCAGCAAATTGTGGAAATTGGCAGTGTGGTTGAATTCTGCCGTGAATGCATTGGTACACGCATCTTTCTGCTGGGACGCAGCATGGGCGGCAGTGCAGCACTGGCGTTTGCCGCCCGCGATGGCGGTGTGGCCGGGCTTTGCCTGTGGGCGACCCCCTGGGATCTGGCTGAGACCTTTCAGCTTTCACTGGGGGAACATTATCATAAGCTCGCCCAGGGCGAAGGTGTGGTTCTGGAAGACGAATACGGCCGGGCGGCTCTTGACCCTAAACTGATTGCCGATATGCGGCGTTACGATTTGCGCGAATGCGTGCGCAGCCTTACCGACACACCGCTGTTAATTCTCCATGGCGACAAAGATGCGGTGGTGCCGCTGCGTCAGGCCCGGACCCTCTACCAACTGGCAACCGGTCCTAAACAGTTGATTGTTATTGAGGGTGGCGATCATCAACTTGCCGGTCATTATGAACAGTCGCAGCGGGCTTTGCTAAGCTGGCTGAAACCGTTGCTGCCCAAAGCCGGAGAATAGCTTTGGCCGGCGCAGGCAACACTAGGTAAGCACTGATTAATGCCCGCAGAGCAGTCTGACTGGTTCTGTTAATCAGCGCTTACCGAGCAGATAGTTTGCAAGACGATCTGATGAGTGGGGTGTGCGCCGATGCTTTCTGGCAAGCTGGTATCTTTGTTGACCGCGGCCCTTTCCGGCCTGTTAATGGCGGTGCAGGGGTCGCTGAATACGGCTTTAAGTAAAACAATCGGGTTAATGGAAATGGCGTTTGTAGTCAATGCAAGCGGCGCTCTGGCATTGGCGGCCGCGCTTTTTTTGTTTCGGGCCGGTAGCGGCGATTTTTCCCTGCTGGGACAGGCGCCGTGGTATTCCTTCGGCGGCGGGATTATCGGTGTTGCCATCATCTATCTGGTGGCGGCAAGCATACCCGCTGTCGGCATGTGCAATGCCACAACCGCAATTATTGTCGGCCAGGTGCTGACCGCTATCCTGATTGACTACTGCGGCGCGTTTGGGTTGCATAAGCAGCAGATTGGCTGGGAACAGTTTGCCGGACTGGCTCTCTTGGCAGCCGGGGCCAAGCTGTTAATGCGTTAACTTGTCAGTGGCAATTGATTAAATGATGACAAAGGACAAATTATACGATATACTTAGCATTAGGATTTTTTGCCCAATCTGCAGAAGTTTGTGCAGTTTGTAATAAGGAGGATCAGGAATGGATTTCAACTTTACTCCCGATCAACTTGCTCTGAAAAAGATGACGCAAGAGTTTGTCGCGAAGGAAATAACTCCCTATGCTATTGAGATGGATCATAACAATGAAATGCGCTCCGGCTTGCTGACAAAGCTGTTTGAAGCCGGAATCCTCGATATTACGGTTCCTGAGGAATATGGCGGACCGGGTGTAGACGCGCTTTCCATCGCTTTTGTTTACGAGGAACTGGGCAAAGGCTGCGCCGGAGTGGCAACGTCGGCCGCTGCCAACGCACTGGCTTCCTATCCGGTACTGTTGATGGGGACGCATGAACAAAAAGAACTATTTTATTCGTATATCACTGAAGGCAAACTGGGCGCTTTTGCCCTGACCGAGCCGGGAGCCGGTTCCGATGCCGGCGCTGTTGCAACTACCGCTGTCAAGGACGGCGACGACTATATTCTGAACGGCACAAAATGCTTTATCACTAACGGCGGGACTGCCGATGTCTTTATCATTTTTGCCAACACCCGCAAATCAGCGGGGATTCGCGGCCTGACCGCTTTTATTGTCGAGAAGAAAACCCCGGGCTTCTCCGCCGGCAAAAAAGAAGATAAAATGGGTATTCGTGCCTCCAATACCTGTGAGTTGATCCTTGATAATGTCCGGATCCCGGCTGCCAATCGTCTTGGCCGTGAGGGCGAAGGCTTTAAAATCGCCATGAAAACGCTTGATGCGGCCCGGCCGTTCGTCGGCGCTGTATCGGTCGGTCTGGCGCAGGCCGCTTTTGACGCTGCCGTCAAATACTCGAAAGAACGGCAGCAATTCGGGAAGCCGATCGCATCCTTCCAATTGGTTCAGGCGATGATCGCCGATATGGCGATGCAATTGGAAGCGGCACGGCTGCTGGTTTATAAAGCCTGCTGGATGAAGGATCAGCCGGGTGTCGACTTTACCAAGGAATCGGCTATCGCCAAATGCTTCGCAGCCGACGCGGCAATGGACATTACCACCAACGCTGTGCAAGTGCTTGGCGGTTATGGCTATAGCAAGCATTACCCGGTTGAGAAGTATATGCGGGATGCCAAAATCATGCAAATCTATGAAGGCACCAATCAGATTCAGCGGTTGGTAATTGCCAATAACATTCTTTATTAGAACGCTTGACAACTACGGTTCAACATAATATAATAACTTATGTTGCTAGGGGTTATAGCTCAGTTGGTTAGAGCGCTTCGTTGACATCGAAGAGGCCAGCGGTTCGAGTCCGTTTAACCCCACCATATGAGGTTGTTGACTCCGTGAGTATTCGCGGAGTTTTTATTTTTGGTCAAAACAGGGCACCGGTTGCTTGTGGCCTGGGCCGCTTACAGGCAGCCCGCGCTATTGATTAATACCCGAAATCGATTTACGCTAAACCGCTGTGTAAAAGATCTGTCAAGGTATGAAATCTCCGTGTGTTTACCAAGGCGAACATATAGCGAAGGATGGTTTCCCTGTGTATAAATACAATTGCGAAAAATTCTTTATGCAGGACCTGAAACAACGCTTATTGGGTTCGGATACCTGTAAAGGCATTATTCTTACAACGCTGTCAGCCGTTCTGTTTGGCATGACTCCTGTGCTAACCTCCTTAACTTATAGCATGGGAGGTACGCCTGAAACGGTGACATTTTTCCGGAATTTTTTCGTTATTCCTGTTTTATGGCTGATACTTTGCCTGAAAAAGATACCGCTGTTGCTGCCGTGGCCGGCAATCGGGAATATTGCTTTGTTTGGGGTAATCGGCGGGGGCATAACCACGCTTCTGCTCTATATGTCCTATCCTTATGTCGGTATTGGAACTGCCACCTCCCTGCATTTTTTATATCCGGTATTTGTTTGCCTTATCTGCGGCATCTTTTTTAAAGAACCTTTGGGCCTTCGGAAAATTATTGTGCTGCTGATTGCCGGAATCGGAATTTTATGCTTCCTGGATATGAGGCAAGTCACCCAGATAACCGGTCTGGTTATAGCGGCAATTTCCGGTTTAACCTATGCAATATATATGGTTGGCGTGGAAAAGAAAAAAATCGATCAGCTCAATCCGTGGCTGATTACCTTTTATATAGCTGTTTCAGTATCCGTTTTTATGCTGTTATATGCTGTTCCCACTAAAAGGATTGTGCTGCTTTTACCGGTTAAGGCTTATCTCTACATGTTTATTCTTTCTATGTTGGCCTCGCTTTTTGCCGTCCTGCTGCTGCAATTGGGAATCAAATATCTCGGGGCTTCCACCGCCGCGATCCTTTGCTTGTTTGAGCCTGTAACGAGCATTATCTGCGGGGCGGTGTTCTTAAATGAGGCGATTACTATTGAAAAAAGCATCGGCTGTATCCTGATTTCCGCTGCGGTGATCATTTTGGCAAAGGGTAAATCCCCGTCATCATGTGCAGGGATGTGACGGTTCCTCTATTGCACAGGCCAAGCTATTGGCTTGTATGGGACGCGAGCTTTTTTGTTATGCAAGTGGCAGCTTTAGGCGCTTAGCATATACTAAACGGATATATGCAGGCGAAAAGAGGGATGCGTTTGGCTGCAATTATGACAGTCTGCGGTCCGGTTACACCAGAGGAACTGGGATTTACTTCAATGCATGAACATATCCTGTCTGATTGTTCCATGTTCGGAACCCGCAGCAGAAAGCCTTATTTTGTGCCGCCGTTTCAGCGAATTAGGCCAGGTGACCGGCTGGCGCTGGCAAACCGGTCGGCTGTTCGACATGATATTGTTTCGTCACTGGATAATATGAGGCTGGATGACGAAGCCGTGATGCTGGCTGAAGTCGCTGCATTTAAGGCTGGCGGCGGCAATTCGATTGTCGAGACAAGCGCGCCGGGAATCCGCGCCGGTGACGCTGATCTGATCGCACTGACGGGGATTGCGCGTAAGAGCGGCGTCCATATCATTGCGTCGACAGGACTCTACGCGGAGGATACCTGGCCGGCTCAATACCGGACGATGACGCAGGCGCAATATGTCCGGTTTTTGCAACAGGAGATTCAACAGGGAATCGGCGGCAGCGGGATTTTGCCCGGCCATATAAAAGCCGCCTATGAAGCGCCTTCACCGCAGGTCGATGCTTATTTGCGCGCGGCGGCGTTTGTTTCCGGCAGTACTGGTGTCTCGCTGCAGGTTCATTTGGGGCCCGATGTTACCGCCGATGCGGTAAGAAGCGAGGTGGTAGCCCCGCTGTTAGCGGGGGGCTGTATCCCCGGCAAAACGATTTTATGCCATGTGCAGTATTTGCTGGGAGTCCTTTCGCTTGATTGTCTGATCAATCAACCCGGGCAAGTACCCTTTAACCTCGGACTGCTTGAGGAATTACTGGCGCAGGGGTTCGTTCTTTCTTTTACGCCACTGGGATTCGAGGCGGACAATGAGCTGCTGGGGCTGGCGCATTATCCCGACTGGTATGCGCTGGCGGGAATGGCCGCGTTGATTCGTCAGGGCTATGCCGGGCAATTGGTCGCCGGTAATGATGTGTTCACTAAGCTGGCGACGCTTCATGGCGGCGGCGACGGCTATCGCCGCCTGACGGATTTCATAGTGCCTGCTCTCCGGCAATGCGGCATAATCCCTGCTGATGTTGAAAAGATTTTTTTTGAAAATCCCGCACGTATTTTAGCTTTTTGAATTTAGCCGGCAGCGTTAGTTTTTTCAGGCAGGCCGGCGGAAGCGGGCCGTTTGCGCCTGGCTTAACGCTGGTGACGATGTTTCTGGCTTGGCGTTTACGCTGGTTTCCGGCTGTAAGACGCCAACAAAAAAACAGCCTCTGAGGCTGTTTTTTGTTGGGTGAATGTGCTATTCACTGATTCCGGCCTGCTTGCGCTGAAACGCTTTGCGGCGGATCTTTACCGTACCGACAATCAATTCAGGCAGGACGACGAAGAACAGACCGATATAGCCAAGCGTTCCATAGCCTTTAACCACCAGCGTGGTCAATCCTAAAACGGAAACCCCTGTACAAATTAGCATCGTACCGGCCGCTATCGCGGCCCGGCGGGTTCGCAGATTGCTGATGGCCTGTTTTAATACCGGTAGACTTTCAAATCTCGCGACAATAGAAAACGTAACCGATACCGCTGTGCCGATCAAAGCGACGAACAGCAGGACGCTGTAGACGATTTTCAGCCAGGGCAGGCCAAGATGGGTTGTAACATAATAAACCGGCAGCGATTCAGTCAAAATCTCCGGCGCGTATCCCAACAGCATAATTGAAACAACCGCCAGAAAGCCGCCGTTCAGAATCAGGCCAAACAGGCCAAATAAATTGCATTCGCGGGTAGTTGTAATTTTATGCGAGGTGGAGATGATCGGCACCACCGCCAAAGCCTGGAAGCCGATATAGATCAGCATGCTCCAAACCGCACTCCAGATACTGTTGTCAAAGGTGGTCCGCTCGGCCAAAATGCGGTGGAGATTGGGCGCTGCTTGCAGTCCCAAATAGCAGAGCAGGGTTAATACCGCAATTAGAAAATAGGTTTTGTACTTTAATACCCGGATAATCAGTTCCGCGCCGAAGATGGTCAAAATGATTAACAGCGTACCCATGCTGGCAATGCCTATTCCATAAGGGATGCCCAGTGCGTTTTGCAACAGCGAGCCGGCGCCGGCGATTGCGGTACTGACCGCGACCAGCGTCAGCAGAATGCAGCCAATTTCGAAAACCGGCGAGAAATATTTTTCGTATGGATGATATAACGCATCGGCAAAGCTCCGATAGTTATGGGCTTGATTGTCTTTAGCAATGACAAGTGCATTGCGGTAAGACCAGGCTAGAACAGTCATACTGGCAATGGTGGTAAAAACGGAGTACCAGCCGTACTTAACAAAATAATTGACTTCCTGATTGCCTGTGGCAAAACCTACGCCGCAATGGGTGGCAAACCATACTGCGGCCATTGCAAAAGATGTGCCGAGAACGCCGGAATTTTTCATGTCGTAATCTTCCTCCATTATGTATCATCCGCTGCGGACCTTTGCCGGATTCTTAACAGTATACCATAAACCAAGCAACGATTTAAGCAAAATTTCTATGCGATAGTGAACCCATGCCTTTCGGGGGTGAAATATTGTCCAAATCCGGGCTTGTTTGAATGAAAATGCGATCACGGGGCGGCCCGGCAGGTAATTTTAACCTTGCGGCGAAATGGTAGTAAGCTGCGGCCGCCGCAGCTGGCGCCGAATAAAAACAAGCGAGGGGACGGATATGGATTTCAAATTATCCCACCTGCAAGAGGAAGAGCGTCAATTATATATTGCGCTCGTTTTGATGAATGAGGACTTAACTGCGGCGAGACAGTTGCTCAAATCAGGACAGGGGCTGGAGCGGGCGCTGACAGTGCTCCGCAGCGGCTTAGACTATCTGCCGGAGCTGGAGACCGCGATGCGGCGCTGTGCTGCCAAAGAGGCGATGAAGCTCTAAAGCGGCGGCGAATTGGCGGAGTATTTCGATCTTTTACTTGGCTTATACGGTTTTTTCGCTTATACTAAAGGTGAGGAGAGGTGATGAAGTTAAAAAGGAGGAATAACAATGAAAAAGATTATTAACGGGTATGAAATTGTGGTAGCAAAAGACAGTATTGTTATTCTGGCGGATAAAGAGATTATTGGCGCGGCCGATACCGATTTTACGGCAATGACGGATGAACAACTGGCCGATATTTTGTTGTATCGTGGTTATGGTGAAGACGACTAGCCGCTCGCGCTAACTGGCACAGGAGACTGGAAAAAAGCCGCTTGCAATTTGCAGATGCAACCATTATAATATAAACATATTTTTTCAAAAAAAATACAAGTGTACGTATAGCAATGATGCTTAACGGAT
The DNA here is from genome assembly GCA_900542835.1 of uncultured Pelosinus sp. GTDB lineage: Bacteria > Bacillota > Negativicutes > Sporomusales > Acetonemataceae > Anaerosporomusa. The sequence goes on along the minus strand of UQPB01000008.1, from coordinate 2,180 downwards.
ACCTTCGGGTATTTGTTAAGCATTTTTGCTTTTTTGAGGGGAGGTGTTAGTGCTCTATCTATTTCACGGGAAGCAGTGGTCTAGCCGGTACAAAAATAAAGGAGTGGGGCAAATGAGGTTAAGCACGACTAGAAAGCTGACTGTGGCAGCCTTATGTTTGAGCATTTTCACCGGTTTACTTGCCGGATGCGGGCAAAGTGAAAGCAAAAGCGTTAAAGTCGGCGTTGTTTATGAATTGACAGGCGGAACGGCGACCTTTGGCACTGCCGCGGCTAATGGAGCCAAGCTGGCGTTCAAAGAACTGAACGCCAAGGGCGGGGTTCTGGGGAAGTCAATTGAAGCTGTTGTTGCCGACAATAAAAGTGAGCCGTCGGAAGCTGCCAACGCCACGACAAAGGTCATCAGTCAGGATAAGGTCGTTGCGGTTGTCGGTTTTACCACCAGTTCAAACGCGATTGCCGGCTCGACTGTAGCGGAAGCCAATAAAATCCCTGTCGTTTCTTCTTCGGCGACAAATCCCAAGGTAACAGTTGATGAAAAGACAGGCAAGACGAAAGATTATACGTTTCGGGTTTGCTTTATTGACCCTTTCCAGGGAACAGTCGGCGCTAATTTCGCGCTTAACAGCCTGAAAGTTAAAAAAGTAGCCGTTATGATTGATAATAGCAGCGATTACAGCAAAGGCCTGGCGCAGTTTTTCAAAGAAGCGTTTACCAAGGGCGGCGGACAGATCGTTGCTGAAGAAGCCTATCTGCAAAAAGATCAGGACTTTAAAACGATTTTGACAAAAATTAAGGCACAGGCGCCGGAAATGATTTATGTTCCCGGTTACTATGAGGAAGTAGGCAAGATTATCAAGCAAGCCCGCGAGCTGGGCATTGAGTCTTCGTTTGTCGGCGGCGATGGCTGGGATTCGCCGAAGCTGGCCGAAATCGGCGGCGCTGCTGCGTTGAATAAAGTCTATTTTACCAACCATTATTCAGTCGAAGACACCAGCCCGGTTTCCAAGGCTTTCGTTGACGCCTATAAACAGGAATATGGACAAGTGCCGGATGCCATGGCCGTTTTAGGCTACGATGCCGCCTATGTACTGGTTGACGCGATTAAACGCGCCAACAGTACGGAAAGCGCCAAGATCAGAGAAGCACTGGCCAATACTAAAGACTTCAAAGCCGTTACCGGCAATTTGTCTCTTAATTCCACTCATGACGCGGTTAAAAGTGCAGTCATTATCGAAATGGTGAATGGCAAGCAGGTTTACAAGGAGACGGTAAAACCTTAGTGGTGGGTTGATCATCAGTGGGTTACCCCGGCGGCGTCTGCACTCCCGCAGACTGGCCAATGACATGACCGTTCTGGCCGCTGGAAAAACAGCCGGGCTCTGCATCGCAGAGCCCGGCTGTTTTATTTTGTTATTTACTTAATCACCAGGACCGGGCATTTAGCGTGGTTGACCACGTAATTGCTGACACTGCCCATAAATAAGCCTTTGATAACACCTAAGCCCCGGCTGCCGATTACGATCAGATCATAGCCGTTCTGTTCGGCGAACTCGGGGATGATGATAGCCGGCGAACCGATTTCACAAAATGTCTGCACTGGTATATCGGTTGGGATTTGCTTTCGGGCTTCCTTGAGAACCGTTTCGCTAAAATCCTGGACGTGGGTAAGAACGCTTTCCGGTAAATAGACATCATTGAACTGCGTTGCAATCGGCAATTGCTGCATGATAATAGCTACATGCAAAATGCCAATTTCCGCCTGAAATAGTTTAGCCAACTGAACCGCATGCGTTAGGGCGGCAAATGAGTTTTGCGATCCGTCGACCGGGACTAAAATTTTTGCATACCGGATATCCATAGTCCCAACTCCTTTCTTGTCTGGATGGCATCCAATGACTCCAAGTTAATCTTACTACTTCTCGCATGGTTTGGCTATAAGTGGCAAAGATTTTTCATAAAACAGGAAGCCTGCTGTTGACATGGCTCTGACGTCGTGATAATATATAAAAGTCGCTTAGCGGCAGCGCCTAGTAGCTGCTCCTACGACAACAAAAAAGAGTGTTGACAGGTTGCAAATGTTATGTTAAGATACATAAGCGCTCACCGGAGACGGTAAGCGAGAGAGCAGCCAAAGCGGCGAAACAGCATAGCTGAGCGAGTCGCGAAGCTCCTTGAAAA
>UQPB01000007.1 GCA_900542835.1 uncultured Pelosinus sp. | reverse complement strand
GAGAACTGAGAACGGAGTCGCCGAAGGAACGAAGACATTCTTCGTGGCGTTCCATCGCTCCCGTCATCACGCCAGTCTGGTCTTATTTTGGTAGGCGATTGCCCTGCTAATGCCGGAAAATCGATTGACAAAAGAGACCTGAACCGCTATAATTCAATAAAAGTTGTTGCTGGCAATTAGCTGGCGGCTCAATTTAAGAAGCGTGTATCTGCTGATCAGTGAAAAACGGAAGGCGGATATTTCCCATTTAAGGGAAATATCCGCCTTTTGCTTTTAAAGCTCGCTTCAGAAAGGAGGTCTTACTACATGCAACAGCGGATCAATTTGCTTCTGCAGCGATTTGCCGCGATCATCCTCTTTTTTGCGGTTTGGGAACTGCTGCCCCGGTCCGGTCTGGTTGATCCTTTTTTTCTGCCGCCGTTGTCAGGCGTTGTCGGCGCCATTGCCGATATGGTGCGGACCGGCGAACTCTTCCGCCATTTCGGCGCCAGTCTGCAGCGCGCCCTGATTGGTTTTTTCCTCGGCTTTGCCGTATCCGTATCACTGGGGCTGGTCATCGGCTGGTTCAGTAAAGTGGAACGCTTCGCAGATCCTCTGCTGCAGGCGCTGCGGCAGACTTCGGCGCTGGCTTTGTTTCCGGTATTCATCCTATTTTTCGGCATCGGTGAAATGTCAAAAATTGCGATTATCTACTGGGGCGTACAATGGCCGATTCTGCTCAACACCATATCCGGCGTAAAAAATGTCGATCCGCTTCTGATTAAATCGGCCCGTTCTATGGGCGCTTCGAAACTGACGATTTTCTTAAAAGTAGTTGTTCCGGCTTCACTGCCGTCAATTTTTACCGGCGCCCGTCTCAGTGCCACCACTTCCATTCTGATTCTGATCGCGGCGGAAATGGTCGGCGCTAAAGCCGGACTGGGTTTCCTGGTTTTCGATACCCAGCAGAAGTTCCAAATCCCCAAAATGTATGCGGCAATTTTGCTGATGTCGCTGCTTGGCTATTGCGCCAATTACACGCTGGTCCATCTGGAAAAGAAATATACCGCCTGGAAAAGCGGTCAGATGGTGGGTGAGTAGTTGGCCGGCCGCCGGTTAAATCCAGTACTGAAAGGATGAATTTGCATGAAAGTTCGTTTTCGCTTCCTGATCACCGCGCTTGCCGCGGTTCTCTTAACCGCGTCGCTGCTGCTCGGCGGCTGCGGCGGCAACGCTGCCGAGCAGACCAAGGCTGCTGACGGCAAGCCCAAATTTATCAACGGAAAATTGGATAAGGAATTCACACTGAAAGTGCCGACACAGACCGGCTTCAATGAAATTTACATCGGCGAACGGCTGGGATTTTATAAGGATGTCGGCCTGAATATCGAATATACCGGCTCCATGTCCGGCGGCCTGCTCGCCCAGTCAGTTATCAAAGGCGACAATCATCTGTTCGCCGCCGGGCATGTGCTGACAATTTCCCAGGCGCGTCAGGCCGGAGCCAAAATAAAAATGGTGCTGCAGGGCTCGTATGACAATCCCGAGCCGGATAAGATTCATATGACCTATCTGGTGCGTGAAGACAGTCCGATCAAGTCGGCACAGGATCTGATCGGCAAAAAGGTGTCTATCAGCTATATCGGCAGCTGCACCGAACTGCTGTTTTCCGAGTACCTGCGGCAGAATGGTGTCAGCAAAGATCAGGTCACCTTTGTCCCCATGCCTGACAATCAGGCGGAAAACTCACTGCGCCAGGGGATTATCGACGTTGCCGGCATTCATAACATCTTTACGCAGTCGGCGCTGAAACGCGGCGGCCTGCGGCCGCTGACGCATACCTACGCCATCGGCACGGCGGCAGGCAACGGCCCGGCCAGTTCCTATTCCGCCCGTGCTTTCAGCGAGGACTTTATCCGCGAGAATCCTGATGTCGTTAAAGCCTATATTGCCGCCACCGTCAGGACCCAGCACTGGATCAACGCCAATTATGCGGAGGCGTTAAAAATCGCCGCCGATCATCTGAAAATCGATCCTGCTAAAGCCGCCGGCACGGTTTATCCGACTGAAAACGGCATTGATCCGGAAAAAGTAGCCTTTTGGATCAGAATGATGGAGCAAAACCAGTTTGTTGAAACCGGCTCGGTTAAAGCCGCCGATATTTATACCAATGATCTCAATCCCTATCTCAGTGGGGAAATTAAAGAAACCGTTTAATTCCCCGGAAGGAGTCGCAGCCCATGAGTGCTTATCAGTCAGTCACACCGGCTGTTCTGACCGAACTTGCCGCAATTGTCGGTGCCGGACAACTGCTGTCCGGCGCCGCTATTCCCGACCATTACGACCACGACGAAGGCACGCCGCCGGAACTGCGCCAGTCTCCCGCTGTTGTCGTCTATCCCGCCGACGCGGCTGAAACAGCGGCAATTGTCCGGCTGGCCAACCGCTGGCGGCTGCCGGTCACGCCCCGCGGCGGCGGTACCGGCCTTGCCGGCGGAGCGGTGCCCTATCCCGGCGGCATCCTGATCGACTTGTCCCGCCTCAACCGGATTATTCACATTGACACAAAGGCGCGTTATCTGGTTGCCGAGGCTTCTGTCCGCACCAGCGACATTCAAAAGGCGGCCAGAGAACAGGGGCTGCTGTACGCCGGCGATCCCTGCAGCAATGACGATTGCGTCATTGGCGGCAATATCGCTACCAACGCCGGCGGCAACATGGCGGTCAAATACGGCGTTACCTCCGATCAGGTATATCAATTGGAGGTGGTGACGCCGCAGGGAGAAATCATCACTCTCGGCGGCCGGCTGAAAAAGAACTCCACCGGCTACGCGCTGACGCGGCTGATCGCCGGTTCGGAAGGAACCCTGGGCATTATCACTAAGGCTGTCCTGAAGCTGCAGCCGCTGCCGCCGGTTATCAATAATTATCTCGCCGTTTTTTCCAGTATTGATGCCGCGCTTGCCACGATCAGCGCCGCGCTTGACGACAGCCGGATTGATCCCGTTTCGCTGGAACTTGTCGACAGATACACGCTGCTCGGTCTGGAGGAATATTTGCAGCAATCCTTTTTCCGGGATAAAAGCGGCGATGTCATTATCATTCAAATCGAAGCCTGGAGCCGCGAAGAGAGCGAGCAAAAATTTGACCGCCTTAAGCAGATTTTGGCGGCTCCCGGTCTGCTCGATCTATTTGCGGTCAATGGCGATGCGATCTGGCAGGCGCGACGGATCTGGGGAACGCCCAACCGCCTTAGGCAGCCGATAGGCGTCTCCGAAGATTTTGTCGTGCCGGTGGACTCCATCCGCAGTCTGGTGCGGACAATTGAGGAGCTGACGGCCGAATTTGCCTTCGACTTTCGTCTTGCCGGCCACGCCGGCGACGGCAACATTCACCTGCGGGTTCAACCCGGTACGATTCCGGAGGAACGCTGGCATCAGACGCTGCCGCAGTTTCAACAAAAGATCTATACTGCTGTCTATGCCTTAGGCGGCCGGCTTTCCGGCGAACACGGCATCGGCCTCAAACGCAAGGCGTCTCTCAGCCGTCTGATCGATCCCGGTGAGCTGGCCTTGATGCAGGCCTTGAAGCAGGCGTTTGATCCCAATCATATCTTAAATCCGGGTAAAATCTTCGATTTGCCGCCAGTGGCGAGTCAGCCGGATTTACCGTCCGGCCGGGGTGCTGGCAGCGGGACGGCTCAATAACGTTAGGAAGAAAGAAGGAAGCCAGATGGGAGAGACAGCCAATTTTCTGGAAGAAAAAATAGCCGCCCGGATCGGTCGTGCCCAACTGCCGCTGTTTAATCAATTGGCCGATTTATCGCTGCAGCATAACGCAATTGACCTGGGCAGCGGCAAGCCTGATTTTCCGGTTGAGGAGCGCTTCAAAGCAGCCGCGGTACAGGCAATTCAACAGGATTTCAATCAATACGCCCCGCAATATGGCATTGCTCCATTACGGCAGGGAATCGCCCGGCGGCTGCTGCAGAAAGGCGGGATTGCGTTTGATCCGGACCAGGAAGTCACGGTCGGCAGCGGCGCTGCGGAAAGCCTGGCGGCGACACTGCTGGCCATCGTCGATCCTGGCGACGAGGTTATCATTCCGGTGCCGGCTTTTCCTGCTTACAGCGGCAATGTGCATCTGGCGGGAGGCAAGCCGGTTTATCTGGAGCTGACCCAGCCGGGCTTCCGGCTGCAGAAGGAGCGCCTGGAAGCAGCGATCACCTCTCGCACCAAAGCGCTGCTGCTCAATTCACCCCACAATCCCTCCGGCCGGATTTTCAGCCGGGAAGAACTGCAGACAGTCGCCGAGCTGAGTCAGAAATATGGCTTCCTGGTCGTCACCGATGAGATTTACGATGAAATTTATTTCGGCGGTCAGGCGCCCGTGCCCATTTGGCAGCTGCCAGGCATGCGCGAACGCACCGTCATTGTCAATGGGTTTTCCAAGGCCTACAGCGTTACCGGCTGGCGTCTCGGTTATGTTGTCGCAGCCGCTCCGCTGACTAAAGCCATCAGAAAAGCCCATCACTTTCTTGTCCTTGGTTCGGCTCACCCGCTGCAGCTGGGAGCGGTTGAAGCCATTAGCAGCCAGGAAGACTACTATCGCAATTTGCGGCGCGACTATGCGGCCAGACTGACGGTGCTGCAAACCGGCCTCGATGCGCTGGCAATCCCCTACCTGGCCCCGGAGGGCGGCTATTTTATCCTGGCCGATTTTTCCGGTTGGGGCTGGCGGGATGATCTGGAGTTTGCCAAAACGCTTACCAGCCAGGCCGGCGTATCGGCGCGGCCCTTGTCCGGCTTTAATCCGGCGGATTCGCAGCCTGACGGCAGCCTCTGGCTGCGGCTGGCTTTCTGCAAACAAGAGCAGGTGCTGGCGGAAGCGGTTAAGCGCTTGCAGCAATTCTCTCATTTAAAACGCAAGGGATGATAACATTGGCAATTAAGAATAAATTGGTGATTGTCGGCGCCGGCAATGTCGGCTCTGCCGTGCTTAACCGCGCCATCGATCTGCATTTGGCGGCTGAAATCGCCGTCATTGATATTCAGCAGGGAAAAGCCGCCGGTGAAGCGCTGGACGCCAGTCATGCAACGCCGTGCATTTACAGTCCCGGCTGTCAGGTATACGCCGCCGGTTATGAGACGTGCAAAGACGCGCGCCTGATTATTATTGCCGCCGGTATTGGCGGCCGTTCCCTGCCGCCGCTGCCGCCCGGCGAAGCGCCTGACAGACTGCGTCTCGCCGGAGCGAATATCCAGGTTATTCAGGCTGTGATGACTGAAATCGTCAAATATACGACAGAGGCTGTCATCATTATGATCACCAATCCGCTTGACATTACCACCTATTATGCCGCTAATTTTTTTGGCTATCCACAGGGACGTCTGCTGGGGACGGGGACTATGCTGGAAACGCTGCGCCTGCAGCGCCTTCTGGCCGACCATTACCGTATCGACGCCAAAAGCGTCAATGCCTGGATGCTGGGAGAGCACGGCCGGTCGGCTTTTGCCGCCTGGAGCCTTGCCTCTGTCGGCGGCGTCCCGGTTCAGCATCTCGGCGACAGCTTTCCGCAGGCGCAGCCGTTCGACCCGGAAGCGGCGACACAAGCCGTTATTCATGCCGCCAGCGATGTCGTCAGCGGCAAGGGCTGGACTAATTCCGGGATTTCGATGGCTGCTTGCCGTGTCGCCAAAGCGGTTTTGTTCAATGAACGGGCGATTCTGCCGGTTTCCACCACCTTGCGCGGTGAATACGGCATCACTGACGTTGCCCTTAGCCTGCCGTCGCTGGTTGCGGAAAATGGCGTCGAACACCGTCTGGCCGTACCGCTGAGCGAGGATGAGGTAAGACGCTTGCGGGCCAGTGCGGCCACGCTTGCCGGCACGCTGCGACAGAACCATATTTTAAATAGTTGATGCGATGGCTGACCGCTGCTAAATCGCTAAATTTTCGCTGGCGGTTTTCCGTGGCGGACACACGCAGATTTTTGCTTGACACTGCGCCGGCCGTATACTATAATGCTCACTAAGAACAAATAGTGTATACACGACCAATCAGACAACTGAAGGTCAAAGAGGTTTAACGGAACCTTCTTTGACCTGTTTTATTTTTAACCGTGCCGCCGGGAAGACGGCCGGGTACCTGCAAAAATTGCAAACAGCTGATCGGGCAACCGACCTGAAGGCTATGTTTTGTTTACGCTCTGCCGTGGACGAAATATGGCCTTTTCTTATTGCAATACAGGTCGCTGCTTAAGGCCACAGCGTATCCTGGCAGATCGTTTAATGGGTATCCTGTCGTTTTAGCGTCAACGAGTACCCGCGTTGACCGCGATAAAAGTAGGAGGTTGAATTGTGAACAAATTGACTCCCTGGCTGCCGGTTATATCCGTAGGCTTGGCTCTGGTCACAGAAATCCTGCTGGCGGATGGCGGCGGACATATGCCGACAAAACAACCGTATTTCAGCTATCTGTTAGCGGCTCTGGGCGGTGTGTTCGCAGGCATAGCCCTTGCCGCCGGAACCAGCGCCAAAGCCCGGACCTGTATTGCGGAAAGCGCCCTGTTTACCGCCGTAGCTATTTTATTTTTGAATATCCTCAATATCGTTACCAAAAAGCTGGGACTGCTGCCGGTCATCTTCTTTCCGTCGCTTGATAAGATTCTCAGTGTGTTAGTGGAAGACTGGCGGTTTTTAGCACTGTGCCTGTTTTCCTCCGGCAAGCTGCTGCTGACCGGCTATCTGTTTGGTGCCGTTGCCGGCTTTGCCACCGGTATTGCCGTAGGCTTCAGCAAAACCGCCGGTTACTGGATTAATCCGATTATCCGCACACTGGGGCCGATTCCGCCGACAGCCTGGATTCCGATTGTGCTGATCAGTTTTCCGACGACGTTTTCGGCCAGCGCCTTTCTGATTGCTCTGGCCGTATGGTTTCCGACGACACTGCTGACCGGCAGCGGCATCCTCAATGTTCCCAACGCCTATTTTGAGGTATCCAGCACGCTGGGGGCGGGACGATACTACCAGATTTTTAAGGTCGGCATTCCCGCGGCCATGCCGCATATGTTTCTCGGGCTGTTCAACGGCACCTGCGCCTCGTTCATTACGCTGATGACAGCGGAAATGCTCGGCGTCAAAAACGGCATCGGCTGGTATATCAACTGGCAGAAGGATATGATGTCCTACGCCAATGTCTACGCCGGACTGATTGTCATCGCCGTAACCTTTTCCGTACTGATCACCCTGCTGTTCAGGGTGCGCGATCAAGTGCTGGTCTGGCAGAAAGGGGTAATAAAATGGTAGGCGAAATAAGCGTTGCCGCTGTGTCGAAACGTTTTTCCCGTCATGACGCGCCTGACGTTATTGCCCTTAACAATATCGATCTGACCATTCGGGCCGGGGAATTTGTCGCCCTGATCGGCCCCTCCGGCTGCGGCAAATCAACGCTGCTGCGCCTGATTGCCGGCTTGAACCAGCCGGACAGCGGCCAACTCTATATTGACGGGGAAGCGATTACCCAGCCTTCCTATGAACGCGGTCTGGTCTTTCAAAACCCGCTGCTCTTTCCCTGGCTGAACGTTTACGACAATGTCGCCTTCGGCCTGCGAGCACGCAAAATTTATCAGGAAAAACGAAAGGAGGTTGATAATTTCATCGATCTGGTCGGGCTGTCCGCTTTTCACCGCTCGTATCCGCATCAGCTTTCCGGCGGCATGGCGCAGCGGGCGTCCCTGGCCCGGGCACTGGTCAATCATCCCAAAGTCATGCTGCTTGATGAGCCGCTGGGGGCACTGGATGCCTTCACCCGCATGAACCTGCAGGATGAATTAATCCGCATCTGGCAGGAGCGGAAAACGACAATGATTCTGGTGACGCATGATGTGGATGAAGCCGTTTATCTGGCGGACCGTGTGATTGTGATGACGCCAAGACCGGGCAAAATTGAAAGCTGCATCGATGTCCGGCTGTCCCGGCCGCGGGACCGCAGCAATCCTGAGTTTCTTGAGACCCGTACCAAGATCCTGGAAATTCTTGATTTTGCCGGCAATGTAACTGAACCGAGCTATTATTTATAAGAGGAGATGAGATGATGAAAAAGAAATTTACCACGGCTGTTGCAACTGTACTGACAGCGGCCTTGCTGGCCGGCTGCGGTCAGCAAGCGGCGGCTCCTGTCGCCAAGCCGGAGGATTTTGTCTTGAAAATCGGCTACAGCGGCAGTCTCTGTGAAGCACCTGTGCACATGGCGCTGGAAAAGGGCTTTTTTGCCGAGGAGGGGCTGAAGGTAGACCTGATTAAGCTGGCGCCGGGAACCGCTTTTGAAGCGGTGACCGCCGGCCAGGTGGAAGCGGGCTTTGGCCTGCTGGCAAGCCTGGTGCAGCCGCTTTCCAACGGATTGCCGATTAAGGTGACCAGCGGCCTGCATACCGGCTGCGACAAAGTTTTGGCCCCCAAAGGCTCAGGCATCAATACGCTGGCTGATCTTAAGGGTAAACGCATCGGCGTTCCCAGCATGAGCAGCAGCCCGATCATTTTCGCTAAGCGGGCTCTGGCCGATGCCGGTGTTGGTGTCAGCCAGCAGAAGCAGGAAGTAGAATTTGTCGTGTTCAGCAACAGCGAACTGCCGCTGGCGCTGCAAAAGGGCGCGATTGACGCGATTGCCGCCAATGACCCGGTGGCCTACCTCGCCGCCAAGGAATACAACCTCAACACCATTGCCGATTCGGCCTTAACCGCTCCCTATAAGGATCAGTACTGCTGCTCCGCTTATGTCCGTGATACGCTGGCAAAGGATAAGCCGGAGATTGCGGCCAAATATACCCGCGCCATGCAGAAAGCCAGTGCCTGGATCCAAAGCAATCAGGATGAGGCGGCAAAAATCCAGGTGGAGAAAAAATGGGTTGCCGGCGATGCCGTTACCAATGCCCAGGTATTAAAAACCTATAACTACATCCCCTCCGTCAAAGGTGCCTATGACGCGTTCGGCGTAACGGCGAAGCAGCTTCAGGATGTAGGCATGCTTGACAAGAGTGTGGATGTGGAAGCCTTGCATAAGAAGAGCTTCGTCACTCTGCCGGGCGTAGCGGACAGTGTCAAATAGGCAGGCCTTTGCGATTCAGTTTCGGAGGATCGCATGAAGCCGCAGCGAATCCGCAGCGGCAAAGCGGAGCCGTTTTTCCGGCGCTACCCCTGCCTGCGCGGACAGGTGCAGCCGGAGTCTGGCAGGATCTCACTGCCGGTAAGTCCGGTCAGCAATTTGCAATGTCATTTTGGCCCGCAGGGATTGAAACGCAGGCGGCAGCTTAACCAGCTTTTGCTGGAGCCTGTTCAGGCGGCCGCGGTTCTAGGGGAAGCGTTCAGCCTGTGGCCAGCCGTCAAGACAGTTGATATTGCCGGCCCGGGCGAGAGTCTCGCCAGCCGCCATGCGCTGGAGACCTTTGGCTTTATCCGGGAGCGGCATCCTGATCTGGAAACCTGGCTGACCACGAACGGGCTGCTGCTGCGGGATCAGGCAGCGGCGCTGGCGGCTGCCGGCATTAAGCGGATCGCCATAGAGCTGCACGCCGTTACTGTCGGTATTGCGGTTCAGCTATATTCTTATGTGCTATACCGCAATCGTTACCTGACCGGGCCGGCAGCGGCAAGCTGGCTACTGCTGGCTCAGTCGGCGGGCATCGGCGCTGCCGCCGCTCTGGGGGCAACGCTAAAGGTCAAAACAGTTCTGGTACCCGGCATTAATGACAGCCAGATTGCCGCTATTGCCGAAACCGCCGCCAAAGCGGGAGCCAGCCTTATTGAGATCGCTGCACTGGAGCCGCAGTACCATTTCCATAACCGGCGGGCACCTTCCCGCCGGGAGCTGGAGGCGGCACGGCAGGCCGCCAGCCGGTTTCTGCCGGTCTGGCCGCCGCTGCCGGCACAGAACTTAGCTTTGACTGATCAGTATAAAACTGAAGGCAAAAATTGATGCTGGAAAGCGGGGTTTTTGCCTTTTCTTTTTTAGCCGCTATAAAGTCAGACTTACGGAGGCAAGTGGATGAGTAAATTTATTGAAAGACCGCGTTATCTGTGTACAATGGGTGGCGCGGTGGCAACCTTAAAAGCGTTGCCGCGGGCTGTATCAATTTTACATTCCTCTCCCGGCTGCGGCGGCAATTTTGCCAATGCGCTCAATGGCGCTGCCGGCTATCTGGGCAGCGGCTACTGCGCCGGTCAGGCGCTTCCCAGTTCCAATATTTACGAACGGGATATTGTGTTTGGCGGTGAGGAGCGTTTGGCGGAACAAATTGCCAGTACGCTTGAGATTGTCGACGCCGATTTGTACTTTGTCGTTACCGGCTGTATGGTCGACCTGATCGGCGATGACGCGGTGGCAGTGGCCAAACGCTTCCGCCAGCAGGGCAAGCCGGTTTTCGGCGCTGAAACCGGCGGCTTCAAGGGAAATTCCTATAAAGGCTATGACATTGTTCTCAGCAAGCTGTTCGCTGAATTTGTCGAGCCGAGTCCGGTCAAGAATAAACAGCTGGTTAATTTATTCGGCCTGGTGCCGGTACAGGATGTGTTTTGGAAAGGTAATCTAAACGCGTTGATGCGATTAATCGGCAAACTGGGTTATCAGGTGAATACGTTTTTCGGCGAGGGAGAAACGCTGGCTAATCTTAAACAGGCGGCAGCTGCCAGCTTGAATATCGTTGTATCCGATATATACGGCATTCAGCCGGCAGAAGTTTTTCAGGAAATTCACGACGTACCCTATATTGTCGCGCCGCTGCCGATCGGCCCCAGCGGCTGCGCCCAATTCCTGCGGCAAATTGGCGCTGCCCTCGGCATTGAAAAAAAATTTATTGATAAAATCATTGTCAAGGAGCAGCAGCGGTATTACAGCTATGCCGAACGGCTGGCCGATGTCTATAATGATCTTGATTTTCAGCGTTACAGCGTGGTGATTGCCGATGCGAATTATGCGCAGGCGATTGCCCGCTTTATCGCCGATGATTTTGGCTGGCTGCCGGAGCTGGTGATCGTCACCGATATCCTTGACGATACGGAAAAGCAGCGGGTGGAACAGCGGTTCACCGGCTTTCAATCCGGCGTCAGGCCGCAGGTGGTGTTTGATACCGATACCTCGGCCGCAGCTAAGCATCTCAGCCGGCTATGGCCCCGCAACCAGAATTCGCGTTATTATGACGCGTTCAGCCCGGCGTTCGTGTTTGGCAGCAGCCTGGACCGGGAATTCGCGGAATCGATCAAAGCGCCGCATCTAAGCATCGCCTATCCGGTGTCCAATCGCGTCGTGCTTGACCGGGCCTATCTCGGTTATGAAGGCTCCCTGACTTTGATCGAAGATATTGCCACGATACTGGTGCAGAACCGATAAAAAAAGGAGGGCTAACGGTGGATTATATTCGTGATAAAGTACCGCCTGTACGCGATGACAGACTGCGGACCTGCACGGCTTATGGCGGCTCCTGCGGCAATCTGGTGGAAAAATCGAAGAAGGGCTGCCTTAACGGCGTTAAGCGGAAATTCGCCCAAACCCAGGGCTGCCAGTTAAATTTGAGTTTGGCGATTATCAATACGATCCGGGATGTGGTGGTCATCGTCCATGGCCCGCTCGGCTGCGGCGGCGCCGGCCTGGCTATCGCCGGTGTCAATAAAGGCTTCAAGCAGGAGCGGGAGCAGAGCGCCCGCGGCCTGCTGTGGCTGAATACCAATCTGGGTGAGACCTCGGTAATCGGCGGCGGTGAAGCCAATCTGCGCGAGGCCATTCTGCACGCGGAGAAGGAATTCCGCCCCAGCGCGATTGTGATTGTCAACAGCTGTGTGCCGGCGATTATCGGCGACGACATTGACAGCGTCGTCGAACAGGCGCAGAAAGAAGTCAGTGCCAGGATTGTACCGGTGCATTGCGAAGGATTTAAAACCAAAGTACAGGCCAGTGCTTATGACGCCGTGTATCATGGGATTTTGCGCAATCTGATTGAGCCGCTGCCGCCAGACGAACGGCAGCCGGTTGATGAGCTGGCTGCGCTGCAGGAAAAAATCCGCATCAGCCGCACCGTTAATGTCCTGAATGTATCGTCGATGAGCCGGGTCGATGAATATGAACTGGTAAGGCTACTTAAGCCGTTTGGCCTGAATCTGAACATCCTGCCTTGCTACGCCCATCCCGACGACTTCCGCCAGGCGACGCAGGCGGCGTTGAATATCAGCATTTGCGCCACCCATGACGATTACTTTGTCGAACATTTAAAAGAGAAAAATCAGATTCCCTACCTGCTGCGGACGATTCCGATCGGCGTTAAATATACCAATCGCTGGATTCTGGATATTGCCAAATTCTTTGGCGTCGAAGCGGAAGCGGAACGTTACATTGCGGAAGAGACCCGTCTGCTTGAGGAGGCTTTGGCGCCGTACCGGCCGCTGTTCAAGGGCAAACGGGTACTGATCGGCGGCGGCGAGATCCGGGTGGTCGCCAACGCGGAGCTGTTCGACTATCTGGGCTTTGAGGTGGTGGGCCTGCGGGCGTACCATTACGATCAGTTTGGCGATGAGATGCTGGGCGAACAGGCCATCATCGAAAAGATTCCTTTTAATGTCGCAACCGGACAGCCGTTTGAGCAAGCCAATCTTAATCAGAAATTAAAACCCGATTTGTATATCGGCCATACGGGAACCAATGCCTGGGCAGCAAAGCAGGGAATACCGGTTGCGCCGCTGTTTCATCAAAGCCAGTTGTTCCTCGGTTATACCGGCGTATTCGAGTTTGCCAGACGGCTGGCCCGGATCTTGCGCAATCCCTCGTTTAACCGCAATTTGGGGGATAATGTACGCCTGCCTTATTACAAGCACTGGTATGAACAGGATCCATTTTCCTATATTGACGACACCGACGCGCCGGTATCGCTCAGTGAAGGCTAAGTAAGCACCAGAATAGGAGTGAATGCATATGGCGAAAATTGCTAATAGTGTCACCGATCTGATTGGCGGGACACCGCTGCTGCGGCTTAACCGCCTGACGGCGGACAGTAACGCCGAGGTAATCGTAAAGCTTGAATTATTCAATCCCGGCGGTAGTGTAAAGGACCGGATCGGGTTCAGCATGCTGAAGGCAGCTGAGGAAAAAGGGCTGATTAACCCCAATACCGTGATTATTGAGCCGACGAGCGGCAACACCGGCATTGCCCTGGCGCTGATCGCCGCCGCCCGCGGCTATCGCCTGATTTTAACGATGCCGGAAACAATGAGTGCCGAGCGGCGTGCCCTGTTGAAGGCCTACGGCGCCGAACTGGTGCTGACCCCCGGTGCCGAAGGCATGAAAGGCGCGGTGCGCAAGGCGGAGGAACTGGCGGCACAGACACCGGATGCCTTTGTGCCGCAACAATTTAACAATCCCGCCAACCCGGAAATTCACCGGGCGACAACGGCGGAAGAGATCTGGCAGGACAGCGGCGGCGCCGTGGATATTATTGTCGGCGGCGTCGGCACCGGCGGCACAATAACCGGAATCGCCGAAGTGCTGAAGCGGCGAAAGCCGGGCTTGCAGGCCGTTGCCGTCGAACCGTTCGACTCGCCCGTTCTTTCCGGCGGTCAGCCCGGGCCGCATAAAATTCAGGGCATCGGCGCCGGTTTTGTGCCCGGGGTATTAAATCTGACGCTTATTGACGAGATCTTTAAGGTGAAAAATGACGAGGCGCTTGATGTGGCGCGCCGTCTGGCGCGCGAGGAAGGCATCCTGGTGGGGATCTCTTCCGGAGCGGCGGCGTTTGCGGCTTTACAGCTTGCCAAGCGCGGCGAAAACGCCGGCAAGGTGATTGTTGCCATACTGCCGGATACCGGCGAACGCTATTTAAGCACCGTGCTGTTTCAGGACAGTTAAATTCAGCAGTAAAAAGGAGGAAGCCGCATGACGAGCGCACCCATACAAACGGCTGGCAGGGAGAGCAAAATTGTTGCCCGCAATATCCGGCAGGTCTATCCGATCCGGCGGCAGGAGGACGGCGCGGTTACGGAATTTGAGGCGATAAAGCATCTGGATCTTGATGTCAGGACCGGCGAGTTTCTGGCTATTCTCGGCCCCAGCGGCTGCGGCAAATCCACTTTTTTAGATATGCTTGCCGGGCTGGCCCATCCCAGTGCCGGCGAAATCCGTATCGACGGACAGGTAATAAACGGTCCGGCGCTGGACAGGGGCTTTGTCATGCAGGGCTACGCACTTTTCCCCTGGCGGACTGTGCGTAAGAACGTGGAGTTTGGTCTGGAGATCAAGAAAGTAGCGGCGACGGAGCGGCAGGCAATCAGCCAGCGCTATCTGGAACTGGTGGGGCTGCAAAATTTCGCCGACCGCTATCCGCATGAACTGTCCGGCGGTATGAAGCAGCGGGTGGCCATTGCCCGGGCACTGGCCTACGATCCCGGCGTGCTGCTGATGGATGAACCGTTTGCCGCGCTTGACGCCCAGACGCGGGAAAACCTGCAGGAGGAATTGCTGCGTATCTGGGAAAAGACGCAAAAAACGATTGTTTTCGTCACCCATTCGATTGATGAAGCCGTATTTCTGTCCGACCGGGTGGCGGTGATGACGGCAAATCCGGGCACGATTAAGGCCCTTGTCGAGATCAACCTGCCGCGGCCGCGGGACGGCACCCGCTCGTCAGCCGAATTTGGCTGGATCAGGCATAAAATCTGGGAATTGCTGCAAACCGAGTCTGTCGCCAATGCCGCGCAGCAGGGCTCTGTCAATATTGCCGAATCGATTGCCGCGTCCGCCGAATTGTGAGGCGGATGCAGCGCCAGCGCGGCCGGACAATAACAAATATTGGCTATTGACATGGGAATTTTATCTGTGCAATAATAATATCACTTATACCTAACCACTGATTAATTCACACAGCGTATCCCCGCTGTTTCTTTAATCAGCGGTTACCAAAGCGAATAGCGCAGTCTATCGGGGCGATCTGACGGGGATAATGTCCGTACCCTGATTTCCGATTCGAAGTTGACCGGAGATACCGGAGGCTTGGTTTAACTGTTATGCTTGTTATAACGGTAAACCGGCCTCTTTTATTTTGCCGGTTGCTTTGAATGGCGTTTAGACGAAAGGCGGGAGAGGTGTGCAATGAGCCGTTATGTATTTGCGTGTATACTGTTTGATCAGGAAAAGGCGGCTCTGGCAGAGCGGAAGAGGTTTCCGGCAGCAAACAGGGAAAAATGCCGCCAGCCGGGCCGCTTGCAGGTCGAAGTGTGTCCGGGCGGAGCACCGCGGCGGCTTTCCTTAACCGGATTGGCTGCTACCCCCAGGGCCTGCAGCCGGAATAAAGCATGACAGGCGCGGTTTGGGCTAATTTAGAATTGTGCCATGCGGACAGGAGGGACGTTAATGCTAAACTCTCATGATCGAAAACGGCCTGCAGCTGCAGGCGGCGGATATAGTGTCGTACAGACCGGTCAGCAGAAAACCGTACCTGTCCAGGTTGCGGACATTATCGGGCAGTTTTTGCGTACCGCTCAGTATGGCTACATTATTTTAACCATGCAGGACAATTGTGTTGTAAAAATTGAGAAGACGGAGAAATTTATCATCTCGGCCAAAGCCAAAGTGTCCGGCTGCGGCAGCAGCGGTCAGGCTGACCCGCACCCGTTTTTGGCCAAGATTATTGCCGAACTGAGAGAGATACACTACGGGCAATTGATTGTCCGTCTCGAAAACGGCAAAGTCGAGCAGATGGAAAGAACCGAAAAAAAACGGGTTCAGGAAGTTGACGGCCGCTATGGCGACGGCATATAGCCGGATAAAATTAAAAAAGTGCTTGCAATCTGTTTGCAGGTTGCTGTATACTTCCAACTAAGATAATTTAATCAGGGCTGATTAGTCAACCGACTGAAGGCCAGAGAATTCCCGCCGGGAAGTTCTCTGGCCTTTTTATTTCGAACTTGCAGGAGGAGAATATGAGCAAAAAGATTAAACAGATCGCAATTTACGGCAAAGGCGGCATTGGCAAGTCCACCACCACCTCCAACATCAGCGCCGCGTTATCGAAGCAGGGCTATAAGGTGATGCAGTTCGGCTGTGACCCCAAAGCCGACTCCACCAACACCCTGCGCGGCGGCAGCTATATTCCCACTGTGCTGGACACCTTGCGGGAGAAATCGCAGGTCAAGGCTGAAGATGTCATCTTTAAGGGCTTTAACGGCATCTACTGCGTGGAGGCGGGCGGCCCGGCCCCGGGCGTGGGCTGTGCCGGCAGGGGAATCATTACCGCCGTGCAACTGCTGAAACAATTGAAAGTTTATGATGAACTGGATCTGGACGTCGTGATTTATGATGTTCTCGGCGACGTCGTCTGCGGCGGCTTTGCCGTTCCTATTCGCGAGGGGATTGCCGAGCACGTGTTTACCGTATCGTCAGCCGATTTCATGGCCATCTACGCGGCTAACAACCTGTTCAAAGGCATTCAGAAATATTCCAATTCCGGCGGCGCCCTGCTGGGGGGACTGATTGCCAATTCAATCAATGCTCCTTACGCTAAGGAGATTGTCGACGACTTTGTCGACAGAACCAAAACCCGGGTTGTCGAATACGTACCGCGCTCGGTGACGGTAACCCAGGCCGAATTACAGGGCAAAACCTCAGTGGAAGCGGCGCCCGCCTCCGAACAGGCGCAGATATACAGCAAGCTGGCGACAAAGGTGATCGAAACGACAGAGTCGAAAGTACCTTCCCCGCTAACGACAAACGAGTTAAGAGAATGGGCGGCACAATGGGCCGATCACCTGCTGGCCATGGAGACCGGGGAAGTCCGCAGTAAAGCGGCGGGAATTTAACGAAAAGCTGATCAGTCAATACGCTGAAGGCTGCAGAATGGTTCTGCAGCCTTTTGTCAATCAGGAGGAGATGAAAGCGATGAGTTGCCTATGCCCGAATGCCGTGTCTGCCGATGTGCTGGCACAAACCAGCAAGCACCCGTGCTACTCCGCCGAAGCTCACCATCAATACGCGCGGATGCATCTGCCGGTTGCGCCCCGCTGTAATATCCAGTGCAATTACTGCAACCGTAAATACGATTGCGTGAATGAAAGCCGGCCCGGCGTTACCAGCGAGGTGCTGACACCCGAGCTGGCCAAAGCGAAATATGAATGGGTGAAATCGGAAATCGCCGCCCTGACTGTCGTCGGCATCGCCGGTCCCGGCGACGCGCTGGCGGATTGGCCTGCAACCAGACAGACAATCGAACAGATTAAGGCAATTAATGATGGCGCAATCTTTTGCCTGTCGACCAATGGCCTGCTGCTGCCCGACTATGCCGCTGAAATTGTTGCGCTGGGCATCCGCCATGTCACCGTTACCGTCAATGCCCTGGATCCGGCTGTCGGCGCTAAAATATACCGGCATGTGTTTTATCAGGGACAATATTTTCAGGGGCAGGCGGCGGCAAAGCTGCTGCTGGCAAGGCAGCTGGCAGGGATCGAGTATCTGGCCGGCAGGGGTGTTTTGGTTAAAGTCAATATTGTGATGATCAAGGGGATTAATGACGCTCATATTCCGGAAGTAGTTAAAAAGGTCAAAGCCCTGGGCGCGTTCATTACCAATATCATGCCGCTGATTCCGGCAGCGGGCAGCGCCTTCGAGCACTTTCCCCAGACCAGCATGAAAGAGGTTAATGCGCTGCGGAATCGCTGCCAGCTTGATCTGCAGCAAATGCGGCACTGCCGGCAGTGCCGCGCTGACGCCATCGGCCTGCTGGGCGAAGACCGCTCCCACGAATTCCGCATGTGCGCCCGGCAGGCGGCGGCAGCGCCGCCGCTACCGCCGGAAAAAGTGTATACCATTGCGGTAACTTCCCGTCACGGCACTTGCGTTGACCAGCATTTCGGCCATGCGGAGGAATTCAGCATTTATCGCGGCAACGGCCGGGATTTTACGCTCCTGGAGCGCCGGCCGGTCGCTAAATTCTGCGGCGGCATGGCCGAATGCGGCACAGAGGACGACCGGCGGGACGCCACCATCAGGGCGGTCGGGGATTGCCAGGCGGTCCTGACCATGCGTATCGGCCAGCATGCGAAAGAAAAGCTGGCTGAGCAGGGAATTCAAAGTATCGAATACTGTGACGCGGTCGAAACCGGTCTGCGGCATGCGGTATCCAGTTTGCGGGAGGCGGCGGCCGCGGCCCTGAAAGGAGTGAAAGCGGGATGAAAGACTATCTGACCGGCATGCCTGACCGGCTTATCGACCTATCCGGACTGGCGGCATTTTTGCTGGCGTGGGAATTTTTTCCGCGGCTCGGCGTGGTCGATGGACAGTTTATTCCGCCGCTGACAAACGTGCTGCGTGAAATTGTCAAACTGGCTGTCGACGGTTCCCTGTTTATTCATATCGCCGCCAGCCTGCAGCGGATCCTGATCGGCTTGCTGGCTGCAATTTCGCTGGCGGTTCCGCTGGGCTTCCTGCTGGGCGGGGTATTCCCGGCAGCCGCCCAGCAGCTGCGGCCGCTATTCCGCCTGTTCGGCCAGATTAACGCTTTTGCGCTGTTCCCGATCTTTATCCTGTTTTTCGGCATCGGCGAAGCCGCCAAAATCGCGATTATATTCTGGTCGACAGTCTGGCCGGTGTTTTTTACCACCAGCGTCGGCGTCCGCAATATTGACCCTCTGTATGTCAAGAGTGCCCGCGCCTTTGGCGCTGATAAGGCGACTATTTTCTTCAAGGTGATTCTGCCGGGAGCGGCGCCGGTCATTTTTACCGGTATTCGCAGCGGCGCCACCAGAGCCTTCCTGATGCTGATTGCGGCTGAAATGATTGGCGCCAAGGCGGGGTTGGGCTGGCTGGTGCACAATTCGGAGATGAACGCGATTATGCCGCGGCTGTTTGCGGCCATGATTACCATCGCCGCGCTGGGCATGCTGCTCAACTGGCTGCTGGTCCGCGTGGAAGCGAATATCGTTGACTGGCAAGCTGCCGTACCCGGCCCCCAAAAATAACTGCTGATGACAGGAGGTGCCGCTAATGGAGGCGTTGTTGAAAAAAACGGCGGCGGCCAGCCCGGGGCAGCCGGCCCGCTGGAGCCGGCTGGGCAGGACGACTGCCAAAATCGTTGTCGACAAACTATCTATTGTCCTGTTTCTGCTGCTCTGGGAACTTGCCAGCAGACTGGATCTTTTGTCGCAAACCTTTATCGCGGCTCCCAGTATTATGCTCGCTACGCTTGGCGAGTTAATCGTCAGCGGTGTCTTATTAGAGCATATCAGGGTCAGCTTTATCCGTGCCATCACCGGGTTCGCGCTGGCGGCGGCGGTGGGAGTGCCTTTGGGATTTTTGCTGGGCGGCCGCTTCCGGTTACTGGAGCGGATTATGACGCCGCTGCTGCGCCTGCTGACCGAAATCAATCCCTTTTCGTTGTTTCCGGTATTTATTGTTTTGTTCGGTATTGGTGAATTTTCCAAAGTAGCGATGATCTTCTGGGTATGTCTGTGGCCGATTCTGCTCAATACCATTACCGGCATTAAGCAGGTCGATCCGCTGCTGCTGAAATCGGCCAGCTCGATGGGAGTGGAAGGCCGGGATCTCTTTGTCAAGGTTATCCTGCCGGCGGCTTCGCCGCAGATCTTTCACGGAGTGCAGACGGGCTGCGGTGTCGCTTTCTTTATGCTGATCGCCTCGGAAATGATCGGCGCCAGCAGCGGTCTGGGCTGGCTGGTGTTTAACTCGCAGATTAACTATCAAATTCCCCGGCTGTTTGCCACCACCTTCATGATTTCGCTGCTGGGGCTTTCGCTGAACTACCTGTTCGTCCTCCTGGAAGGCAGATTGCTTAACTGGAAAGAAAATACGCCTCAATATTGAGCTCCTGACAACGCTATTTAAAAATGAAAGGGAGAGAAAGCTTATGGCGGACAAAAAAACAGTGAAAAGAATTATTCTGGCGGCCGTAGTCGTCGCTGTCGCCGGCGCAATTGGCTATGGTGCCCACATTGGCAATCAGTCGGCTGGCGGCGGCGACGCCGCCAAGGCGCAGGGCGACGGCTTGTTTCCGATCAAAACCTGGACGCGCAAGGATTGCGGCGCTACGCCGTTCGCGGTAGGCGTAACCCAGGGTTTTTTTAAGGAGGAAGGCTTAAAGCTTGTATTTACCGGCGATACGGCGGCGCCGCAGCAGATTCCATCGGTTCTGAATGGCGACAATGATGTTGGCGGCGGCTTCCATCCCAATAATCTGGCGGTGGCGATAGCCGGCGGTGCCAAGATTAAGGGAGTCGCGACAGCCGGCATCGATCCCGCGCCGGAGCAGGATCCGAAGCTGCGGCACATGAACTGGTATATCAACCCGAAGACAACGCCGGATATCAAAAACTTTGCCGGTCTCAACCGGCTTAACGGCAAGCTGAAGTTTTCCACAATCACCAATAACATTTGCGCCGATTTCCTGGGCAATAAAATCGCCGACGCGCAAGGCCTGCCCCGCGACAAGATTGAATGGGTCAGCATGCCAGACATCCAGGCGGTCCAGGCATTGAAGCAGGGGCTGGTGACCGTAGCCGGCGTGCATCCGCCGTTTTATAAATCAATGGAGGATGCCGGTATGGTGAAAATCGCCGACAGTCTGGACGCAAAAGTGGGAGTCGCCGGCGGCATTGGCTATTATGTATTTAATCATGATTTTATTGCCAAGCATCCCGACATTACCCGGAAGTTTGCCCGGGCGATCATCAAAGCGCAAAAGTGGTCGAATGAAAATCCTGAACAGGCGCAGAAAATCACCGAGGAATGGATCGGCGTGCCGGTTAACGCCACTCACTATTACGCGGCCGGTACGGAAATTGACGAATCACTGGTTATTCCCTGGATCGAGGATCTGGAACGTTCGGGGGTGATTCCCAAGGGCAAGGTCAAGCCGTCCGATCTGGTGGTGTCCAGTTCGGTTAATTCTACAGGCAGCAGCAAGTGATTCGCGCGCTGCCAGCGAGCCGGAGCGCTGACGCAACGGCTTCGCTGGCAGCCAAATAAAAAAGCGGGAGGCGGTTGCAATGGCAAAGGTGGCTGTAGTCAGTACGGATGGAGTAAGTATTGATGAGCATTTTGGCAGGGCGGAGCGGTTTTTGATTTATGAGGCGGATGAAACCGGCCACTCGCTACTGGAAATCCGCGATGCCAACGCTTACGCCGCTCATGGCGCCGGTTACAGCAAGCCCCGGCTGCTGGCCGATGTGGAAGCTGTACTGGCGGTACGGATCGGCGCGGCGGCAGAAGCCGAGCTGCGATCATACGGCGTAGCCGCGCTGCCGGTATCCGGGCCAATTGAAGCGGCGCTGCAGAAATACGGTCAGCGGCGGAAGTATCTGCATCTGGCCTCCGGGTCGGCCTGCGGCGGCTGCAGCGGCTGTTCGCGGTGAAGTAATCCAGAAGGAGGGTTGGCATGAGCAAGATTAATCTGCAGACAGCGGAAGTTCCCGTGCGGGAAGTCCGGCTGGGCTCAATCACCGGGTTTGCCGGCACGGCCGGCGAGCTGGTACGGTGCGCCCAGGCCGGCAAGCTGCGCGATAGTGAACGCGACTTCAGTCAATGTATGGGCTGCGCCTCCGGCAATGCGTTTTGCCAGCTTTCCATGATACGGGATGCCGCGGTGGTCAATCATGCGCCGGCCGGCTGCGCCGGTGATTTCTTTACCTTTAACTTTGTTTACCGGGTCGGCCAGATGGAGCGCGGCCTGCCGCCGGTTAACGGCAGCTATTTTAATACCAATCTGGAAGAAAAGGATACGGTTTTCGGCGCGGTGCAAAAGCTGGCCGCTACCGTGCGGGCGGTATACCGGAGGGTCAGGCCCAACGCGATTTTTATTACCACCTCCTGCGTTTCCGGCATTATCGGCGACGATGTGGAAAACACGGCCAATGAGCTGACAGAGGAACTGGGCATCCCGGTTATCGCCTGCTTTTGTGAAGGGTTCAAATCGAAAATCTGGACGACCGGCTTTGACTCAGCCTATCATGCCATTGTCCGCAAGCTGGTAAAACCGCCGCGCCAAAAATCGAATCGGGTCAACATTATTAATTTCTGGGGCAGTCATGTGTTTGATGCGCTGTTGGCCCCGCTGGGCTACGAGGCGGACTATATCGTGCCGTTTTCAACCGTAGCCGACTTGGAGCGGATCGCGGAGGCGGCGGCTACGATTCAGATTTGTCCGACTCTGGGTACGTATATCGGCGCCGCTCTGGAGCAGGTGTACGGCGTGCCGGAAATCAAATCGCCGCCGGCCTACGGTATTGCCGGCACCGATCAGTGGCTGCGGGAGCTGGGACGGGTGCTTGATCGGGAACAGGAGATTGAAGCGCTGATTGAGCGTGAAAAGCGGCGCGTCCTGCCTGCAATCCGGCAGTATCGCGAAAAGCTGCAGGGTAAAACAGTATATTTAACCGCCGGCGCCGCCCACGGACATGCGCTGATCGCCTTGCTGCGGGAATTGGGCATGGAGGTGCAGGGGGCGGCGATCTTTCATCACGATCCGGTCTATGACAACGGCGACCCCGCTGCCGACGCCCTGGCGCATGCCGTCAATACCTACGGCGATGTCCCCCACTATAATGTCTGCAATAAGCAGGCGTATGAATTGGTCAACATTCTCAACCGTGTCCGGCCGGATATCATGATCGCCCGCCACGGCGGCATGACCCTTTGGGGCGCGAAACTGGGCATACCGACCCTGCTGGTCGGCGACGAGCAATTCAGCTTCGGCTATCAGGGGATCCTCAACTACGCGGAGCGGATTCTGGAAACGCTTGATAATAAGGAGTTTGTCAGCAATCTGGCCCGTCACAGCAGCATGCCGTATACCCGTTGGTGGCTGGAACAAGACCCATTTTCTTTTCTTAGGAGTGACGTGAGTGGTAAATTTTATTGAACAGCCGCGCTATTCCTGCGCGCTGGGCGCACAGCAGTCGGTGGTGGCAATTAAGCGGGCTGTTCCCATTCTGCATTCCGGCCCCGGCTGCGGCGATAAGGTCAACAGGCTGCTGGGGCAGGGCGAGGGTTACGCCGGCGGCCACACTGTGCCGTGTACAAACGCCAGCGAGTCGGAAATCGTGTTTGGCGGCGAGGCCAAGCTGGAGAAGGTGATCGCCGGCGCGTTCCGGGTTATTGACGCCGATTTGTACGTGGTGCTGACCGGCTGTACCTCCGATATCATCGGCGATGATGCCGGCCGGGTGGCAGCTGGCTGGCAGGAACAGGACAAACCGCTTGTCTGCGTGGAGAGCGGCGGCTTCAAAAGTAATAATTACATCGGCCATGAGCGAGTGGTCAACGCGATTATCGATCAGTATGTCGACAAATATAAAACCGGCGGCGCAGTGATCAAGGGGCTGGTTAACGTATTTGCCTCAGTTCCCTATCAGGATCCGTTCTGGAACGGCAATCTGGAGGAATTGAAGCGGCTGCTTGAAGGCATCGGCCTGCAGGTAAACATCCTCTTTGGCTCCTGTTCCGCCGGCGTTGCCGAGTGGCGGACGATTCCGCAGGCTGAGGCCAATCTGGTTGTCAGCGCCTGGGCAGGACTGGCGATCGCCGGTCATTTGCAGGAAAAATACGGCACGCCTTACCTGCATTTTCCTTATCTGCCTGTCGGCGGCGTTGAGACAACGAAGTTCCTGCGGCAGGCGGCAGCGTTCACCGGTGTCGACAGAGGCGCGGCTGAAGCCTTTATCACGAAAGAGGAGGCGCGGTTTTATCAGCATATCGAGCGCACGGCCGACTTTATGCTGGAATTCCGCTACGGCCTGCCGCGGCGGTTTTACACGGTACTTGATGCCAGCTACGCGGTAGGGTTTGCCAAATATCTGCTAAATGAACTTGGCATTCTGCCGGCCGATCAGTTTATTACCGACGCGACGCCGGCGGAGTTTCAGGCGGCGATCGCAGAGCAGTTCCGGACAATATCACCGCTGCGGTCGGCGGCTGTACACTTTGGCGTCGACGGCGGCGCGATTCAGGAACAGATCCGGCGCGATGACCATAAACAACGGGCTTTGCTGCTCGGCAGCGGCTGGGAGCGGGACCTGGCGGCGGAAATCGGCGCCGACCTGCTGATTGTCGGTGTGCCGGTCGCCTACCGGTTGATTTTAAATGGCGGCTATGCCGGCTACAACGGCGGGCTCAGGCTTATTGAGGATATTTACGGCAAAGTGCTGGATACATACCGTTAAGGAAGCGTTGCTTAGGTCTGGCGAAATAATCAGCGGTTCCTGGAAACCCGGCAAGCAAGCTGATCAGTCAAGAACTGAAGGCCTGTGCAGGCGACTGCATGGGCCTTTTGCAAAAATACGAGCAGAAAGCGGGGAGTACGATGAGTGAACAAAACCTAAGAAAGCATGGCTTTGATACGCTGGCGCTGCACGCGGGGCAGACTGCCGATCCGGCAACCGGCGCCAGGGCGGTGCCCATCTACCAATCCTCGTCCTTTGTCCTGGGCGATACGCGGCGGGCGGCGCGGCTGTTCGCGCTGGAGGAGCTGGGCTATGCCTATACGCGGATGATCAATCCCACCCAAAGCGTGTTTGAAGAGCGTCTGGCCGCCCTGGAAGGCGGTGTCGGCGCGCTGGCAGTCGCCTCCGGCCAGGCGGCGATTACCTATTCGATACTGACCATTGCCCAGGCCGGCGATGAAATTGTTTCCTCAGCCGCCCTCTACGGCGGCACCTATAACCTGTTCCATCACACTTTGCCTAGATTCGGCATCACGGTGCGGTTTGTCGATCCCGGCGATCCGGAAAACTTCCGCCGGGCGATTACGCCGGCGACAAAAGCTGTTTATGCCGAAAATATCGGTAATCCCAAAATTGATATTCTCGATGTGGCGGCGGTCGCCGCCATCGCCCACGAATATCAGCTTCCCCTGATTATAGACAGCACCTTTGCCACGCCGTATCTGCAGCGGCCGTTCGAATGGGGCGCCGATATTGTCGTCCATTCCGCCACTAAGTTTATCGGCGGCCACGGCACCTCTATCGGCGGCATTCTGGTCGATTCCGGCAATTTCAACTGGAATAACGGCAAGTATCCCGGTTTAACCGAACCGGACCCCAGCTATCACGGCCTGGTATTTACGGAAGCTTTCGGCCGCGCCGCCTATATCACCAAAGCCCGTGTGGCGCTGCTGCGCGACACCGGCGCGGCGATCAGCCCCTTCAACGCGTTCCTGTTTTTGCAGGGGGTGGAAACGCTGTCACTGCGCCTCGAGCGTCATGTCAGCAACGCCCAGGCTGTTGCCGAATTCCTCGAACAGCATGAACTGGTCTCCTGGGTGAATTATCCCGGCCTGAAGAGCAGTGCCGCCTACGCGCAGGCACAGAAGTATTTTCCCCGCGGCGCCGGGGCGATTCTGACGTTCGGCATCAAGGGGGGACTGGCCGCCGGCACCAGATTTATCGACAAGCTGGAACTGTTTTCGCATCTGGCTAATGTCGGCGACGCCAAGTCGCTGGTTATTCATCCCGCCAGCACCACCCATCAGCAGCTGACGCCGGCGCAGCAACTGGCAACCGGCGTTACCGAGGATCTTATCCGTCTGTCGATCGGCCTGGAGGACAAAGCCGACCTGCTGTATTATCTTGACCGCGCACTGCGGGCCAGTCGGGACTGACGGCGGGGCGCTTGAACCGGAGGCGGCAGCCGTATTAGCGGCAAACCGCCGATTAAGCAAGGGAGGATGAGGCATATGGCGTCACAACGGCTGGGAAATGAGGCGGCCGTCAGAGAGCAGCGGCTGGGAGCGATTGTCGGTTACCGGGGAACTGTCCGCGAGCTGGCGGCGAAAGCGGCCTCTTGTTCGCAAAAAAACAACGGCCGCTGCTTTACGCAGGCCAGCTCCTGCAATTCGGGCTGCGCGCAGTCCTATCTTTCGGAGATTCTTGATGCCGTAATCGTCAATCATGCGCCGGCCGGCTGCGCCGTCGATCAGATCGGCTACAATGTCCTGAACAAATGGTCGGAAAAGGCCCGCGAGTGGGAGGGCTGGCAGCCGCGGAACATTGCCTTCTTTACCACCAATATGACCAAGGAGGACACGGTTTTCGGCGCGACGGAGAAGCTGAAGGACACGATCCGCGAGGCGTACCGCCGCTATCGGCCTGGCGCGATTTTCATCACCACGTCCTGCGTTTCCGGCATTATCGGCGAGGATATCAAAAGCGCCCTCGACGAGCTGCGGGAGGAGGTTCCAATACCGCTGGCGCCGGTTTTTTGTGAAGGCTTTAAGACAAAAGTCTGGGCCTCCGGCTTTGATGCCGCTTTTCACGCGATTTTAACCCATATTGTCAAACCGCCGCGCCGGAAAACCAACAAAGTCAATGTATTCAACTTTCACGCCCGCGCCAGGGCGGAAATTACTGCGATTTTCGCCCGTCTGGAGCTTGAGCCGGTGTTCATGGTCGCACAATGCACGGTGGAGCAATTGTCGCGAATGTCGGAGGCGGCGGCCAGCATGGCCATCTGCAGCAGCTTGTCGACTTATGTTGAACACGCGTTGGAGCAGCTCTACAGCGTACCCAGCGTCCGGGGACTGCATCCGCAGGGCATCGCCGGCATCCAGGGTTGGCTGCGCGGCCTCGGCCAAATTGTCGGCAAGGAGGCGGCGGTTGAGACCTATATCGCCGAGCAGGAAGCCGCCTATCGGCCGATTCTCGACGAGCTGAAGCGGCAGTTGAGCGGCCGCCGGGCGGTAATCGGCATGGGGCCGGGCTTTGCCCATGATTACGTCCGGGTACTGACGGAAGAACTGGGCATGGAGGTCGTATGGGCTACGTCCTGGCATTTTGATCAGAAGCTGGATAACGGCAGCGTGCCTGACGCGGCCAAACACGCCGGCGACAGCAAGGTCGACGTGCCGGCCAGCGTTTGCGATCTGCAGGCGTTTGAAATGATGAGCATCCTCCATAAGCTGCAGCCGGACATTTACCTGTCACGACATGGCGGCACTGCCGGCTGGGCCGCCAAGCTGGGAATCGCCTCGCTGATGATTGTCGACGAATACGAAGTATTCGGCTATCGTGGAACCGTCAATTTTGCTCAGCGGATGCTGGATGCGCTGCGCAATCGCAGCCGTGAACGCAATCTTGCCCAATGGCTGCGATTGCCCTATACCGATTGGTGGCTGCAGCAGAACAGCTTCGAATTTTTGGAAGCCGAGGTGCGATAACATGACGCAGTATATCGAACAGCTCCGGCATGCCTGCGCTCTCGGCGGCATGCAGTCGGTGCTGGCAATCAAACGGGCGGCGCCAATCCTGCACGCCGGGCAGGGCTGCGCCAACAAGCTCAGCGGCGCTATCGCCGCTGGCAACGGCATGCACGGTTCAGGCTATATCGGCGGCACTCAGCCTCCCTGCAGCAACATCGGCGAGACCGAGGTCGTCTTCGGCGGCGAGGAAAAGCTGCTTCAGATCATTGAAAATTCGTTGAAGATTATTGACGCCGATTTATTTGTTGTGCTGACCGGCTGCGTACCGGAGATCGTCGGCGACGACGCGGCGGAAGTGGTCAAACGGTTCCGGCGTCAGGGCAAGCCGGTTGTCTACGCGGAAACCGGCGGCTTCAACGGCACCAATTACGCGGGGCATGAAATCATTGTCGACGCGATTATCGAGCAATATTTGCAGCCGCCGGCCGCAACTGAGCCGGGCTTGGTTAATATCTGGTGTTCAGTCCCGTTCCAGGATGCTTTTTGGGTCGGCAATATCAAGCAGATCGAGGCTCTGATCCGGGAACTGGGATTAACGCCTAACAGCATTTTCGGTCTGGAGCAGGACGGGATCACGGCTGTCAACACTGTGCCGAAGGCGCAGTTCAACCTGCTGGTATCCCCCTGGGTGGGGCTAAAAAATGTCCGGCATTTGCAGGCTAAATTCGGTACCCCTTACCTCCACTATCCGGTTCTGCCGATCGGTCCCACCGAAACCGGCAGGTTCCTGCGAGAGGTAGGCGCTTTTGCCGGTGTTCCGGCTGAGCAGGTCGAGAGGGTCATTCGGGCCCACGAACGCCAATATTATGCGTTTATTGAAAGCGCCCTGGAAGCGATCTACCAGACCCGGATTGTGCCCAACCGCTTTATCACCGTTGCCGACAGCGTATACAGCCTGAGCATCGCCCGGTTCCTGATCAACGATATGGGCCTGATTCCGGAGGCGCAGTTTATTACCGACGGCGTATTGCCGCAGTATCAGGCGGCGATCACAGCGGAATTTCAGAAGTTTAACGATGACATCACCGCCGACGTTCACTTTAGCGGCGACGGCGGCTGGGTGCACGAAGCGATCCGGAACACGGCCCGGACGGGGCGGCCGCTGCTTATCGGCAGCAGTTGGGAAAAGGTTCTTTCCCGGCAGATTAACGGTTTTCACCTGTCTGTATCAATGCCGGTCGCCGACCGCTTAGTCTTAAACAGCTCCTATGTCGGTTACGGCGGCGGGCTGAAACTGCTGGAAGACATTTATAGCGAAATTACCCGTGATTCGCAAAATCCCTGAGGAGGAATTAGTATGACGCTGCAACGATTTTTTGTCGCCGGCCTGTTGGTGTTTTTGTTAGGCCTGAGCGCTGTCTACGCCGGCGCCAACCGGGCGCCGTTCCGGGATAGCGGCGGTCATCCGCACGGACATTCCGCGCCGCATGCGGACGCAGCCGGCAAAGCGCAGTGCCTGCCGGATAAACGATAAATACAGGAGTTGAACGCAATGAACAAACATACGGCCGTATCCTGGACGGCACTGGTTATCGCTTTGGCTATTTTGATCCTGCCCCGGCTGATTCCGGTCTGCACCGGGCAAATGCAGCTGGCTAACGGGATGACCGCACCCATGGTCTGCCATTATGCGTTTCAGGCGGTATTTTTCATCGCGCTGCTGGCGGTAATCGCCGCCGCCGCCCTGTTTGTAGTGCGGACGGCGGAAGCCCGCTCACTGACAGGTTTTTTCCTGCTGCTGCTGGGGCTTGGCGTGATCAGCCTGCCGCAGTCATGGTTTATCGGCATTTGCCCCCATGGCGGCGCCTGCGCCAAAACGGCGTTTTTCACGACGCTTGGCGGCGCTTTGCTGAGCGTCAGCGGCGCTGTGCTTATCTGGCTGCACCGCGGCGGGGACCGGGAGGATAGGTCCGCATGATCCGTTTGATCTGGAAGAGCCTGTGGCACCGGAGACTGCAAACACTGGCTATCCTGGTGGGCATCGCCGTTGGGGTGGGGATTGTCTTTAGCGTTGCCGCTCTCTACCGCGGCGTTGCCGCCGGGATGCGGCTGTCGCAGGAACGGATGGGCGCCGATATCGTCGTCGTACCGTTCGGCGTGACCATCGAGCCCAGCCTGATTTTATTCGGCGGCGCGGCTGCCAACAGCTATATGCCGGCCGGCATCGCCGACCGCATCCGCTCGATTCCCGGCGTGCGGCGGGCAACGCCGCAGTTCTTTACCCATACACTGACCGCCGACTGCCATGATATTGGCAACGCCAACCGCATGCTCGGTTACGATCCGGCCAGTGACTGGATCGTAGCCCCCTGGCTGAGCCAGGCGCAAAAAACGGCGCTGGCGGATGATGAGGTCATCCTGGGCGCCAAAATCCCCTTATGGTCGCAAAATCACATTATGATTTTGGGCAAGCAGTACCAAATTGCGGCGGTAGCGGAAGCGACCGGCACCACCCTGGATTATTCGCTGTTTGTCAACATGGCTGAGGCGCGGCGGGTTGTCGCCAAGACGCCGCGCCTGAACTCAATCTGGGAGAAGCAGGGCGAGCCGTCCGGTCTGATTTCCACTGTACTGGTGCAGCTTGACGCCGGCGCTGATATTGACCGGATCGCCGACGCGATCAGAGGCGCGGGTCTGGTACAGCCGATTGTGGCAGCAGAGGTGAAGAACCGGATTAATGCTCAATTCCGCGGCCTGTTATGGCTGTTGGGCGGGGTGGGAGCGTTGGCGGTAGCCGCCGCGTTGTTCCAGTTATTCAGCCGCTTTTATACCCTGACCTGGGAGCGTCAGGCGGAATGGGGCCTGTACCTGGCGCTGGGAGCGTCAGGCAGGGACATTGCCGTGATTATTGCCGGCGAGGCGGTGGCGGTGGCTCTTGCCGGCTCGCTTGCCGGACTGCTGCTGGGCGGATCGTTATATGCCGCCGCGCTGGCGGTGCTGGAGGCGCATCAGTCCTTTCCGTTTGTGTCGCCGGACTGGCGCTATTTTGTCGTCAGCTCACTGGCGCTTGCCGGTATTTTCACCGGTCTGGGCGCCGTCGCCGCCTGGCTGCCCGCCCGCCAGGGAAGCCGGCTTGATCCCAGTACGATTATGACCCGCGGCGAATTTGACTGAGAGGGATGAATGATGGGAAAACTGCTGGAATTAGAAGCGGTCAGCAAGGATTATGGCGCTGAATCAGTCTTAACGGAGATCTCCCTGACGGTCGAGACAGGCCGGACCCTGGCGATTATCGGTGACTCCGGCGGCGGCAAGACGACGCTGCTGTCGATCATGGGCTTGCTGCAGCACCCCAGCCGCGGCCGGGTGATAATTGACGGCCGGGATACAGGCGGTCTGCAGCCGCGCGAGCAGGCCAGGCTGCGAGGGCAGTACTGCGGCTTCGTCTTTCAGCGGGCGCGGCTGTTAAATTCATTGAGCGCGCTGGAAAACGTGCTGGCGCCGGCCTGGTTTACTAAACCGGCGGCGAATCTGGAGCAGCGCGCCAAAAATCTGCTGGCGCGCTTTGATCTCAGTCACCGGCTCGACTATAAGCCCCAGGCTCTCAGCCTGGGCCAATTGCGCCGTGTCTCTCTGGCCCGGGCCTTGCTGCTGGAACCGCCACTGCTGCTGGCGGATGAACCGACCAATGATCTTAATCCGGAGCTGGCGGAAGATGTTGCCGCCTGCCTGCTGCAGGCGCGCGATAACGGCGCGGCTGTTGTTATCGTTACCCACGATCCCGTTCTGGCCGCCCGGGCGGACAGTGTGCTGCGTCTGCGGCAGGGGCAATTATATCCGGAACCGGCAGGGGGTGACGCGTGATATTTCCATTGACCGCAGCAGCGGGATGCCGTATACTTTATTTATTAGAAAAACTAAATCAAGTGGCTGATTAGATATCTAAAGGCCGGAACAGACATCTGTTCCGGCCTGTTTTATTTGCGAGGAGGGATGGCGTGAAACGACACGAATGGATAAGCAGCGAAAACCGTCAGTTGTCGGCAATGATCCATGTAGACAGTTATACGGTGAATCAAACACCGGTCATCATTTGCTGCCACGGCTTCACCAGCGAAAAAATCGGCAGCAATCAGCTGATGCTTAATATCGCCAGGGCGATTACCGCCGCCGGACTGATCGCGCTCCGGTTTGACTTCAGCGGCTCCGGCGAGAGCGACGGCGAATTCGCGACCGATACGGTTATCAGCAAGTGGCGGCAGGATTTGGCCAATGTGGTCAACTGGGTCAGAAACCGGCCTGAGTTTGAAGGCCTGCCTGTCTATCTGCTGGGACACAGTCTGGGCGGACTGATCGTATTGAGCCATCATGACGACGCAATCGCCGGCCGCGTTGTTTTGGCGCCGGTGGTGCATCCGGTTGATAATTTTCGCAATGAAATTCTGGGACCGGAGCTGTGGAACCAGTCTCTTTCCGGCAAGGATGTGGCCAATTTTCTCGGCAAGGGCTTTACCATCGGTCCGGATTTTGTCGCCGATTTGGTGCGGAATCAGTATGAACCGCTGCACCAGCTTGACCGGCTGGGCGCGCCGCTGCTGGTCGTGCACGGGCAGCAGGATGCGGTAGTGCCGCCGGCCGGTTCGCAAGAGCTGTACCGGCAATACAGTGGTGAAAAAGAGATTGCTTTCCTTGCCGCTGACCATGTTTTTACAGGCCGCCACAGTGAAGTGACCGCTCTGGTAACTAACTGGCTGCGCAGATGGCAGGCCGCCTGACCGGCGGCGCCGCCGGCGCAGCGATGAGAAAGGACGGATGAAAATGACAGACGAAGCAAATGCCGGTTTTTCAACGCAATGCATCCACGCCGGTAATGGCGTGGACCGGGAAACGGGGGCAATCAGGCGGCCGATTACAATGGCCAACAGCTACCGGCTGCCGGAGGATGCCTCGAACCTGAACTGGAGCGATACCAGTCAGCTGATCTATACCCGCAATACGGCGGCGAATCAGGTCTATCTGCAGCAAAAGCTGGCGGCGCTGGAAGGCGGCGAGGACTGCGTCGTGCTGGCAAGCGGCGTCGCCGCGCTGGCTGGCGTTTTTTTTACTTTCCTGGATCAAAAGACGCATGTAGTCTGCTCCAATGTTTCTTATATCGCCGTTTACCGGCTGCTGCAGGAATACTTTCCTGACAAATACGGCATCGAGACAACGCTGGTCGATACCGCCGATCTGGAGGCGGTGCGGCGGGCCGTGCGCCCGGACACCAGGCTGATTCATATTGAGACACCCGGCAATCCAACCACCAGGATCAGCGATATTCCGGCGATCGCCGCCATTGCCAAAGCGGCCGGCGCCGTGCTGTCGGTTGACAGCACCTTTGCCTCGCCTTTTTTGCAGCAGCCGCTTGCCTTCGGCGCCGATCTGGTTATTCACAGCCTGACCAAGTATATCAACGGCCATGGCGATGCGATGGGCGGTGCCGTCATCGGCCGCAGAGAGCTGATCGACCGCATCCGACGGCAGGCAATGGTGAATCTGGGCGGGGCGATCAGTCCGTTCAATGCCTGGCTGATTATGCGCGGTGCTGTTACCCTGCCGCTGCGAATGAAACAGCACAGCGAGAGCGCTCTGGCTGTCGCCCGTTTCCTCGAGCGCCATCCGGCGGTGGCGTTTGTCGCTTATCCCGGTCTGGAGAGTCATCCGCAGCATACAATCGCCAAAAAACAGATGAAAATGTTTTCCGGCGTCATCGCCTTTGGCTTATCGGCGGATCCGGCGACCCACAACCGTTTTGTCAATTCGCTGAAGCTGGTGGTGCCGGCGGTTTCCATCGGCCATGACGAAAGCTTGATCGTGTATGTCGGTCCCGATGATGAGCGCAATCATTTTTATCCCGAATCATTCAGGCAGGGGCATCTGCGGTTCAGTGTCGGCCTGGAGGACGCTGTCGATATCATTGCCGATTTGCGCCAGGCTTTGCTAGAATGCGGCTTATGATTCCTTCCGTTAAAAATCAGGCTTAAAGGGCATAAAGCTAACGGCGGCTGCGGCCGCCGTTAGCTTTATGCCTGCAGTCCGGTCGCGCAACGGGAGACGATGCGCTTCTTGAGCCTTTCCGTATTGGCGGCCGCGGCTGCTTACTTCAACTCGCCGGTGTAGTAAGGATTGAGTTGATTGGTATAGAGATCGGAAGCCTTGACTTCGCCCTGCGCAAAGAACCCGTTGCGTTCGCCCAGCTTTACCCAAAAATCAATATCCTCATCCTGCAGCCATTTTTGCCGGGGATAGATATTGCCAGCCATATCCTTTACGTCGATTTTAAGAAAATCGGCAGCGACCTGCAGCGACTCTTCATAATGTTCGTTGATATATTGCTGCGCCTTTAAATCAGCGACAATATACGCTTTCACCACATCCGGATATTCTTTGATGAAATCCTCGCTGAAAGCGCGGACGGCAAGACCGCTGAGGGCGCCGTTGCCGGCAATCTCGCCGATTTGATAGCTGGTGGTTAATGCTGTTAAGCCGCCGCGGTTTCTGGCGATTTTATTAAACGGCGGATGCAGAATCGCGACATCGATCAGCCCTTGTCTGATCGCCTGCTCTTGTTGGGCATCCTTCATAACCACGATTTCAACCTGATCGCGGGCAATACCGTTGCGGCGTAAAAAGTCGCCGTTGAGAAATTCGGCGCAGCCTCCCAGGCCGCTCATGGCGATCTTTTTACCGACGAGATCCTTGGGGGAGGTAACCGGGCCGCCGCTCCTGACAAACCAGGTCATATGCATTTTGTCCGGGTCCGGGTCATCGACCATGCTGTGCAGGACAATTTTAATCGGAGCGCCGGCTTTACGCGCCGCCGCGATTGTGGAAGGATGGCCGGAGCCAAATAAATGATTATCGCCTTTGATGACCGATTGCGCCAGGCTGCCGCTGGGGACGGAGCCGGTATATTCGGGAATGATTCCCACTTCTTTTAAAAAGCCCTTTTTATCGGCAATAATAAATTCGTTGAAATCAGTGGGTGTGACAACTTTCAGGCGGAACTCCCTGTCCAGTTTGCCATTGACAAATTTAGGCTTGTCGGTGTCGGCGGTTTTGCTGGTGAATAACGGGCTGCAGCCTGTTAATATAACCATAAGCAGTCCGGTTGCAATCAAGATTACTTTTTTCATTTTATCCTCCTTGCCGGTTGTGTATTGGCGGCTTGGCGTCAGTGCGGACGCCTGCGGTTGGCGCCCGGACAAGGTAACGCCGGCCTCGTTTGCCTGTTTGCTGCCGTTTCAGTGGCCGCGTAGTACTCACCCCTTTCGTCGTTAGTACGGCTGTGGTGCGATGAATTTATAGCGAAGTGCAATTGAAAAGGCCGGAAGTTTGCGGACAAACGTTCCGGCCTCCGGCAGCTTGCCGGTCAGCTGTCAGCCGGCACCTTGCGGGTGCTGCCAACGAGATTGCTGATGCAGGTTATTGCGGCTGTCGCCAGTGAGCGTAACGCCTCTCGATGTTCACCAGCGTATAGTTCAACATCAGGCCCAGCAGCGACATGGTGGCAATCGCTGCGTACATGGTGGGGATTTTATACTTTACCTCCGCATCGTACAAGAGAAAGCCCAGACCGGCGTTGGCGCCGATCATTTCAGCCGCAATCAGAATGAGAATAGAGGTGGTCGCGCTTAGTCTGATGCCGGTAAATATTGCCGGGATGGCGGCGGGAATAATCACCTTGATAAATAGTTTGAAGGAGGAAGTTCCCATTGATTTTGCGGCCTTGATCAGCAGCGGATCCACCGTCTTAACCCCGGTGATCGTATTTAACAGAATCGCCCACTGCACGCCCCAAAAGATAATGGCGACTTTGGACAATTCGCCAATGCCAAACAACAGAATAAATACCGGAAACAGGGCCATAGTCGACGTTTGCCTGAAGGTCTGCAGCAGCGGATCGATGAAGTCTTCTAAGCGCTTGGAACAGCCGATTGCCAGTCCTAATGGGACGGCTGTCAGCAAGCCCAGACTGAAGCCGATGAAAGAGCGGCGCAGACTGACGAAGATATGCTTCAGCAGCTCGCCGCTGCTCAATAATTGGAACAAAGCGGCCGCAACCTTAGAAAAAGGCGGCAAAAAGACGGGATCCGCCAATCCGATCCGGGGCGCGACTTCCCATAATGCCAGAAAAAGGGCAATTGCGGCCAGACGGTAAATAATGCGCTGCGCGCTGCTGAACCATTTGGTTGTCAATGTCGACATAGGGTCACTCTCCTGTTAATCAATTTTAAGCAGCCTTAGCCAGGTGAATTAGCGTATTAGCAAAAAAGAGGCTGCACCCCTAAGGGATACAGCCTCTAATGCGTTCGATTAGTTAGCAGTGCGATCATGCTATTTTCTTTATCCTACAATAGTCTGCGGCTGCTGTCAATACACCAATCCGCCGGCGGCAGCCGGACAATCGCTTGCAGAAACGCGAACGGAAAAGGCGATTTCACAGCGAACACCGAAGGAGGGCAAAAGGAGGCGTCTAAAGCAGCTCTGCTTTTGCCAGTCGTTGCAAAAGTAGGCAAAAAAACTTTGCCCCTATGCTCCAGGGGACTGGCGGAGCAGTTGGTTGGCTAAACCGTCCGGTGGCGAGCCGCTCCTGCGCCGCTTGATGGCCGTCAGGCCATAGCGTCGCAGGGGCGGTTCGCCACCTGCTCGCTGCGCTCAAACACAGACGGTTCTTAACGCCAACCCGCCAACCCGCCGCCCCGCCGCCTGCGGCCCGTTTCCCTCCCGCAACCGGGCACGGGAATACGAAGTCCGGAATACGGAAGCTGGACTAAATGTCACGGCTGCTCTTGCTTACTTTTGTAAGCGATTGCTCTGGTCGTATAAACCGCATAGTTGACAGACTGGCCGCCCCGTGCTACT
The DNA here is from genome assembly GCA_900542835.1 of uncultured Pelosinus sp. Classification (GTDB taxonomy): domain Bacteria; phylum Bacillota; class Negativicutes; order Sporomusales; family Acetonemataceae; genus Anaerosporomusa. The sequence goes on along the minus strand of UQPB01000007.1, from coordinate 77,788 downwards.
ATCAGGGTATATTCCAGACTGATCAGACGTCTGAAGGCTGGGTTTATCAACGCGATAAACCCAGCCTTTTTTACGTCTCTATGAAAGGGGTCAACAAACATGCTTCAAACAGCATCCAGTAAAGCCAGCCAGTTCACCGAATCGGTCATTCGTGAGATGTCGCGCGTTGCCGCCCGGCATGAGGCGATTAACCTTGCCCAGGGATTTCCTGATTTTTCCGCGCCGGCGGTAATTAAGCAAGCCGCTGTTGACGCAATCAACCGTGATCATAACCAGTACGCAATCACCTGGGGCACCAAGGATCTGCGCGACGGCATTGCCGCCAAGCTGCAGCGGGATTATGGCATCGGCATTGACCCGGAGCAGCAGATTACGGTTTGCTGTGGGTCAACCGAGGGCATGATCGCATCGCTGCTGGCCACGGTTAACCCCGGCGATGAAGTCATCGTATTTGAACCATTCTATGAAAACTACGGCGCCGACGTAATCCTATGCGGTGCCACTCCCCGCTATATCGCCCTGAAGCCGCCGCTGTTCCAGATGGACGCCGCCGAACTGACGGATGCGTTTTCCGACCGTACGCGGGCGATCATTATCAATACGCCGCATAATCCTACCGGCAAGGTGTTTTCGGCGCAGGAACTGCGCCTGATCGCCGACTTATGCGTAAAGCATGATGTCCTGGCGATTACTGATGAGATTTATGAGCATATCCTCTATGACGGACGTGAGCATATTCCGCTCTGGACGCTGCCGGGGATGGCCGACAGAACCATTATGATCAACGGCGTTTCCAAGACCTACAGCGTTACCGGCTGGCGAATCGGCTATGTTGTCGCCTCAGCGGCAATCACCCAGTCTGTCCGCAAGGTGCATGACTTTCTGACCGTTGGCGCCGCCGCGCCGCTGCAGGTTGCCTCTGCCGCCGCCCTGCGGCTGCCGCCGGAATATTATCAGGAACTGGGCGAATTTTACCGCGTGCGGCGCGATTTTCTGCTGCAGGCTCTGGAGACGGCGGGATTCGCTTGCGTAAAACCGGAGGGAGCCTATTACATTATGGCTGATATCCGGCCGCTGGGAGGCGAAAATGATGTGGAATTCGCCTTACGGCTGATCAAAGAATACGGCGTGGCCTCCGTGCCGGCTTCCAGCTTTTTCAGTCCGGACAACGGCGACGGCAGCCACTACATCCGGTTTTGCTTCTGCAAGCAGTTGGCGACACTGGAAAAAGCCGCTGTCAGGCTGCAGCGGCTAAAAGGCTGAAGCCTCCGGCCCGATGCGGCGGACAGCGGCCGCCGGCTTACCGGAGCTCGTCGTTCATGCTGCCGGTGCGATAGCCAGCCAGATCCAGTGTAATATAGGTAAAGCCGATTTCCCTGAGCCGGCGGCTGACTTCGGCGGCCGTTTCCGGCTGCGCCAGCGTTGCCACCTGAGCCGGCTCAACCTCGATCCGGGCCAGGTTATTATGATGCCGGACACGGATCTGGCCAGAGCAAAACCCGCGGATAACCTCTTCCGCCTGTTCGATCTGCTTTAACCGTTCGGCAGTAACCGGCAGCCCATACGACACCCGCGATGACAGGCAGGCCATGCTCGGCTTGTTCCAGGTTGGCAGATTCCAGTCCTTTGACAACTGGCGGATTTCAGCTTTTGTCAGACCGGTTTCCAGCAGCGGGCTGGTCACTCGCGTCAGCTCTTTTACCGCTTTCAGGCCGGGCCGGTAGTCGGATACATCGTCGGCGTTAGAGCCGTCAAGCATCCAGTGGTAGCCGGCGGTTTGCGCCCAGTTGGACATAGCGGAAAAACGCTGTTTCTTACAGTGGTAGCAGCGGTCTTTGGTATTGGCGACAAAATCGGCGCTTTCAAGTTCGCTGATATTCAGCAGAACATGCCTGATGCCGATTTGCTTGGCGATCGCTTGCGCCGCTGTTTTTTCCCGCTCCGGCAGCGTTGCCGAATAGGCGGTGATGGCAACCGCTTTGTCGCCCAGCGCCTTAAACGCGGCGGCGGCCAGCAGCGAGCTGTCGACACCACCGGAAAAACCTACGGCGGCACTGCTCAGATTGCCTATATACTCAATCAGTCGTTCTCCCTTTTCGCGGAGAGTCATAGTCTGATTTGCTTGCATGCTGCGATTCCTCCTTGTTGGCTGGCTTGTTCCCTTGAAGGCAATTATACCTGATTTTTGCATAATTGAACAGCTGTTGCAGCTTTAGGCAGGGCAATCGCTTGCACGGCAGGATCAGGGTCACGGTTTTGCTGCTTAGCGGCCGAGATTGTTGTCACTAACAGCAGCGGTGCATTGAACTTGGTCGCAATTAGGCTTACAATGGAGTAAAGACAAAACAACGATAAAGGGAACAGCGCATGTTAACAGACGAAATAATCAGGTCGGAAGCGGCAGGCGGTTCTTACGCCAAAGGCCGCGACTATTATCGTGACGGGGCGGTGCGGTCGGTACGTTTTTTTTCCGAGGCCAACCGCTTTACCGCCCGCGTTACCGGCTGGAATTTTTACTCGGTGGCGATCGGTTTTGATAAACAGCGAACTTTGCGGGACTATGAGTGCGATTGCCCGGCCTTCCATTCCTATCCCGGCGCCTGCAAGCATGTTGTTGCCGTCCTGCTGCATTTGCAGGCAGAGTGGAGCAGCTATTTTGACGGCGGCAGCGAAGATTCTCACCTGCCGTTGTCCTCCGGTCTGAAACGGTTTTTGGCGCACTATCGCGACAACCTTGAGCCGTCGCCGCAACTGGCGGCAGAGCAGGTCCGGCTGGTGCCGGTTCTGGGCTTTTCCCCAAAGCCGGGCAGGAAGAATTGCTGGCTGGAGTTTATGATCGGGTCGGAACGGCTGTACGTGGTTAAAGATATTACGCACTTGCTGGATTCGCTGCTTAATGGGCAGGAGCTGATTTATGGCAAATCGTTTAGCTTGCGGCCGCGCCAGGCCGCTTTTGTCAAGCCGGCGGACTCCTTGATCGCCTTGCTGCTGGAGGCGTACGCTGAGGAAAAGGAGCGGGCCGGCTGGAGCTATAGCGCCTCTGCCGGCTCTGCCTTTGCCGATCCGCGCCGCTTCCGGCTGACCAACGCCAATTTGTTGCGTTTTTTCTCGCTAATGCAATTGCACCCTTTCAGTATTCAAATGGAGCAGCAGCCGCCATGCGAGGTTAAACTGTGTGCCGAGCGGCCGCCGGTAAGCCTAAGCGTTGACGCAGTCAAGGGCGGATTGCAGCTCACTGCCGATCTGGCCGGCGATGTGCTTTACGGCCTGGATACAGACTGCCGCTATCTTTATCATCGACAGTGTGTCTATCAGGTTGATGACGCGTTTGCCAGACGGATTAAACCGGTGCTGCGCTGTTTTGCCGATACCGGCAAGGCGGCGGTGACGATACCGGCGGCGGCGGTCTCCGATTTTGTTGAAACGGTGCTGCCGGCGCTGGAAAGTGTTGCCTCTGTCCGCATGGATGCAGCGGTTTACAGCCGGTTTTCCCGGCTGCCGTTGGAGAAACGCGTCTATCTTGACCGTTACGGCGATGGTATTAGTGCTAAAATTGAATTAAAGTACGGCGATCAGATTTTCAATCCCGCCGAACCGGCAGTTAAGCATCAGTTGCAAACAACCTGGCTGCTGCGGTCCACCCTGGAGGAACGGCAATTGCTGCAGCTATTCCAAAAGCACGGTTTTATTGCCGCTGCCGGCCGGCTGGTGCAGCCGGATGAGGCGGCGACCTATGAATTTCTGCAGCAGACCTTGCCTGAGCTGCAGGAAATGGCGTCCGTATATTGCAGTGATGCGATCAAACCGGTTGCGATTAGACGAATAGAGCGAATCAGCGCCGGCGTAAGCCTGAATCAGACTGCCGATATGCTGGAGTTCTCCCTGGATTATGGCGATTTTTCACCTAAGCTGCTTATCGAGTTGTTATCTGCTTATAAATTAAAAAAACGCTACCACCGGCTGCGGGACGGTTCGTTTGTGCCGCTGGATTCACCGCAATTCCAGGCGGCGGCCGCTCTGATCAGCCAGCTTGGCCTGCGCGCCGCCGATCTGGAAAAGCCGGTTGTTTCCCTGCCGAAATATCGCGCCCTGTATCTTGACAGTGTCGCCAGGGAAGCCGGCGGCATCGATATTGCAAGTGACAGCGGCTTTTCGCAGCTGGTGAGGGAAATTCGTCAGCCTCAGAACCGGGATTGGCAGGTGCCGGCCGGCATCCGGGGCAGCCTGCGGGCGTATCAGCAGACCGGATTTAAATGGCTGAAATCACTTGCCGTCCATGGCTTTGGCGGCATCCTGGCCGACGACATGGGTCTGGGAAAAACCCTGCAGGTGCTGACCTTGCTGCTGCATGACAAAATATCCGGCGTGCCTTCGCTGGTTATTGCTCCGACCTCTCTGCTCTATAACTGGCAGGAGGAGGCGGCCAGGTTTGCGCCGGAGCTGAATGTTGTTGTTGTCTCCGGTCAGCAGACGGAACGGCAGGAACAATTGCGGACGCTTGCGGCGGCTGACCTGATCGTAACTTCTTATGGCCTGGTCAAACGGGATATTGAGTTGTACAAGCGCTATCGTTTCCGTTACTGTTTTCTGGACGAGGCGCAAAATGTTAAAAACCCTGACACCATGAGCGCAAAGGCGGTCAAGCAAATTCATGCCGGCAGCCGCTTTGCTCTGACCGGCACGCCGATCGAGAACAGCCTGACAGAGCTGTGGTCTATTTTTGATTTTGTCATGCCCGGCTATCTGCGCAGCCGCAAACAATTCAGCAGCCGGTTTGAAAACCCTATTGCCCGTGATGGCGATCCCGACATGCTGCGGGAACTGAACCGACATACGCAGCCGTTCATCCTGCGGCGGATGAAAAAGAATGTATTGAACGAACTGCCGCCGAAAATCGAGAGCAAATTGAATTGCGAGATGACTGACGAGCAGGCGAAGCTTTATGCCGCCTGGCTGCTGCAAACGCGGGCTGATTTCGAGCAGGAACTGGCCGACAACGGTTTTGGCGGCAGCCGCATTAAAATTTTATCGCTGCTGACGCGGCTGCGACAAATATGCTGCCATCCATCGCTGTTTTTAGAGAACTATCAAGGCGGCAGCGGCAAGCTGGAGGCGCTGTGGGAATTGCTGCAGGAGGCGCTGGCCGGAGGCAGGCGTGTTCTGTTGTTTTCCCAGTTCACTGCGATGCTGGCGCTGATCTCCCGTCAGCTGGAAGCGGCGGGAATCTCCTATTATTATCTTGACGGCGCCACCAAAGCCCAGGAGCGGCTGACGCTGGCGAATTCCTTTAATGCGGGAGAGCGGTCGGTGTTTTTAATTTCATTAAAAGCGGGCGGAACCGGACTCAATCTGACCGGTGCCGATATGGTCGTCCATTTTGATCCCTGGTGGAATCCAGCGGTTGAAGATCAGGCGACAGACCGCGCTTACCGCATAGGCCAGAAAAATTCGGTCCAGGTCTATAAGCTGATTGCTCGCGGCACCATTGAAGATAAAATTTTTAAGCTGCAGCAAAAGAAGAAAGAATTGATTGACGCTCTGATCAGGCCGGGCGAGAATTTCCTCAGCAAAATGAGCGAGGAAGAAATACGCGATTTGTTCCGGCAGTAGCAAATTTGCCGCAGCTTCTCCTGGCAGCGGCTGCGAACCGCCGCCAGGAGCGGAATGTTCCGGAGCGAGAGGAGGAGTCTGCCGTGATTATCAGCGCCAGCCGCCGCACCGATATACCGGCTTTCTACCCGGACTGGCTGCTCAACCGTCTGCGGGCCGGCTTTGTTTATGTCCGCAATCCCCGCAATCGGCGGCAGGTTGTCAGTGTCGATCTGCGCCCCCCGGTTGTTGACTGCATTGTTTTCTGGACTAAAAATGCCGGTCCGCTGCTGGCAAAGCTGGCGACGATTGAGCAGATGGGATATCCTTATTATTTTCAGTACACGCTGACTCCGTATGACCGCCGGCTGGAGCCGGGCCTGGACAAAACGGCGGCTGTCAACAGCTTTATGCGTCTTGGCGATCGAATCGGGCCACAGCGTCTGATCTGGCGTTATGATCCAGTTATCATTAACTCATTTTGTACGGTTGAATACCATTTTGAACAGTTCGGCCGCCTCTGCTCCCAGCTGAGCGGCTATACGGTCAACTGTGTCATCAGCTTTGTCGATTGGTACCGGAAATTGCGCCGGCGCACGGAGGGAATGATCGATTTTGCCGCCAGCCGCCAGTCTATGGTCAGGCTGACGCAGGGGTTTGCCTCTATTGCCGCTGAGTACCGGCTGCGGCTGTCCGCCTGCGCCGAGGCTGATCTTGGCGTCTGTGGCCTGACTCCGGCCGCCTGCATTGATCAAAACCTCATTGAAGCGATCTGCAGCTGCCGTCTGCGTCTGCCGCCGGCAGACGCGCTGCGGTCCGGCTGCCGCTGCGCTGCCAGCATTGATATCGGCGCCTATGACAGCTGCGGCCACGGCTGTTTGTATTGTTACGCAACAACGGATGCGAAAGCGGCGGCGGCGACCCGGCTTTTACATGATCCCCATTCGCCGCTGCTGGCCGGCTCTGTTGACGTACCGGTAGCGGCTAAGACGGTTAAATCACACAAAATAGCACAAACGCGGCTGTTTTAGATAAGCGCTGCTTAAATGAACCAGTCAGGCTGTTGATGTATTGAATAAATTTATTGCTAAAATTGCAATAATCTGTAGAATATAAGTAGAGGAGCCCACCCGGCCAAGTCATTTCGCGGGGGAGGTCTGCCTTTTAACTAGGACTTAAGAACTAATGGCGATCCGAAAGTCCTGGCTGCCGTGGAAGCGGCAGCACACCATGGAAGGGAGACGAGGTTGACATGAAAAAGGATAAGTGCGCAGGCTGCTCGTCCGTAAGCTTTGAGAAAGTGGATATTACTCCCGCCGGCTGCAGTGAAAATCGCTTTTTTGTCCGCTGCCGCCAATGCGGCCTGGTGTCCTACTCATCCACAGCCGTATCGCAGTCCAAGCCTGATAAGCTGTCACTGCTGGGATATATGCACAGGTTTCTTGGACGCTACAGCTTATAACAGGCAAAGAAAAGAAGAACCGGCTCTAAAATGCTGCGCAGCGCACAACGGGTTGCTGCCCCGCCTGTCCGGATTCCTCCCTGGCTCTGTCCGTTCACTGTCCTGCCACTTGACTGCGGCGGCGGCTGATGCTACTGTGTAGATATATTCAGTAATTGATCAGGCTTAAAGCCAAAGGGGACCGGTTTTAGACTTGACGGTTACTGGCAGGAAAGGAACGGTATTGTTATGGACGAGAAAAGAGGCAGGAGTCTCCGGCGGCAGGCCGCAGGAATTCTGTTTTTTATGCTGGTGGGTCTGAATCTGCCGGCCGCGACGGCGGCTGAGCTGTCTGTGGGCAGGGACAATAAGCTTCATCCGCAGGGATGGTCAGTCGGGGATTCCGTTGCGTTTAAACGTGATACGACTGTTACCGTAAACGAACTGGGCGAGGTTATTTCCGGCGTATTGGCGAAAGATACATTTCTCTATCCCCGCGGCTGGGAGCGGGTGATTAATGACTATTACTATGTCAGCGCTTATACTGACAGCATCCCCTACTGGGGCCGATTTGGCCGGCGTTTTTTTGACAGCCGCTACAATATGGCGATTCCCGGCTACCATCATTTATTGTTTAAAGGCGGCTCGCGGGTAACCTTCAGTGACAAGGGCGACGTGTTGTCAGGGACTCTCGCTAATGAAGCGGTGCTGCGGCTGGTGGAGGGGCAATACGGCTTTATCTCCTGCCGCGCTAATACGGTGCTGACTTTTTATGAATCGGGCGCAGTCCGTTCCGCTGTATTATCGGAAGAGACAAAACTGCGTCCGGCTGGCTGGCAGACGATTATGAAGCCATCTGCGTCTACCGGCTTTATCAAGTTCAGCGCCAATAAACCGATGGAATTTAATGAAGCCGGCGAAGTCGTCGCCGGTACGCTGAAAGAAAATATTAGCCTGCTCACCGCCGACGGCGAGACAAAAGAATTTAAAGCCGGCGGCGCTGTACGCTTCAGCGCCGCGGGAGCGGAGAGCGAGATTAGTGTGGATATGCCGTAAGCGAGAAAAGACAATCGCTGCGCGAGCCTGACCTGAGGAGGGAGGCTTGCGCTTTTTGTCAAGTGTCGGAAGGCAGCTCAGGAGAGGAGTGTCAACGCGTGAAAAATATCCTTTTAGTCATCGATTATCAAAACGACTTTGTTGACGGCGCACTTGGCTTTGCCCAGGCGGCGGAACTGGAGCCGGCGATTGCCGCCAAGATTGATCAGTACAAGCGAAACGGCGACCAGGTCGCCTTCAGCTTTGACACCCATCAGCCGGATTATTTGGCGACTCAGGAGGGGAAAAAGCTGCCGGTGGTCCATTGCCTGAAGGACACGCCGGGCTGGCAGCTATACGGCAAGGTCGCTTCCCGTTGCGCCGCCGGCGACCTGCGGTTTGAAAAAGGCGCTTTCGGCTCCTTTGAACTGGCGGCGTATCTCCGCGGGCAAGGCTTCGACCGGGTGGAGCTGGCCGGTGTGGTTTCCCATATTTGCGTTCTTTCCAACGCTGTACTGGCTAAGGCGGCACTGCCGGAGGCAGAGATTATCATCGACGCCGTCTGCACCGCCAGTTTTGACGAACAGTTGCATCAGGCCGCCCTTGACGTGATGGCCGGCTTACAAATGACTGTAATTAACCGCTGACAGTTGGGTACCCGCTGATTGATCACACCGACTGACGGAGCCTTTTCCGCCTGGCCGTGTCAGTCAGCCCCTGAAAGAGCGTTGCTATTCCTGCGGTCTGGCGTTGTTGCCAGTCGAAAAAAACTCTCGTTAGCTTGACTGGTTCCTTTAATCGGCGGTTACTTAGGCCGCGAGCTGGTTTGAGCGGACAACAGCATTGCGGAAAGTAGTCAGCGCGCCTTCCTTTGACGGTAGGCGCGCTTTTGGCGTTGTCGTCTAGTTAGTCGGTTAATTGAGAAAGAAAATCATTAGTTTAAGATAAATATACCTATAAACGCATTGACATCATTTAATAGTAAGGCTATAATGAAGGCAACCACATCGAGACAACCGGCGGTGAACGCCGGCACGGAAAGGAGAATGGTTATGTTTGAACAAATTAAATTAGCATATTCGTTTGATGCACTGGAGCCGCATATTGACGCGTTAACGATGGAAACGCATTATGGCAAGCATCATGCGGCCTATACGAAAAATTTGAATGATGCGGCGGAAAAAGCCGGCATTGCCGGCAAAGCGATTGAAGAGGTTTTGGCACAGTGGAAAAGCAGTTCGGCTGACGCATCGCAAAAAGCGGTTATTCGCAATAACGGCGGCGGCTTTTACAACCACAATCTGTATTTTGAGCATCTTTCACCGCAAGCTGGCGGCGAGCCTGCCGGGGCTTTGGCGGAAAAAATACAGAAGACCTTTGTCAGCTTTGCCGAATTCAAAGAGCAGATCAGTAAAGCGGCAGTAGGGCAGTTCGGCTCCGGCTGGGCTTGGCTGGCCGCCAACGCGGACGGCGAGCTGCGGGTTATGGCGAGTCCCAATCAGGACAATCCCCTGCTGGAGACAGAAGGTATCTGGCAGCCGATTTTGGGGATTGATGTTTGGGAGCACGCTTACTATCTGAAATACAAGAATCTGCGCGCCGATTATGTTAAAGCCTTTTTTGAAGTTGTCAACTGGGATAAAGTTGCCCGCAATTATGAGCAGCGTCGCCGTTGACCGGCCGTTGCCTTAATGGCACAGGGAGTTAAAATAACTCACCGCCAACACCGGCGGTGAGTTATTTTAACAGAGGAACGCAGAAGTCGACTGATCAGGAAAACTCCCCGGCCGTTGTGGCTCCGGGGAGTTTTCTCTTGGGAACGGGATAGCGGCTTGTTAATGGATGTCCGCCGCCGGCTGTGAATCGTCTCCGGTACGGACGTTGCCGGCTGCGGGCCGGCCATTTTTTCGCCACTTCAGGCGGTACTTGCCTGCCTGGATATCGTCAAAGATCGTATACACAACCGGCACGACCACCAGCGTCAACACTGTGGAGGTAATCAGGCCGCCGATGATCGCGTGAGCCATCGGCGCGCGGGCTTCCGCGCCAGGGCCGATGCCGAGCGCCAGCGGCAGCATGCCGAAAATCATTGCCGCCGTTGTCATGATGATCGGACGCATCCGCTGCACCGCCGCGTCGACCAGAGCCTGGCCGCGTTCCACGCCTTCGGCGCGCAGCTGCTTGGCACGGTCGATCAGCAGGATCGCGTTTTTGGTGACCAGTCCCATCAGCATGATAATACCGATCAGGGACATGATGCTGAGCTCGCTGCCTGCCAGCAGCAGGCCGCCGACCGCACCGATAACCGAGAGCGGCAGGGCCAGCATGATCGCCAGCGGATCGATATAGCTCTCAAACTGAGCGGCCAGTACAAAGAAGATGAACAGGACCGCAATTGTCAGCGCCATAATCATGCTGCTGAAGGCTTCGTCCATGGATTTGGCCTCGCCGGTGGCGACAAAGCCGTAGCCTTCCGGCATGCTGACAGCAGCAATCTTTTTGTCAAACTCTTTGTTGAAATCACCCAGTGAAATGCCGTTCAAATTGGCCGAGATCGTGATCTGCGGCTGGTTGTCATAGCGCTTAATTTGTGCCGGGCTGGTCGCGTAGACGGTCTCGGTCACCTGCGACAGCGGCACCATTACCGGGCTGCCACTGGCTGTTCCCGACAGGTAAACCGTGTTAACGTCGGCAAGACTGCGGCGGGAGGCGGGATCAAGGATAACGCGTACGTCATAGGAGTCGTCGCCTTCCCGGTACTGAGTGGCAACTTTGCCGTTAAACATCGTTTGCAGCGTATCGGCGATGCTGGCTGCCGTAATGCCCAGATCAGCAGCCCGGTCGCGGTTAATTACCAATTGGGCGTCAGGATTGCCGGCCTCGTAACTGGAGGAAACGTCGACCGCTCCCGGGATAGAGGCGACAGCTGCCTGAACCTGATCGGCGATTTCCGACAGCGTTGCCAGCTCCTGTCCCTGGATGACCAGTGAGACAGGCTTGCCGCCGCTCAGACCAGACTGTTTGGAAACACTGATTTCCACGCCGGGAATGGCTTTGTAGCGCTGGCGCAGGTCGGCGATAATGTCGCTGTCGCTGACCGAACGGTCATTTTTGGCGGTCAACTCGGTGAAAATATTGATTTCACGCGCGCTGGTCACGCTATAGGTTTGTTTCACCTCAGGCAGGGAATGGGCGATTTGCAGCATTTCATCGGCAAGCTGCGATGAGGCCTGAACGCTCATACCGGGATCGACTGTTGCCTGAATACTGATTTCGCCGTGATCGGCGTCGGGAATAAAGGTTGAACCGAGGAAGGGCAGCAGCGCCAGACTGCCGATAAACAGGACCGCGGCTGTCAGCATGACCGTACGGCGATAGTTAAGCGCCTTGCGCAGAAATTCGCCATAGCGGACGGTAACCCGGTCAAAACCGCGGCTCCAATCACGCCAGAGACGGCTTAGCTTGCCGCCGCCCTCGTTTTCCTCGTGATTAAGGTATTTCGATGCCAGCATTGGTGTCAGTGTAAACGCGACTACCAGGGAAACCAATACGCTGACCGCTACCGTAACGCCGAATTCTTTGAAAAACTGACCGACCATGCCGCTCATCATGCCGACAGGCAAAAATACGGCGACAAGAGTAAACGTGGTCGCCATGACCGCGAGACCGATTTCCGACGTGCCGTCAAGGGCGGCGGTTTCTTTGTCCTTGCCCATGGCCAGATGACGGACAATGTTCTCGATAACGACGATCGCGTCATCGATCAGCAGGCCGACAGCCAGTGACAGGGCCAGCAGCGACATGGTGTTCAAGGTAAAGTCAAGCGCTTTTAACGCTAAGAAGGAAGCGATAACCGAAACCGGGATGGTGATGCCGCTGATAATCGTGCTGCGCCAGTTGCCCAGGAACAGGAAGACAATGGCAACTGCCAGCAGTCCGCCAACGACGAGATTGAACAAGACATCGTCAACCGATTCCTGTATTGAGGTCGAGTTGTCTCTGACAATTGCCAGATTAACTCCCGCCGGCAGGTCCTGACGAATGGAATCAAGCTGCTGCTTGGCACTTTCCACCACCTGAACCGTATTGCTGCCGGACTGTTTCATGATATCGAGCCCCAGGGCCGGCTGACCGTTCAGCTTGGTAATGACGGCCACTTCTTCTGTCGTGTCGCTGACGGCGGCGATGTTGCGTATCCGCAATTGCGCGCCATCGCGCTGACCGACAGGCAGCTCCAGAAACTGCTGACTGGAGGTTACGTTGCCCACTGCCCGCAGCGAGGTTTCCCGCTGCCCGTCGGTAACCTTGCCGCCAGGGGCGTCAATGTTTTCGCTGCGCAGATTGTTCAGCACCTCGGGAATCGTAATACCGTAAGCTGATAACTGACTGCCGTCAAGCTGGACCTGAATTTCCCGGTCCAGACCGCCCTGAATATCAACAGAGGCGACGCCGCCAACTGTCTTTAAACGCTTGGCAATGACATCCTCGGCCAGCACCGTCAGCTCCCGCTGACTCATATCACCGGTCAGCGCGATTGACAGCACCGGCGTGTCATCAGGGTCGAAGCGGGCGATAACCGGGGTTTTGGCATCGTCCGGCAAGTCGGCCTGCAGGCTGCCGAGCTTGTCGCGCACGTTTTGGGCGGCGGCATCGGCATTGGTATCGGAGGTAAACTGTATGACCGTTGTGGAGACGCCTTCGCTGACAGTGGAGGTGACGTGCTCGACGCCGGCGATGACATTGACCGCTTCCTCCACCTTAAGCGTTACCTTCGATTCTACCTGCTCGGGAGACGCGCCGGGATAGACGACCGTTATCGCTACAACCGGAATCTCCACATTGGGGTATTCGTCCACATTCAGGGTCAGATAACTGGCCAGGCCCAGAACGACCAGAGCCAGAATCATCACGGTGGCGAATACCGGACGCTTGATGCTTATCTCAGTAAGTTTCATCGCCTAGCTCCTCGTCAGCCGCGCGCCTGGCAAAAGTCCAAAGCGCGCGGCGGGTTTAGTTTTGCGCGGGCTGTACCGCGTCGCCGTCCTTGAGCCGGCTGACGCTGCTGGTAATGACCTGTTGGCCTGCTTCCAGGCCGGATTTAACGGCAATTGTATTTTCCATTATCTCGCCGGCTTCAATTTGACGCCGGATCGCTTTGCCGTTTTCCAGGGTGAATACGTGGTAAAGGCCCTGCTTCTGAACGACCGCCGACTGCGGAATCGTCAGAAGGCGGACGCTTTCGCCGGTAGCCAGCGAGGCTTTGGCAAACATGCCCGGCTTCAGCTCGCCATCGCTGTTGTCAATCAGGATTTTTGTCCTGAACATACGGCTCCCGGAACCGGCTTCCGGGTTCATTACCGCGACCTCGCCGGTAAAGAGCTTGCCGGGATAGGAATCGACGCTGATGCTGGCGCTTTGTCCCAGTTTTACCCGCCCCAGGTCTTTCTGCTCAACATTGATTACGGCGTAAATCTGATTGATATCCTGAACCAGCATCAGCGCCGCGCCGGGCGAGACAACCTGACCGACAGTCGCCGTACGGTTGGCGATAACACCGTCCACCGGCGCGCTGATAACGCCGTCGCTGTATTGCTGTTTGGCACTGCTCTCATTGGCGGTTGCACTCGACAAATCGGCTTCGGCGGTTTTTAGCTTGGCTTTAGCGTTGTCAAGCTGTTGTTCGGAAACCGCGCCTTTTTCGTACAAGGTTTGGTAACGGTTAAAATCATTTAGCGCCAGGTCGTAGCTTGCCTGGGCCTTGCGAACGGAATCGCCGGCCTGGCGAACACTGTTAGCCAGTTCCACCGTCTCCAGCTCCAGCAGCGGTTCGCCGGCTTTGACCTGCTGGCCTTCCTGGACGAGCACCCGCTCAATCCGGCCGGCAATTTTGGCGCTGATGGCCGCTGATGTCCGTCCCTCCAATGTTGCGTTCGCATTCAGTCCGGGGGTGCTGTCTACATATTGCGCTGCGGTGACGTTAACGGTCAACGCCGTGTCCGCCGGCTGCGCCAAATCCTTGCCGCCGGCCAGCACGCCGCTGCGCCAGATAATCACAAACCCGAGCAGCGCCACAACCGGAAGCAGCCATTTTTTAAGTTTCAGATTCTTCATTGACCGGAAGCCTCCTCATAGCAAAATATGCGCGCATACCGACCGGTCGGTATGTCGTGTGGAAATCTAAGCAAGCTCCAGCAAGCCGGACACCGTTTCCAGCACCCGCTGCCGGACCGCCAACGATTGAAAATGGCTGCCCAGCGCATTCTGTCCATTCACCAGCGCCAGAATACCTGCTGCCAACGCGAAACAGTCAGTCTCCGGTTTAATTTCTCCGCTGACGGCAGCCTGTTGCAGCCTATGGGTGAGAAACTCGCAAACCGTGGCGTTGCTCTGTTCAATTTGCTGCTGGATACCGGGATATTTGCGCATGATTTCCAGCGCAAATTGCGCGTAGTCCAGGCGGCAGCTTTCCTGCATCTGCAGCAGGTCGCGGCAGTAACGCTCCGGTGTCCGTTCGACAATCAGCGCCTCCAGAACTTGCCTGACGCTGTACTTGTCACTCAACAGTCCCTGGTACATTGCCGTTACCCGTTCGCTGAGAAGCTGCAGCGAACGCTGCAGTAAATCCTCTTTGCCGCTGAAATAATGGTAAATGGCACCTTTGGTGATACCCGCCTCTTTAGCGACATCAGCCAGCGAGACCGACTGATAGCCGCGCGTCAAAAACAAACGCAAGGCGGCGGTGACGATCGTTTCCTTGGTCATCGTTCTGCTCACCTTCTGCTGGTCAAAATATAGAAAGGTAAAGTTTATATGTTAACTAACGGTGGCTATGGAGTTATTATTGCGAAAATAAGGTGAAAAGTCAATGGATATTTAGGGAAGGGTATTGGCTGGCGGTAAGAGTTTTCGGACGCATAGATAATGCAAGTAGCGGATCGGCGAAGCGAGCATGTATATTGTCGGTTAAAAAGAAAAATTAGGAGGAAAAGGAAATAATTTGGCGAATTTTGATAATGTAGCAATCATATGGTGAATAATAGGAGGTTCATAGATGAAATGTTTTAAATGTGGCCATGAAATTTTAAATGATGCAAGCTTTTGCCCAAATTGTGGAATCAGACTAAATGGAGATTTGAATGTTAAGACTGGGCCGGCGCAACAACATCTTAAAAATGCTTCCGAAAATATCGCGGCAGCTATGCAAGAAATTTCAGTGTTGCCTAATATAGGTATAAAAGTGGCTGCCGTTTTAAACATTATAGGATTGATTGTCTTTTTCTTTCCTTGGGCAGGTATGTTTGGCTTTTCCGTTAGCGGTTTTTCCGTTGCAACAAATCCAAGTTTGTTTGGTTCTATAGCAATGCTTCTATTACTGCTTCCCATTTCGTGTATTACGGCTTTATATACTTACTACCGGCTTAACAAGGCTCTTATTGATATTTTAACTGCACGTCAGTATATTCAAATTTGTGGAACGGTAGCTTTAATTGTGCAGGCATTGATTTACATTGTAGAAATCCCTAAGTTCCATGGATTTGATATCTTTACAGGATGGTTCTATTTTGAATTTTTAATTTGGATCGGTGTAATAACTATGGTATTTTGGGACAAAAAACAGCAGCAAGAAAGGCAGTAGCTTATGAAACGAATACTAATATTTCATCTTCTTATTATTGTGCTATTATTTATCTCGGGATGCGCACAGGTTGAGCATGATATTATATTTAATGATGATTTCAGTGGTAAATGCACCTCAAAGGTTTTATTTTTTATGCCGATAACACAAGAAGAATTTCAAAAAATGCTAGATGAAAAAGGTGTAAAAAACGTAAAAGTGACCCCGTATAAAGAAGAAATTACTGATGGAAATGCAAATAAGACCTTGAATGGGTATTTGGTAATTACATCTTGGAATACATTAGATGAATTCCAAACATATTATAAAAGCTTTTCGCCAGAGTTAAAAAATCTAAGTCCGATGAAAAAGAATGATGATGGCAGTGTGTCGGTTGATTTCGGGATAAACAATGTCCATTCAATAAAAATGCGTGTAGATGGCACTATTAAAGCTGATAGTACCAAAGGTAAAATTTCAACTCCAAGTACCGTAGAGTTTATCAATGGAGAACAAATTGCTTTTACTTATCAGCCCTCTTCTAACAATACTGGCATTATTGCAATTGCTTTGGTTTTGTTAATGGCCATAGTGATAACATTATATATGAAATATAGAAAGTCTGGTTGTAGTGCTTAACTTCGGTGCTAAATCGGAAAGATAAAGAACGCTGTCAGCGCGTTTTAGGTGATGCCGAGGCAGTGCGGCGCTATCTGGATTCGGTGCTTGGCAGCTGACATAGCCCGAACCATTCTGCCGCTTCTTCGGCAGTACCGTTTAAATTAGCTGGAGCGCCCCTGTTTCTAGAACAGGGGCGCTCATTTTGACAAATAGGATATGGATTATGAATTAAAAATAATTATTAATTATCTAAAGGTATATGGCGATTCGTGTCGAATTTACTGTTGAGCAGGATTCCACATAAAGCTGTTAAATGGAGAGGATTATATGGAACACTCAAATGAGCAAATACTAGAAGCCTTTAAAATTGTTCTGCCATATCTGAATCGTATTACCCGGGAAGACATGGCTATTGGCGTAACAAATCTGACCGAGTATCTGGCCTATCAGCAGCCAAAAGACTTTAAGATTGATTTAGCTGCCGGCAAGCCGATTAAAGGGATTGCAACAATCGAAGAATGTATCCGTACAGGCCAAACCACGGTTGCCGATGTGCCGCCGTCTGTTTATGGACGTAATCTAAAGACGCTTTTTACGCCGATCTATGGCGTTAACCGGGAGATTATTGGCACTCTCAGCTCCGGTATAGATGCAGAGCACAGTATGGCTTTGGTCGCTACCGTGGAGTCTTTGGCCGATTCTACCAATCAGGCTTCCGCCAGTGTCGAACAGGTTGCGCAAAGCGCCGGTGAACTGGCTGCGGCAGGTCAAAAAGCGATTCAATTGGCGGATGAACTGATTAAACGCAATAAGGAGACTGAGCAGGTAATCGATTTTATTCGTAATATCGCTCAGCAGACCAACCTTTTAGGATTAAATGCCGCTATCGAAGCTGCGCGTGCCGGCGAGCAGGGCAGAGGCTTCGCGGTTGTGGCTGAGGAAGTGAGAAAACTGGCGGATCAATCACAGGAGGCGACGAAAAAAATACAGATGACTTTGCGCGAAATGAGTCAGGCAGTGGCGGAAATTTATCAATCAATTGAAGCTACTGGCGCGGTCAGCCAGGAGCAGGCGGCTTCCACCGAGGAAATTGCCGCCAGTTTGGAGCAGATTAATAAAGGCGCTAAAAATCTGGAGACATATGTGGAACGGTACCGTTAGAGCCGTTCATTGCGTTTCTCAAGTAAAAGCTGGTTGATCAACTCCAAGCCCCTGCCGGATGCAAGCCGGACAGGGGCTTTAATGACGCAGGTACTAGATGGTAAATAAGTCTCAAGGAGAACCGTGAAAAGTAATTGAATTAGTTACTATTAGCGTACAAATGCCGGGGATTCAAAATGCCGGATATTGAAGTAATGGGGGTTCAGTAATGCTGGATATGTTTGCAGGAGTTTTCGGGGTTTATTTTATTGGCGCGATGTTATCATTATTTGTTTATATTATTTTTAAAAAGGGAAATTGGAAAAAGTCACTTATGCATATAGGTCTCTCGGTGCTGTTGGTGGCGCTTACTGTCGCCATCGAGATTATGCTGTAACGGGTCCGGTGCTGCACAGGGGTCTGGTTGTTACAGCCAGACCCCTGTGCGGTTTGTTGAAAACCTTATTTTAGGCCGCGCAGGAAGCCCGGCTACTAGGCGGACTCGCGAGCCCCGCAGCGACGCGTGCGGAAAGGTGTTAGCAAGGGGATCGCGCGATCATTGCACAACTTTGCTGCTTTAGCGCCCTGGCGTTGGCGGCATCCGCGGGTTAGCCTTTTGTCTGGCCGCTGTGCTATAATAAATCATCTGAAGAAGGACAGGAGGCCGAAGCATGTTAAAATCTCAAGGGGCGATGGTTGTGTTCAGCGGTGGGCAAGATAGTACAACCTGCCTGTTTTGGGCCAGACAACATTTTGGCCGGGTGGAAGCGATTACGTTTGACTATAATCAACGCCATAAAGCGGAAATTAACTGTGCCAAACGCATCTGTGAGGAACTGGCCGTTCCGCACTGCGTGCTGGATATGAGCCTGTTGGGGCAATTGACGGCCAATGCCCTTACCCGCGATGCTATCCCGGTAGCTTACGGGGCGGACGGCAATCTGCCATCAACCTTTGTTGACGGGCGTAATCTGCTGTTTTTATCCTTTGCGGCGGTCGCCGCCAAGCAGAAGGGGTTCCGGCATCTCGTCACCGGTGTCTGCGAGACGGATTTCAGCGGATATCCCGATTGCCGCGATGTGTTTGTCAAGTCGCTTAACGTGACCCTAAACCTGGCGATGGATTTTCAATTTGTTATTCATACGCCGTTGATGTGGATTGATAAGGCGGCTACCTGGGAGATGGCCGATCAAATGGGCCAGTTGGACTATATCCGCGACCATACTCTGACCTGTTATAACGGGGTAATCGGCAGTGGCTGCGGCGAATGTCCGGCCTGCAATTTGCGCAATGAAGGCTTGCGCCGCTATTTGGCGCGGAAGGAGTCGTGAGATGGCTGGATTGCTGATAAAAGCCACAAAAATTTTTACGTTTGATGCGGCGCATTTTTTGGAAGGTCATAAGGGGAAGTGCGCTTCCCTGCATGGACATAGTTACCGGCTGGAAGTAACAGTTTCCCAGAGAAGCCTTACTGTCGACGGCGGCTCCAGCGACGGCATGGTGATTGATTTCAGCGATCTGAAGGCGATTGTCCATGAGTTGATTATTGACCGGGTTGACCACAAACTGCTTAACGATGTCTATCCATTCCGAACCACTTCCGAAAATCTGGCAGCTCATTTTTACCGCCTGCTGGAAGCGCGTTTACGCGTAGACGGCATTCAGGTGGAGCGGGTCAAGCTTTGGGAGTCGGCAACCTCGTATGTTGAGGTTGAAGCGTGAGTGCTGTCTATCCGGTTGTTGAGCTGTTTGAAAGCGTTCAGGGAGAAGGCTGGTTTCAGGGCCTTGGCAGCGGTTTTATCCGCTTGGCCGGCTGCAACCTGCAGTGCAGTTGGTGTGATACCAAACAAGCACTGCCGCCGGCCGCCGGCCGGTTGATGTCTGTTGCAGACATCCTGTCCGCTGCCCGCTTTTCGCAGCCCCGTGTTGTAATTACCGGGGGCGAACCGACGCTTTATGATTTAGGGCCATTGGTCGGCGCGCTTAAAGCGCTAGGAAAATATGTATGTCTGGAAACCAACGGTACAAACCCAGTGCCTGCGGACTGGGGCATTGACTGGGTTACCGCTTCGCCGAAGCCGGATAGTGGCTATGCTCTCCGCTGCCGGCCTGATGAGTTGAAGTATGTGGTTGACGCCGGATTTGACGCGGCGGTTATTGCGGCGGCCGTTGCGCCGCAGCGTATCTACCTGCAGGTGGAAAGCGGCAAAGCGGAGTCAGCCGCTAAAGCCTATCAAATTGTCATGGCGCATCCTCAATTGCAGCTCCGGATTGGTGTTCAACTGCATAAGATTATCAATGTAGAGTAGCCGAACTCCGTTTATCCTCAACGGCAAGCCTTATGCTGACCAGGCGTTTTTCCTGCAGCTAAGGCTTGCCTCTTTTTTTTGCAGTAATGCGCCGGCAGCGCTTCGGGTTGGCGAATTAATTTTTTTTCAAAATATGCCGATACTATTGATGAATAAGTATTGGCAGGACCCGGCGGGGCCAACTGTCAGGTATAGGAGCGGAATGTATGGATGTGGTAGCAACAATGCTGCAGCTTGCGAGTCAGTACGGCGGCGGGTTCAGCGCCGGGACAAAGAACCGGCAGGCGCAGCTGCAGGCGCGACTGCAGGAGCTTTGCGGTCAATTACAGCGGCGGGATGGCGATAGTGCCGGCCGTAAAGAGCTGGTCCGCGAATTGAAGTCAGTGAACAGTCAATTGCAACAGAACCAATATGATGCGCAGTCGCGCAAATTGCAGGAACAGCATCTGCGGCTGCTGGAGCAGACGGAAGCGAAAAAGTGGGAGCGCTGGCGGCGGGAAAACAATGCCGCGGCGCTGACAGCAGCCTCGCATTCGAAGCTGCTGTCAGCCAACGGTCAACATCAGACCTATAATCGGTTCGGCCTTGTCGGTTCCGGCGACGACCGGCAGTCGGTAAGCCGCGTCAGCGACGCGGTTGAGAGCGAGCTGGCAGATTCGCGAACACTGGGAGTGATGGCTGCGGACGCTGCGCGGCGGCGCAAACGGCAAAAAAACCGGGATGAAGCGGAAGAGGAACGGCAGAACCGCATTCGCGACAAGCGGCATCAAACCAGTGAGGCCTACATGAGTCTGGAGCTGCAGCGGCGAAAGCGGAAGAAAGTAATTGACGCTTTTGCCTGAATCCGTTGCGGGGCCGGAACCGAGGCCGTTGGCCGGCAGTCGGACCTTCCGGCCAGGCTGGCTTGTACTTTCACCGAATATACGTTATAATAAAACCGACTGCATTGAACGGCGTGGTTGGCGTTTTTAGCATTGAGCGGACAATGTTGACTTGTTAACAGCGACTCTCGAAGGAGAATGGGTTCGTTGTGGCTATAAAGAAGATATGGAGGTTATTTTTTGGAAAAAAATAATAAATTATTAATTATACCCCTGGGGGGGCTGGGGGAAATCGGTAAAAACATGACCGTTTTCCAGTATGGCGACGATATTATCATTCTTGACGCCGGGCTGGCGTTCCCGGAAGATGATATGCTGGGGATCGATCTGGTCATTCCCGATATGACCTATCTGATGGATAATCGTGACAAAGTGCGGGCGGTAGTCCTCACGCATGGTCATGAGGATCATATCGGCGCACTATCCTACCTGTTGAAGGAAATCAATGTCCCCGTTTATGGTACCAGACTGGCTCTGGGACTGGTTGAGGGGCGGCTGAAGGAAAACCGTCTCAGCGGCTATCATCTGATGCCGGTCAAAGCGGGAGATGAAATTAAAATCGGCAAGTTTCTGGTCGGCTTTATTCAGGGCAGTCATTCAATTCCCGATTCCTGCGGTTTATACCTGACCACGCCGGCGGGAACTGTCGTGCATACCGGCGACTTCAAAATTGATCAGACGCCGGTGGATGGAAAACTGATTGATATTCATAAATTTGCCCAGCTTGGCAATAAGGGTGTGCTGGTACTGATGTCAGACAGCACCAATGCCGAGCGGCCGGGGTATACCGGCTCGGAGCGGGAAGTTACGCTGGCGCTTGACGAGGAGTTCAAACAGGCGAGCGGACGCATTGTTATGGCGACTTTTGCATCCAATGTATCACGCATTCAGCAGGCAATTTATACGGCGTGCAAATATGGGCGCAAGGTTGTCGTACTCGGCCGCAGCATGGTCAATGTTGTCAATGTCGCTATTGATCTGGGTTATCTCGCGATTCCGGAAGGAACGCTGATCGAAACGGAGGAGATGAAACGCTTCCGCGATGACCAGCTTTTGATTCTTACCACCGGCAGTCAGGGCGAGCCGATGGCCGGCCTTAGCCGGATGGCGTCAAATACTCACCGCAGTGTTTCTATATCCTCCGGTGACACGGTTTTGATTGCGGCGACGCCGATTCCCGGCAATGAAACGTCTGTATCGAAGATTATCGACAGCCTCTTCCGTCTGGGGGCCAACGTCGTTTACGAGCGTGTATCGGGAATTCATGTCTCCGGTCACGCCAGCCAGGAAGAATTGAAACTGATGCTGAACCTGGTTCGTCCCAAGTTTTTTATTCCGGTTCACGGCGAGTACCGGATGCTGAGAAAGCACGGCAAGCTGGCCGAGGATCTGGGCATTCCGCGTGAAAATATCTTTATGGGCAATAATGGTGATGTGTTTGAATTCACCAAAGACAGTGGCCGGGTTGCCGGCAAGGTAAAGGCAGGTCGTGTCTTTGTCGATGGTCTGGGCGTCGGCGATGTCGGCAATATTGTTATTCGCGACCGGCAGCAGCTGTCGCAGGAAGGCATCATCGTGGCTGTCGTTACGCTGGACAAGCAAAGCGGCGCTTTGTTGTCGGGGCCGGATCTGGTATCGCGCGGTTTTGTCTATGTGCGTGATTCCGGCGCGCTGATGAATGAGGCCCAGGCTAAGGTTAAGCTGGCGCTGGAGCATTGCGAGGTCAATAAGATCAGTGACTGGTCTTCGATCAAGCTGCAGGTCCGCGAAGTGCTGGGCAAATACCTGTTTGAAAAAACCCGCCGCCGGCCGATGATTATTCCCATTATTATGGAAGTCTGAGCCGGAGAAGTAGCAAAGCCGGAAATCACATTGTGATTTCCGGCTTTTATTCTGCTTAGCGCAATTTGTCTGTCAGAGCTATCTCTGATGAGGGATTCTGCCTGCCGGCAGTCCACTGCTGCAGTTGTTACTTAAATGATACAACCAGCAGCATTTTGAAGTTTTCTGTCGCTTCAAGCCCGTGGGGAATATTTGACGGCATGACAACGGTCTGTCCCGCTTTCGCGTCAATGATTTTGTCGCCAATTGTAATTCTGGCCTGACCGTCAATCATGTAGACAAAGGCGTCGCCGGGAGCGGAGTGGGTGCTGATGCCTTCTCCCTGTGCAAAAGCAAACAGGGTCATGCTCATGGCGTCATTCTGGACCAGTGTCAGACTGACAACCCGGCCCGGCTGATAGTCGACCAGCGAGTCCAGTGCCTGCGGCTCGCTAAAGGCAATATTCTTTATAAAACGTTTTTGTTCCATCAGTGACCCTCCTAATAACCTCTTATAAGGTTATTATAGCCGCAGGCGGCTGCGGCGGCGGTGATGCAAATCACAAAAACAGGCTGAATGCCGGCGGCCTTCAGCCTGTAGGGACTATTCCCTGATCTCTATCGTGTTTTCCTCTGTGATGTCGATGTCATCGGCATCAACTTTTTCCTGCTGTTCCCACAGCATCGTCCGGGCAATGTAGTTGGCGGTGCGGAGATTACGGGGGTTCGTCTGGCTGCCTGCGGAACTGAGCGCGTGGTTTACGCCGGCCTCGTGCGCCAGCGGCTGGTCGGTGCGCGCGTCGGACTGGTCGGGAGCTTTCATTGCTTCGCCTCCTTGCGACAGGTTGTCTCTCATGTTTTGACAATGTTATAGTTAGGATAGCCGTTACGGCGGCAAATATTAGCGTAAGATTCTGGAAGAGAGCCTGCGTTATTTTCCAGTGACGGCCATTTCCTGTTTGTGATATAGTATACATAACACTGTAAAAGTTAGTTATGAACAGGAGGCCATGTTGTGAAAAGAAAAAAGACGCTGTCGTTGCTGCTGCTGTCGTTATTGACAATAACCCTGCTGCTGGGGGGCTGCTCGGGAGCCGTGGAGCGGCAATACGGCCTGGAGCCGGAAGCTGTCGTCAAAACAGCGTTTGATGCGGCGAAGTCGCGCAAGTTTGCAAAGGCGGCCGCTTATATTGCTCCCAATACGCTGCAGGCTAGTGATGACGCTGAAATCAGCGATCTGCTCACCGGATTCGGCATCAGCGATGTGAAAACAGCGAATTTGCTGTCGGTGAAAAAAGTTTCTTCCCAGGGACGGTTTGCCGTTGTTGTTGCGACTATTCATCAGGAAAATACCCTGAAAGTCAATGTCAAGAGCATTGGCTTGGAACGGATTGATGATGAATGGTACATTGTTCCGATGGAACGGATTGTCCTGGACGCCAAATACCGCTTGCTGGCCGATTTACTGGTCGGAAAGTAGTATTGGCTGTCGCTGCGCCTGCTGATTCAGCCCCAAAAAAGAAGACCGTCATCGGCGGTCTTCTTTTCTTGGCCGCGCCAGTGGTTCTCCTTCCTCTGTCTTGGCTGACCCATGGTTGCCTCGCCTGTATCCCCGTTTAAAGCCGAGGCGATACGGAGTGGCGAATTGACGGCAGCCGGCATATGTTATTACATAATAAGCTGGAGGAGGTCTATGTCGATGCAAGAAGATGAAGACGTTCTGGAGACGCGGGAAGAGAGAAATTCGGTTCACGTTCATACCTATTCGACGCTGACGGAAGTCGCCCGCCGGCATCAGCATGTTATCACCAGTGTCAGCGCACCCGCGCGGGTGGATGACGATTCTCACATTCACCGTCTGCGTGTCAGAACTTCATTCGTTGACGGACATTGGCACTGGTTCGATATTTTTACCGATACGGCACTGCCGATGCCGGAAAATATGCACGCGCATTATTATGCCGGTAAAACCAGCGTCGACGACGGCCACTGTCACGTGGTTCTCGGGATTACGGATTTAGCGCCTGATGAAAACTGCTAACCCAAACGCAGGGCTGTAGACAATGCAAAATCCACCCAGGTTCCGGCGGCAGGCGCTTACAGCCTGCCGCCGGTTTTTTCTGAGCGCGGTCGCTGGCGGCTTGGATAATCGGATTGCCCGCGGCAAACTGTTAACAAACTGCCGCCGCCATGCATATCGTATCTTGTAAAACATGCGGCGCTGGCAAAGATGCCATTAACGCTGACTGCGTAAAGGCAGGTCAGGCCGCATGCTTTTCTTTGGCGCAGACGAAAGGGAGGATAGCAATGTGCGGAATAACAGGATGGGTTGACTGGCAGCATGATGTCAGTGGAGAACGAATGTTACTGGATCGCATGACGGCAACACTGGCGCAGCGGGGCCCTGATGCGTCCGGCGCTTATTTAAGTAAACATGCGGCTATCGGACACCGGCGGCTGAGCGTAGTCGATCTGGAGGGTGGCAGGCAGCCGATGCTCAGGCGTCAGGGAGAGAAGACGCAGGTAATTACCTATAACGGCGAACTCTATAACACTGCCGAGCTGCGGCAGGAATTAACGGCCTGCGGCCATCGCTTCAGCAGCGATTCAGATACGGAAGTTCTGTTGCGTTCCTTTATGGAGTGGGGCCAGGCTTGCGTACCAAAGCTCAACGGTATCTTTGCCTTTGCTATATGGGATGAGCAGCGGGAAAGCCTGTTTTTGGCCAGGGATCGTATTGGCGTTAAACCGCTTTTTTATACGCAAATTGACGGGAAATTAATTTTCGGCTCCGAGCTCAAGGCGTTGCTGGCGCACCCGGACGTAAAGCCGGTAATCGGTTATGAAGGGCTGGCGGAAGTGTTGATGCTTGGACCGGCCAGAACGCCGGGACACGGGATATTTAAGGGTGTACATGAACTTAAGCCGGGCCATATGCTGTCCTATGACCGCAGCGGCCTGACGATTTCCCCCTATTGGAAGCTGGAGAGCCGGCCGCATGAGGACGATTTTGCCGCAACTGCCGCTAAAGTCCGTGAACTGCTGGAAGACTCGGTCCGGCGGCAGCTGGTTTCGGATGTGCCGCTGTGCACGCTGCTGTCAGGCGGGCTGGATTCCAGCGCGATTACCGCGATTACTGCGATTGCCCAGCAAAATAACGGCGGCAGGCTGAATACTTTTTCCGTCGACTATATCGACAATGAGCACTATTTTGTTGCCGATAGCTTTCAGCCGGATGCGGACGCTCCCTGGGCCCGCAAAGTCGCTTCACTGTACGGGACCAGCCATCATGAAGTGCTTCTGGACACGGCAGAACTGGCGGCTGTGCTGCCGGCGGCGCTGACGGCGCGGGATTTGCCGGGCATGACCGATGTCGACACTTCACTGTATCTGTTTGCCAGGGAAATCCGCAAGCTGGCGACAGTCGGCTTGTCCGGCGAATGCGCTGATGAGGTATTTGGCGGTTATCCCTGGTTCCGCCGGCAGGATATGATTGCCGCGGCGACTTTTCCCTGGGCAATGCGCTGGGAAAGCCGGCTGCAGTGGATTCGGCCGGAGATCAGTGAGCTGATCCGGGGTGAAGACTATCTGGCCTCCCGCTACAGCGACGCCGTCGCTGAAACGCCGGTACTGCCGGGCGAAGCGGCGGAAGCGGCGCGGATGCGTGAAATTTTCTATCTCAGCCTGACCCGCTTTATGCCGACATTGCTGGACCGCAAAGACCGGATGAGTATGGCCTTTGGCCTGGAACTGCGGGTGCCGTTCTGTGATCACCGGCTGGTCGACTATGTCTGGAACGTACCCTGGGAAATGAAGAATTACCAAAACCGGGAAAAAGGACTGCTGCGGCACGCGCTTACCGGCTTGCTGCCGGAGGATGTGCTATGGCGCAAGAAGAGTCCTTATCCCAAGACGCATAATCCGCAGCTATGGCAAATCGTCAAGGAAATGGCGCTGGCGACAATTGCCGAAACTGACGCGCCGGTACTGCAGTTAGTAGATCCGCAAGCAGTCCGGGGTATTGCTGCCGGGGAAGCTGCCGCCAATATTCCCTGGTTCGGCCAGTTGATGAAAACGCCGCAACTGCTTGCCTATATTGTACAGCTGGATGCCTGGCTGCGCCGCTACCGGATCAGCATTGAGCCGTAATTGCGCGGCATGGCGCAAGCAGTACGAACCCTGACCTGATCACGCGCACCGGCAGCCGAGTAAAAATCTCCATCATCCTGGTGCTGGCGCAAAAGTCCGGAATGCGGGAGCACGTTGACCACGGAGATGGGCGAGGCAGCAAGCTGCCGCCGTGAGGGATGAAAAGGCAAGGAGCGAAAAAAACGACTCCCCGGAGGACACCGAGGATACACGGAGGTAAAGTGAGAATTTTTATTACTATCCATAAACCGCTGTGCACCTCGGCGTCCCTCGGTGTCCTCTGTGGAACAATTCCCCTGTTTCCCGCAGAACTCCATGCCCTGCGTCGAATCATTTCCCTCGCTCTTTTGCCTCTTTGCTGAACAGGCTGCGGCCAAGTCTTTCCGGCAATTGCAGTGCTCTCATCTGGCGTGACGCTGGAGCCTTTGGAGAAAGCGCCATTAATTTGGCCTTTGCGTTTGCCGATGGGGACAAGTTAGGCTATAATAAAGAAGACTTGCAGTTGAAGGGAAGAATACTTCGTGGAACAATTGATCGCATGGCTGGAAAGCTATGGCCTGATCGGCCTGTTTATTATATCGTTTGTGGAATCGTTTATCTCGCCGGTGCTGCCGGATGTGCTGCTGATTCCCATGGCGCTGGCGGAGCCGGAAAAGGCGATTTATTACTCGCTGGTTGCGACCGGGGCCTCGGTACTGGGCGGTTATGTTGGCTACGCAGTCGGTTACCGTCTGGGAATACCGTTGATGAAGAAGGTTGTGCCGCCGCGGCATGTGGAGACGATTCACGGCTGGCTGGACAAGTATGGCGGCTGGGCGATATGGCTGGCGGCGATGGCGCCGATTCCCTATAAATTTACCAGTATTACCGCCGGCGTATTTAAAATTAATCTGTTTGTATTTACTGTTTCCTCGATTTTAGGTCGGGCGAAACGGTTTTTGCTGGAAGGGATCCTGATTTATTATTACGGTGATCAGGCCGTTTCGCTGATTGCCCGTTATACCGAAGACTTTCTGCACGGCTTTCTTTGGCTGCTGGCGTTGGCACTGGCCTGGTTTTTATGGCGGCGCCTGACTGCCAGGCGCCGCCGGCGTGGCGAAGGTGGCGAATGATATGGGCAATACGGGATACCTTGCCAAGGTCAGCCTGTTAGCAGCGATTGCCGCGGTCATCATGTTTATTGAAACGCCGCTGCCGCTTTTTCCAGCTTTTTTAAAACTGGACTTCAGCGAGCTGCCGGCGCTGATCGCGGCATTTTCACTGGGGCCGGCCGCTTCGGTGTATGTCGGTTTGATTAAGAATTTGCTGCATTTGCCCAGTACGCAAACCGGCGGGGTGGGTGAGGCGGCGAATTTCCTGGTTGGATGCGCTTTTGCCGTTCCGGCGGGCTGGATTTACGGTCGCAATAAGACGCGTCAGAATGCGGCGACGGCGCTGCTGGCCGGCGGACTAACGATGACGCTGGCGGCCTCCCTGTTAAATTACTGGCTATTGATTCCCTTGTATTTGCTGGTGCTGGGAATTCCCGACACGGCTATTGTCGCGATGGGACACGCGGCCAATTCCCACATCATCGATTTGCCGACGTTTGTCGCTTACGGCATTGTTCCCTTTAACCTGATTAAGGCGTCAGTCCTCTCCGGCGCGGTTTTGCTTATTTATAAACGGGTATTGCCGCTTTTGCATAAATAGGCTTTAAAAAACGCCAACCGTGGCTCCAGGCTCGCGGTTGGCGTTTTTCTTATGACAAGGGGTTGGCGGACTCCCTCAAGTATCCGGGGCCTATCGACAGCCTGTTCTGTTGTTCTGCTGGGCAGAGCCTGCGCTTGGGCTGTATTTTAATCGGCAAGGCAAAGCCGAGCGGGAAACTCTGTGCATTTAGTCGGCTCAGCGGCCCCGGTAGGGCGCTAAGCCTTCAGAGAATGCTTCGATGACGGCGTCATTTTCGTCCAGACGATAGATGCGGGCCGGTTTGCCGGAATTGTCCCAGTCGATGCCGCTCCACCAGATAGCGACTTTAATCTTGTCAAAGTCCTCGATTTCCCGGAACATACGCCGTATCCAGTCTGGCTTGTTGCCGCCGAACGAGTTGCTGCCAAACTCGGTAATCATCAGCGGTTTGTTAAAAACAGCATATTCCCGGTACAGGGGCGTGTAGATGTCGGCAAACTCGCGCCAGCTTTCGCCGCGGTAATAGTTGCCGGTATTGTATCCGGTCATGCCGACAATATCGACAACGTCGTCGCCGGGATAATAGGCCAGATAATGATTCCAGGCAAAATCGGGAAAGGAGCGGTCGTGCGGGTTCCAGACCCAGATGACATTGGCAGCGCCTTCGCTGGCAAACAGGGAATGCAGATGACGCCAGACGGCTTTATAGATGTCGGTGTCTTTAGCCGTGTAATAGGCGCTGTACCAGCACCAGTCGCCGTTCATTTCATTATTGAGACGAAACAGTACCGGCGAGGCGAAGTCCCGCAGATCGCGGGCATACTGGCGGAAGTAATCATCAAAGCGGCCGTCCAGGATATCATACATTACTGCCGTGTTATCCTGATCATAGTAATAGGTCTGAAGGGTTAATTCGACATAGCGCCCCTCGCGCCGCGCCCTGTGCAGCGCCACAACCGGCAGCTCGTCGCTTAGTGACTGATAGCGGACGAGAAAGGGGAACCGGTAGTTCAGTCTCTGCTCAATTGCATCCAGATGCCGGAACGAGTCGGGCGCGTTTGGGTGAAAGATGCCCCATCGCAATGGGCTGGACACAGCGAAATATTCGTTCATCAACTGCTGCGCCTGCGGCGTTAACGCGCCGGCTGACGCCTGCGGCGGCAGGTAGATGCCAGCTCTGCCGGTTTTTTCGCTCAGGCGAAAGCTGTTAATTAAGTCCAGTTCATTTTGGATCGGTTCTGCTGACTTGATAAATACGGTATATATTTCCCGCTCGTTCTTGATAATTTCGGCGGTTGCATAGTAGCGGCGATCAACCGGAAGATGTTTCAGCGGACGGCGCATCCATTTCAAAATGTGCACCGGCAGCCCGTTGTGCCAGAGTACCCTATCCTGCAGTACGCGATGCTCCCCGGACCGGTCGACAAAACGGCGTCCATAGGCGACGTAATCGGCGGCTGAGGCAGTCTGACCGCTAAGATCATCGTAATAGATTTCCACCTGGGTTTGGCTGTCGGCAAATACGGTGCGCACCGCCGACAGCGAAACGTCGACAACCATGCCTGGCGGTACGGCGATGCTGTAGCCGTGAGGCAGGTTGGCGTAAATCGTTTTTCCTTCCCTGACTTCGAGTATCTTCCGGTCCTGCGCCGCCGTGTCCACTGTCGCCAAATGGCCGTCAAGGATGTAAGCCGCAGCTTCTGAAACTGACGGCAGGGAAAATAAACAGACCGCGATCAGGATAAGCAATGTACGCATCAGGAACCTCCGTAGCAAGCTTTTACCTAATTAAGCGCTGATTAATGCCCGCAGCGCAGCTTCGGATCTTTTCCGCCTGGCTGCGTCAGCCAGGCCTTGAAAGAGCGTAGCTATTCCTGCGGTCAGGCTTCCTTGCCAGGCGAAAAAATCTCTCGTCAATCTGACTGGTTCATTTAATCAGTGCTTACCTAAGCGTAGCGCAATCCGGGCAGACTGGCAAGATTTTCTTTTTGGTTGCTGCTTTTACGGCTTGCTTGCTGCCGCTTGCAATGCAGACGGGCTTACTATAGTATAATAGCAGGGATAAATGATTGAGAGGGGCGTGACGAAATTTTGCGGGAGTATACGTTTGCGTACGGCAAAGACGAGTTAAGTTTTCGACTGGATCCTGCTTTGGTAAGTAATGAACTGAAAATCAAAGACTATCCGGTACTGTCAGATCCTGCCGCCGCTATCCGGCAGGCGCTGGCGGAACCGATTGGCTGCAAGCCGCTGCGGGAGCTGGTCAGGCCGGGCGAAACCGTCGCGTTTATCGTCAATGATCCGACCCGGGTGGCCAACAGTCATGTCTTTATGCCGATTCTAGTGGATGAAATGAACGCTGCCGGCATTAACGATCAGGATATGACGATTGTGTTCGCCTTGGGCAGCCATCGCCTGATGAATGAAGCGGAAATGGCGCATGAAGTGGGCGAGAGCGTGGCAAAGCGGGTAAAGATGGTCAACAGTGACGCCAAGGATCTTGCTCAGTTTAGCTATTTTGGCGAGACCTCGCGCGGTACGCCGGTCTGGTTCCACAATGCGGTCGTACAGGCTGATCATATCATCTGCACCGGCAGCATTGTGCATCACTTCTTTGCCGGTTTTGGCGGTGGCCGCAAAGCGATGCTTCCGGGCGTTTCCGCCTATGAGACAATCCGGAAAAACCACAGTATGATTTTTGATCCCCAGGCCCGGATTGGCAAACTTGAAGGCAATCCGATTTATCATGATCAGATTGAAGGTGTAGAGATGCACCGTCCCACCTTTTTATTGAATGTGGTGCTTAATGAGAAAAAAGAATTTCTGGCTGTGTTTGCCGGCGATTATATTCAGGCACACCTGGCCGGCTGCAAATTGGTTGATGCCGTATACGGCGCCGAACTTGACGCCCCTGCCGACCTGGTCATCGCCACCTGCGGCGGCTTCCCCAAGGATATCAATGTCTACCAGATGCAGAAAACAATGGATAATGTCCGGTGCGCAGTCCGTGACGGCGGCGTGGTAATCTTACTGGGAGAATGCCGTGAGGGAACCGGTTCCGCTGTTTATGAGGAGTGGATGCGCCGTTATAAAACGCCGGAGCGTATCGAAGCAATGGTAAAGGCGGATTTTCAGATTGGCGCTCACAAGGCGTATGCGGTTACCCGTTTGATGAAAAACGTGGAATTTATTCTGGTTTCAGCGATGGAGCCGGAGTTTGCCCGCCTGCTGCTGTTCACTCCCGCCGGCAGCATGGAGGAAGCGCTGGCGCTGGCATTTTCCCGGCTTGGTCCAAAGCCGCGGATTGTATTGATGCCGCAGGGCAGTTTAACCGTGCCGCGGATTCGCGGCTGCTGACAGACCTGCGGCGCGGCGACGCGCTGGATGGGATTAAGCGGAACGAGTCTGGCGCAAAAGCCCGAAATGTAGGCGCGCATTGAGCAGGGGGAACGAAATAAACCGGTTAAAGCAACACCAGCCGGCGCTTTGCGCCGGCGCAAAGTCGCGCGCTGCGCGCGCCGTGCTTCCTAGCGGCGTGCGCAGCGCGCATGGCGTCTTGGCGGTTCAAAACGTTCTCGCTGTTTCCGGGCAATTGGTGTCTTGCGTATCGTTTGCAACAGCCCGGTATGGCCCGGGCGTCGAATGGGCAAATTGAATTTATAGGCAGGCAGTACTTTCGTTACCTTTTTTTACTCGCAGCGTTAAAACTAATGAAGGATTGAATGCTCATGGCGCAGACTGAGAAACAGCTGATAGCGGCGGCGCAAGCGGGAGACCGGGCTGCGCTCAATGAATTAATCGGATTTCACTGGAAGCCGGTTTATCAGTTTATTGTTTATAAAATTGGCAATGCGCATGACGCGCAGGATATTGCTCAGGAAACCTTTTTGCGGGCTTTTCGTGCCTTACCGCGCTATCAGGAAGGCAAGGCGACTTTCCGTACCTATCTGGGGCGGATTGCCCTGAATTTGATTACCGATTATTGGCGCCGGCAAGGCAGGACGCCGTCGACTGTGGATGTCGCCGACTACCGGGGCCTGCTGGAGGATCCGGCGGAAAAACCGGAGGACCGGCTTATGCAGCGAGAGCGACAGCAAGAAGTGGCGGCGGCGTTGGCGAAGCTGCCCCAGGAGCAGAGGCGGGCAGTTGAGCTGCGTCTGCTGCACGGTATGTCGGTGCAGGACACAGCCGGCAGACTAAATAAGAGCGAAGCGGCTGTCAAGATGCTGCAGCAGCGGGCCTTGGCAAACTTGCGAAAAATATTTCAGGGAGCAAACCCTGGTTAGGTGGTGATGATGGTGAAACAGCAGACGCAGAGCGAGGAAGTCTCTCAGGCAATTGACGCGGTTAATCAAAATCTGGATTTTTACTCAGCCGATCCCGAGGTCAGGCAATTGGCTGATACAGCTTTGTCGGTTAAACGCTATGGACGAACAGACGAGGATACCGCCCTGATCAGCCAATTAGCAGGACGGATTCATGCCGATCTTGCTGCCCGCCGCCGCCGCAAGCGGCTGATGACAGCCATCGGTGGGGTTGCCGCCGCTGCGCTCCTGTTTGCCGGCGTTTCTATTCAGGGGCCGCCCGGAGGCGGCCTGGAACAGGCTCAGACGCCTTCCACCAGCATACAACTGGCGGCTGTGGACAAGAGCCAGCCGGATCAAGCGGCTGAAACCAGCCATACGGCAGTGCCGCCGCAGGCTAAAACCGCTGTACCGGCAGAACCGCCGCCGGCTAATAAAGCCGCTGGATCGGCCAAGCCGCAGGCTAAAGCTAAAGCCGCTGTGCCGGCAGAACCGTCACAGCGCGCGGCCCAGCCGCCGGCGGCTGTTGCCAGAATAGCGGAACCGGGGAGCGAAAAGGCGGCTGTAGCCGCAGCACCGTCGCAGCAAACAGTGCTGCTGGTTCTGCCTGACCGGCCGGCGGATACCGTTTCCACCGAAGCCGGCGGTACGGTACGGCAGATCTATGGCAAAAACAGCGAGAAAGAAATCATTGTAACACAACGCGCTAAGCGCCAAGCCCAGGACGGCGCTGGCAGCGCCGCCGGGGCGGACGCCGTGTCAGGCCGGGCGGCCCGGGCGGCAACGACTGCCGCGGGTCTGAATAAGGCCACCCGTCAGATAAACGGCGTAGAGGTTACGGTTGAGGGCAGCCAGCCGCAGGAAGAATTGGAGAAGGTCGCGGCCTCCCTAATCCCGGTCCGGCCTGATGCCGGCCACGGGCAGTCCGCTGCGGAAGCTTCGACGGCTAAAAAGGCGGGAGCGCAAGAAACTGAGCGGCAGAAACCCGCCGGTCAGGAAGCGGAAGGCGAGAACGCAGAGCAATGAATTAAAGCAGCGCCAGCCGGCTCTAACGTCAGGCTTGCGCTGCTTTGTTTTCAGAAAGCAGCCGGACATTCCCCAGACATGTTTTTCAGGCTGCCGTCATAGGCTATACAGCCTGACATTGACGAAAAAATGGGGAATCGAAGGTGAAAGTATGAATCAGCCAAACGTTCTGGCGATTGGTACCGCTGTTCCCGGCTATTGCCTGTCCCAGACGGAAATTAAAGAGTTTGCCGCAGCCCTGTTCCAGAACCGCGTCAGCCACATCGAACGTCTGCTGCCGGTATTTGACAATGCCTGCATCAACCGGCGCTATCTAGCCAAGCCGCTGGAGTGGTATCGCCAGGCGCATAGCTTTGCCGAGGCCAACGCGGAATATGCGGCGGAGGCGCTGCGTTTGGCGGAAGCTGCGGCGGCCGAGGCGATTGATCGGTCGGGAATTGCCGTTGAGGAAATCGGCGCTTTGGTGTTTGTTTCATCCACTGGCATCACGACGCCTACGCTTGATGCCCGCCTGATTCAGCGCCTGGGCTTATCTCCTCACACCGTCAGAGTTCCTGTGTGGGGGTTGGGCTGCGCCGGCGGCGTAGCCGGCATGGCCCGCGCCGCCGAATTGCATAACGGCGGCAATTACGCAGCGGTGCTGCTGATTGCAGTGGAATTGTGCAGCCTGACGTTTCAACGCGAAGATTTCTCAAAATCGAACCTGGTTGGCAGCGGTATTTTCGCCGACGGCGCAGCAGCGGCAGTGCTGGCGGCTCGAGGGGAAGGGCCCGAGATTCTTAACGCCTGCAGCATGCTGTTTCCCGACAGCGAGGATGTAATGGGATGGGATTTAATTGACAGCGGCTTGAAAGTACGCTTTTCCCGCGATATCCCCTCGATGATCCGCGACCGGTTGCCGGGCCTGCTGGCGCATGCCTGCCGTTTATGGCGGATCGAGGCGGATGAGGTGGTTCATTTTGTCGTTCATCCCGGCGGCGCCAAGGTTTTAGCCGCTTATGCCGACAGTCTGAATATTGATGCGTCTAATCTTAAGTACGGCTATGATGTACTGGCCGATTATGGCAATATGTCAAGCTGTTCCGTTCTGTTTGTATTAAACAGCTTTTTGCATGCGGTGCCGCCCAGTGGTGATTATGGTGTGCTGCTTGCCCTTGGCCCGGGTTTTAGTGCCGAGATGGTGCTGTTCCGATGGTAATTCTGGTCGCAGCAGCTATTTTTATCCTGCTGCAGCGGTTGGCTGAATTGCGTATTGCCGCGGCCAATCGCGCCTGGATGCTGGCAGCAGGCGGCAAGGAGTACGCCAAGGCGCATTATGTCTTCTTCTTCTTCCTGCACGGAGCCTGGCTGACGGGCTGGCTGTGCGAAGGTTACTGGCGGCAGGAATTAAGCAGGCTTTGGCCACTTTGGCTGCTATTGTTTGCGATGGCGCAGGGATTGCGGTATTGGTGCATCCGGAGCCTGGGACGGTTTTGGAACACCCGGATATTGCGCATTGCCGGCCGGCCGCCGGTTAGAAGCGGTCCCTACCGCTATCTGCGGCACCCGAATTACCTGGCGGTTGCCGTAGAGCTTGTCTGTGTGCCACTGCTATTTAACGCGTGGCTCACGGCAGTGATTATCAGTCTGTTAAACGCCCTGCTGCTGCTTGCAGTCCGGATCCCCGCCGAAGAGGCGGCCTGGCGGGACATCCCGCAGAGCTAAACATAACACCCCCTTGCGCAATGCGCAAAAGGGGGTGTTATGTTATACTAATAGAAATGGAGGTTCTGGCATGCATGAAAAAAACGATTATAGATTATTTAGCCGGACTGCGGCGACATCCCTATTTAACCGTTGGCTTTGGCTTGGCCGTCAGTGCAATGTTTCTGGCCCTGTTCAGCGAGCTGGCGGCGGAAACCCTGTATGAAAATGACCTGCAGGATTTTGACGCTGCCGTAACTGCTATTATCCGTTTTCCCGCCGGACAGACACTGGATTCGGTGATGCTGGCATTTACCTGGCTGGGATCAGGAAAAGCACTGCTGCTGCTGACGGTGACGATGATGGCGATTTTTGTAATCCGCGATTGGCGGGGAGAAGCTGCGGCCCTGTTTGTATGCCTGACCGGAGCGGGAGTTTTGAATCAAATGCTGAAGGTGCTGTTCGCCCGGTCGCGGCCGGAGATTGCGGTAATTGAAGTATCGGGCTACAGCTTTCCCAGCGGGCATTCGATGGTATCGCTTTGTGTATACGGCTTCCTAGCCTATCTGCTCAGCCGCCGCTTTTCTTCCTTCCGCCAACGCGGCATGGTCTTCTTACTGGTTGGCGCGGTGGTGGCTCTGATCGGAGTCAGCCGCATTTATCTGGGCGTGCATTATCCCACCGATGTTCTGGCCGGTTTTGTCGCCGGCGGCACCTGGCTCAGCTGCTGCATGTCCTGGCTGCACTGGCGTGAATACCGCTCAGGCCGCTGAATTCACTGCGCCATTGGCCTGAGCGCCATAATTCGTTCATAGGCGGAGGGGTGGCTGCCAAATAGACGGATATAGGCGGGCGGATAGACATCGGAACGATTCTTGACAGCCAGACTGATTTGCAGCCGGATTGCTGCCGCCGGATCGCCGGTAAGCATCACGCCGATCGCATCCGCTTCCCGTTCCATGTGCCGCGAGATCAGGTTCTGGACAGGCAGGGTAATAAACGAGCCTAAATAGATAAAAAGCAGCATGAACAGCCAGAGCTGAGGCGGAGGCTGCCGGCGTCTGCTGCAAAGGGGGCGCAGCAGCAGAAAAATGAAGCCCCAGGCGATAATATTACCGGCAATTCCCCAAAGCACGCCTTTGATAATATGGTTTTGCCGCCAGTGTGCCAGTTCGTGGGCTACGACAGCCTCTATTTCTGTGACTGAATAATTATGCAGCAGGTTATCATAGAGTACAATTTGGCGCGTGTCGCCGATACCGGCAAAATAGGCGTTAGCCCGGCTGGTTCGCCGGCTTGCGTCCATCATCAACACCTCTTTGACAGGCAGGCCGGCCCTGTCCGCCAGACGGGTTGTCATTTCCGTCACGGCCGGGTCGCTGACAGGCGTAAAGCGATTAAACAGAGGCGAGATATATACCGGCCATAAGTAGGAGGCGGCCATAATCCATACTGACAGCAGTGCAGCCGCCGCCAGCCACCAGAGCCGGGGCAGGCGCCGCATGAGCGTCAGCAGCAGGGCCGCGCCTGCCAGCGCCGGCAGCAGTATGATTGTCTCGCTTTTCAGATGATCAAGCAGCCAGGCGCCGGCGCCGCCGGTGGCAAAGCCCCATTGACGCTGCCAAAGAAAGCCGCTGAAAAAATCTAACGGCAGGCTAATTAGCTGCAGGGCGAGCAGGAGCAGCAGCAGCAGTAGCAGGGAGGCGGCGGTCGGCCTGCCGCCGGCAGCCTTTAGCGCCCAGCGCGACAGCGCCTGGTCGCGCTGGCCGGCCGTTAACCAGACCAGCAGGCCGCATTGCAGGCCGGTGCCGAGGATAAAAGCGATCCGCAGCGGCTGACTATAGGCGCGGCCGTCCGCAATTTGCCCGGGGGTAAAATAAGCCAGCAGTTCTGGCCGTGGCGGAGCGGGAAAAAGGGTGCAGGCCAGATAAGCTCCAGCCATAGCCAGTGCCAGTCCCCCCAGCCACGAGACAGCCGTTCGCATAATGATCGCCTCCAAGAAAACGATTATGACAACAAAGAGAGAAGGCGTAGCCTTCTCTCTTACTTATAAGCACCCATCCTACCACTCGCGGTTTTCGCTGTTCGTAAAACCGATAAAGTAACTGATCAAATGGAATCGAAACCAGCCTTTACATGGAGTTAGTTGTCGGGATACGCATGATCTAACCTAGTAGGGGATTCTTGTCAATGGGACGAATCAACCGGATAAGGGGAACCGGTAAAAAAAACACACTACCTAAACATACAGGTTGAAGGGAAGTTAACCGATCGAAAACGCTTCCGATGAGTTGATGTCCGCGAGAACCTGAGCAAGTAGGATTGTGCTTACTTGAAGCATAGCACATTTTCCACAGTAACACAAGTGGAAAATAAAAGAAATAGAGACGCGACCGCCTGCCGGGGACTACTGAAAGTAAAGCGAGCGCATTTCGCTGATCACATCGAAAAAACGGCTGGGAAGCTGTGGAATGCCATAGCCGATAAACAGAGGCGAGGTGACAAAGCGAGGCGTTAGTTTAGCGATTACCTGACCCTCAAGCTGGTAAAAGAACAAATTGTAGCTTTGGCAGTGACGGTGAAAGTGATTCAGGATGTAGTGCGCAACTGTTTGGATATAATCCGCCGTTTGCTCCAACTGCTCAAGTGTTTTGCCGCTGATATTGAATTCGAAAAAACCGATGCGCGGCTGCGTCGACAAATTCAGGCAAACATCCCGCCGCCTGTCAATTGTCTCGCCAATGAAGTATTCCGGCTTAATTTGCGGCCGGTAATTAATTTGACGCAGACCGACGATCTGCATGTGCGGATGGCGGATCGTGCCGCCGGAAAACGGGCCATGGTTTTTATAAAAGAGAACGGAGGCGAAGTCGGGGTTCCGCTCCATTTCGAGCCAGTGGCGGATGCCGAACCGGATGACACGGTACAAGTGCTGTTTGGGGTATCGCGAAAGTTCCCCGTTACAGTCAGCGGTCTCAATCAGTACGGTTTGCACAGCTTCTTCCAATACCGGATATTTATTTTTAAGCAGGACAATGTCGCCGTCCTGATCCAGAATGCCGGTCAGCGCGCCGCGGTCACAAAAAGGGCAGGCTGTACTGTGGTTGATAATATTTTCCGGCTTCTGACTGCCGATGACTGAGTTGAAATAGAGATGCGTGCTGCTCATAGCGTTCTCCTTTTACTGTTGCTATAAAAGATATTCGCAGTTGCCGGCTAAACTCCTCTGCCGTAGCGGAATGTAGCGGACTGTCCGGCCGCAGCCGGCGTCTGCATGTGATTTCATTCACATTTATTGCCAAAAAAAGTGCATGAATTTTTACTGAATCTATGTCATAATTATACTGGCTATAGGCGATCTGGTAACCATAAACTAGAAGGAGGGAAGCGTATGACCATGAAAAAATGGGCGCAATTGCTGGTGGCGTTCGCCTGCCTGGCGGCCATTAACTGGCTGACGCCGGAGGTGGCGGGGTTAAAGGCCGCCGGCAAGGCGTCTCTGGCAGTAGCCGTGTTTGCCATTGTCGTGTGGGTAACACAGGCTATTGATGATGCGCTCAGCGGACTGCTCATCGTTTTTTTGCTGGCGGCTTTGAATGCGACTACGGTGGCGGGAGCCTTCGGCGGCTATGCCAACACCTCGTTGTGGCTGATTGTCATTGGCTTTATTATGGCAGGCTGTATGGAAAAGTCGGGATTGTCGAAACGGATCGCACTGCTGGTCGTCAACCTGGCCGGCGGCTCGGCGGATAAAGTCTATCTGGCCGTTGCCGGCGTAATGGCGGTGCTAAGCTTTCTGGTTCCCTCAATTACAGCGCGGACGCTGTTGATGCTG
Source organism: uncultured Pelosinus sp. (assembly GCA_900542835.1). GTDB lineage: Bacteria > Bacillota > Negativicutes > Sporomusales > Acetonemataceae > Anaerosporomusa. The sequence goes on along the minus strand of UQPB01000007.1, from coordinate 38,668 downwards.
CCGATTATATTGGGAATCGGCCAGGCGTTTAACGCCAAACAAGGGCAGTCCAATATTGTCAAGGCGTTGATCTTCATTGTCGCCATGAGCGGTACGATGATGAGTATCGGTGTTTTAACGGCACATGTAGGCAACCCGATTACGGTTGGTCTTATCGAGGCTGCCACCAACAAGACGATTTCGTGGTCGGAATGGTTCCGCATCGGCGGTCCGCCAGCCTTCCTGATGGCGTTTTTATCTGTTTATCTGCTGCGTGCCATGTGGCCGCCGGAAATCAAGAATCTGGGCCAGGGACATGTGTATATTCAGCGGGAATTGGCGGCGCTGGGGCGTTTGAGCCGCGGGGAAGTATACACCCTGATCGTATTTGTCTTAACCTTGCTGTTGTGGGCGACGGATGCCATGCATAAAATTAATGTCGTTATTGTCGGCATGCTGTCAATCATTTTGCTGATGTGGCCCGGCAAGGGGATTATGAATTGGAAGGAAGCCTCGGCCAAAGTCCCCTGGAATGTGTTTATTCTCTATGGAGCCGGTCTGTCAATGGGAGCGGCGCTGGCCGGCTCGGGCGCGGCGAAATGGATCGCAGGCACATTGCTGGCTCCGATTGCCGGTATGTCGCATTCGCTGCAAATGATTCTTTTAATTTGGATTGTGACGGCCCTGCAGATCTTTTTTACTGGCGGCGGTCCGAAGACGACAGCCCTCACTCCGATTATTATTGCCCACGCGGCGGCGATTAACGCCGATCCAATGATTTTCGCCCTGATACTGGGGATGAATATGCAGCACCAATATCTGCTGCCAGTCAGCAATATGCCTAATGCTGTTGCCATGGGAACCGGTCACATTACCGCCGGCGAACTGATGAAGACCGGTGCGGTAATGAGTCTGTTTGCGGCTGTTTTCATGAGTATTGTGGTATTGACCTATTGGAATTGGCTGGGACTTGTTAAATAAACGACTATTTGGAGGTTGATTATGCAACACTATCATTCGGTTACAGATGCCATCCTCGCCGAACTCAGGCAAATTGCCGGCGAACGTTATGTTCTCACTGATGCGGAGAAAATGGAACCGTATGCACATGATGAGGTGACTGACAGCCGTTATCACCATCTGCCGGAAGCGGTCGTGCTGCCGGATTCGGCAGAACAGGTGGCAGCGATCCTGAAGCTGGCTAACCGCGAATTGATTCCGGTTGTGCCGCGGGGAGCCGGGACCGGACTTGCCTGTGGCGCCGTACCGCTTACCGGCGGTATTGTTGTCAGCCTGGAGCGTATGAATCGGGTACTGGAAATTAATACCGAAAGTTTATTCATGGTGGTTGAACCCGGCGTTAGGACAGACGATGTACAAAAGGCGGCCAAGGAGCAGGGGCTGTTCTACGCCGGTGATCCCTGCAGCGGCGACAGCTGCTTCATTGGCGGCAATGTAGCGACAAATGCCGGCGGCAACAAGGCGGTAAAATACGGAACAACAAGACATCAGGTATACGGCATGCAAGTAGTAACGCCGACCGGTGAAATTGTTGAGCTTGGCGGACGCCTGGCCAAAAATACGACTGGCTACAGCCTGGAACAGCTTGTAATCGGATCAGAGGGAACGCTGGGGATTATTACCCGCATCACGCTGAAGCTGATGCCTCTGCCCAGTCATGTGGTCGATCTGCTGGCCATATTTCCCGATATCGATTCCGCTGTTGGCATTGTCGGCAAAGTAATTAAGGCCGGCGTGACGCCGACTTGCGTTGAGTTCATGGATAATGTGACAATTAAAAGCGTAGAGAACTTTTTGAATGAAAAACTGCCCCACAGCGACAACGGCCACTATATCATCCTGCAGGTGGAAGCGGACACCGAGGACCTGCTGGATGATAAAAGCGTACTGCTTGACGAGCTGTGCACAGATAACGGCGCGCTGAGCGTGCTGGTCGCCGATCCTCAGAAAATCTGGCGGGCCCGCAAGGCCTTTGCCGAAGCTGTCCGGCATGAAAGCCTGGTCATGGCCAAAGAGGACATTGTCGTTCCGGTTGATCAAATACCGGAGTTGATGAGGGAGATTGCCCTGCTCAGCGACAAGTATCAATTGGTTGCGCGGACTGCCAGCCATGCCGGCGACGGTAATGTTCATCTGAATATTCTCAAAGGCAGCATGCCGGATGAGGCCTGGGATCAAAAAATCGACGCTATGCAAAAAGAACTGTATACGGCTGTCTATCGTCTTGGCGGCAAGCTTTCCGGCGAGCACGGCATCGGCTATAAGCGCAAACAACTGATGCAGGAATTTACCCCGGCAGCTGAATTGAATATGATGAGGGCCATTAAAAAGGCGCTGGACCCAAATCTGATTCTAAATCCGGGTAAAATATTCGATGTAGAGTAAAAGCGGGAAACTGCGTCAGGCATGAAAAAGCAGCTGCGAATACCGGCAGCTGTTTTTTCATGCCTGCGGGGTAAGCGCATATAATTAAAAAAGCCCTCTGTCATTTGACAGAGGGCTTGATCGGCTAATTAATAACGACGGCCGCCGCCATTTTGACGGAAGCAATCGCTGCAATATACAGGACGATCGCCGCTCGGACGGAACGGAACCTGGGTCTGTACGCCACATGCTGCGCAGGTAGCTTCATGCATTTCGCGTTGTTGACGGCCACCGCCAAAGCCACCACCATTGTTGGCTTGTTTACGGGCACGACGGCAATCAGGGCAACGGCCAGGCTCGTTGGTGAAGCCTTTTTCAGCGTAGAAGTCCTGTTCTGCAGCGGTGAATACGAATTCAGCGCCACAATCGCGGCAAGTTAGGTTTTTGTCTTGAGACATGTTTGAGTCCTCCTCAGAATCATCGATTACCCTAATAGTCTTGGAATTAACTCATCAAGGTCCCTTCGAGAATGAGAAGGACAGATGACTAGTTTACCGACATACGGGCAATTACTAATATACACTGCTTTAGGTAAATAGTAAAGGGATTTTTCAAAAATTTATCAAAAATCTTTGAAATTGTTGGCCAATTACGACAGTGGTGCAACTGGAGCCACAGAACAAGTCAGTTTGTTTACACTGATGGCCCGGATGGGTTGGCGATAATAAAAAAGTTTACACTCTCCCTATTGACAAAACTAAAGCCAGCTGGGATAATTGATAAAAATACAAAATACAAGGTCATATTGCTAACGGTAATGACCGGGATCAAGGTTGTAGGGAAGCGCTGCAGAGAGCCGGCGGCTGGTGCGAGCCGGAGCGTGATTATAGCCGAACTCACCCGGGAACTCTTTGGTTGATCCCCGTGCCCCGGTACGGAAGTAGACGAAAGCGGCCGCCGCCTGTTACGCGGCAGTCCGGCGCAGCCGGATAGTATTGAGTACAACGTAGGGTGGTACCGCGAAGCATCGCCCCTACCAGCGCAAAATTGCGCTGGTAGGGGCGATTTTAGTTTTAGGGGACTTTAAAGCGTTGGCTTCGGGAGACAGGGCAGTATGCAGCAAGCAAATGAAAGGTGGATGTATCGATGAAAACAAGCTTGAGGAAAATAACGGGTATTGGCGCGGCGGTTGTTTTGTTAGCGCTTACTGTTGCCGGTTGCGGCGGCGCTAAGGCAGGCAATGAGGCTCCGGCAGCCGGGACACAGGCCAAAATCGGCGTTATCTCGTATCTGACCGGCGGCGGCGCGGCCTATGGCGAAGCAATCCGCCACGGCATTGAATTGGCGCGTGACGAAATCAACGCTGCCGGTAAGGTAAAAATCGAACTAATTTTTGAAGATTCAAAAGGGGAAAAGAATGAAGCGATCAACGCGGCTAACAAGCTGATTCATAAGGATAGTGTCGTTGGCATCATCGGCCCGACGCTGAGTGGTGAAATGTTTGCCGTGGGACCGATTACCGTTCAGGCCGGTGTGCCGATAATGGGAACCTCGATCACGGCAGAGGGGATTACTGAAATTGGGGATACGATTTTCCGCAATTCACTGCCGGAATCGCTGGCTATCCCTCATGCGGTAAAAAAGGCTAAGGAGATGTTCGGTCTCAAACGGGTTGCTATTATGTATTCGAATAACAATGATTTCGCGGTTTCCGGCTTCAAAACATTTGAGCAATCTGTCAAAGACAACGGCCTTGAGGTTGTTACTATCGAAACCTTTGCCGACAAAGATACGGATTATTCGGCTCAGTTGACGAAAATTGCCGCATTGAAGCCGGATGCGGTCATGGTGGCGGGCTTGTACCAGGAAGCGGCGCTGATTTTGAAGAAGGCGCGGGAGATTGGTCTGACTGTGCCGTTTGTCGGTAATAACGGCTTCAATTCGCCGCAATTGATTAAAGCCGCCGGCAAGGCCGCTGATGGTTCTGTCGTCGCCAGTCCCTGGTTCCCCGGCAAGGACGATGCCAAGGTTAAGCAGTTTATTGCCGCCTATAAAGCTAAATACAATAAAGAGCCGGACCAGTTTGCCGCTCAGGCCTATGACGCAATGCACATTATCGCTCAGGCGCTGGAGAAAGCCGGCACGGTCAGCGACCGCAAGAAGTTTAAGGACAGTTTGGCGGCAATAAAAGATTTTCATGGCGTAACCGGCACCTTTGCCTTTGACGCCAAGCGCAATCCGGCGATGGAGGCCAATGTCCTGCTGGTTAAGGACGGGCAGTTTACGGAACTGAAATAAGGAGAGCGAGGGCGGAAAACATGTTCTGGCAGCAAGTGGTAAACGGTCTTACGCTCGGCAGCGCCTATTCGCTGATCGCGCTCGGCTATACGTTAATCTTCGGTGTTCTTAACATTGTCAATATGGCTCATGGCGAGATCTTTATGATCGGGGCTTTTGTCGGCTTAATGCTGGTCACGGTTGGCAATGTCAATATTTTTGCAGCCATGCTGGGAGCGATGCTTGCCGGGGCCTGCCTGGGTTATATGCTGGAGCGGCTGGCCCTGCGTCCCCTGCGGCAGCGGCAGGCGTCGCATATGGCGCCTCTCATCAGTACAATCGGGGTGTCGATCTTTTTGGAAAGCCTGGCGTTGAAAGTATTCGGACCGCAGGCGCAGTCTTTTCCGCCGCTGTATTCCCAAACACTGTTGGATACCGGTGTTATCCGGATTTCGCTGGTACAGGTGATTATTTTGGCTGTCTCGTTCGGACTGATGGGAGCGCTGCGTTTCTGGCTGGCAAAGACCCGGATTGGCAAATCAATCCGGGCCACGGCGGAAAATCTGGAGACCGCCGGCTTGCTGGGGATTGATACTAAAAAAGTGATTGCCCTGACAGTTATGCTGGCATCCGGGCTGGGAGCGGTGGCCGGCGTTCTGATCGGCCTTGCGTTCAACGCGGTTGAGCCGACGATGGGGATACCGATGGGATTTAAAGGCCTGGCGGTTTTGATTCTGGGCGGTCTCGGCAATATCCCGGGCGCCATGATCGGCGGCCTGCTTGTCGGGCTGGCGGAAGTCCTCAGCGTCGCTTACGGAGCTTCGTCCTATCGCGAGGCGGTGGCCTTCGGCCTGATTATCATACTGTTGTTTGTGCGGCCGCAGGGCTTGTTCGGCAGCAGCGGTGAGGGGAGGTAGCGAGGATGCTGGACGCTCTGCTGAATCCGTATTATTTGCAAATTATCACTTTTATTCTGATCAATGCGATGCTGGGCATCAGCATTTATCTTACTCTGTCCACCGGTCAGCTTTCCCTGGGCAACGCCGGCTTCATGAGCGTAGGCGCCTACACGTCGGCCCTGCTTACGCTTAAGGCGGGCTGGCCGGTTTATGCCGCTATTCCGGCGGGCGGGGTAGCTGCCTGCCTGTCGGCGGCGGTGATCGGCATTCCCGCTACCCGGCTGCAGGGGTTGTACCTGGCCATTGCCACACTGGGGTTTGGCGAGGTTGTACGGGTTATTTTTCTCAATCTCAAGATTACCAATGGAGCGTTGGGATTATCGGGGATTCCCTCGCTTGGCTCGATCTTCGGCGCCGGACTTAAGCAATTGGGCCTGGCCGACGCCGGCGGGTTAAGCCAGCAGCAGCTGGGGAGCCTTGCCGTTATTCTGCTGCTGGCGGTTTTGCTGGCGCTGCTGTTGTTTTTCTGCCTGCGGCTGAACGCATCGCGTATTGGACGGGCTTTTGCCGCCATTAAGGGCGATGAACATGCTGCAGAGCTGTCTGGGGTTCATACAGCCCGGTATAAATTGCTGGCCTTTTTTCTCGGCGCCCTGGTTGCGGGGATTGCCGGCGGGCTGGCCGCTCACGTAACATTTTACATCGGTCCGAAAGATTTTTCTTATCACCGGGCGGTGGAAATCTTGTTGTTTGCGGTCCTGGGGGGCAGTGATGTGGTCTGGGGCCCGGTGCTGGGCGCGGTGCTGCTGACGCTGCTGCCGGAGCTATTGCGGTCGGTTGCCGAATTCAGGGAAATGATTTATGGTTCGGTGCTGGTACTGATGATGATCTTCCGGCCGCACGGCTTGCTGAGCCAGGCCTGGCTGACTTCTCTGCGGCAGCGCTGGCGCAAACGGCCGCTGCCGGCAGCGGCCGCCGGAAAGGAGGCTGTTGACGATGCTAACGCTTAGTCAGCTGGGCAAAAATTTTGGCGGTCTGGCCGCGCTGAGCGATGTCAGCTTTAGCGTCGGCCAGGGAGAGGTCCTGGGGATTATCGGTCCTAACGGCGCCGGTAAAACCACCTTATTCAATTTAATTACCGGCGTGTTCGCTCCCTCGGCGGGAACGGTTTCGTTTCGCGGCGAAACACTTGGCGGGCTGAAGCCGCACGCGATTGTCAGACGGGGCATAGCCCGTACGTTTCAAAATATCCGTCTGTTTAATCAGATCAGCGCCGCGGAGAATGTCATGGTAGGTGCGCACAGCCGCACCGAGGCCGGTCTCTGGCAGAGCGTGTGGCGAACCCGGCGGCAGCGGCAGGAAGAAAGCCGTGTTTGTGAGCAGACCGCTGAACTGCTGCGGCTGGTGGGGCTGGAGCAGGATAGCGGCACCCCCGCCGGAGCACTGCCATACGGCAAGCAGCGCCGGTTGGAGATTGCCCGGGCCTTGGCCGCTGATCCGGCGGTTGTGCTGCTGGATGAGCCGACCGCCGGCATGAATGAAAGTGAGACCAAGGATATGCGGCTGCTGATTGCCAGGATCAAGGCAATGGGAAAATCGGTGGCAATTATCGAGCATGATATGCATCTAATGATGAATATCTGTGACCGGCTGGTGGTGCTGAACTTTGGCCGCAAGATTGCGGAAGGAAGGCCAGCGGTTATTCAGCAGGACCCTGCTGTCATTGAAGCCTATTTAGGGAAGGAGGACGCGTAGATGCTTGAAATTCAGCAAGTGGCCGCCGGCTATGGACATATCCGCGCGTTGAAGGATCTTACCCTGTCGGTGCCGGAAGGCTCGATTGTTTCCCTGATCGGCGCTAACGGCGCCGGTAAGACGACGGCGATGAAGACCATTATGGGACTGCTGCGGGCAGAACAGGGGCGCTTGTCCTTCCAAAATAAAAGCTTAATCGGCATGCCTGTGCATCAAGTCGTTTCGCTGGGAATTTCGCTGGTGCCTGAAGGCCGCAGTATCCTGGCGCGCATGACCGTGCTGGAAAACCTGGAGATGGGAGCGCACCAGCGTACCGATAATGGCATCCGGGAGGATATCCAAGCCGTATTCCGGCGGTTCCCGATCCTGGAGGAGCGGCAGCAGCAGCTCGGCGGCACTCTTTCCGGCGGCCAGCAGCAGATGCTGGCTATTGGCCGGGCGCTGATGGCCCGCCCCCGGCTGCTGCTGCTGGATGAGCCGTCGATGGGGCTGGCGCCGTTGGTGGTTGCCGATATCTTCAGGGTTATCGAGGAGATTAACCGCGAAGGTACAACAATCCTGCTGGTAGAGCAGAATGTGCGGCAGGCGTTAAAAATTGCCGATTATGCCTATGTTCTGGAAACCGGCCGGACGGTTCTGCACGGCAAGGCGGATGCTGTCGCCGCCGATCCCCGCGTCATGGAGGCTTATCTTGGCGGCCGCCGGGTCGGTTAGGTATGTTGTACATTTACGCCGATCTCTTTGCCAATTTTCAATGCCGCATGTGTGGCGAGTGCTGTCGAAACGACTGGCAGGTAACCGTCGATCAGGCTTGTTATCAACGCAATGCCGCTTTATTCGGCCGGACGGGCCGCAGTGAGGAGTTTCAGCAGGCTTTTTTGCCGGTGCCGGCTGACAGGGCCGGTTTTGGTGAATACGCGATGATCGCCAAGCAGGCGCAGGCGCAGGGGCAGTGCTGGTTTCTTCAGGCAAACCAGCTTTGCCGGCTGCAGCGCGAAGCGGGGCATGATCATCTGGACGCGGTCTGCCGGACCTTTCCTCGCTATCCGATGGATACGGCCCGCGGCGTTGAACTGACCCTGAGCTTCAGCTGTCCGGCAGTGCTCGAGCTGGCCGGGGCAGCCGCTATCGAGTTTATCCGCTCCGAGGCTAGGCCATCGCTGATCTATTCAGAGGAGTATGTCACTCATGTTTATCCGCAGCAGCACAGGCCAAGTCAGCCGCTGCATTATTATTTTGAACTGGAGCGGCACTTTATTGATATTTTGCAATGGCGGGATTGGCCGCTGGCGGATAGAGTCGCCATGATCATAGCTACAATTGATAAGCTTTGCGCCGCTGCCGGTGACGTCGGCAGCGCGATCAGCCGCCTGGCCGCCGACAATTATGACCGGCTGGCCGCCGCCGGCAGCGCCGGGGCAAGCGTCAGCCGCAGCGATCAACTGCTGGAAAACTTCTTAGTTAATATCATGTTTAAAAAAATATTGTATGACCACGGCCTGCAGCGGGGCGGTTCTGTCCTGCGCTTTATCTGGACACGTCTCAGCGAGGCGGCGGCAAATTCTCCGCAGTGGGAAGCCGTCTGCAACGCTGTTCAGACACTGGAGTTTGAGTTCAGCCATCACCGCAGCCGCTTTTATCGCAATTCCCTATAACAGCAAAGACGGGAAGCCGCATTGCGGCTTCCCGTCTTTACTGTTATCCGGTTATGGCTGGCGGGCCGGCGGCGCGGCGGCCGGTTTGGCGCTGACCTGGCTGCCGTTATAGAAATGTTTGACGATTTCCACAACCAGGAATGGCAGCGGCGCCAGCAGGGCCAGTACGCCCCAGTGGGCCAGTGTGGGTTCAATCGTCCGGAACAGCGCATGCAGCGGCCCGTAAAGGGCGGCAATCAGCAAGACAAAGGAGAACGCGGTGCCGGCATTTAGGTAGTTGTTGCTGAACAGGCCGAGCTTGAATACGGAGTAGTGTTCGGAGCGGGCGCAATAAGAGCACAGCAGCTGATTGTTGATCAGCGTGACAAAGGCAAAGGTGCGGGCTGTGGCAAGGTCGCCGTCCGCAATATGCATGCCGTAATAAAAAGCGCCCAGTACGGTGATCGTCATAACAATGCTTTGCAAGCCGATGAATAGCTTCATCACCTGGTTTAGAATCGGTTCATCCGGATTACGGGGCGGCACATTCATTACGTCAGGCTCTTTTTTCTCCATGCCCAGGGCCAGCGCGGGAAATGCATCTGTGACCAAATTGACCCAGAGCAGCTGAATCGGCAGCAGCGGCACCGGCCAGCCGATCAGCATGGCGCAGAAGACAACGAGAATTTCCGCCGTGTTGCAGGACAGGAGAAAGTATACAAATTTGCGGATATTGGCATAAATGACGCGCCCTTCTTCAACCGCGGCGACAATGCTGGCAAAATTGTCGTCGGTCACGACCATGTCTGCCGTTTCCTTGGTAACATCGGTGCCGGTAATGCCCATTGCCACGCCGATGTCTGCCCGCTTCAGGGCCGGTGCGTCATTGACCCCGTCGCCGGTCATGGCGACAATTTCACCGTTTGCCCGCAGATTCTCCACAATCGCAACCTTATGCTCAGGCGAGACACGGGCGAATACATTCGCCTCCCGCACGGTTTGCCTCAGTTGATCGGCCGATAATTCATTCAGCTGCTGTCCGGTTCGTACCTGGCCGCTGTGCTGAGCAATACCCAGCTCACGCGCTATCGCAAACGCCGTGTCTGGGTGGTCGCCGGTAATCATAACCGGACGGATGCCGGCAGCGGCGCAAAGCTTGACTGCTTCTTTTGCTTCACTGCGCGGCGGGTCGATCATACCCAACAGGCCAATGAACGTCAGTTCGTTTTCAATTGCTTCCGCGGTTAATAGCGGCGGCAGCTGATCAAACTCACGGAAGGCTACAGCCAGAACCCGCAGTGCCTGCGAGGCCATCTCGCTGTTGGCAGCTTGAATCGCTGTCAGTTCCCGTTCGCTCAGGGGCTGGACGCCGCCGTCACTGATCACGCGGGCGGAGCGGCTGAGCAAGATATCCGGGGCGCCCTTGATGTAGGCGACAATCCTGCCGTCGCTGTCCTGATGGAAAGTTGTCATCATCTTTCTGTCGGAATCAAACGGAATTTCCTGCACCCGCAGGCAGCGGTCCCCCCGTTTTTCCGGATGACAATCCGCCTTGCGGGCTGCGACCAGCAGGGCGGCTTCGGTTGGATCGCCAATGATTCCCCAGACACTTGTCTCAGGGTCTTTTCGCAGCTGCGCGTCATTACAAAGGCTCGAACCGGTTAACAGTGCTTCCAGACCAGTTTCCGCCGCCGGGTTGACCGGCTGGCTATTGTAAAGGATCCGCCCTTCGGGCGAATAGCCTTCGCCGCTGACAGTAAACATTTTGCCGGCGGCAAACAGCCTGGTGACAGTCATCTGGTTCTGCGTCAGCGTGCCGGTTTTGTCGGAACAGATTACGGTAATACTGCCCAGCGTTTCTACAGCGTGCAGTCTTTTGGCAATCGCGTTGCGCTTGACCATTCGCTGCATTCCCAACGCCAGCACAATTGTCACGACTGCGGGCAGTCCTTCCGGAATCGCCGCTACCGCCAGGCTGACAGCGGTCATTAGCATCAGACTGGCTTCCTGCATATCCAGATGATGATCAAGGTAAGCTTCATATATGCCAAGGGCAAATACCATTGCACAAACGGCCAGACATAACAGCCCCAGGCCCTTGCCGAATTTCTCAAGTTTGCGCTGCAGGGGGGTGGCTTCTTCCTCATAGGACTGAAGCATGCCGGCGATCTTGCCGATTTCAGTGTTTACCGCCGTTTCCACAACGATTCCCCGGCCCCGCCCATAAGTGACAATGGTGCTCATAAAGCCCATATTCTGGCGCTCCGCCAGTGGTATCTGCCCTGATAATTGCAATGTGCTTTTTTCTACCGGAACCGATTCACCGGTTAAGGAGGCTTCTTCAACCTTTAGGTTCATCGCTTCAATGATACGGATGTCTGCCGGGATATAGTCACCGGCCTCTAATAAGATAAGATCGCCCGCTGCCAGTTCGCGTGAAGGGATGACAAGCTGCTCACCGTCGCGGATAACCTTGGCGTGAGGAGCCGACATTTTCTTTAAAGCGTCTAAGGCTTTTTCGGCCTTGAATTCCTGGAAAACACCGAGGACCGCATTTAAAAAAACGATGGCCAAAATCACGATCGAATCAGTGACCTCGCCAATGGCGATGGAAATCAGGCTGGCCGCAATCAGGATCAAAACTAAAAAATCCTTAAATTGATTGATGAATTTCTGCAGCAGTGTTTCATGCTGCTGCTCGGGAAGCTCATTGTAGCCGGACTTCAATCGTTCTTCGGCCAGCGCGGAGGGCAATCCCTGTTCAGGATTGGTCACCAAACGCTCGGCAATCTCGGATACAGATGATTGATACCATTCTTTCATTTTTCCCTCTCCTTTTTCCGTCAAAACCAGTTGCGATTTTGCATTCCTTGTTTTGGAAGCACTCGCCATTGGAAACGGGCAACGAAGGATGTCCCTGGATCAAAAAGGCAAGCCCGGATTTTGATCCAGCTTTGCATACGCCCAGAAGGAATAGCCAATCCCCAGGCTGTAGCCCGCTTCTGCGCGTACTGAAAGACACAACAACGCTGTAGCGAGTCCAAAGACTATGTATGATGGCTTTTGCGCGTATTTAGCCAGATATACTGCCATCGTAAAAATGGTATAGGCCCAGAGAAAGCTGGACCAGCGCAGCATATCCTGTATTTGGTTTTGATAGCCGTGCTCCGGAATAATGCTGGAGGCAATCTGAGAAACGACAGAGATCATGCAGGAAGTTATACCGACATAACCGGTAATTTTGGGCCAATTCATGATCACTCCCCCTTCGGGTTAGCCGGATAGGGCTTTGGGGATAAGAATCCGCATGTGCGTTCACCTCCTTTAGACAAAAACGAGACCTCGCCGATATCGGCAGGTCTCGCCTGCAACGCCTGTTGCCAGCAAAGCCGGGCACGCCGGCACCGTACTGACGGCTTTGCTGTAAGGGCTACTCCCTATGCAATTGGCAGTAAAAGTCTCTATATTTATTATAGTCTAATAAGGGGGAATTTCAAGACATTTCCCGGTAAATACTTTGTATTCAAGTCATGGCTCCACGACAGGCGTCGGTGAACAGGCTGCTGAGAAGAACTGTTATCCTGCCTGTTGCCCTCCCTTATTCATGTTTCGTTGAAATGACTTGTTATCTGCCGCAAAGGGCTATATAATTTGATGCAGAACACCATCAAGACAAAGTGAGGGAAAATGTTGAAGAGCAGTTCTCTGTACCGTTCCATTGCCCTGGACATCGCTCAACGCATTGTTAACGGCGATTTTGCCAAAGGGGCCAAGCTGTCAGGCAGGACGTTGCTTGCCAGTCAGTACAATGTTTCACCGGAAACCATCCGTAAAGCGATTGGACTGCTGAATACGGAAGGCGTTGTATCCGTCTCGCAGGGAAAAGAGGTCACCGTTGTCAGTGCGGAAAAAGCCTATGCGTTTATTGAGCACTATAAAAGCTCACAGTCGGTTTATTCGCTGCGTCAGGAAATCGAAGCGCTGCTAAAACAGAAACAGGAGCTTGATGCCCGGTTTGAAGCGATGTTGACCGAGATTATTAATTATTCGGACCGGTTAAGGAACCTCACTCCTTACAATCCGATCGAAATTGAAGTCGAAGCTACCGATCACGTTGTCGGCAAGACGATCAGTGAACTGCAGATGTGGCAGCATACCGGGGCTACGGTTGTCGCTATCCGCCGCGGCACGGAAGTGATGATTTCACCGGGACCGATGGCCCGCCTATCGGTCGGCGACCGGATTGTACTGGTCGGAGACAGCGAGGTACTGCAGCGGATGGAACGCTACCTGAAATTACCCAAGATAAGCGCTGATTAACTGGCCGGTCAGGCTGGCGCGGGCGATATTCCCGCCTGGCAAGGCAGCAGGCGCAGAGCTGACAAAGATAAGTGAATGGCAAAAACGCCAGGCGGTCCGCCTGGCGTTTCACGTCGTCAGTCTCTGTGCACGCCTGCATACCGGTTGAAAACGCTGGCGGGAAGCAGGCCGCCGCTAAAACCGGCAGGCTCCTTTTCACCTGGTTTCAATTGGCAGGACGCAGCCAGTGCCGCACAACCGGGGTCTGGTTTCATATAATAAAAAGTGGTATAATAACTAGACATTGCGGGTTAAACGTTAGATGCAGGAGAATAGGCGAATTAATGAAAAATGTTTATGAGGCTGTGCAGGTCTTTTTCGAAGAAGAACTGACCGAACAGTCAATTATTGCACAGGAATGGATTGAACGGTTTCTGCGCCGGAAGGCGTGGAGCGGACTGACTGATAAACAATTGCAGCAGCTATGGAAAGAAATTCAGGCCTTGCAAATATATTTGTCGTATACACATTATCAATCACTCGATGAACTGACAGCCGAGGATTATGCCGACGCCGTGCTTTGGCTGGATCTCAACTCTTCAGAATTCCGGGCAAATCTGAAATCGGTTCGCCATTTTTTTGCGGTTCTTGACGAATTTTATCGTTATTTGGCCGGGCGCGGCCTGATCGCGGATCTAAGTGCGCTGCAGTCTGCCACACGGCAGATTGTTGGCGGCAAACGCCTGAATTTATCGATCAGCCGCGTTGCCGATGCCTATCGGCCTCTGGACAGAAGCGAGGGAGAGGACGATAGTCCGATGCTGCCGGCGGAGGAAGCTCTGCCTGAGGTATTGGAGAAGGTCATGCTGAAAATGGGCAGCTATTTCCAACGGGAAGAATACGACGCGGAATTTCATCGCGCGCTTTATTTATATGTTGGTCCGCTGCAATCGCTGCCGGTCTTTGAGGATAGTCAGTTTTCCGAATTCTGGATTGGTTTTTGGGATTATTTTTTATTTGACTATCATCTGCGTGCAGACGATCTTTCGCCGGTTACACATTATCTGCGCAGCAAGAGCCGTCTCAGCGAACCCGAAAAAGTCGTGCTCAGGCAGTTGAGTCAAGCCCGCTATAAGGTGTTTTTTATACAGCGGATTATTGATGCCGAGTGGGTGGAGTGTGTTGACCTGTTTACTGAAGCCAGCTTTCGCCTGCCCTATCCCGAGTTTGACAACCGGATGATGAAGCGTCTGCTGTTTTTCGGGCATGTTTTTGACGATGGCTCGTTTGCCACCAATTATATCGCCAGTATTGAGATCAGCACAAACCTGCGCCGTCGCGTCAGACAGGAGGTTGTCCGGCTGAAGGAATTGTTCTCTATCCAAAAGCCGGGGGCTTCATGGGATGAATTTATTGGCAGGCACTGTCTGGCGGTCCGGCACACGATTACGCTGCTGACCTCTTTTGCCAAACTGAACGTCACCGCCCAATTGCCGCTGCCGGCAGCGGCGCCGATGGCAAAGGATGCCGCCGCTGATCCACGGGTGACGGAACAGCTGGGCCGGCTAATGCCGAAGTATGGTTTTTCTGTGTATGACATATCGCTGGCGCAAGCCATGTGGCGGGATTTTAGCGGCGTTTCGTCTGTAAAGCCGCGGAAAAGCGGCTCCTGGGCGGCTGCAGTCATCTCCTGTTATGCGATGCTGAACAGCCCGCTGACTATGCCGGTTGAGACGCTGGCAGCGGAAAGCGGGGTCTCCGCCGCCACTGTTTACGGCAACCGGCGCCGGCTGGCTGCCGCGCTGGGGCTGGTGCGGCATGATCCGCGTTACCTTAGTGAAGAAGGTTTCCTGCTGCTGTTGTATTCGTCGTGAATGGATGGATAAACCTAAGCTATTTGTCCTCAGTCGAAAGGAGGTAATAAGATGCGCTGTGCCCATTGTGGTTATCCCCTGACAGACGAAACCGCTAACTGCCCGAATTGCGGCAAAGAGCCGGCGCCGGTTTCGGTGCTTTCGCCGCAGGAGCGGGAAGCGTTTGAAGGCGTTACGATTGAACAGGACGGAAATGAACGGAAGGAAAGACGCGAGGGCGGCGGACAGCGCGTCTACTTCCGGCAGCTGCATTTCGGCGGCAGCAGCTGGTCGGGGCTGGCGGCCCTGCTGATTATCGCTCTAGTCATCGGCGCGTTTCTGTTCTTTGCTTTGCCGATTATCATGCTGCTGTTGGCTGCGGCCGCGGTGATTTGGCTGGTTAAGCGGCTGTTTGCCTAAGCGCCTGTGATGGCTTGCCAGCTCTCCGGGGACTGAACGGCCTGGAAATAAGGTTTTTCAGTCCGTTGCTAAAGCCCCGTCTACGTTGTTCCCCGCAAGGGGGATGCCGCCAACACTAAGTCGCTAAAGCGCCAGGAGTCGCGCAATGGCCGCGCGCGCGTCCCCTTGCTAACCTACCTTTCCGTACGCGTCGCTGCTGGGCTCGCGAGGCCGCCTAGTAGCTGGGGCTTTCTGAACGGCCTGGTATTCAACAAGCTGAAAAAACCGGCATATGCCGGTTTTTTTTTCGTTAAAAAGGTCCTTGGTTGTTATAGGTCGGCTCGATCTGTCCTTTAAGCAGCTCCAGGCCATCGTCAATCCGGGCCAGCAGCCGGTCTTTGTCCACCGGCAGCGTCGCCGCGAGCGGCAGCAGATTAGAGGGGTGGTTAGCGCGGAATATACAGGGACTGGTCACTTCGAGCCTGCTGACAAATTCCTTTAGCTCCAAACCCAGTTCATATGGCGACAACGGTTGAAATTCGCCGGCATCGGCTGCCCGGCGCAGCGGCGTTCCATCATGCAGCATCAGTGAAAGGGTGCTGAGCATGGTTGGATTGACGGCATTGACAACAGCGGCGCTGTTTGCGGCGTGCCTGGCGGAGTTTTTCCTGCCGCCCAGGCCGAGAATAATCATGGCCGACAGCTTGATGCCGGCGTTTAGGACCCGAAGGCCGGCGTCAGTCATTTGGGCTGCGGTAACTCCTTTACAAACTGCCGACAAGACCGCGTCGTCGCCGCTTTCGATTCCGAGATAGATGATTTGCAAGCCGGCCGCTTTTAGCGCGATCAGTTCTGCCGGACTTTTGCGTAAAATATCGCCAGGGCCCCCATAGCAGGCAATCCGGCTGAGCTTGGGGAATGCCTGCCGCAGGTCAGCCATGATTGTCAGCAGCAGCTCTGTTTTTAAGCATAGTGCATTGCCGTCAGCCAGAAAGACGCGGCGAAGCCGGGGCGCGGCCGCGGCCGCATGGTCAATCTGACGCTTGATTTCCGGGTAACTCCGCACCCGGAAGCGGACATCGCGGTACATTGCGCAGAAGCTGCAGCGATTATGCGCGCAGCCAATGGTTACGCGCAGGATAAAACTGTTTGCCTCGCTGGGGGGGCGAAATACCATACCTTCAGCATCATCACAATACATGGTTGCCTCCTGGTGGCTGCAGCAGGGCGGCTTTCAGGGACTGATAGGCGGCGGTGAAATAGGGCGGATTCTGTGCTTCGCGATGATCAAATCCGTAAGCGCGGCGGCTGACTGCCAGTACCGGCGGCGCCTGGATTCGTTTGGCCACAGCCATGCCGCTGTATAGCCGCCACCAGTGCTCAAGATCGCTGATGAAGCTGGCGGCATCGGGAAAGAGCCGCCGCGTCAGTCCCGGCTCACAGCCAATGGTTTGCTCGAGAGCGCCGCTTTGATACCAGGAGAGAATATCTTCCGGTGTGGCGCGATCCCAGCGTTCGACAAACGCGCGGAATAAATAGTCATGATAGGGGTAGATCAGCGGGTCGCCTTTTCCTTCATCGACAGCCTGATCCGGAGACAATTCGGCACTGGGAACAACCCGGAAGACGCCTTCGGGAATGATTTCTGCTTTCCATACCGTTTCGTTCAAGTAGCGGCCAAGTTCGTAAACCTGATATTTCCATAAATCAGCCAGCGGCGCCAAAAAGCCCGCCTGATCGCCGTAAAGTGTGGCATAGCCGACGGTTGACTCGCTTTTGTTGGCATTACAGGTGAAGCCGCCGCCAAAAGCTGCCGCCAGGGCGGCAAGTACGCGGGAGGAACGGTCTCTGGCCTGAACATTTTCCAGCATAAACGGCGAGAGGCTCAAGCTCAGCCTGCCTCCGCTCTGATTAGCGATTTCCAGCTGTCCTAATTGGCGGGCAGTCAACTCAACCGATTGCTGAATCGGTACAACTCCATACCACGTTCCCAGACGCGCCGCCAGAGACGCTGCCAGTGATTTCGTCGTTTGCGAATTGTAGCTGCTGGGCATGTTGATCAGCAGCAGCTGCTCGGCCGGCAGCACGCTGGCGAAGAGGGCGGCACTGACTGCTGAATCGATACCGCCGGACAGGCCGATAACCACCTTGTTTATGCCGGTTGCCTGCAAAAAAGTGTCAATAGAAAAACGCAGCGCTTTGCAAATACTGTCGATACCGCTGTCATCGGCTGTTGTCGCCAAACCGGCCGGCGGCAAGCGGGAGTCGACACAGGAAAGTGTTTCTTCAAATGCGCCGGCCTGAAAAGTGACTTGACCGCAGGGATTATATACGGTGCTGCAGCCGTCAAAGCTGTAGACGGTTTTACCGTTGTTCTGCAGTCCGATATTGTTGACGTAAATCAGCGGCGCCTGAGCCTGACGGGCCTGCTGCGAAAAAACGCGGTGCCGTTTATTGTTTTTCCCCCGTGTAAACGGCGAGCAGGAGATGTTGACAACCAGGTCGGGTTTGGCTTTGGCAGCGATCTGCTGCACCGGCTTGACCGAATAATCATCAGGCCAGCCGTCTTCGCACAGAATGCAGCCAAGCGTAAGCGGCCGGCCGTTCAGGCTGAGCCTTACCGGCTGCAGCAGGTCGTTAATTGACACTCCCTGCTCGACGGCCAATTTACGGCTGCAATAAAAGTGGCGGGCATCGTCAAATTCACGGTAGTTAGGCAGCAGTGTCTTGATCCGGAAAGGATAGGGATAGTTGTCCTGACCCCAAAGCCTGCCCCGATAGGCGACAAAGCAGGCGTTATACTTGCGTACGCGACCATCGTCACCGCGTTTTTGCCAGTCGACGGCCACGTTGCCAAATATGACGCAAATCGTGTCGGCGGCTTTGATAATTTCATTTCCCCAGTATTCGCAGTCGCGCAGATAGGCGGACTGCTCCCACGTGTCGCCAAGCAGATAGCCGGGGATAGACAGCTCGGGAAAAACAATTATTTCGGCCTGCTGCTCCTTGGCCCGGGCAATCATTGACAGCATGGTCCGGCAATTGCGGTCAGGCTGGCCGGGCTCGATTTTCATCTGTCCAAGAGCGATTTTCATGCGTCATTTCTCCTTGGTTGTTTTCAGCGAATGCAACGCACCCGCACGAGTGCTGCTGTCCGCTGATAAGCGGTTTTTGAATACCGATAAGGCAATTTTTTGCCGGAATAATCGTCATTAGTTCAAAACAATGTAATGCGGCATGGTGCAAAAATTGCCATCAGTGGGCGGGGGATGGTCCGGAAATACGCCCTAAGTAAGTATTCTGGTTATTTTTTCACTGTCCTGCCGGTTTATGCGCTTGCTTTTGCTTCATATAAGAAAAAAGCTCCGGAGCGGTCCGGAGCTTGGAGACAGGGGATGACCCGGCTTAGCCGAGCTGAGGGCCAGACTGGACAACTTCCGGCGGGATGCCGGTAAACTTGGCGAAGTTGGCATGGAACATTGCCGCCAGTTTTTTGGCCGCAATCTGATAGGCGGCCGCATCCGGCCAGGTCGCTTGGGGATTGAGGATTGCCTCCGGCACACCGGGACAGCTAACCGGCATTGCCAGCTTAAATACCGGATGTAGCTTGTAATCCACCTGATCGAGATGACCATCCATGGCTGCCGCTACCATCTTACGGGTATATTGCAGGCTGATCCGTTTGCCGATACCGTAAGCGCCGCCCTGCCAGCCTGTATTGATTAGAAAGACGCGGGTTTGGTGCCGGTCTATTTTTTCCTTCAACAGGTCGGCGTAGACAATCGGCTGCAAGGGAAGGAAGGGAGATCCGAAGCAGGCGGAAAATGTCGCCTGCGGCTCGGTGATGCCGCGTTCCGTTCCTGCCAGCTTGCTGGTGTAGCCGGAAAGAAAATAGTACATCGCCTGTTCCGGCGTCAGCTTTGACACGGGCGGCAACACGCCAAACGCGTCCGCAGTCAGAAAAATGACCGTAGACGGATGGGCCCCGGTGCCGGGATAGATACTGCCGGGAATATAGGCTACAGGGTAGGCGACACGGGTATTTTCGGTAATCGCATCGCTTTCATAATCGACATGACGGCTGGTCTCGTCGATAACTACGTTCTCCAGGATACTGCCAAATTTGATCGCGTCCCAGATTTGCGGCTCGTTCTCATGCTTAAGATTAATGCATTTGGCATAACAGCCGCCTTCGATATTGAAAATACCGGATTCGCTCCAGCCGTGCTCGTCATCGCCAATCAAAAAACGGTCGGGATCGGCGGACAGGGTGGTCTTTCCTGTACCGGAGAGTCCAAAAAACAATGCGGTTTCACCATTGCCGCCCTGATTAGCCGAGCAATGCATGGATAAAATGTTTTGTTTGGGCAGCAGGTAATTCATAACCGAAAAAATAGACTTTTTCATTTCGCCGGCATAATGCGTACCGCCGATTAAGACCAGCCGCTGAGCTAAGTTAAGGATGATAAACGCTTCCGAGCGAGTGCCGTCGGCAGCCGGGTCGGCAACGCAGCCGGGAGCGGCGAGTACAGTGAAGCCGGGCTCGTGATCGCCGGACCAGCCTGTGTCATGTGGACGGATAAATAATTGCTGCACAAAAATATTTTGCCAGGCAAATTCGTTGATAATCCGTACCGGCAGCGTATAATTGGAATCTGCTCCGGCATAGCCGTTAAAGACAAACAGGTCTTTATCCTCCAGATAGCGGGTCACCTTTTGGTATAGGCGGTCAAATGCCTCCGGCGCCATCTTTTGGTTATTGGCCCACCAGATATCGGCCGCGCTGTCTGCTTGTTCCACAACATACTTGTCATTGGGGGAACGGCCTGTGTATTTGCCGGTCGCGCAGCGCAACGCCCCCGTTTCGGTCAGGATTCCCTCCCGGCGGCTGATTGCCAGTTCGACCAGCTTTGCTACTGGCGCGTTCACAACCGTCATTTCCCTGCGACTGGACCGGAGGTCTTGCAAAACATCAATTGCCACAACCACCCCTCCTGTTCGGTGTTTAGTCGTTTTGGTCAGATTTGTCTGACAACATTTACTTATATTATAGTACGTTCATTGTTATCCTACAAGATCATAGTTGCGGTTTTAATTTGCTTTTTTGCAGGTAAACGGAGGCATAAATCGAATATAGTGTATATCTTTTAAGTCAACATACAGTTGATGGGGGCGGTAAGATGGATGAGGTGCACGGGCGGTTAGGAGTGGAAAAAAGCTATCGGGCGATTGCCGAATATTTGCGGCAGGCGATTGAAAGCGACCAGTACCATTGCGGCGATCGCCTGCCCAGTGAGAAAGAGCTAAGCTCGCTGTTCGGCGTCAGTCGTTCATCGGTTCGCGAGGCGCTGACGGCGCTCGAGTATGTGGGATTGATTGAAGTACGCGGCGGCAGCGGCTATTATGTCGCCGGCAATAAACCAATTGCGCCGGAAGAACTTGCCAGACAATGCTATGCTAAAATCATTGTTTGCGCTGAGGCGGGCTGGAGCATCAAAACCTTGACGGGACTGCTGCAGCAAGGCCTGGACGGACTCTGCCTGCAGGCAGCAGAACTGAGTCCGTCTGCCTGGCCCCGTCAGCTCAGAGCAATATGGCAGGCCGCTCATGATGCGGCGGCCCTGACTCCGGTGCTGGCCGAAGTCTCACCGCGGCAGCCGGAACTGGCGGAACGGGTGCGGCTGCTGGCTGCGGCTAAAATTGACGGCGTGATTATTGCCGGTGTACAGATAATTGATGATGTGCTTGCCGTCAGGCAGAGCCTGGATGCTGTGGAAAGCCGGATGCAGGTTTTTGCCTTATGCGGTAAATTGTCGTATGAGAAGATGCGATCTGTTGTCAGGGCCTCGGACGGCTTAATCTTTGAGACATCCGAATGGGAAATGCGGGACTTGACCGAAGGCGTCCGCCTCTGCGCCCTGGCGGGCAAGCAAGCATATCTGGCGGTACGTCTGGAAGAAACGGTCGAATGTGGCGCCAGCCCCGGCGGCGATGTGATGACAAGGGCTGTTGCCACCGGCTGTGACGGTGTCTATGTCCGCACAGGCAAAGCCGCTCAGAAATATCCGGCCGACGGATTAAGCCTGCTGCGGCACGCAGCCAGGGAGGCGCAAGGGAATTTAACCGGTCGCGGCGAATTAACGGCAGAAGGCGTGCTTGCCAGTCAGGTGGCTAATGCCTTGTGTGCGGCGGCGGCCCAGGCGGCGGCGACAATGAATGCGGTGGCCTTTGTCGTTCCCACGGAGACGGGGCTGACGCCGCGACTGCTGGCCAAATATCATCAGGGGCCGCCGATCCTGGCGGTAACGCAAAATCCCCAGGTTGCCCGCCGGCTTCGCCTGGTATGGGGAGTAAAGCCGCTGCTATCGCGCCGGACAATGCGGCAGGAGAGCGTTATGCAGCTGTCTGTTGATACCTGCTTGCAGGCGGGATGCTTACAAGACGGTGACTCGGTGGTCGGTGTTATCGGTAATATGGATGTTCAGGATTCCCGCCATTCAATTCAGCTTATCACTGTCGGCGATGTGCTTCTCAGAGGGCAGGGGGTAGGCGAGGGCATTGTCTGTGGACGGGTTGCGCTGCTTCGCTCCCGGCATGATTTGAACAAGCGTGTGGCCGGTAAAATTATCGTTGCCGCCGCTACCGATGCTGAACATGTGCCTTTGATTGAAGCGGCGGCAGGACTGATTGTCGAAGATGGCGGATACTCCTCACATGCGGCCATCAGCTGCCTGGCGCTGGGGAAGCCGGCGATTATCGGGGCAGCTGACGCTGCGCAACTGCTGCTCGAGGATGAACAAATAACAATGGATATCATGCGCGGCCTGATCTTCCGGGGCTGGGTTAATTGGGGCTAGTATCCAACAACATTACTAGGAGTAGATTGATGGAAAAAAATATTCAGATTGGCTATCTAGGTCCGGCGGGAACCTACAGTGAAGAGGCAGCTCTGTTGTTTGCAGATGCAGCCTCCGCATCGATGCAGCCTTTTCCCGATATCCAGTCAGTTATCCGGGCAGTGGCGGACGGGCAGATCGATCGCGGTGTCGTGCCGCTGGAAAACTCGCTGGAAGGTTCTGTGAACATTACGCTGGATACGCTGGCCCACGATGTGGAATTGTTCATTGTAAGGGAAATTATTTTACCAATCCGGCATGCGTTATTCTCAACCAAAGCCGCGGAGGCAGTCGCCACAGTTGCTTCGCATCCACAGGCGCTGGCGCAGTGCCGGCATTATCTGGAACAAGCCTATCCGCAGGCCAAGATACGGGCGGTCGAGAGTACGGCGGCTGCTGCTGAAATGGCGGCGGCAGGATGCGTCGACGCTGCAATCGCCAGTTTGCGGGCCGGGCGGCTGTTCGGGCTTCCCCTGCTCGCGCAGGACATTCAGGATACGCATTGCAATCAAACTCGTTTTGTCGTGCTAAGCCGCCGCCAGGAAGCGGACGGGGCCGCAAAAATGTCGCTTGTCTGCCGCATTCGTGGCGATAAACCGGGGACACTATATGAAATGCTGTCCGAGTTTGCCCGCCACGGCGTGAATTTGACCCGGATTGAGTCGCGGCCGGCCCGGACCGGTTTGGGCGAATATATCTTTTTTATCGATCTTGACGGCGCCATGGACAGGCCGTCAGTAGCGCAGGCAGTTAACCGGGTAGCGGCGGCCAGTCTCTGGTTTAAAAATCTGGGCGCTTATATCACCTTGCGTCCGGATCAGTCAAATCAATAAGTGGTTGAACTTGTCAAATTTTGTTTAAACAGCGGCGATAGCCGGCAGGATTTTCGACCGGAATAACGGAATAAAACAGGAATAGAAAATTGACGGGGGGATTGCTAATGAACCAGTGTACGGTGATTATGGCGATTGTCCAGGCAAGAAGAACGGAAACTGCTGTAAAGGTTCAGGATATTCTTACCCAATATGGCTGTTATATCCGGGTGCGGCTTGGTTTGCATGAGGCCACAGGCGACGCCTGCTCCCCGAACGGATTGATCCTGCTGCAGCTTTACGCTGATGACATTTCGCTCCGGAATTTGCAGCACGCGCTGGAGGCAATTCCCGAAGTCAAAGTAAAGTGTATGTCACTTGATTTTTAGGAGCGGCGCGGGCAACCGCGCTGACTTGTTTATACATGGTTAGGTGGATAAGCCAATGAAAAAAACCAATGCCGCCCGCCTGTTAGACGGTTTGGGCATCGTATACAGTCTAAAAGAATATGACGTTGACGAGTCCGATCTCGGCGCGGAGGCGGTGGCTGCCAAGGTTGGCATGCCGGCGGCGCAGGTGTTTAAAACGCTGGTCGTACGCGGCGACAAGACCGGGGTGCTATTGACTTGTATTCCGGGCGACAGCGAACTGGATCTGAAAAAGGTCGCCGCCGTCAGCGGCAATAAGAAAGCCGAGCTGGTGCCGCTAAAGGATGTTCGTCCCTTAACCGGTTATATACGTGGCGGCGTCTCGCCGCTGGGGGCAAAGAAGCACTTTCCTGTGCTTGTCGATGAAAGCGCCGGGCAGTGGCCGGCGATTGCGGTCAGCGCCGGCGTCCGGGGCTGTCAGCTTATATTGCCGGCGCAGCAGCTGGCCGCAGCCGCCGGCGCGAAGATGGCGGATCTTATCCGTTGACAGCCCGGTACCGGCATGAGATTTATAGAAGGGAGCGGCAGTTGAAGTTGCAAAAATTGATTATTGACGAGAGTATTACCAGAAAGGTTCCCGGTTGCCGCCTGGGCTGCATGCATTTCGAGCAGGTTAGCGTCAGAGGCTCAACGCCTGCTTTAACGCAGGAATTTATCAAGCTGCAGCAGGAAGCGTCCGACGCCTATCAATTGGATTTGCTGCCGAAGCTGCCCCGGATTTTAGCTGTTCGCAGCATGTATAAGAAAATGGCGTTTGATCCGTCACGCTACCGGCCCGCTTCAGAAGCGCTTATCCGCCGGGTGCTGCAGAATAAAGGCGTGTATTATGTGAATAGCGCGGTCGATGTCAATAACTATTGTTCAATAAAATTTCTTTTGCCGTTTGGCCTTTATGATGCCGCGGCGATTGAAGGGGATGTTTGCTACCGGCTGGCTGACACCGGCAGTTATGTCAATATCAGCGGCAATACGATTGATGCGGCGGGCAAGCCGTTCCTAACCGATAATCAGGGCGTTTTCGGCAATCCCACTTCGGACAGTCTGCGTACTGCGGTTAAGCTGAGCTCAACCAGTTTGCTGTCGGTGATTTATGCGGATGAGGAAGTAACGGATTCGGCCTTAAACAGTATGATGGACGTTATGGCGGATATGATGGTACGCCATAACAGCGGCCGGGTTGTTTTACGGCAAATTGTACGAGCCGAAAACTAAAAAGGTGGGGGATACATGTATCAGAGTACGCGCGGATGGGCGCAGCCGGCAACTGCCGCTCAAGCGGTTATTGAAGGAATCGCTCCCGATGGGGGCTTGTATGTGCCTGTACGGATTCCGGCAATTGACGAGGGCTTTATCAAGGCACTGGTCGGAATGAATTACCAGGATCGGGCCAAAGCGGTTCTGCGGCAGTTTCTTGCCGATTTCAGTGAATCCGAGCTGGAGCAGTGTCTGAGCAACGCCTATAACTCCGCTAAATTTGCCGTGGAATCAATCGCGCCGGTAAGGCTGCTTGCGGATGGACCGGCGCTGCTGGAGCTATGGCATGGCCCAACGGCGGCGTTTAAAGATATGGCCTTGCAACTGCTGCCACAGTTATTGTCAGTTTCGCTGGCGAAAACCGGCTGCGCTGACCGGATCGCAATTTTGGTTGCGACCTCCGGCGACACAGGCAAAGCGGCCCTGGAAGGATTTTGCGATGTCGCGCGTACGGAGATCGTAGTCTTTTATCCGCAGGACGGCGTCAGCCAGATACAGCGGCTGCAGATGGTCACGCAGGAAGGAAAAAATGTTTCAGTCGTTGCCGTCGAAGGCAACTTTGACGATGCCCAGACCGGCGTAAAGCAGATTTTTGCCGACACCGCACTGGCGGCTGATTTGGCCAAAGAACATATCCGGTTGTCGTCAGCCAATTCGATTAATTGGGGCCGGCTGCTGCCGCAGATTGTGTATTACTTCAGCGCTTATGCCGATATGCTTAAGGCCGGTCGCATCAGTAGCGGCCAGCCGTTGAATTTCGCCGTTCCAACCGGCAACTTCGGCAATATTCTCGCTGCCTATTACGCGGGCAGGATGGGATTGCCGGTTGGCCGCTTGATTTGCGCCTCCAACCAGAATAATGTTTTGACCGAGTTTATTGCCAGCGGCGTTTATGATCGCAACCGGCCTTTCCACAAAACGCTGTCCCCGTCGATGGATATTCTGGTGTCAAGCAACCTGGAACGGCTGCTGTATCATTTATCGGGTGAAGATAGCGCCAAAGTCAGCTCCTGGCAGGCGGAGCTTAATCTGACCGGCCGCTATCAGGTTGACGACGCCGTGGGGCGGGAGGTATCCCGTCGCTTCTGGGCCGACTGGTCGGATGATAATGCCACCAGGGCAGCCATCCGCCGGGTATATGAACAGCATCATTATCTGCTGGACCCGCACACAGCCGTTGCCTGGCTGGCTGCTGAACACTATGGACAACAAACCGGTGACAGCACTCCCTGTGTCATTGTTGCGACAGCCAGTCCGTTCAAGTTTGCCGACAGTGTGATTGAGTCCCTGACCGGGGAAGCCGCTGCTTGCGCCGACGGCCCGCGTCTGTTAGCGGAGTTGGCCGACTTGACCGGTCTGACGGTTCCGGCACCGCTGGCAGCGTTAACCGACAAACCGGTGCGGCATGGTCGTGTTTGCGCTAAAACCGCTATGAGGCAGGCGGTTGAAATCAGCTTGCTGCGTTAATGCGGGAATGTGTCTGACTGGTAATCAGACTCAGTGAAAATAGCAGGATTTTCAACGGCGGTCGCTCCGACCGCCGTTTTGCTTTTGCTGCCGGGCAGGTGCTGGCGTTGTGTCAGCACCGCCTGAAAAAGGTCGCCGTGGCGCTCTACCCGTTTCAGCACCTCTGGAGCGCTAAAGTCAAGCAGACGGGGATCACGGCTTTTATGAACCGCCGTAATTTCGTCCCAGGAGACTGGGGTCGAGACCGCAGGCCGCTGTCTGGCCCGCAGCGAATAAACGGCGACCGTGGTTTTGTGTTCGTCATTTTGGCTCCAGTCGATGAAGATTTTACCGCGCCGCAGGTTCTTTCGCATTTTGGACACGATGAGGTCCGGTCTGGCTTTTTCCATAGCCTGGGCAAGTTCTCTGGCGAAGTTTTTGGTCTGCTGGTATGTACAATCCGTATTTAATGGCGCGTAAATCTGCAGTCCTTTAGAACCGGAGGTCTTGGGATAGCTAGCCAGGCCATGGGCAGCCAGCACCGACCGCAGCAGCAGGCCTGTTTCGCAACACTCGATGATGGAGGCCGGTTCGCCGGGATCCAGATCAAACACCAACGCGGTCGGACAGGAAACAGAAGGAATGGCTGACAGCGACGGATGCAGCTCTAATACCGACATATTAGCCGCCCAGATCAATGCGGGCAGACTGTCGATAAGGCAAAAGTTGATTGGTTTACCGCGGCTGTCGCTCCAGATGGGAGCGGTTGAAAACCAGTGCGGGCGATTAGCAGGACATTCCTTTTGATAAAAGAACGTTCCCGCCGCGCCATGCGGATAGCGTTTCAAACTCATTGCCCGGTTGGCGATATGAGGCAGCAATACAGGAGCAATCCGGATATAATAATCAATAACTTGCCCCTTGGTAAAACCATCTTCATAAAATATTTTGTCAAGACTGCTCAAGGTCAGCTCTTTGCCATCTACGGTAAGCGTTTGTTTAACGGGCACGGGCTTTCTTCCTTCCGCTGCCGGCTTTTGGCGTTTTTTCCACTGCGGCTAAACTGGCTTCGAGTGCGGCCATCAGGTCTATTACCTTTCCCGCCGGCGCCGCTGCGGCCGGCGCGGCAATCAGTTCGCCCTCCGCCTTTTTCTCCAGCAGTGTCAGCAGTGCCTGCCGGTAATCATCATGGTATTTGCCAGGCTGAAATTCTGTCGTCAGTGACTCGATCAACTGGACAGCCATTTTCATCTCGCGTTCACCCGGCTGCGCATCATCTGCCGGCAAATCGTCCAAATCGCCGGCGGCAACGATTTCATCGGCGTAAAGCATCGTCGACAGCGTAAGAGCCCGCCTGTCGCCTGACGGGCGAATGGCACAAAGATATTGCTTATTGCGGAGAATAAACCGGGCAATAGCAATTTTTTCAGTCTGCGCCAATGCCGTCAATAAAAGCGTGTAGGCCTTCGCGGCACCTTTGTCAGGGGTAAGATAATACGGTTGTTCAAAATAGAGCGGATCAATTTCAGCCAAAGCGACAAAATCTTCAATCTCAATCGCCCGGGTATTCTTGGGTGTCGCGGCTTCCAGCTCGCCGGCGGTAACCGTCACATACTGTTCGGGGGAAATTTCATAACCTTTTACAATTTCGCCTGACTGAACTTCTTTGCCGTCGGTTTCACATATTTTTTTGAGCCGGATTCGGCAGCCGTCGGAGGCGCGCAATTGGTGAAAATGAATGCTGCGGCGCTTAACGGCGTTAAACAGCTTAACCGGAATATTGATTAACCCGAAACTGATTGATCCGTTCCACATCGGACGCGGCATCTATACATACCTCCCTCAGCGTGTGTTAGCACTCGCGAATAACCCAGTCAGCCTCCTTATCGGTTCGCAGCCCGAGAAATGCGGGATGACGCAGTGTACCGGCGGCAGTCCACTCGCTGAAGGCAATTTCGGCGACCAGCTGCGGCCGGACAAAGGTGATAGCAGATTTAGGCGGACTGGAGGCGAATGGGTTGGTGGCAATTGTCAATGGCTGTAAGCGCTGCCGCAGGCGGCGGAGCTCTCCGGCGCTAAAGCCGGTGCCGCACGCGCCGGCGTAAATCAGCCGCTGAGGCTGGCCGGTGCCGGCAAGCTCCGGCGTCCGGTCATGGTAGCCAAGCAGCAAAGCGCCGATTCCCGCTGCACGGCTGCCTGCCCCTGCAGTCCAGCCGCCGATCACAAATTCCTGCCGGCGGATATTTTTTATTTTCAGCCAGTCACCGTTGCGTTTGCCGGGCAGATAGAGACTGTCTAAGCGCTTGGCCATAATGCCTTCCAGCTCCAGTTTACGACTGGATGCCAGGAAATCGGCTGCCTGGCCGGTGTAGTACGGCGGTACTGTCCAGGCGCCGGCGGTCAATCCCAGTTTGTCAAGCTCTGACCGGCGCTGCCGGTATGGCAGGTCGGTCATTTCCTGACCGTTGCTATATAACAGATCGAAAATAATATAGGTAACAGGAATGCTGGCGGCCGACTGGGCGATCACAGCCGGCTTTTCCAGACGCATTCGTTGCTGAAGCAACTGGAATGAAGGTCGTCCCGCAGCGTCAAAGGCAGTAATTTCGCCGTCGAAAATAACGACTTGGTTCTGCAGGCGCCGCGGCAAGGCATGCAATTCAGGGTAGCGGAACGTGATGTCGAAGCCATTGCGGCTGATGAAACGGACCTTGCCAGCCTCGATATAGCTCATGGCCCTAATGCCGTCCCATTTTATTTCAAACCCGTAGTTGTCACTGTCAGGGGGCAGTTTGCTGGCAAGCTTGGCCAGCATTGGCCGGTAGCGGGGCAATTGCTCGTTCGGCATGGCGCGTTCCTTTTTCCTTTCCGCAGACGTGTTTGCAGACTATTCCGGAATACGCTTCTTAGTATTTGACGGGCAGTGCCTAAATATAAGCAATTAAGCAAGAAGCCTCCGCGATGTCGCCATTGTTTTTTTCTGGCCTGAAAGTGTGCATAGCGGGCTGCACTCCGGCATATGCATAGAGATAGTTGCATTAATAGGGGGAGCGTATAATGTCGACAAAAGAAAAAGTATTGATGGCCATTTACCGTGAATATGAGAAGGGAAACCGGGATATGCGACGGACAGTACGGCATGACGAACTGAAGCTGGAGGCGGCGGCCTTTAATCGCGATATTCAGTTGCTGCAATATGAAGGGCTGATTCGGGGGGCGGTACTGGTGAGAGACCGTAATAAGACCGATCCTGATCAGGTAATTTTGAACCAGGTTGCTGTAACCAATTACGGCCTGCATTATTTACGCAGCCTGCTGTGACGCAGGAGCGTCAGGCGTGCATACATGAGGAATCGCTGCTTACTTCGCGCCGGCGCTTATTTTGCCGGCGCTTTTTTTTCGCCAGCCTGATGGGTTCACTACTCCTAATATTGCTATGGCTCGTATAAATATGTGCTATAATAAACAAAAATGAAAAAAACGATAAGCGGAATTGGTGTGTTGGATATGGTAACGGGGCGCCAAAGCATCGTGAGTGAGGAGGATATTCTGCGGCCAATGTTCGGGTTCCGGTCGTTAATCAACATATCACAACTCGTCGTTGGCGCCTTTTCATCGCCTCTTTAGAAAGTACTGATTAACGACCGGTTCGAGGGGTGAGGGATTTGCTTGTGGAAATACAGCGGGAACTGAGCAGAAATAAGGAACTGCAATGCGTTCCTGGCTTGCTTAATGTCTGCAAAAAAGATACACTGAACTGTAACGATAGTCGATTAAAGGAGTGCTTATGCAGTTTAAAGATTTAGCTATTATGCCTGAAATTATTAAAGCCTTGGAAATGGAAAACTACGCAATGCCTACCCCGATACAGGAGCAGGCAATACCGATTATATTAAGCGGCGGAGATTTACTGGGGTGCGCCCAGACCGGTACCGGCAAAACGGCTGCGTTTGCGATACCCACGCTTCAATTGCTCAGCAAAGAAAAAATTCCTCAGCGGGCCAAGTCAGTGATACGGGCCCTGATCGTTACGCCGACCAGAGAGTTGGCGCAGCAAATTTATGAGAGCTTTACTACCTATGGGAGATTTACCAGGTTAAACTGTTGTGTGATCTTTGGTGGTGTATCGCAAAAACCGCAGGAAGAAAATTTACAACAACGGGTCGACATCCTGGTGGCAACGCCTGGACGATTACTGGACTTACTCAATCAAAAGATTATTACGATAGAACACATCAAGATATTGATTCTGGACGAAGCTGACCGTATGCTTGATATGGGATTTATCCATGATGTGAAAAGGATTATTGCCAAGACACCTTTGAAAAAGCAAACCTTGCTGTTCTCAGCTACGATGCCGCCGGATATCGCCAAGCTGGCCGGTACGATTTTACACAAGCCGATGAGAATAGAAATCACCCCGGTGTCGTCAACCGTGGAGCGTATTGAGCAATATTTGTATATGGTGGATAAAGTCAGTAAGAAGGATTTGCTGCTGCACATTCTCAATGATCAACACATTGGCTCCGCACTGGTGTTTACCCGGACTAAACACGGGGCGGATCGCCTTAGCAAGCAGTTATCCAGGCATAACGTGATGGCACAGGCGATCCATGGCGATAAATCACAAGGAGCGCGGCAGCGGGCATTAGCGAATTTTAAAGACAGATCACTGCGGATATTGATTGCAACTGATATTGCAGCAAGAGGCATCGACATTGATGAATTGTCGCATGTCATTAATTATGATCTGCCGGATATACCGGAGACCTATGTGCATCGCATTGGCAGAACCGGCAGGGCGGGGCTGGGCGGCGTAGCCATATCGTTTTGCGATTTTGATGAAAAAAGCCAACTGCGCGATATTGAAAAAC
The DNA here is from genome assembly GCA_900542835.1 of uncultured Pelosinus sp. Taxonomy (GTDB): domain Bacteria; phylum Bacillota; class Negativicutes; order Sporomusales; family Acetonemataceae; genus Anaerosporomusa. The sequence continues at coordinate 7,478 of UQPB01000007.1, read as the reverse complement.
TGATTGGGAAGAAATTAACCGTGATCACAGAGCATCCCTACCCGTTGCAGAATAACTTTCCGGCAATAAAGGTTGCCCGGACAGGCAGAGAACCCGTAAATGCGGAGAAGTCGCCGGGCAGATTGCCCAAGCAAAACAGGGTGCACGCCAAAACATCCCCCCGGGCACATTCAACACAAGCGGGTGTGCCGGCAAAGGGTGGGGCCAATGCCGGCAAGCAGAGCGGCAGGAACTGAAGCTGAGTTATCCAAAGAATAATTGCGAATCCATCTTGTTGAGTAAACCGCTATATGGATAGAAGAAGCCAGCGGGATTGGTGTTGTTCAATCTCGCTGGCTTCTTTCTGATTGGGCTTAGCGTAAGGTGAGACGGTTGTTTACAGCAGAGTTTCCAGTTCATCCAGCAGCCGGGAGAACTTTGTCAGCGTTACTTCAATCGCCTGAGGTGAAGACATGTCGACGCCTGCGTCTTTCAGCAGATTGATTGAATAATCGGAGCCGCCGCTTTTTAAAAAGTTCAGATAACGCTGCTGCGCAGGCGCTCCTTCTTTGAGAATCTGATCGGCCAGCGCGTTTGCCGCCGAAAAACCGGTGGCGTATTGATACACATAGAAGCTGGAATAGAAATGAGGAATTCGGGCCCATTCAACCTTAATCTCAGGATCCACTACGATATCGGGTCCGTAATATTTGACGTTCAAGTCATACCACATCCCGTCCAGCAGATCGGCGGTGATTGGTTCGCCGCCAGCTGCTTTTTCGTGCAGGTCCTTTTCAAACTCGGCAAACATAGTCTGGCGATAAACCGTTGCCCGTACCTGTTCCAGATACTGATTGATGAGATAGAGACGAGTCTGCCTGTCGGCTGTGTTTTTCAGCATATATTCCATTAGCAGTGTTTCGTTGGTTGTGGACGCGACTTCAGCTGAAAAAATCGTATAGGAGGCATCGATGTACGGCTGCTGCTGATGGCTATAGTAGCTGTGGAGAGCATGACCCAGTTCATGTGCCAGTGTGGAGACATCGTCATAGCGATCGGTATAGTTGAGCAGCACGAACGGATGTGTGCCATAGACGCCCCAGGAATAGGCGCCGGTTTGCTTGCCCTGATTTTCGTATACATCTATCCAGGAATTATCAAGCGCCTGTTTAAGGACAGTTAAATAATCGCTGCCAAGCGGCTGCAGCGCTTTCTGCACCAAATCCCGGCCCTGCTCGTAGCTGTAGTTTAACCGGATGTCCGCCACAAGCGGTGTATACAGGTCATACATATGAATTTTATTCAGCTTGAGCGCTTTTTGCTTAAGGGCAACATAGCGGTGCAGCGGCTGCAGGTTTTGTTCGACAGTGGCAATGACGTTTTCATATACCGATACAGGCACATTGGCCGGCTGCAGCGCCGCCTCCAGCGCAGATGGGTAGTTGCGGCTGCTGGCCAGGAAAATATTTTTCTTTACATTGCCGGCTAATGTAGAGGCAAAGGTATTGCGATATTGATTATAAGCGCCGAACAGCGCTTCGAAAGCGTGCTGCCTCAGTTGCCTGTCCTCTGACATGATGAACAGCCGGTAACGGGCTTCGCTGAGCTGCAGCGATTTGCCCGATCCGTCCGTGATCCGGGGGAATCGCAAATCAGCGTGGGCCAGCATATTGAAGGTGTTAGCGGGGGCTTCCGCAACTTCACTCATCCGCGCCAGCAGCTCTTCTTCCTGCGGGGATAGCACATGCTGCTTCTGGCGTTGCAGGTTCTTAAAAAAGAAGTCGTATTCGGACAAGCCGGGTTCGGTTTGCCTGAAGGCTGCAAGCTGGGTATCAGGGATGGATAAAATTTCCGGCTCGATAAATGCGCCGGCCTCACCGACTTCGCTCAGCAACGATTCCGCCTTGCCTGTCATTGCCTGATAAAAGGCATCCGCATTGTTCTCGTCGCGATGCATGCGGGCGTAGGCAAACAGTTTTTCGGCGGCCATATTGATGCGATCACGCTCTTTTAAGCAGGCCAGCAGCAGGTCGGCTGATTGCTGCAAGTTGTTTTTATACTGAGTTATCGTGTTTAGCGAGGCCTTCAGCGCATTGAACTCGTTTTGCCAGTGTGAATCGCTCTCATACATATCTTCCAGTTTCCACTTATATTCATCCTGTATTTCATTACGCGGCGGCACGCTGCCATGCTCCTGAGCAAAAGACGCTTCCGCCCCGGCGGCGAATAGCAGGGTTCCTAATACAGCAGATGCAATTTTGGGCATAATCGACATAGTCACACTCCTTTTTGAAACCGCTTCTGTAGAGTATGCTTCAAAAATCAGGGTAAGTCAGGCTAAGTTTGAAGCATATCTTAATACTATTGGCTAACAGGAAAGAAAAATCCTGTGCTTCAGGTATAAATTGCCGGCGGTTTGCTGCGGCTTTTTTAGGATTAGCGACTCAGGCCGCCTTTATACAGCCCGCAGGGACGCGGTTGGCGTCCCTGCGGTCAGAGGCGGTAATACCCGGCTATTCCCTCGAAAATTCCATTGGCGGCCCGGCTGCGTCCATCTTCACCTGCCAGCAGCAACTCTTCGTCCGGATTGGAGATAAAAGCGGTTTCTACGATTATGGCGGGCATAGGCGCGTAGCGCAGCAAAAAAAGACTGGCAAATCTGGCGCCGCGATCATTGACGCCAAGCGTTTCCGTCAATCGCTTTTGCACGCTGGCCGCCAGTTTTACCGCTTCAGCACCGCCATGGTGATAGGTTGTGGCGCCGCCGACCGTTGGCCGAATAAAGCTGTCGTTATGAATGCTGATTGCTAAGTCAGCTTTCGTTTGTTTGATGGCTGTCAGACGCGCTTCCGCTTCCTCCTGCACAGTGGCACTGTCATGGGCGATCGAACGGTCATCCTCCCGGGTCATAATGACTTTTGCCCCGTTCCGTTCCAGCTTTTCCCGCAATAACAGCGCGATTGCCAGTGTGTTATCCTTCTCACAGGTTCCAGTGGGGCCGATTGCTCCGGGATCTTTGCCACCGTGGCCGGGATCGAGGCAAATGACCTTACCAAGGAGGCGAATGCTCTCCAGCTCTGCGTCGGTCAGAGCCTGCCTGTCGCGCGCAGCGGTCTGATGCTCGGTTGTATTGAGGTAGACGATGCCGGCGGCCGCATTATAATGAATACGCCAGTTTTGCGTTAACGCAAGAGCTTTGAGAGTGAGCAGCAAGTCTCTATTGATTTGAACCGAAACCGGCAGTTGCCTCCCGTCCAGTAAAATTCGCATATTCAACACCTTCCTGCAGATACTTTCCCTTTATTGTATGCAAAACGAGTCGAAAGGGACAGAAAGGATATTGGCCGGCCAAGCGGGAATACTTCCTGGAATGCTGCTAATGCCGCATAAATGTGCCAGTCACTAGTCCATGGGAGGTGTCTTATGAAAGTTCTGTTAACTACCCTCAACGCCAAATACATCCATACCTCGCTGGCATTGCGCAATCTGCGGGAGTTCTGCCGGCAGGACGGAATTGATATAACGATTGCTGAATACACGATTAATCAGAGTTGTCAGCAGATCCTCAGCGATATATACAGCCATAAGCCGGAGGTAGTCGGCATTGCTTGTTACATCTGGAATATGGCGATGGTAAGCGAATTAGCCTCCTTGTTGAAGAAGGTGCTGCCCGGGACGGTTCTGATTCTTGGCGGCCCCGAGGTTTCGTATGATCCGGCTGAAGTCCTGCAAACGCATCCTGCTGTCGATTATATTGTGATGGGAGAGGGAGAGGAAGTACTGTGCGAACTGCTGCGCAACTTACGGCTGCATCGCGGCGGGGGTATTGACGGCATTGCCTGGCGTACGCAGGCAGGAATTTGCGTTAATGGCAAGCCAAGAACGGTCTCGCGGCTGGATCAGCTTCCCTTTGCCTATCATCCGGCTGAACTTGAGTCGTTTAAAGAAAGAATTCTTTATTATGAATCCTCCCGGGGCTGTCCGTTTTCCTGCCAGTACTGCCTGTCCAGCGCTACGTCCGGCGTTCGCTTTTACTCACTGGAACGGGTCTTGGCCGATTTAACGGTTTTTATTGCTCATGATGTTAAGCAAGTGAAGTTTGTTGATCGTACCTTTAACAGCCGTAAAGAGCATTATTTGCCGATCATCCGCTTTTTGTCACAGCAGGAATGCCGGACTAATTTTCATTTCGAGATTGCGGCCGATTGGCTGGATGAGGAAGCGCTTGCCTTGCTGGCGGCGGCTCCGCCGGGGCGATTTCAACTCGAAATTGGCATTCAGTCAACAAACGAGCCTACACTGGCGGCGATTTGCCGCCGCAATGACTGGGGAAAAATTAACCGCAGCCTTTCTGTTTTACGGCAGAGTGGCAATATGCATCTGCATTTGGATTTAATTGTCGGACTGCCATACGAAACACTGGCGATTTTTGCCCGATCGTTTAATGCGGTATATGATCTAAAGCCGCATATGCTGCAAATCGGCTTCTTAAAGCTGCTGAAGGGATCTGGCGTCCGGCGCTCCGGCCAGCTGCACGACTATGCATATACTGACGCCGCTCCCTATGAGGTTCTCTCCAATCGCTACCTGAATTACGCGGCAATTAGAAAACTGCATCTGTTCGAAGATGTTTTTAACCTCACCTACAATAGCGGGCGTTTTTTGACGGCCTGCGGCTGGCTGATCGCGGAACGCTGCGGCGGCAATGCTTTTGCTTTCTATTTCAGTTTAAGCCACTACTGGGAACAGCGGCAGATGCATTTTTCGTCTCACAGTCCCAAAGGCATGTATGAGTTTCTGGCTCAGTTTTGTCAGGAACGGTTTCCCCAACAACTGGCGACGTTTTTGGAATTGCTGAAATTTGACGCGCTGACCAGTGATGGCGGTTCGGTACGGCCGGAATGCCTGCCGTGGAATTATCCAGAGCTCGAAGCCGAAATCAGCGCTTTTTGGCGGAATGATGAGACGGTAGCCCGCTATCTGGCCGGCTACCGGTTTACGTCATGGCGACAGATAAAACGCACCTATCAGGTGGAAGCGTTTACGCTTGATATCCCTGCGTTGTTGCGGACCGGACGTCTTCAGCAACAACGCAGTGTTTTGTTGTTTGATTATTCCCGGGGAGGTGCCTGGACGCTGCTGTCCGGCATCATCAGAGAGGAGCTGTCAGATGCGCTATAATGCCTACTCAACCTATTTGGTTAAAAAATATGGCGAAAAGGTATACAAATTGCCGGTCAGCCTGCCGGTTACCTGCCCCAATCGTGACGGACGAATCGCGACAGGCGGCTGCGCGTTTTGCGGCGAGATTGGCGCCGGCTATGAAAACCTGCCTGCTTCGATAACGGTTGCGCAGCAGATTGAAGCCAATAAAGCCCATATTAGTCCGAAATACAAAGCCAAGAAATTTATCCCATACTTTCAGAATTACAGTAATACATACCTGCCGGCCAGCAGGCTGGAAGCCTATGTAAGGGAAGCCTGTCAGCCGGATGTGGTGGGAGTTGCGATTGCCACCCGGCCGGATTGTGCGGGTGAAGAGCATCTGTCTGTACTGGAAAGGCTGCAGGCTGAACTGGGAATTGATATAACCCTGGAATTTGGTCTGCAAACCGTAAACTATCACTCGCTGCTGCGGGTTAATCGCGGACATACATTGGCCGAATGGCTGGATGCCGTGCTCCGGACCAAGCGGCGCGGCCTGGGCGTCTGTACGCATTTGATTCTGAATCTGCCATGGGACAGATGTGAGGATGTTGTTGAAAACGCTAAAGTACTGTCCGCTGTCGGCGTTGATCAGGTAAAACTGCATGCGCTTTATATTGTGAAGGGAACGCTGATGGCGAAGTGGTACCAGGAAAGCCAGATTGAGCTGATCACTAAAGACGAGTATGTTGACAGGGTAATTACCTTCTTAGAATATCTCCGGCCTGAAATCGTTATCCAGCGCTTAATTGGCAGGGCGCCTGAAAGCAATACACTTTTCAGCAACTGGCAGACCGGCTGGTGGAAAATAAAAGAGGCAATTGAACATTCCCTGGAGAGCCAGGATACCTGGCAGGGCAGGAAATGCAATTACCTTAATGGCAGCGCGGTAACTAGCGAAAATAGGAGCGTTTGCAGCGACAGGGAAATATTTTGATCAACAACATCCCGGCGAGAAAGCCGCCGACGTGGGCCCACCATGCAATGTTGGAACCGGCCGCGGCACTCCCCTGTAATTGCAGGAAGAACCATAGTCCCAAAAAGAGCATCGCCGGAATTTCAAATATCTGCAAGAAGATAAATATAGGCACTAACGTTTTAATTCTGGCTGTGGGATATAAAATTAAATAAGCGCCCAGAATTCCCGATACAGCGCCACTGGCGCCAATAACCGGTATCGTGGAGAACGGGTCCAGCAGAATGTGGGTCAAATTGGCGATAAGGCCGGTCAGCAGGAAGAAGGCCAGAAACGGAAGCCGGCCCAGCCAGTCCTCGACATTATCACCAAACAACCATAAGTACCACATATTGCCGATGATGTGCAGCCAGCCGCCATGTAAAAACAGATTGCTGAATAGGGGCGAATAATCGGCAACCGCGGTTGAGGCCGCGTTTATCGCCTCAATCAGGAAGATCGGCGTCAGGCCATATTGTTGGATCATGGCTGTCAGGGCGCGGTCACTTAAACGGAGCTCCTGGTAAAACACATAGAAATTACTGATAATCAGACCGATTGTCATGATTGGCAGTGAATGCGAGCGCAGATTATCGCGCAAAGGAATCATTATGGTCCCCCTTGCAATTGCTTTTGCTTATTGGTTCTCTAATAGATATATAGTACTATGGTATCATATTTTCCATTCCCACGGCAAAGCCAGAAATCAAAATTTGAATAAACTTTCTTTTCTTCTATACAGATTTGCCTCTTTACAAAGGCGGCAGCGCCTGCTATGATTAATCTCGTTGTGCTTCTAACAAAATTACGGAGGTAAAAGAGTAGTGAAGAAACTGCAGCTTTTGGAAATGATCCAGAAACTGTCGGCGATTGTTCATAGCGAGGAACTAAACCGTTATAACTTAACGCCGGCCAGCATTGCCGAAATGCGCAATGCACTGGATACGATGACTGAAGAATATATTGCAGCCTATTGCTAATAGGCTGCTTTCCCCTTGTGAGAGCGCCTTCGGGGACGGAAATCCCCGGTAAACGCCTTGACAGTCCCTTGCTGCATATGATATGCTTACTGCAGTTGAGTGAGACGAACCTTCCTTCCCGTTAGCCGTTTAGCTTATGAATGCGTGCGAGTGGATGCATGCTCTTGAGAGGTCTCAGAGCTTTTTTTATGCATATGCAGTGCCGTAAGAATGGAACGGAATTTAGTTTCAAATCAGCTGTTGACAGAGGGCGAGCGATTGTGTTAAGATACATAAGCGCTCACCGGAGACGGTAAGCGAGAACGCAGCCAAAGCGGCGAAACAGCATAGCTGAGCGAGTCGCGAAGCTCCTTGAAAAC
>UQPB01000006.1 GCA_900542835.1 uncultured Pelosinus sp. | reverse complement strand
GGGGATACGGAGAACGAGAAGCCGGTCCCTTTTGCCTTCCTTCGGTGTTCGCTGTGAAATCGCCTTTTCGTTCACGTTTCCGTAAGCGATTGCCCTGGGGATTGGCGGCAGTGAACGGAGGGGAAAAGTTTTTGAACCACCCCGATGCCATGCGCGAGGATGACAAACCATGAAGTGCCACGGAGGAAGACGGATGGAGGAAAGACGCAGGGAACTGCTCCGCCGAGGTCACAGAGGACGAGAGATTAGTTTAAATAACCCGTTCTTCCTCAGTGCCCTCCGTGTATCCTCTGTGTCCTCCGTGGAACCGTTTTTTTCCCTAAAAACCAATCGCCTCGCAGCTTCCGATCCGTGCAGAAGCTGCGAGGCGACCAACTGCTGATAGCTCACTGTTCTTTTTCTAATTTCGCTAAACGCTTTTCCAGTTCACGGACTTTTTTCAGCATCTCCGCGCCCTTGGCGGCGGCGGCTTCCGCACGCAGCCATTCTTTGTGCGGCCTGGCGGGAAAACCGGCGTAAAAGGAATTGGCCGGTACATCGCTGATAATGCCTGTACGGGCGGCAAACACAGAGTTGTCGCCGATATTAAGATGGCCGGCACTGCCAACCTGGCCGGCGAAGGTAACATTGCGGCCTACCGTGACACTGCCGGAAATGCCGACCTGGGCAACAAACAGGCAATTTTCGCCAATCACATCATTATGACCAATATGGACTAAGTTATCAATCTTTGTGCCATTGCCAACACTGGTACTGCCGGTAGTGGCACGATCAATAGCGACATTAGCACCGATCTCCACATCATCACCGACAACGGCGTTTCCGACCTGCGGTACTTTGCGGTGTTTGCCGCCAACAGTAACAAAGCCGAAGCCATCGCTGCCAATAGTGCTGCCGCTATGAACAATAACCCGGTCGCCCAGCCGGCAATGCTCCCTGACGGTAACCGAGGGATACAGCAGGCAATCGCTGCCGATCACCGCCGACTCGCCAATATAGGTAAACGGATAGATAACACTGTTGTCGCCAATGACAGCATGGTCGGCAATCACGACATACGGCATAATCGCCACATTCTTGCCAAGAGAAACATGCTCGCCAATAATAGCGCTGGCATGCACGCCACGCTCGATACGAACCCGCGGCGCAAACAAAGCCAGCAGCCGGCCAAAGGCCTCGCGGGGATTGGCGACAATCAGCTGCGCCTGTGCCAGTTCCGGCAAAGGCGCAGCCAGGATAACTGCTGAAGCGCAGGAAGCGGCCGCCTTGTCAAGGTGCGGCGGCACAGCAAAGGTAATCTCTCCGGCTTTGGCCTCGGCGAGTGAATTAACACCGCTGATTTCGACAGTGCCGTCACCGCTCAATTTAGCGTCAAGCAGCGCGGCAAGCTCAGACAGTTTATAGTTCATGGCACATTTTCTCCTATCGACCAAACTGTTTCAAAATTCAGGAAATATACAATTACAGAAACAGGCGCAGAGGAAATCATTCGCGACTCCTCTGCGTCCTCATTCCCGATTTTCGGCTACGTGAAATTCCGTGCTTATTTACTGCATTTTTTGGATAACCGCGTCAGTAATGTCCACTCCGCCCTGAGCGGTAGCGTTTTTATAGATAACAACGCCCAGTTTCTTTTCGGTAGCTACTTGTTCAATGGCCTGCTTTATACTGGCGTCAACCTGGGATTCCAAATCCTGCTTGCCTTTTAGAAATTCCGCGTAAGCGGCTTCCTGGCGTTTCTGAAACTCTTCTTCGCTGATGCCGGCTTTTTCCTGTTCCAGCTTGTCACTGATTTCTTTGCCTTTGGTATTGAGTTGTTCCTGGAATTGCTTGATTTTCGGGCTTTCGGTCATCGCTTTGTTCGCATCAAATACGCCGACAGCGGTAGAAGACGCACAGCCGCCTAAAAGCGCAACGCTAATCGCGAAAAGAGTGGCCAACGCTAATTTTTTCTTCATGGTCGATCCCCCTAAGCTAGATTCATACGTAGTATACGTGTTTTTAGCTCTATTTACTCGCGGCAATCACAGCATCGGTAATATCACGGGCGGCATCGGTGAAAATTTCCGCGTCAGCGATGACAACGGAAAGTCCCTGAGCTGCCGCAACAGCGGCCACCTGTTGTTTAACGCCGTCGACAAGCTCCTGCTGCAGCCGGGCCAGATCTTGCTGGTTTTTCTCCAGCTTTGTCCGGATATCGCCGGCGGCTGGCATATTTAAAGTAGCGTCAGAAGCAGCCTGCTGCATTGCCCGGGCCTTTGTATCCAGTCCAGCCGACAACTCAGTTCGCAGCTGCCGGGCATCCTTGTCCAGTTCAGCGGCTACGGTTTTCTCTGCCGCTTTCATCGTCTCATTCATGCCGGCAGCCAGTTCTTGCTGCCGGGCGTTGATTTTTCGCGTCCGTTCCTCTTTTAACTCGTCAATCTGCTTTTGAATCGCAGTCTGTTCCTCTTGGCTCAAATTCACGGTCTGCAGTTTAACCTGCAGTGAGAACTGGTTGCTTTGATAGCTAGCATCCAATTCCCGGACATAAGCGTCCAACTGCTCGCCCATTTGCCGTTGCAGCGTTTGCGCCTGCTCCTGCAGGCGGCGGTTGGCGATATCCTGCCTAACTGCCATTTTCGTTTGGAATTCCTGCTCGGCCGCCTTTTGCAGATTAGTCAGATCCAGACCCGCCTGCTGCCTGGCAGCTGCCGTCTGCTGTTCCTGCTGCGACAGTTGCGCCAACAGTGAACTCCGCTCCTCCTGCAGTTTCGTCAACTCGCCGTAGCGAGGCTGGGCTTTGATGGCTTTTGCCATATTCAAAACTCCCACCTGCGGCTGCGGCGGAGCGGCTTCCTTATTGGCGGCACAGCCGGCTGTCAGCAGCGCTGCCAGCATAATAACCGCCAGATAGCGGTACATCTTTTTCATCTCTCTCCCCTCCTTGGTATTGAAGAGCCGAGCGCGGCAAGCTGCCGGCCCGGCCCGGTTCAAAATCAGCAGGAAAACGGGAAAGGAAGCCCTTATTTACTAAACTTCTTCACCACGTCCTGGGTAATATCCTGACCACCATAGACAACTACTTGCTCCGGCAGAACAACGGTCAGCCCCTTAGCGTCGGCAACGTCCTTAATCGCCTTGTTGACCTTGTCCTGGATGGCTGTGATCAATTCTTTTTCCTTCATCTGCAACCGTTGCTGCAGTTGAGCGCCATACGCCTGTTTTTCCTGATCGCTGTTCATAGCGGCGGTTTTTTCCTTGAAATCATTCGCAGCCTGTTCTTCTTCTTTTTTCATCGCCTCTACCGCGGCGGCGTAATCAGGATGGCTGGTCATCAGCGTTTGGGTATTCACTTTGCCGATGCTGGAGTTGGGAGCGGCCGCATGGCCCGTACCGGTCTGCAGCATCGCCATGCCGCCGACGCCTAAAACAAACATCGCCACAACGGCAAGCGCAATCATTTTCAACATTTTCTTGTTCTTTAACATAACGGTTCCCCTCTCTTTTTGCCCTCTGGCAACTGTGTCACCTGTCCTATTATACCAGGAACGTGGCCGCTGGTTCAATCTAAAGTTGGCCAATAACCCGCAGGAAGTTTTCATGGGAGCGGTGAACCAGTTCCACGCCGAGAAAATCGTGCAGCTTATAACGCAAACCGATTTCATCGTCCCGGTCCTCCGAGGACCGGTCAAACCGCAGCCGCCAATTGCTGCCGAAGCGGTGCTCCAGCCAGGCATAACGGGCGTTATCCGTTAAATTGAAGCGGGCGCCGACCACTGTATTGGGGCCAATGCGCCGCCCCCAGCCGGGGCTGAACTGCCATTCCATATTATCGGTCAACAGTTCTACTTCGACAAAGGCTTCATCGCGCCCCGATACAAACTTGCCCACATGCAACAGCCCGGACGTATTGCCGTCGTCGCGGCCTAAATCAAGCCGGGCCTCGGCATAGACGCGGTATTTGATACTGTCCAGCTGTAAATTCAACTGCGTGTCCTGCCCGGGAAGCAGTTCGCCCCGGACATTCAACTGATAGGAAGCCGTATAGGGATGAGCGGAAGCAATTTGTTCCATACGCCGAGTCAGTTCCTGCTGACGGCGGCTGATAAACTCTACCGGCAGTCCGCGCAAGGACCGGGCAAAAGCGTCCAGCTCCGGTCGCATTTGATACAGCAGCAGGTTGGGCATCGAATCGGAGCGAAGCGATACAACCGCCTCGCGCACCACCGCCCCTACCGGTGAAAAGATCAGCCGCAGCTGGGTTCGCTTGCCAGGAACGATATCAACCGCCGCCCGGTATTCCGGCAGCCGCGCTTCGACTTGCTCGCGAATGGTGTTCTTGGTAATCGTATCAGCCCAGTCCAGCGAGTCCACCGGCAAGCCCAGCAAAAGCTCTCTGATGCCGGGCTCAAGCTCACCCAGCTCCGCCCGCAGCAACGGTACAAACGCAGGATCAACCGCCGAAAAAACGACCTCTACCTGAACCTCACGGATTCGCTCTTCCCAAGGCTCAAGCGCCACGCGGACACCGGCGGCGGCGGCTGGCGCAATCGCGACCTCCCGCACCGAATAACCGGCCAGGACCCGGTCCAGCACTTCCCGCACCGATTCCTCATAGCTGCCACAGGCCTGCTCTACACTGAAGCTGTCCCTGCCCACAAGCAGCCGCTCGCCGACAGTGCGCACACTGGCCTCAATCCGCCGTAAGATCCGCGGCGGCAGCGCCGTATCTGATTCAATGCTGATATCAACACGTTTAATTTCGGCCGCGTCGACGCCTGCCGGCAGCAGGACCAGCCAGACTGCCGCTGTCAGCGCCGCTAATAGTTTGCGCCAATTCAAGGGCATCCCCCCTGCGCATTCGAGTCAGGCCTTTCGGCCTGACTCGAATGCGGTTCTGTTCATTGATTCGAGCCCCGGGATAGTCGGAAGCCGCGTATCGCCAGCCACAATGCGAAACGGGTGAGAAGCAAGCGTAGCCAGGCGGCGGCCGGGGAGCAACCGGAGTCGTACGTTCAACGGGTACGTCGAGGATTGATCCCCGGCCGCCAACAACGCTAGGCGCCGCTTATCGCTGCTTCCTGCGAAATTGGGGAGACGCAAGCAGAGCTAGGCGGCCGAAGCAGCACGACCGGAGGCGTACATTCACCGGTACGTCGAGGATCGGGCTGCAAAGGCCAACAACGCCCTGCGCCGCTTATCGCCAATTTCGCCTAGAATTGGCCGCCAAAGCTGAAGTGCGTCCGCCCCCCGTCATCACCCTGCGCATAGTCAAGACGAATCGGGCCGATCGGCGTCTGAACCCGCAGGCCGACACCGACGCTGGCGTTAAGATCGCTAAGTTTATAGCCCTTATCCTCCCAGGCGTTACCGATATCGGAGAAGACAACACCCTGGACCTTGTTAGCAACCGGGAACCGGTACTCAAGCGAGGCTGCCAGCATTTTGTCGCCCTTGAACTGGTCGTCCTCATAACCGCGCAGCGTGTCGGAGCCGCCAACCTTGAAGCGGCCGCTCTCCGGCATCTTGCCATCGGCATAACCGGCGGTCATCCGCAGAGCAATGACATGATCGCGGCCAACCTTCCAGTAATTGCGGTTCTCCAGCGTGTATTTGTTGAAGTCAAAATCACCGCCAAAGGCTCTGCCGGCAAATTCCGCCGTCAGCGAAACACGGCTGCCCTGACTGGGATTGAAGACATTGTCGCGGGTATCGTAAATCCGCGCCAGCGACAAACTGTGAGTACGGCCGAAGTTATCGTCCTGCCATTGCGTCTCATTAGTCATATCCTTGCCGCTGACATGTTCCACATATGAATCCTTGCGTTGTTTAAAGGTCAGGTAGTTCTGGATATATTCGCCGCTGGGACGTCCCAGGGTGATATCCCAGCCTTTACGGTTACGGTCATATGTGGACATGTAATCGTTTGAATTGTATTCGTAGTCGTCGTAACGGTTGGTCATGTCATAAAGACTAAGGCCGAGCGAAGTCTGCTTATCGTCCAGCCAGGGCCGGACATAATTGACTTCATAGTTGTTGCCGTCATTGGATTTGCCGCCAAATTCCAGCTGTACATTCACCTGATCGCCGGTACCGCGGAAGTTTTTGTCGCCAAGGCCGAAGATGCCGACCATGCCGTCCGACTTGCTGTAGCCGGCACCGATGGAGAAGGTACCAGTCTTTTGCTCGACAACCGTCAGTTCCAGCACGACCGCATTCGGCTCGCGGCCGGGAACCAGCTTCATGTTCACATCTTCAAAATAACCGAGGTTGTACACTCTCTGCACAGACCGCTTGACTTTGTTGATGTTAAACGGTTTGCCCTTTTCAATCTGGTACAGTTCGCGACTGATAACAAATTCCTTGGTTTTCTCATGGCCCTTGATAACGATGTCTTCCAGCAACCCTTCGTTAAGGCTGATGGTTAGCACACCGTCAGGGCTGGTAGCTACATCACTGATCTTCATCAGGATATATCCCTGATCATGATAGTGTTTTTCAACACCGCGCAAATGGGTAGATAAATCACGGGTGTTGATTACGCTGCCTTTGGTCAGAGGAACCAGTGACTGCAGCTTGTCCGCATCCAAAACGGTATTGCCCTTAAACGCCACTTCCTTCAGCACCGGGTTTTCCTGCACATTATAGGCAAGCCTCACGCCTTCCGGCACCGGTGTGAAATTAACGCTAAGGTCAAGAAACTGGCCCTGATCATAAATTGCCTGCATGTCCAGTTTGATTTTTTCCGGATCAACCTTATCACCGGCTTTGACCTTGACTGCCGCCATTATCTGGTCAGCCGGAACATTGACATTGCCAGTCACGCTTACCGCCGTAATCGTTTGACCGGTGAAGTCAGCGGCCAGGGCCATAGGCATCGCTGCCAGCAGACTGACGCAGACAACAGCCACAGCCATGATGCGTGAGTAGGACCTACGAGTAATCATGCATAACCTCCTTGAAACATTATTCTCCCCGCAGGGATTTGCCGGCTGCCCGGATCAGATTTTTCATCTCATCGGACGATACTGGCTGCGGTTGCGCGGCGGCCGGAGCGACGACAGTCTCACGCCTCGGTTCGGCCCGCACCGGTATGGGGGCGGGGTCAGAGACAGGCGGGAGCTCGTTTTGCTGCCGGACTGCCGGCGCCGTCATAGCAGGCGGCGACTGCAGGAAGACCTGCTTGTTCTCACCGGAAAATTGGCTGACTGGCGGAGAACCAGTCGGAGAAGACGCGGGCTGAACGCTGTGGCCGGCCGGATAGTAGAAGCCGTAAGCGGCGCCGGCCAGCAGCAGGGCAACCACAGACGCCAGAGCGTGCCGAAGCGCCGGCTGTTTTTGAATCCAGCCTTGCTTCTGACCCGCTTCTTTGGCATGCTGCAGCTCGGCCTGCGCCAAGAACAGGTTCAGTTCACCGCGGATATCGCGATCTTTATCAAACGATTCCTCAGCCCGGGTCAGCCATTGGCGGGCTGAGCGCAAATGTTTCGTTTTCTTTTCATTCTGATCGGCCATCTCCTCACCCCTATCAGCCACAATCATATAATCCAATCATCCAGGGAGGTTTTGACTGGTCAAAATTCGTCAAACAACTCCGTTAACGGCAATCACAGCCGATTAACGCGTGTTTGTTACTGTTTTTGGCCTTCTTTCTCAATATTCAATTCAGTCTGGCTACCAGTGCTGCATCAGTTTAGACAGCATCCCCCGAACTCTTCGTACCCCCTGCTTTTGCAGACGATATACATGCGACAAGCTCAGGTTCAGTGACTCAGCCAGTTCCTTTGGCTCCTGCTCGGCCAGATAGACACCGCTCAGCACCCGTCTTTCGTTGGCAGGCAGACGCTCCATCGCGGTTTTCACCTGGTCGACCAGAAAATTATTCTCAGCCTGAACTGCTACCGGCGGTTGATTAGCGGCAGCGCTGCTTTCCCATTTAACCGTCTCGGCTTCACCAGTTGCGCCGTCAAGCGACAGGCAGCGCAACGCACCCTCACGTTCGGCATAATTCAGAATCCGGCCGCGGATGCGATGGATCGCGTACAAGCTAAAGGCAACATTGCGGCCGGGGTCAAAGTTCTCGACCGCCTCGATCAGCCCGACGGTCCCTTCCTGAATCAGATCCATTATCGCCGATTCGTCGCCGCGCCAGCGGGCGGCAGCCTTAAACACCAGCGGCTGATAATGCTCAATGAGAACGCGCCGGCTGTCATCATTGCCCTTTTCTTTATATGATCGCCATAGCGCCTGTTCTTCCGCAGGTTCAAGCATGCGCACCTGCTTCAGTTCAGTTAAATATTTACGGAGTGACATGCCGCACCCTCTCCTGTCTCAAACCGTCTTAGAACCGGAATCGCATGCCGATACCCAGCTGCCATTCGTTAAATTCGTCAATATCCGCCGACAGGCTTATACTCCGGCTCAAGTCATAGCGGGCGCCATAGGTGCGTTCGGAAGACTCAATGCCTGTTGTATAGCGCAGCAGCAGCCGGTCGTTTACATATTTGCCAATTTCAATCTTATACTGGTCCTGATCGGTTGTCGTCCGGTCGCTGAGAAACAGCGAATCTGACGACTCGCCCCGGAATACGCGAAACTCGTCAACACCAAGACTGTTGCGGAACATATCTTCAATCTCGGAGAAAAAGCGCAGCTGCAAACCGGTATCGAGCATCCCGACCAGTTCATCGCGTCCCAGACTGGTATCGCGCTTACCGGAAGCTTGACGTTCCGTGAATTTCTCCCGCAGAGTCAGCAGTGATAAGATCTCCTGCTGGCTCATTGCCGGATCGGAAGTCAGCCGCAAATCCATAGCCGTAACCGGCCCGGTTACGGCCAGATTAACATTAGTCCGCTGCAGCCTGGCCGAGGCATTAAGATTGATAACAGGCTCCAGTGAGCGGAACTGCGTAAAAGCGACGCTTGCCTCATTAATCCGGAACCGTGTCTGCAAATAATTAAGCGTACCGCGCAGCGATTCGAATTTTCCCGACGCGTCGGGATAACGCAAGCTGCCGTCAAAATGAACCTTACCGGTAACCCAGACATCATACAGCATCGGGTCATAAAGCCGTACCTTATCGCCAACTGCCAACTCCACATCCAGTCCCAGATCAAAGTTGGTATCGGCATTTGGCGCCAACGCCAGCAACGGCACATTCAACGTACTGTTAGCTATCAGCAGACTGCCGGCAAGATGCGGCCGGCCATTTCGCTCGCTCAGAGTCAGATTGCCGTTCAGCGGTCCTTTGAAATATTTATGGGTCAGCGCCACCTGATCAAGCGACAGCGCCAGGTTATAGTCATGCAGCGCCATATCCCGCACTGTCGCTGAACCGCTGAGTCGATATTTGCCAGCGCCGACCGTGCCTTCAAACGTGCGTAATTGTATTGTATCATCTTTAAGCTGAATATCAACCGTTACTTTCTGGATGGGTTCCGCAACGTCAATAAATTTAACGACGCCGTCGGTTACCGTAATCTGCCCGTTCAGCTTCGGCTCAAATACGCTGCCGCTGACCTTGACTTCACCTTGTGTCTCGCCGGCGGCTGAAGAAACAGCGTTGCTTAAAAATGGCAAGATGCTCAGATTGGCATGATCCAGCCGCAGGGTCAGATCCATTTCCTCCTCGGCTGAAATTGTTTTGCGTTTTTCCCGGTTCAAAGCCGCCAGGGGAATGACGCCATAAGCGCTGGCCCGGTAGTCGCCTTTCGACAGCAGCAACTGGTTGATCTGCACCTTGCCGAGATCAAGGACAAACAGGCCGTACAAGCGGTCGAAGCCGGCGTTATCAATACTGCCGTCACTGATTTCCAGCGACAACGCGGTATGGGGGTCGCTGGTCTTACCTGACATCTGGGCGGTAAAGCTCAACCGACCCTTGGTTTCGACACTGGCGTCAAACAGCTTGGCGAAAAAAGCGGCGTCAATATCACGGGCGCCCGCCTCAATATCAATGTCGCCGTTCAGGTCAATCCGTCCCTTGGCCGCCATCAGGCCATTGTTCTGCCTGACCATAAACGTGTTCAGTTCAATGACATGGTTGGTTAATGCTGCCTCCACCTCGATATCGCCAATGGTGTAGTCTTTATAAACGCCGTTTTCGACCAAACCGCTAAAGGTGGCATCCGGATTACGCAAAGCGCCATTCCAGGTAAAATAACCGCTGAACGCGCCCTGCAGCATAGCGGCATCCAGGTCGGCAAGAGCAGCAAGCGCCGATGCCTGAGCCTTCTCCACCTGCATAGAACCATAAATCGCCTCTGACGCCAGATCAATGCCGCCGTTCAGTTCAAAACGGGCATCGCCCTGGCGCAGCGTCGCCGATGGGAATTCCAGCATGGAGCCGTCAAAGCGGATACTGGCCTGTACCTGTTCAAACGCCTGACCGTTGGCGCTAAGCAGGGGAATAGTCGCCTGGCCGGCCAGTTGCGGCGCGTCAACCGTTCCCGTCAGGCGCACAGCAAGTTCGGCCCGGCCATTGACCGGATAAAGATAAGGAAACGGCAGCCTGGCCAGGTCGATTTCACTTCCCTTGATTTCCAGCGCCAATTGGCCGGTTTGGGCAACCGTACCGTCGATGCGCAAATGATTATCGAGAGACTTCACCTCAGTGTCTTCCAGTGTCAGAACACCGTCATGAAATTGATAACCGCCACTGACACGATCGAGCAGATAGCCCCGCCAGCTCCCGTCGGTCAGCGTCAAATGGCCGGAGGCCTGGGGCTGATCAAGGGTACCGCCGATAAGCAGCGTATGCTCCACATTGCCGGTAACGGTTTCCGGCAATGCCAGCGGTTTAAGCAGGGTTTCCATGCGGGCACCATGCGTTATGACAGTCAGCGCCAGTTTCTTGTCACCGCTGAAACCGATTTCGCCTGTTGCCGTATGGGTTGTGCGCCCGTCAAGCAGTTCGACAGATTCGATAACAGCCCCCTCGCGGCTGGCCCTGAGCGTGCCGCTCAAGCGCTCAAACGGCTGCGATACAATCGAACCATGGCGCGCCGTTAAAGAAACACTCGCCTGAGGGTCGTTCAGACTGCCGCTTAGCCGGGCGGCAAGCCGCAGCGAACCAGTTGCGCGCAAATTGGCCGGCAGCGGCTGTGTCAACTCCGCCAATGGCAGGTTATAGCTGTCGACGGCAAGCTCCAGTTGATCACGGCTGATATCATAATTGCCGGCGGCATTGATCATACCGTCACCGACACCCGCATTCAAATAATCAATAGTCAATACGCCTTGTCGCAAATGAAAGCCGCCATAACCGCCGCTGAAGCCAACACCGGCCATGCTGCCGCCGCCAAGCGTTACGGTAACGGCAGCGTCGGCTCCCTCCAGGCTTAATTGACCGCGCAGCAGCATATCAAAATCAACCGGCGCGCCGCTATTGCCCATACCAGCGGCGACCGCCAGCGCCGCCCCGTCCAACTGGCGGCCGGAAATACGCAGATCAGCATCAAGACTGCTTAAATCAATCATGCCGTCAGCAGCGATACGCCCGCCATATACAGCAGCCGAGGCAGCGGTCAACTGCAGCATATCATTACTGTAGACAAATTGCGTTGCCGCATCGCTGAACAGATAGCCGCGATACTGCCCCGACTCCATGCGTAAATCACCCTGGGCGCGGAAATCATCTCTGGTACCTTTGACATGTGCGGAAAAGGCGGCCAGGCCGCCGATTCCTTCCAATGGCAGCGCCTCAGACGCAAACGCGGTCGCCTGCAGTTCCAAATCAAAAACCGGCTGGTCAGCGCGATAAACAACGCTGCCGCTCAACTGCAGCGGCTGGTCCCAGACCCGCAGCTGGCCGCGATAGATCCGAACCGTATCCTGATCAAAAGCCACCAGGGCAGACGCTGCCGACACCGGTACTTTATCCGCCTGACCGGACACATTTTCGATAATGGCTTCGCCGCTGTAACTAACCGTTTCTTTTTCCCGGATCAACGTAACAGAAACATTCCTGGCCAGACCGCTGCTGATGCTGACCGAGTCGCTCGGCAGCAGCGCCTGATAAACCGGCAGGTCGAGGCGGCCGGCCGTAACCGTGAGCGCGTCACGGCTGTTGCCGTTAACCGAACCGGCAACGCTAAAGCCGGAACCGTTATGCATTCCGGTCGCCTCGACCCGGATAGACGGACGGACGCGAAAATCGAATACCCCGTCCAGCTGTTCAAACTGATAATTCCCCTGCTGCTGCGACTCAATCGCGACAAAACCGTTGTGTACATAAACCGGCGCGCCAAACTGCTGTCCGCCGGACTGACTTTCTCCGGTCAAATCGCTGACGTTCCAGGCCATATCGCTGCGCTGACGCAGGTACAGCCGCGGCGATTCGACAGTAATGCTATGTATAGCATCCAGCGGATTTTTGCCTGTCAGCAGCAGCAATGGATTAAACGCAACCCGGAGACGCTCGGCTGCGGCCAGCAACTTCCCTTGTTTATCAAATAAACTGATCCCATTCACCGCCACGCCGCTGACGCCTTCGAGTTCAATAGCGCCAAGCCGCACCTCGCTGCCAAGCGTCCTCATTACTTCCTGCTCCAGCAGGCCGCGAGCGTCAGACATCACGGTTTCGCTTTTCATCTGCCAGGTCGCCGCCGCCAGCACTGCCACGGCTACGACTGTCAGTAAAATTAAAAGGAGGCTTTTGCGCATGATAGACCTCCTGCACTCATCGCCAAAATTTTATAGGTATTATATTTATTCGACAAAATTCAAAGGGTTCCTGCCACGGTGGCAGTTCACGCGTATTCCCCGTTGTAAAGCCACAAGACCGCACAGCCCTCCCTGCGACCCCAAAAGCAAGGAGGAGAAAACTGGTCGTTACCAGTCTTCCCCTCCTTGGGCTGGCGCATGCGGTCGTCCGGCTGCCCGGACAGACGCTTATTGCACGCTTGCGCCAATTGCTTTTTCCAGCTTAGCACGGCTGGTATTATAATCATACAGGGACTGGACGTAATTGGTTTTCGCCTGCGTCAGAGCAACCTGGGAGTCAATGACATCCAGATTGGTGCCAACACCGCTGGTATAGCGAACCTGAGCGATTTTGTAGTCCTCTTCCGCTTTATTGACGGCAACCTGGCTGGTAGCAATACGCTTTTCCGCTTCCTTCAGATTGAGATAAGCCTGACGCACCTCCAGCTGCGCAGCGTCCTTAGCCTGCTGCTGCTGCTGACGGCTTTTTTCCAGCGTCGATTGCGACTGCCTCACCTGGCTCCTGGTCAGCCCGGAATCGAATATATTCCAGCTGGCGGTAACGCCGACCGACCACTTATCATTGTCTGTGCCGGGGAAATCATCGTCAGACCAGCCCTGAGCAGCGCTGAGGCCAACAGTGGGACGGTAGCCTGCCCTGGCGCCGTCAACACCCTCACCGGCAATTGCAACCGCGATCTCAGCCTGGGCAAGATCAGGCCGGGTAACCATGGCCTGGGTAATCGCGTCATCAAGCGTCAACGCCACCTGCGTGTAAGCAAGCTGATCCTTTACATCTACCTGCGTGTCCAGCGGCAAACCCAGAACGTTATTCAGGCTGGCAACCGCCAGTTCATAGCTGTTTTCCGCTTTGATCAGGCTTTGTTCGGCATCAGCCACCTCTACCTCGGAACGCAGCACATCGGTTTTAGCAACAGTGCCGACTTCATATTGCGCCTGCACATTCTGAACATGGGCCTGCAGGCGGTCGACCGATTCCTGGCTGAGCTTGACCATGTTGGCGGACTGCAGCACGCTGTAATAGGCGGTAGTAGCATTCAGACGAATCTGCTGCTTGCTGTCCTCAACGCCAAGGATGGATACATCGCGGCTGAGCTTAGCCTGCTCAATCGCGCTCTCGACCTTGCCGCCGGTATAAAGCGGCAGCGATAAGGTGACGCTGTTCTTAAAGTTATTGCTGATGTCATCGCTTAGTGTATCGAACTGACCGCGCGAGGAAGTATGGCCCAGGTTCAGCGTCGGTGCCTTGCCCGCCTGTGCCTCTTTCACTGCCCAGCCGGCTTTCTCCTGCTCCGTCTCGGCGATCTTAATTGCCGGATTGTTAGCCAGAGCCAGTCGAATGCTCTCCTCAAGTGTTAGTTCATACGGTGCGGCAAAGCCAAAGGCTGTATTCAGCAGCAGGCAGCCGCCAATCAGAGCTGACGCCAGCCGTCTGCTCCGGAGGGTGTTTCGCGCCATGTTTTTAGCCTCCCTGATTTGGTAAAATAACAGAATACGATCTACGTGCAAACTGTGTCCGAGCCGGTTGTAAGCGTCAAGAAGACTGCTGGATACGGCTGCTCCAGTCACTTTTACCAAGTTGACTGGTTAGTCAGATACAGTCTTAATTATACCGGGAAACCCCCGGGGTGTCAATGAAGCGGTGTCTAAACCACCCCTGAGGGGCTGCGGCTGAGGAACCGCAAAAACATTAAAGGAAGCTGCGTTGAAAAGCCAGAAGTGGCTGCAAAAGTACCTAGAGAACGATTCCACGGAGGACACGGAGGCCACAGAGGAAACGAAAATTAAACTAAACTTTATCCTCTGTGTCCTTTGGATAAAAGCTCCACCGCAGCATGTTGCTTCAGAAGTTTCGCCGGAGACCAAAAAAGCTGCTGCGGTCTTCGCTGCGGTTGACACTGTCTGTCTGACCAACCAGATACAGATTATCCCCCAGCAAGTACTGTCCACCAAGACGGACCTTGGCCTCGTTAGGATCATAGACGTCGACGGAAACGGCCAGCCTGCCGCCCAGACGTTTATCAAGGCCAAGACCGGCGCGACTGTCAATCAAGCCAAACCGGCTGGTCCAGGAAGCGTTATCGCGGCCCAACTGCAGATTTAACCTATCGGATTCGCCGATATCGCGAATGCCGAATAGGGCGAAGCTCTGCGGCGATGACCGCAGCTTCAGCGAGGCATTGGTCTGGTAGCTGCGTTTAGCGTCATCACTGTAAAGGACTTCAATTGACCCCTCAGTTTTCATCTGATCAAGCTTTGACAGCATCTTATTTGCCTTTTCGCTGGCTTCGCGGGTATTCTGCAGCGTCTGGCGGATACTGGCGCCGGTTTCGGGATCGGCAGCGATATCCTCAATCGAAGCGGCAATATTTTCAATACGGGCGGAAGCATTTTTTACATTAGTCAGGGTTTGCCGCAGTTCGGCGACGGTGCGGCCATCCTGGTCAAAATCTCTGACCATTGTATCAATACGGGAGGAGGTACTGTTCAGATTCTCCGACATTAGCCGCAGATTACGTACCGTTGCGGTAATTTCCTGCTCGCTGCCAGCCGCCATCCGCGACAGGCTGGCACTGAGCGCATCAAGGTTTGCAGTCATGCTGGCCATATTTAACGCCGACGACCGCAGCGCCGCTTTGACCTTTTCATCGCCAACCACCTCATTCATCGACTGAATGAGCAGGTCAGCCTTCTGCAGCACCTGTTCAGCAGTTGCCACCAGTTGATCAAGTCCGGCCGGATCTTCGCCGCGGACCCGTGAACCGGGACTGAGAGCAGCTCCCGGCGCTGCCGGCGGCATAATTTCAATAAACTTTTCACCCAGCAGGCCGTCTGAACCGATGAGAAAACTGGAGTCCTGCGGAATGGACACACCGGCGTTAATCTTAGCCCGGACAACGACGCCGTCCGGGGCAATGCTCATCGCCTCCACCTTGCCGACATCGACACCGGCGTAGCGGACAACATTCCCAGCCTTAAGGCCGGCGACCCGGGCAAAGGCGACTTCCACCGGATAGCCTTTTTCGCCATAATTCAAGCCGCCGATCATGACAATCATTCCGGCCAGCAAAATACATGCAAGCAGTGTGACCGCACCCACTTTGGCTTCCGTACTGAGATTCATGGTCGGAATCTCCTTTCGATTTTGGAGTCAGGCGACCAGCCCTGGATAAACCGCTGCACCAGACGGTTCTCCGACCGTCTGATCGCGTCGCTGTCGCCTTCCTCAATAATACGTCCCTTGTTGATCATAATCATACGGTCAGCCAATTTAAACGCGCTGGACATCTGATGCGTGACAACAATCGAAGTAACGCCGAGACGGCGGCGGGTACCGGCAATCAGCCGGTCAATCGTATCGGAAATAATCGGATCAAGACCGGCCGTCGGTTCATCATATAGGACAATTTCGGGATTGACGGCGATGGCCCGCGCCAGGCTGACACGCTTTTTCATCCCGCCTGACAGTTCATTGGGCATGTCGCTCTCACGCCCGGACAGGCCCACCATCCGCAGTTTATTGCGGACGATTTTGGCAATCTCGTCTTCATCCATATCCGTATGCTGACGCAAACCAAAAGCGACATTTTCGCCAACGCTCATCGAATCAAACAGTGCCGAATACTGAAACACCATGCCCATATGCCGCCGCATCTGATTGAGCTCATTCTCACTCATCCGGGAAATTTCCTGACCGTCAACCCAGATCTCGCCGGCAGTCGGCTTCAGCAAGCCGATAATTAGCCGCAGCAGCGTACTCTTGCCGGAACCGCTGGGACCAATGATCACCAGAATTTCGCCGCGGCGAACCTCAAGGTTGATAGCTTCCAGCACCGGTTTGCCGCGATAAGCCATCTGCACATTGACTAATTTTATCATACTGTGTCCCCTTTAATAGAGCAGCAGGGATAAGAAATAATTGCTGATAAAAATTAAGATAATCGAGGTAACGACAGAACTGGTGGTCGCTCTGCCAACACCCTCGGCCCCCTGCTCGGTTGTCAGGCCTTTATAGCAGCCAATCGTGGCAATAATCGCGCCAAAGAACATCGACTTAATCAGACCGCCGGTAATATCGTTGACAACAGTAAAAACCTTGATCGAATGGATATAAGAAAACGAGCCGATGCCGGCGTAAAGTGTGGCCATGGCATAGCCGCCCAGGGTGCCGATAACGTTGCCGAAAACAACCAGCACCGGCAGCATGACAACACAGGCGGTCAGCCGCGGCGCCACCAGATAGGCAACCGGATTCGTCGCCATCACCCGCAGCGCGTCAATCTGCTCTGTAACCCGCATCGAACCAATTTCGGCGGTTATCGCCGCCCCCACCCGGCCGGCGACAACAACTCCGGTCAGCACCGGAGCCAGTTCACGCCCCATGGCCACCGCCATGACGCCGCCGACAGAGGACTGAACGCCATATTTAATAAATTCATGCGCGATCTGCACTGTCATAACCATGCCGGTGAACAGCATCGTCAATAGTACAATCGGCAGGGAGTTGACGCCGAGATGAGCCATCTGCTGCAAAATATGCCTGGATTTCATTCTGTTCACCAGCATAATTGTTTGCGCGAACAGCATGGTAATCTCGCCGGCAATTTCCGCTGTCCGCAGGACCATACGGCCAATCGCCTCCAGCAGAGCGGTCATGAGCGTCCCTCCTTTTAGCGTTGATAGTAATTCCCCGCCAGATCTAATCCAGTAAAAGCTGGCGGAGCTTTTTCGCCTGCCTTAAGCTTGACGATACTAGTATATATTCAAGGCAGACGGCAAGTTTCCCTGCCGCATCCCGATTTTTCCAGCATTAGCGAGGGCTACGCCCTTTCTGATGCCGATAAAAGAGGTTAGCTCAAAAGTCTGGAAAGAAGGAGAAAGTTGAGCACGGAGACAGGCGAGGCAGCGAACTTCCGCCGTGAGGGAGGAACAGGAAAGGAGCGAAAAACGATTCCACGGAGGACACGGAGGTTAAGTGAGAATTTTTATTACTATCCGTAACCCTCTGTGCACCTCTGCGACCCTCGGTGCCCTCGGTGGAAAAGGAATTCCGAATTCATCATCTGATAACCGATTTGACCTAGTAATTCAAGGCGCTTGCCAATGTTGCTTTTGGGGGACGGCATCGTTGGCCCCTTTTTTTGTTCCCTTTTATATTTTCTTCACCGGTTTGATCTTCTCGAGATAGTATACAAAATAGGTAGGGGTAATAGCAAAAGGAGTTTGTTGTTCACAAACTCCTTTTGCTACGGGCAAAGTACTACTCCATGAGCCTCGGTGAATGACTCCGTGCCCTCCGTGGTACGTTCTCTGCTTTCTCAAAACAATGGGAAATCATCGGTTTTTAGGGCTGAGCGGGAAGGATATTAAGCACAACCCGGGTATCGCCTTCAATGATATAATCGGTGGAGCGATGGGCCTTGACTTTGGGCGCCGCGGTCTTGGGCAGAGGTGAAATCGCGGCGGCGTTGACGGAAGCAGCCTTTGCCGCCCGCTTAGGCGTTGGC
The DNA here is from genome assembly GCA_900542835.1 of uncultured Pelosinus sp. Taxonomy (GTDB): domain Bacteria; phylum Bacillota; class Negativicutes; order Sporomusales; family Acetonemataceae; genus Anaerosporomusa. The sequence continues at coordinate 96,972 of UQPB01000006.1, read as the reverse complement.
TTTGGCTCGCCGCCGAGTGCCGAAGCCGGCTTGGCAGCCGTGTCGCTATCGGCGAGGAATTCTTCCTCGCCCATTGCCATGACTTCAACAACCAGATCGTTGTTGCGATCACGCTCGGTAAAATCCTTGACCAGCACATCAAACGCCTTCTGCCGGTTCTTTTCAGGCCGCACCAGATCTTCCAAATCCTTTTTCAACAACAGCTGCAGCAGGGGAACCATGCCGCCGCCACGTACAGACAGGGTCATCGGTCCCGCAGGCTGGTCCTTCGGTACGGTAAAGTCCACGTTCTGAACCACAGGCTGGCCGCGATACGGTTTCAGCCGGGTAATGATCCGGACGGTATCGCCAGGCCTGACAGCGGCACTGCCGGCTTTTGCTTCCATAATGTAAGCGGTCCGCCGTTCCTCAGTCATTTCGATGTCGACCTTGACATCGATAACATCGACCGGATGAAACTGGTTGCCGGCCAGCAAAGCCAGCGCCTCATGCAGTTCGGCCACAGTCGCTTCTGCGATGCCGGCGGGGCTGTAAAACATATTTTCCCGCTGTAGCCCGCCGCCCGGCATGTCTTTGGCCGTCAGCTCAAACCGGACCTTGGCGGTGCCAGAACCGACCCGGTCAATTGTCTTGTCGACAAGATTATATACGCCGACCGCTGACAGCACCGGTCCCAGCTGCTCATCATGAACAGCCCGGAAGAAAGCGTCGCGGCTGCGACCGGTAGACTGGTCGCTGATATGGACACGCACCGGTATATTAGCGGGAAAGCGGTCAAGCACTGCGGCGACGCCGGCGCCGCGGTCCTGATAAACCGTGCCGATCGAATCGCCGGTAATTCCCAGTTTAAACGAATTTTCAATTCCCTGCATCGCGGTAAAGATATAGGCGTTAGACAGGTAATAGCCAACCAGGCCCTTCTTCAGAAACGGATGCCCAAAAGCCAGCAGCTTGTCACCGTCGACATAGGTCACGGTTCCCAGCGCCCCGATGCTGACATCACCCTGCACCAACTGCACGCCGACAGAACTGCCAGGCTCAATCGGCCCGTAAGCTACACCACCAGCCGGTTCGCCGCTGGCGTAAGGCACCAAATTGAACGGCTGTAACTGCTCGCCAAGCATCTTCAATGCCCGGTCACTAAAGCCGGACACCATCAGCGGCGTTGCCAGAGGCTGTACCGGCTCATCCGGCTGCGGTGCCGCCGGCGGCTGCTCCGTGGCTGGCGGCTCCGCAGCGGCGGGAGGTTCCGCGGCTGCCGGCGGTTCAGGCGCTGTCGGCGCAGCCGCTGCTGCCGGCAAAGCTGTTGTATCCGCCGCCTGCGGCAGCTCAAATAATTTCAGCATGTCGGCAATCGGTGTGATCATGCCGGTTTTATGATCGGTCAGCGACCAGCCATAGGCAATTGCTCCTACCAGCCGGCCGTCAATATATACCGGGCTGCCACTCATTCCCTGGGCGATGCCGCCGCTTTTTTCGATCAGATCGCCATAAGTACGGACTAAAATCAAGTCGCCGGACGGTCCCTTATCCTTCATAACCCCCAGCACTTCCACGCCAAATTCTTCAATCTTCGTCCCCGAGACAACGGTCCGGGCAATGCCGTGCATGCCGGCTTTCACCTCGTCGACCGGCATAAAAGCGGGCGCGGTCCAGCCGGCAGTGCCCGGAAACAAAAAGAGCAGCGCCAGAAGAAACAGGCGCCACTTGCAATTCTTCAACACCAAAATCATCCTTCCACGGCGGCCTGACGGCCTTACTTGGCTTTAGGCTCTATCCGTACCGCCACCTGGCCCTGCCGGATGTCAGAGCCGGGCTTAACCAAAAGCTCGCGCACAACTCCGTCTACAGTTGCCCGTACGGCCGGGGACGGCCCCATAATCGTATCAACAACAACGAGCACATCGCCTTCACGTACGGCCGAACCAGGGCCGACCGCCGAGTGAACCTTGCCGCTCAGTACACTTTTCTGATCAATCAGACCGGCGGCGGAAACCAGCGTAAAGGCAAAAAGGGTAAAGGCGAGGGTCAGTAAAACCACCAGCTTCTGTTTGCGAGTCATAGAATCCACCTCCGTAGTTTCATTATACCGCAAACCGGACGTAGATAGCAAGTTTTCGTACAGACCGAACGGCGCCCCGGTTCATCTGCCGCCTGTTCCACCTATTTCGGCTCGGTTTTCCCGTACAAGGTCGCTTTGGGTACGACTGCCAGAGCATTGCCGACACGGCGCTCTTTTCCGTCGGAAGGCTTATTGACAATCCGGCCCTTGACGATCATCTCGCTGGAGCCGCCGCCATCAAGGTTCATGGCCGTATCCGCCCCCAGTTCCCGCATGAACAGGGCCAGCTCCAACAGGCTCATGCCGGAACTCATCGCCTGCCTGCCGTCAACAACCACCAGCAGAATCCGTCCGTCCGCAGTCAGTCCAACGGCTGTGCGCGGAGCCCGTCCGCCGGCAACATCGTTGCCAAATTCCTCAAGCTTAGTGGTAATAAATACATTCCCCTGCTTAACCAGCATGGGGCCGGCGCCGACGACATGCAAGGACTGATCCCATTCCGCGCCCAGCGTCTGCAGCAGGGTCACCGGATCGCCAGGCCGGAGCGGCCCCAGCTTTAGCGCCGCCTCGCCGTGGGCGCTCAAAACGTAGCCATTAGCCGGAATCGGCGAATTCCCCTGCGTAACAGCGGTAACGACTCCGCCGACAACGGTAATCTCCGTCCCATAGCCATTGGTGCGGGTAAACGGCCCCCAGTAGCGGTTGTAGAGAATCAGGCCGTTGGGCCCGCGGCTTTCGTTAACCGCCGACAGGGCCACTTTTTCCGCCGGCAGCTCCACCTCGCCGCGATAGCCGACCTGATCCATCCGGATCCTGCCGTCGCCGCCAATGCCAAGGGCAGTACGGGCGATAGGGGTAGAGCTGACAATTTCGTCATCCATTTTCAACAGGCCGATAATATCGCCGTTAGCGGCAAAATAGGAGGCATTAACAGCCGCCACGCTATCGCTGCGGTAACTCATCGCCTGTGTCAAAGGGGCAATTCCCAGCTGACTTTGCTTAGCCAGTACCGGTTCCAGCGTGTAGCCGGACTGAGATGAAATATCGAGAATATGAACGTTCAACGCGCCGGCCTTATTGGTTTTATACCAGGACGTATAACGAATACCGGGGGCAATTTCCTGTTCACTCTTCTTTTCGCCGATGCGGGTGAGATCAACGACAATGCGGGACGGATTGGCAAGCGCAAACGCTTTATAGCCAACCGGCTGCAGGCATTCGATAACGACCCGGGTTTTCTCGCCGGCGGCGGCCGGTTTCACGGCAACAACCGCAGGATGCTTAATATTCTCCGGTTTAAGCTGCGGCAGCAATGCCGTATTGTCCAGTTCTACAATGATGCTGAGCGCATCGTCGGACTGCCGTACCGAATAGGCGGCCGCCTCGCTCAGATCCAGCACCACTCTCACCGTCTCGCCGGCGGCATGATAGCGGATAGCGTTCAACGCAGGCGCGGCCCAGGCAGGTTGCGCCAGCAGGCACACCCAGACCAGCGCCAGTAAAAATCCCTGCCGGAGCAGTCTTTGCATTTTTAGTCCCTCCATGATCAACGCCCCGGTTTTCCGTCCCTCACCTGTAGTGCGGGCTGCGCCAGCTGCCGGTACAGCATATCGGCAAGGCCGGCACCGCCGGCCCCGGCCATATTTTTTGTCAGTTCACTGTCTAGCAGTGACTGCACAATCTCCTCCTGTTTGCTGCCAGTCAGGTCGTTTTTCGGTACAGTCGCCCGCATCCGGCTCAACAACAGGTTCAAAAACACAGCCTCCATGTCACGGCAGGCCGCTTTCAATTTTTTGTCTTCGGCGCTCTGCGCCGGCGCTTGCAACTGAGCGCCGCCAATACTGCGGATATCCATAACGGACCTCCTACTGTTAGATTAATGTCAGCTCTGCGTGCAGAGCCCCGGCGGCTTTAATCGCCTGCAGAATGGAAATGACCTCCCGTGGCGTAGCGCCAACGGCATTAAGCGCTCTAACGACATCGCCGACGTTGGCGGTAGCAGGCAATACCACTAAATTAGCCGGTTCTTCCTTCACCTCAACCTCAGTCTGGTCGACAACAACGGTTTGGCCGCGGGAAAACGGATCCGGCTGGGATACCTGTTTCTCGGAAACAATTTTAACGGTCAGGCCGCCCTGGGCCACCGCCACCTCGCTAATGGCAACGTCGGCTCCCATGACCACCGTACCGGTACGCTCGTTGACAACCACTTTGGCGGCAACGTCCGGCCGCACCGTCAGTTCTTCAATCGAGGAAATAAACGATACCAGATTTCCCTGCTGCCAGTCGGGAACATTAATAATCACCGAGCCGGCGTCACGGGCATAGCTGACTGAGCCAAAACGGCTGTCGATCGCTTCGCTGATACGCACAGCGGTGGTGAAATCCGGCTGCAGCAGCGATAATGCGATTGAGCCGTTATCCACTAACTGTACATCCACCTCGCGCTCAACAATCGCGCCGCCAGGAACGGATGCCACCGTCTGAAAGTTTTTTTGCTGACGCGAGCCGCCGCTGCCGGCAGAAAAGCCGCCGATGGAGATCGGTCCCTGAGCGACGGCGAACACCTGCCCGTTTGCCGCTTTCAGCGGCGTTTGAATAAGGGTGCCGCCTTGCAGGCTTTTGGCGTCGCCCAGCGAGGAGACGGTGATGTCGATGACATCACCCGGACGGATAAACGGCGGCAATTTCGCTGTTACCATTACCGCAGCCGCGTTTTTAGGCTGCAGCTGCGAGGTATCGGCGTTAATGCCGAATGATTTCAGCATATTGGAAATGGATTGAATGGTAAACTCGCTCTTGTTCGAATCACCGCTGCCTGTCAGGCCGACAACCAACCCGTAACCCACCAGTTGGTTATCACGCGCTCCCTGCACCCGGGCAATATCCTTTACACGGACGCCAGGAGCGGCGGCGGCGATGCCGGTTAGCAAGCTTATCAGTAAAAACGCGCAAAGCACTGCTGTTTTTCGCATAGCATCTCCTTCTGCAGGCAAAGTTAGCGGGGAAAGCGCTTCCGCTTCCGCCATTACCGGCCCACTGCCGTTTAGAATAAAAAGTTAAACAGCGAACTCAGTATTCCCTGCCGCTGCTTGCCGGCCAGCGGCCCTTTGCCGTCAACCTGAATTTCGGCATTGGCCACATAGCTGGACAATACCGTGTTATCGGGTGTGACATCGTCGGAACGGACCAGACCGGTTACCGTAATCCGCTGTTCATCCCTGCCCTGCCTGATCGTCTGCTTGCCGGTTACAATCAGGTCGCCATTAGGCTTGACCTCAACCACCTGAACGGTGATACGGCCGGTCAGCGTGTTGGTATTGCTGATCGAGCCGTTGGATTTAAACGAATCGCCATAGGTTGCGCCCAGCGCCGGAATAAAGTCCAGTTTGCCGGTGCCATCGGCGAGATTGACGTTGGAGGACTTCGAGTTAGAGGTATCACCCGTACGTTTGGCCGAGGAATACTCACTGAGAATAATGGTCAGCGTATCACCGACAACACGGGCCTTGCGGTCGCTGAACAGGCTGCCGCCGTCACTCCAGAGGGAGGCGGCGCCGGCAGTGGAAGCAAAAACGCAGAAGGTCAACACTAGCGCCAGTATGCGCATATTCACAAAATCACCTCATTTGCCTCATCTGTAGTCATACAAGGCGACTTCCACCCGCCCTTTATCAACCACGCGGGCGGTCAAAAGCCTGCCGCTAATCGTATTACGCACCGGAATAAACTGGCCGGCGCGCCCGTCCTTCTGGGCGATTCCCGGCGCATTGGCCTCAACGCCGCCGGCGGAGGCGGCAATTGTCACCAGGCTGCCGCGCTTGATCAGCAGCGGCTGATCAAGATGACTGGAATAGATAATCGCCCCGGCGGGCAGCGAGCGCCTGACAACCTGGCCGACAGCCTGCCCCGGATCCGTCAGGTATCCGGCAGGCAGGCGGCTGACCTCGAATTGCGCCAGTTGCAGCATATCAGCAGTAACGGTTTCGCGGGCCTCAATCGCTGCCGCCGCCGTTAAAACACCAGTAAAGCGTTTGAGCTCAAACTTGACAGGAACCCGCCGCGCCAGAACCGAATCAACCGACACCAGCAGGTAAGCCGTCTGCGGCACACCGAAACGCAGACTCTGTCCGGCCAGTTGATAGTCAAGCCTGCCCGGCGGCACAATTTGGTCAGAAATTTCCTGCAGCAGCGAAACACGGATTTCTTCGCCCGGGCGCGCCGGCAGTGAGGCTTTCAGCTTATTAAGGGCAACCGCAGCCAGCGTTTGGCCGTCAAGTCCCTGGCCCACACCGGTAATACTGACTGCCGCCGGCAGCGCTTTCCATTCGATGCCGCTAAAATCCGCCTGACTGGCGTCCAGTCTGGCGATCAGATTATCACGGCTGAGCAGCATCCGGGCTCCCGGCGGCGGCGCGCTGCCCAGCCGGATCCGCCGCAGCGCATCAATGCGGTCGGCGTCGCCTTCGAACACGGCAATATCGCCCAGTGTCAGTTGTGTGCCGCTGACATCTGCCTCTGCCTGAACCGCAATCCGCACAGAGGCAAACGCCGGGGCCGTCAACAGCAAAAGTACCGCCAGCAGCAGCGCGGTCACCCGCTTAAGCATGACTTTACCGTTTCAGGCCGGCAGCTATGCCGAGCATTTCGTCCGAGGTTGTGATTGCTTTGGAATTCATTTCATACGCCCGCTGCGCCACAATCATATTGACCATTTCGTCAACAACCTGTACGTTCGACATTTCCAGGTACTTATGGGCAATTGTTCCGGCGCCGTCTTCACCAGGGTTGGCAATTGTAGGCACGCCGGACGCGGCTGTTTCCTGCAGCAGGTTCCGGCCCATGCTGCTCAGTCCGGCCGGATTGATAAACCGCACCAGTTGAATCTGGCCAATTTCCTGAGAGTCGGTATTGTTCGGCTGCTTGACACTGACTGTGCCGTTAGCGGCAATATCAATCGAAGTGGCGTCTTCCGGAATTGTAATCTGCGGTTCCAGCAGATAACCTTCGGCAGTTACCAGTCTGCCCTGGGAATCGGTTTTAAATGAGCCGTCGCGGGTATAGGCCAGCGTGCCGTCAGGCAAGGTAATTTGGAAAAAGCCGTCGCCCTCGATTGCCATATCGTAGGAGTTGCCGGTAGCCTGAAAATTACCGGTGGTATACTGCTTCTGCGTGGCCACCAGCCGTACGCCATGGCCAATCTGGATACCGGTAGGCACCTGAGTATCGCCGCCGGTGTTAGCACCCGGCTCGCGCAGGGTCTGGTACATTAAATCCTGAAAATCGCTGCGGCTTTTTTTATAGCCGGTCGTATTGACATTGGCCAGGTTGTTGGAAATGACATCGATATTGGCCTGCTGCGCCGCCATCCCGGTGCCTGCAGTCCAGAGTGCTCGCATCATAAAAGTTACCTCCCCTTAATCGTTAATAGTAATCGTTACCCAGGATCGGCCGCCTCGGTCATTCGGACAGCCGGGAGGCTTCCTCGCGGTCCGGCCTCCATTGTCAGTCTAGACTCTGCCTATCTCGTTTACCGCTTTATCAAGCAATTGATCATGCGCCTGTACCGCTTTGGAATTGACTTCATAGGCGCGGTAGCCATTGATCAGGTTAACCATCTCGGCAACAGCGTTCACATTGGACATTTCCAGCATTCCCTGCCGTACCAGTCCGCCAGGCTGCCGTTGTGCGGCGCCGTCATTTCGGAACAGGCTGTCCCCTTCCTTGACCAGCAGCCGGCGATCGCTAAACTCTGTCAGCTGCAGCCGGCCGATTTCAAGACCGTCGGCGCTGACTACGCCGTCTTCGCCGACAAACAGGCTGCCGCCCTCGACCAGCAGCCGGCCGCCGCCTTCTGCCAACACGGGATAACCCTCGGCCGTGGTCAGTTCACCCAGACCGTTGCGGCTGAACGTACCGTTGCGGGTATAGCGCACTCCCGCCGGTGTTTCCACGGCGAAGTAGCCCTCACCCTCGATCGCCAGGTCAAGCGGATTGTCAGTTGCCCGCATCATCCCCTGCGTGTGGATTGCGACGATTTCATCGACTTCCGCGCCGGTGCCGACATTGCCCACCGGTTGTACCGGCCCGTCGTTGATCCGGCTAATCAGCATCTCGGCGAACGCCTTATTAACCGCCGCGTCCTTTTTATAGCCGGCAGTGTTAACGTTGGCCAGGTTATTCGCCGTTGCGTCTGTGCGCAGCGATTCCGCCAGCATGCCGGAAGCAGCGGCGTAAATTCCCTTAATCATCTCTCCACCTCCTGGTTGTCCTCATGCTTTGTATAAAAAGCGCTATTCGCGCCGGTTTCCCTGGGTTACGTTATCGTGCAGAGCCTCAAGACAGTCAAGGGCTTTGCCGGTGCCGATGGCGACACACGACAGCGCCTCCTCGGCCAAATATGTAGGAATGCCTGTCTCCAGCGTCAGCCGCTTATCAAGCCCGTGCAGCATCGCGCCGCCGCCGGTCAGAACAATGCCGCGGTCGACGATGTCGGCGGCAAGTTCAGGCGGCGTCCGTTCCAGCACGCCTTTGACGCAGTCGACGATTGCCTGTACAGTCTCCGCCAGGGCGGACGCGGTTTCCGCCGTGGTCGTCCGCATCGTTTTCGGAAGGCCGGAAATCAGGTCGCGGCCGCGGATATCAATCGCCGTGTTGCGATCACCGGGATAGGCGCTGCCGCAGCTGATCTTGATTTCCTCAGCTGTACGCTCGCCGATCATCATGTTATATTCTCTTTTGACATAACGGACAATCGCTTCGTCAAATTTATCGCCGGCAACCCGGATCGAATCGCTGACAACGATTCCTCCCAGGCTAAGCACGGCAACATCTGTCGTACCGCCGCCGATATCAACAACCATCGAGCCGCACGGCTCTGATATCACCAAACCGGCGCCTAATGCCGCTGCCAGCGGCTCCTCAATCAGATAGGTCTTTTTCGCGCCCGCCCGCATGGCGGCTTCCAGTACGGCGCGCTTCTCCACGGTTGTCACGCCGGACGGAATGCAAATCATGATCCGCGGTTTCGAAAACCAGCTGCGGCCGGTTACCTTCTGGACAAAATGACGCAGCATGGTTTCAGTAGTATCGTAATCGGCAATAACACCTTCACGCAGGGGACGAATAGCAATGATATTGCCGGGAGTCCGGCCCAGCATACGGCGCGCTTCCTCACCAATCGCCAGAATGCGGCCGCTGTCGCGGTCCATAGCGACGACTGACGGTTCCTGGAGAACAATTCCCTTACCTTTAACATATACGAGTACATTGGCGGTACCTAAATCCACGCCGATATCTAATGAGCCAAACATTATTGATCCCCTTCCACTCTGTGCGGTGTCCGCGCTTTTGCACCCGGCACGCACCGGTTAGAAAAGCTGTGCGCGCCAATGCAAACGTACTTCCTTATTTCTACATTTACTGCCAAAGTCCTCTAAATTTGCATGCATTTTTTTCATGGCCTCCGCTTGATTTTCCCATAAAAAACAATGTCAGGAGCCGGCTTCGATCACCGCTCTCCTGACTAACAGGCCTTACCATGCTGCACGGGCAGTTTGCGCGGTATTCCATGATGTGACGCCGCGTCCTCTCCGGGCCAAAAGCCGTTCCCCATACTTGTCCACAGCCAAAATCGCGCGGCGCCTGTGCGTTGCGCGGCGTCCCCCCCCTGCGTACGGCTAGTACCATGTCAGGCCTAATCCCATGAAAACTGGCGGGAACTTCCCGTCATCCGGGGTTGTTATGCCGGTATTGAAAAGTACGCTGGGAACGTTCCACGGAGGACACGAAGGAATACACGGAGGTTCACGGAATAATATTTTCACCTGCTGTGCAGGAAGTTGGTGGTCCGTGGTTCCGGGGGCCTGACTGCTCCCGCATCTCAGACTCTTGCACCGGCCCCATTTCTCCGCTTCGGCCGATAAAAAAGCCTTGCCATTCCCCCGTCGTTTAATCCTGACGTACCGTGCCCGGATTATATCTTAAGATTAATGACGACAAACAGCCAAATACGGCGTCAGCCCCTCCCAGCAGATTCCCTGCAGTATGCGTCGCTGGTGCTCCTTCTCTTTGCCGCTTTGTTTTCCCCTAACCCTAACTTCTAATCCAGTCACGGTACTAGTGATCCTCCGTTTCTTCACTTTCACGGTCATGTTTGTATTTCTTGCGGGTGGCTTCGCCGCCTCTGATATGGCGCTCGGCTTTATTCAGATCCAACACCCGCTTTACCTGATGCGCCATATTTTCATTAATGCTCGGCAGCCGTTCGATCATATCTTTGTGAACCGTGCTCTTACTGACGCCAAATACGCACGCCGCCTGCCTGACAGTGTGCTTGCTGTCTAAAATATGGCGGGCAATGTCCAATACCCGTTTGCGGATATAATCTTTCACTGTCTCCGTTCCCCCCTGCCCGGTTTTTGTTAATGTATATGCGGACAAAACCGAGATGATGCAAAAATTCCCGGCTGTACGCCGATAAAGGCCGGCGGAACAGTCGGGAATAACGGGAGAAAAATAGCAAAATAGGGCTGGTGCCAAACAGCTAGTTCGCGTTTGGCATCAGCCCATTTTATGAGTTCGTCATCCAGGACTGAAAACAGGAGAGGACAGGGAAAACCGATTCCACGGAGACGGGCAAGGCAGCACGCTGCCGCCATGAGGAAGAAAGAGGCAAAGGACGAAACAACGAAAGAACGACTCCACGGAGGACACGGAGGATACACGGAGGGCACAGAGGGAATCGGAAATTTTTTACCAATATTACATAACCCTCTGTGGACCTCTGCGCACCTCGGCGTCCTCTGTGGAAAAAGTTCCCCGTCCCCTCCGTGGTTCGTCAGCCCAGGCTGGAGCCTGGGCCGCCAGGGAGAAGCTACTGCTCCGCGCTGTCACCGCCCCGGCAAAATATCTGCCGGATCAATAAAGACGCCGTTTTTTTCAATTGCCAGGTAAACATGCGGATAGGGTTCAAAAGCGGTCTCGCCGGCACTACCGACAACCTCGCCGGCAGCAACCCGGTCGCCGTTTTTGACTGTGGCCGCTGCCAGCGAACCATGATAAATCCGCCAGTCAGCCGCCGCGATGACCACAGTCAGACCGGTTTGCGGATCCTGGCGCACTTGCGTCACCTGACCGCTGATGGCGGCAGCGACCGGTGCTCCCGCCGTCATGCTAATGCTGATACCGTTATGGTAACGCCAGTCTTTAAAAGCTGGATGCGGCTGCCAGCCAAAAGCGCGGCTGATCTGGCCAGATGCCGGCCAGTGTGAGGGCAGCGATGGCACCTCAGCCACAGCAGCCGGTGCCGCCACTGGCTGCTGCGTCGGCTGCGCGTCTGCGGCCGGAGCGGCTATATCGGCCGCCGCCAGCGGCGTCGGCAAAGTTTGCGGCATTGGCGCCAGCGGAATATGGCGTGCCTGGCGATAGGGCTGAGCGGTGAAAATACCGGCCGCTGCCGTTACCACTAACAAAGCCGCCACACCGGTCAATGCCAGCGCCAGCCAGACTCGCCGCCCCCCCTGACCGCCGGCCATCAATTGTTTCTTTTTATTTTGCCAGTACTCGATCGGCCAAAGCCGCTGCGATATACGATTGGGCATACTATCACCTCGCTGATAGTATGCCCAACAATCGGACGGCTTAAAAAATGGCGGTTACAGCCGGACAGAGGCAAGACTGCTACCGGTTAATGAATAGCCGCTTTTTCAATCGTCACGCCGCGGTAGTAATGGGTCAGAATCGACTTATAGTCTTTTCCCGCTTTCGCCATGCCGTTGGCGCCGTATTGACAAAGCCCCACCCCGTGGCCGTAACCGGTGGTAACAAACTCGAGTCCGGCTTGGCTGGGACGGACAGCAAAATTATTGGAGCGCAGTCCCAGCATTTCGCGAATCTGCTGGCCGGAAAAAATACTGTCGCCGACCCGCATGCGCTCAACCCGTCCTGACGCGGTTTTATCAAGGATTTGCGCCACCTGACCGCCGGTGCTGACCGCCGCCGCTTTCGCTTCTGTCCCCAGCCGTTTATCAATTTCATCAAGACTGTAGCTTTTCACATCCAGATAACGGGGAGAGTCCTGATCCCAGGCGCACTCAACGCTCTGCAGGTAGGGAAAATCATAGCCCCAGACCTCCTTGGCGCTGGCGGTTCGTTCCCCGCTGGTGGAATGAAACACCGCGTGAATCGGTTGGCCCTCAAAAGTGGCGATCATTGCCCGGGTCGCGTCAACAGCCTGGCTGATTTTCGGCCAGTATTTCTGATAGCCGGCGCTGCCCCAGCGCAGCTTCATTGTATCCTGGCTGATCCAGGCCTGCCCCTGTGCCAGGCGGAAATCAGTGGTAATATCAGCCCCTGCTTTATCGGCGTAACCAGAGCCGCCGAAAGCGCCCATCTGTTTTACGGCAAAGGTGCGGGCCGCCACGGCTTGCGCCTTAAGCGCCTCCGGTTGAAACTCGGCCGGCATTTCCGCCGCCACAACGCCTTTTATATATTCTTCCAGGTCCATGGCGACTACCCTGTCCTCTTCATGCAAATAGACATTGATGGTAATGGTTTTGCCGACAGGCGCCTGGGGAGCATAATCCTCGCCGCCCCGCAGGCTCAGCACGACCAGCATAGGTACACAAATAACAATAACCGCCACACCCAGAATCATCGCGCCAACGCCGTATTTCATCCTTCGCCCTCCATGTTGACAGCCTCTTGTTAATAGCTATGCAATGGCAGGTACGAATATGACATAACAACGAAAACGGCGGAACGCTGCTGCGTTCCGCCAATGCTGAGAATAAGTGCTACCTGACCCGTTCCAGATCCGCGCCCAGCGCCTGGAACTTTTCCACCAGATTTTCATAACCTCGATCAATATGATGCAAATAGCCGACCTCAGTGGCGCCGCTGGCGGTCAGGCCAGCCAGCACCAGCGCCGCGCCGGCGCGCAGATCAGTGGCTTTGACCGGACAGCCGGTCAGATTGCCGACGCCCTCAACTACCGCGACGCGGCCGTCAATTTTAATATTGGCGCCCATTCGTTTTAATTCATCGACATGCATGAACCGGTTCTCAAAAACCGTTTCCGTCACCACGCTCGTCCCATTGGCTATTGTCAGCATAGCCATGAACTGCGCCTGCATATCAGTGGGAAAACCGGGATAAGGCATCGTCTTGATGTCAACGGCGCGGAACTGCTCATTGCGCCGCACCCGCACGCCCATCAGATCCTCGTCGATTTCCACACCGGCTTCCTTCAGCTTAGCTATAACCGGCTTCAGATGCTCGCTGATCACGTTCTCCAGCCGGATGTCTCCGCCGGTCATCGCCGCCGCCACCATATAGGTGCCGGCCTCAATCCGGTCGGGAATGACGGCGTGACAGGCTCCGCGCAGTTCGCTGACGCCATCAATCTTAATGACATTAGTGCCGGCGCCGCGGATGCGGGCGCCCATGGCATTGAGATAGGTCGCCAGATCAACAATCTCCGGTTCCTCCGCCGGATTTTCAATCACCGTCTGTCCCGCAGCCATTGTGGCAGCCATCATAATGTTCTCCGTCGCACCGACACTGGGAAAGTCCAGATAGATCCTGGCCCCGTTCAATCCCCGCGGCGCTCTGGCCTCGATATAGCCGTGCCCCTGAATGATCTCGGCGCCAAGCGCTTCAAACCCTTTCAGGTGCAGATCAATTGGCCGGGTACCAATCGCGCAGCCGCCCGGCAGCGAAATTCGCGCCTGCCCGACTCGGGCCAGCAACGGTCCCATGACCAGAAACGAGGCTCGCATTTTACGGACCAGCTCATACGGCGCTTCGCAGGTTTTAATATCCCGGGAATCGACTTGCAATATCCCGGGAGAATATTGAACCGGAACGCCCAATTGCGTCAAAACTTCGGAAATTGTCTGCACATCTTCCAGATTCGGTATTTCTTCAAGGGTGCTTGGCGTACTGCCCAGAAGCGTTGCGGCAATGATCGGCAGCACGGCGTTTTTAGCGCCGCTGATCTTGATCGTACCGTATAAGCGCTTTCCCCCGCGTATAATCAACTTCTCCACTTGGTTTCCTCCCGCAGCAGTCAATAAGTTAGTTAATAGTCCTGGGCAATAACCGGTGTTCCGAGTGTAATATAGGTCCGATGCTCGCTCCGGTTGTAACGCGATGCCAGTTGAAAGTTAACAAGCTCACCTTCAGCGTCCAGCCCGGCCGGCAACAACGGCGAATAGCCGCTGGCGCTTGCCAGATTGGCCGCCTGCGTCATCCGTCCGGCCTTTACAGCCAGCACGGCAAAGCTTTGCGACAGGATTCTGTCCCATTCGCCATTACTCAGTTTACCATTAATCCAGCCTGACAAGCAAGCGCTTATCCGGGGGATGGCGCCGTCAACAGACAAAATTTTTAGCGACCATTGTTCAAGCCGGGCCAGTTGATCGCCGGGCCCTTCCAGCAAGGCCGTCATGTAGACCGTCTGCTGCTGCAAGTAAACAACCGCAGCTATAGTTTCCCTGCCGTAGGCATCGCTCCGGCTGGCCCTGACAATCCGGTAGCTGTCAGTGACGATTTCCTCAAGCTGATAATCCGCCAGGCTGCCGCCTTGAGAGGCAATCGCCCTGGCAATATAAGCTTCCGGTCCATTCCTGCCGGCAGGCAGCTTGACCCAGGCGCGCACACTGCTTTGTTGCAGCAGCGCACCGGTTTCCTGCCAGACCGCCGGCAGCAGGCGGCTGGAGGCGGTTTCGCCGCCGCTGCTGAGCAAAGGCAGCGGCAGCGCCAACATGCAGGCAAAGGCCGCAATTCGTATCCAATGCATAACCCACACTCCACAAATATCCCTCTACGCTGATTGTTGCCAGGATTTTGCTGAGCTATTCATGTCAAGATATGACATGCGGCCAATCGGATAAAAGCGGCAAAGACGATTCCACGAAGGACTCAGAGAAGGACGGAAATTTTAGAAAGTCCATGCTGGTCATGGCTGGTCATCTCAATCTTGGAGCCGGGAGAGGACGGGAAAAGACGATACCACGGAGGACACAGAGGATACACGGAGGGCACAGAGGTTAAGGTTAAGTTTAAATTATTATTACTATCCATAACCCTCTGTGCACCTCGGCGTCCCTCGGTGTCCTCTGTTGAAAGGGTTCCCTGTGTCCTCCGCGGCTCGTCAATCCCGATGAAAGCCTGGGACGACGGGAAAAGACGATTCCACGGAGGACACGGAGGATACACAGAGGGCACAGAGGGAGAATGGGAATTTTTATTACTATTCATAACCCTCTGTGCACCTCAGCGCCCCTCGGTGTCCTCTGTTGAACAATTCTCCTGTTCTCTCCGTAAAACTCCGTGCCCTCCGTGGCTCGTCAATCCTGGTGGAAGCCTGGGACGACGGGGAGAGACGATTCCACGGAGGGCACAATAAAAAGAGCCGCCCGCGGGCGGCTCTTTTTATTGTTATTCTTTTATGCTTGCCTGTCCGGCCACCTTCAACCTGACCAGAGCCCGCCGCAGCGCGGCTTCGGCCCGTTCCTGATCGATATCCGGCACATGGCGCTGCAGTCGTTCCTCTGCCCTGGATTTTGCCGCTTCCGCCCGTTGCACATCAATTTCTTCCGGCAGCTCGGCAACATTGACCAGGATGGTAACAACATTGTCTTTTACATCCATAAAACCGGAGCCGATCGCAAATTGCAGCTCGGCATCATTCTTTTTGACTCGCAGCGGCGCGATAGCAAGTGCGGTAATCAGCGGTGCGTGTCCCGGCAAAATGCCGGTCTCGCCGTCTACCGCCCGGGCGATAACCATCGAAATGCCATCATCGCTGTACACGATACGTTCAGGGGTAACTATGTCCAGACGCAATGTTTTGGCCATAAGTTATTCTCCCTTCATTTTGCGCGCCTTTTCCACTGCCTCGTCAATCGTGCCCACCATATAGAAGGCTCCCTCGGGGAGATCGTCGTGCTTGCCTTCCAGAATCTCCTTAAAGCCGCGGATCGTCTCCTTCAAGGGGACATATTTGCCGGGCGAACCGGTAAACACTTCCGCGACAAAGAACGGCTGACTGAGGAAGCGCTGAATCTTGCGGGCGCGGGCAACCGTCAGTTTATCCTCATCGGACAGTTCTTCCATACCGAGAATAGCGATAATATCCTGCAGCTCTTTATAGCGCTGCAGTACTTCCTGCACGCCGCGGGCCACATGATAATGCTCGTCGCCGATAACGTGCGGGTCAAGGATTCGCGAAGTGGAGTCAAGCGGGTCAACCGCCGGATAAATACCCAGCTCGGCGATCTGACGCGACAAGACAGTAGTTGCGTCCAAATGCGCAAACGTTGCCGCCGGCGCCGGATCTGTCAAGTCATCAGCCGGAACGTAAACAGCCTGGACCGAGGTAATCGATCCGGTCTTGGTGGAAGTGATGCGCTCCTGCAGGGCGCCAACGTCGGTTCCCAGCGTCGGCTGATAGCCAACCGCCGACGGCATGCGGCCCAGCAGCGCCGAAACTTCCGAGCCGGCCTGGATAAAGCGGAAAATATTATCAACAAACAGCAGAACGTCCTGGCCCTGCGTATCACGGAAATACTCGGCCATTGTCAAACCGGTCAGGCCGACGCGCATGCGCGCTCCCGGCGGCTCGTTCATCTGACCGTAGACCAGCGCGGTTTTATCAATAACGCCTGACTCTTTCATTTCCGCCCACAGGTCATTGCCTTCGCGAGTACGTTCGCCAACACCGGCAAACACGGAAAACCCGCCATGCTCGGTTGCAATATTGCGGATCAATTCCATAATCAATACCGTCTTGCCAACGCCGGCACCGCCGAACAGGCCGATCTTGCCGCCCCGGGAATATGGCGCAATCAGATCGACAACTTTGATGCCGGTCTCAAGAACTTCGGTTGAAGTCTGCTGTTGGTCAAACGCGGGAGCCGGCCGATGGATCGGCCAGTGATCGTCGGCTTTAACCGGATCGGGATTATGGTCGACCGGTTGGCCCAATACGTTGAACACACGTCCCAGCGTGCCTGTGCCGACAGGAACCTTGATTGGTGCGCCGGTATCGGCAGCCTGCATGCCGCGCATGAGACCATCCGTAGATGACATCGCTACGCAGCGAACAGTATCGTCGCCTAAATGCTGCATAACTTCGGCTACAATGTTTACTTTTACCCCGGCGTTGTCGCCCTCAATAACGACTGCATTATAGATGGCGGGAAGCTGCTCAGGCAGGAACTCCACGTCAACAACCGGGCCAATAACTTGAATTACACGACCGGTGTTATTCACACACACCCTCCTTACTTCAGCGCTTCAGCGCCACCCACAATTTCGGTAATTTCGCGGGTAATATTAGCTTGACGCACTTTGTTATAATTGAGAACCAGTTGAGAAATAAGCTCCTGGGCATTATCAGTAGCCGAACTCATTGCCATCATCCGCGCGCCGAGCTCGCTGGCAGCGGACTGTAGCAGAGCGCCGTAGATAACAGTCTCCAGATATTTAGGCAGCAGCAGCTCGAGCACTTCCTGCGCCGACGGTTCAAAAATGATTGTCGACGGCGCATCCGGATCACGCTCGGCATCGGTTTGCACCGGCGTGTCCATTGGCAGCAGCCGCATCGTTGCCGGACGGAAGTGGCCGGGAGAAAAGAAACGGGTATAGACGATGTGAATTTCATCGTATTCGCCCGACGTGTAAGCTTCTGCCATCTCCTGCGCCAGACGCACGGCGTCCTGATAGGAGGGCCGCTCGGAAAAACCGGTATACTCCCGGTCAAGCGCATAGCCGCGGCGTTTGAAATAGTCGCGGGTCTTGCGACCGACGGCATTGATGCCGGCATTGTCATTGCCTCGCAGCAGCGGCAGCGCTTCCTTGATCACATTTGACGAATAAGCGCCGGCCAGCCCTTTATCTGCGCTGAGGATCAGATAGCCGGTCCGCTTGATCTCGCGAACCGCCAGCAGGGGGTGACCGCAATCCGGCGCGTGCTGTGCCACATCGGACAGCACTTCAATGATTTTATCGGTATAGGGCTTTGAGGCCAGCGCTTTCTCCTGGGCTTTGCGCAGCCTCGCCGCCGCGACCATTTTCATGGCCTTGGTAATCTGCTGGATATTCTTTACGCTCTTGATGCGGCGGCGTATATCGCGCGTGCTTGCCATCCGCTATCACCTCGCCGCTTCAATGGTAAATGTGTCTTGAAATTCCTTTATCGCTTTCTTCAGAGCTGCTTCGGTTGCAGCGTCAAGCGCCTTCTTCTCGCGGATAGTCTTGCCGATTTCCGCATAATTGGTTCGCATAAACTTGAGGAAGTCGGCCTCAAACCGGGGCACGTCATGCGGCGGCACCGTGTCAAGGTAGCCGTTAACACCGGTATAAATGCTCATGACCTGCTCTTCTACCGCAATCGGGCTGTACTGCGGCTGCTTCAGGAGTTCAGTCAGCCGCTGGCCGCGATCCAGCATCGCTTTGGTTGCTTTATCAAGGTCGGAGCCGAACTGGGCGAACGCCGCCAACTCGCGGTACTGCGCCAGATCCAGCCGCAAACTGCCGGCAACCTGCTTCATCGCTTTGATCTGAGCCGAGCCGCCGACGCGGGAAACCGATATACCGGCGTTGATCGCCGGCCGGATGCCGGAATAGAACAGCTCGCTTTCAAGGAAAATCTGACCGTCAGTAATCGAAATGACATTAGTCGGAATATAAGCGGATACGTCACCGGCCAGAGTTTCGATGATCGGCAAAGCCGTAATCGAGCCTGCCCCCAGTTCATCAGACAGCTTGGCGGCGCGTTCCAGCAAGCGGGAATGTAAATAAAAGACATCGCCGGGATAAGCTTCGCGTCCGGGCGGACGACGCAGCAAAAGCGACATTGCCCGGTAAGCCTGGGCGTGCTTGGAAAGATCGTCATATACGCACAGGACATGGCCGCTCTTATACATAAAGTATTCGCCCATCGCCACACCGGCGTAAGGAGCGAGATATTGCAGCGGCGCGCTGTCGGAAGCAGTTGCGGCGACGACAATTGTATATTCCATCGCTCCCGCTTCTTCAAGCGTATGAACAACCCGGGCTACGGTTGATGCCTTCTGGCCAATCGCGACATAGATACAGATAACGCCCTGTCCTTTTTGATTGAGGATGGTGTCAACTGCAATCGCCGTCTTGCCGGTACCACGGTCGCCGATGATCAGTTCGCGCTGGCCGCGTCCGATCGGAATCATGGCATCAATGGCTTTTACGCCGGTCTGCAGCGGTTCCTTAACCGACTGACGGTCGGCAATACCGGGGGCATTAAACTCAACCGGACGAAACTCGGTTGTCGCTATCGGCCCTTTGCCGTCGATCGGCTGACCAAGGGCGTTGACAACACGGCCAACCATCGCCTCGCCAACCGGCACCTGCATGATGCGGCCGGTCCGGCGGACAGTGTCGCCTTCCTTGATCAGCGTCTCGCCGCCAAGCAAAACACCGCCGACCGTATCTTCCTCCAGGTTAAGCACCAGGCCGTAAACACCGTTGGGGAACTCAAGCAGTTCGCCGGCCATCGCCTTTTGCAAGCCGTGGATATGGGCAATGCCGTCGCCGACTTCGATAACGGTACCGATATCGTCTACATTGAGGTCGACCTGATAATTCTCAATTTGCTGCTTAATAATCGCTGTAATCTCTTCTGGCCTCAGTTTCATATTCAGCCTGTCACCCCAATCTTAGTCAGTGGAGTCCGGAGCAGCGCGGCCTGTAACGTTTTCAACTGGCGCGCGACGCTGCCGTCTATCAATTTATCACCAATTTTTACAACAACACCGCCGAGGAGGCGGGCATCAATCCGCTGCGTAATCACAACAGTCTTGCCGGTCATAACCCCCAGCTTTTCAGCCAATGCCGCCTCCTGCGCCCCTGTAAGAGGCGCAGCGGTTGTTACTTCCGCCGGCAGGATGTTCTGGCTCTCATTGGCAAAATCCGTATAGGCTTGCAGAATCGCCGGCAGCGCGGTTTCACGGCGCTTATCGATGACGACAAACAAAAAATTCTTGACAATCACCATCAATTCGCCGTCAAACACCTTCTCTATGGTTTCCTTCTTGGCGGCAGTCGGAATCAGCGGATGGTACAACAGCCCGCCAAAATCGGGGTTGGACGCGGCGGTTTCCACCACCAGAGCCAACTGTCGGCCGGCTTCGGCCAGAACCCCTTTTTCCTGCGCCAGCAGGCAAAGAGCTTGTGCATATTTACTCGCCAGTTGATTGTTCAGCATGGCAGACCTCGCCGGTTTTCATCCAACTGATTAATGAAGTCATCAACCAGTTTGGCATTGACCTTCTCGTCCACTCCCTGACCAATAATTTTAGCGGCGGCAGCCAGCGACAGCCCCACCACTTCACCGCGGATTTCTTCCAGCGCCTGCTGGCGTTCGCGGGCAATCTGATCGCGGGCGGCGGTCATCAGCCGCTCATGCTCAGCGCGGGCGGCGTCGAGAATGTCCTGCTTGGTCGCCTCAGCCAGCTTCATCGCCTTATCGACAATGGCCTGTGCATCAGCACGGGCCTGCTGCAGCTGCTGCTGATACTCGTTGCGCATTTGCTCCGCCGCCAGACGGTCCTGTTCGGCCTTGTCCAGATCGCGGGCAACTTTGGCCTGCCGGGCTTCAATGGCGCTAATCAACGGTTTCCAGGCAACTTTTTTCAGGATAAATAAAAGAATCAAAAAATTTATAATTTGCGCTATCAGCGTTGCATTCAGGTCAAACAAGCGAAGGCTCTCCCCTTTCTTCTTGTTGCGTGTAAAGGAAACGACGGCAGGATAGTCCCGCCAGTCGTTTCACACGCGATAAATTACTTAACGAACGGGTTAGCGAACACCAGCGCGAGGGCAATAACCGCCGCGATAATGGGTATGGACTCAATCATACCGATACCGATCAGCATAGTGATCAAAATATCATTCTTCGCTTCAGGCTGTCTGGCGACACTTTCAACTGCCTTGGTCGCAACCTGAGCATCGCTCTTTGCAGCCGCAAAAGCCGCAATACTAACGCAGACGGCAGCAGCAATCAATGAAGCCATCGCAATATAAGCTGTCTCCACAATAACTCCTCCTTTCTCAACATACTTTTAGCTTTAGGGAATATCTATAGATTTAGTGGTGGTCATTAAAAGCGCCGGCTAAGCTGACAATGGACAGAACGGTAAAGATCAGCGCCTGGATCACGCCGACAAAAATACTGAAAACCAGCCAGGCGGTGGGAATCAGCCACGGCACCAGGAATGCCAGGATAATCAGCAGGATCTCACCGGCAAGGATATTACCGAACAAACGCAGCGACATCGTCATCGGCTTCGATATTTCTTCCATGACATTAATCGGAAAAAAGAACCAATACGGCTGGAACAAGTGCTTAAAATGGGAAAGGCCACTGCGGGCGGTGCCGATGACGTGAACGGAAAGTCCGATCATCACTGCCATCGCCAGCGTTGTGTTTAAATCCACTGTCGGCGAGGTAAAGCCGCCGGGCACCAGGCCAAGCCAATTGGCGAAAACCAGATACAGGAACAGGGTAATAATCAACGGCGCGATCGCTTTGGCTTTTTCACCGGCAGTATTTTTCACCTGATCAATCAGTCCTTCGACAACCATCTCCATAAACACCTGCCAGCGGCCGGTAGGTTTTTCCACGACAATCCTGCGGGTAGCCAGCCAGGCGACGAGGATGACAATTGCCATCGTAATCCAGGTCATCAGCAGGGTATCAGCATGAAAGGTCAGCGGCAGTCCCAAAGCGTCGAGCTTCACGAGCGCGTGTTTGCCAATACTCTCGGGTCCATGCATACTATTCACTCTCCTTTCTTGACGAGCAGCGCTCTTTATTGAAGAAAACAGATTAATCAGATTTCTACTTCAGTCCTTCAACTATAAAACTACTCATAGCGCGAAGGATTAGAACCATCTGAAACGAAAAGAATCCGGCAAGAGCGGCAAAAAAATTAATATCCGCCACATAATGCGACAGCAGCATCAGCAACGTAGCCAGCATCAGACGCACCAGCAAATCCTGACGGGGCAAGGCTCGTTCGGCCGGTTCGTCCGCCAGCTTTTGCAAGCGGCTGCTAAGCATCACACAGTTAAACAGACTGGCAGCAACGCCGGTGAAAAAACCTGCCGCCAGCGCCGGATGCCCATACATGAACAAAGCGGTGCCAACGCAAATTCCCAGCGCGGTCATTTGCAGCATAATCATGCGCACCAACGACTTAAAATCCCGTTTGCCTGTTATTCTGCATCTATCCCTTCATAATCAGCTTGATTACCGTCCACATGCCTGTCAGAATTCCCAGCAGGGAGCCAATAATTGTTCCCCACGGCTGCAATTCAAGCCATGCGTCGACAGCCCGGCCCAGACATAACCCCAGAACCAGAGCAACGCCAAAATTCAAGCCAATGCCGCCGGCTGCCGCCAGCAGCGACCAATAGGAGCGGTTTCGATCAGGCATTGCCGCACCTCACCGTAACCATGGCAACTGCCAACTGATCACAGGATGCCCTCAACGGACAAAGAATAAACCGAACTTGTCCACTCTACAAAGCTTCTCGTAAAAAGAAACACCGAGATTTATTCTGTGTTACAAAATAAACCTAGGTGATTCTCACTCCAGCTTCTACGATGAGGTAGCAGCCGCAAGAACAGGTCAGAGTAAATACTTTCAGGTTGCCATCATATGCAAGCTGTCCGTATATCTTACCAGGTTACACTTATTATCATTCTAGAGTTACATTCGTCACACTTTTCGTTTTTCCTGCATTGATATCACTTTTTTTATAAAATTATACGGTTTTTTTAGATAAAGTGTATAACCTTCCATTTCAGCAGCCGGGGAAAAACGCCTGCGGCGGCCTGCTCCGGAGACCGCGGCGGTAAAGAATCGACTCAACGATACGCCGCGAGGCCAGGCCGTCGCCATAAGGATTAGCCGCTGCCGACATCGCCTTATATTGCTGCTGGTCGGATAACAGCGCCGCAGTCTCCCTGTAGACATCCTGCTCCGCCGTGCCGATCAGCTTGACCGTGCCGGCCGCGACGGCCTCCGGCCGCTCGGTCGTATCACGCAGCACCAGTACCGGCTTGCCCAACGCCGGCGCTTCCTCCTGAATGCCGCCGGAGTCGGTTAAAATCAGCGTTGAACGCGCCATCAGATTGGCAAACGGCTGGTAATCGAGCGGATCGCAGAGATGCACCCGTTCAAGTCCTCCCAGCACCGAGTTGACAACCTCGCGTACCTTGGGGTTACGATGTACGGGAAAAACCACTTCCACATCAGTAAACTCATGCACAATCCGCTTCACCGCCTGGTAGACCTGCCGCATCGGTTCGCCCAGATTCTCCCGCCGGTGGGTGGTAACCAGAATCAGCCGCCGCCGGGAATCAATAGAAGCCAGCAGTTGATCGTCAAACCGGTAGCCGGGATCGACCGTCGCCAGCAGCGCGTCAATCACCGTATTGCCGGTGACAAAAACAGCCTCGCCGTCAACCGCTTCCGCCAGCAGCGAACGCCGGGCGGTATCGGTCGGAGCAAAATGCAGGTCGGCAAGCGAGCCGGTCAGCTTCCGGTTCATTTCCTCGGGAAACGGCGAATATTTATTATGAGTGCGCAGCCCGGCTTCCACATGTCCGACCGGAATCTGCTGATAATAAGCAGCCAGGGCGCCGACAAAGGTTGTCGTCGTATCGCCATGCACCAGCACCAGATCCGGAGCCGCGTCGGTCAGCACATCGCGCAGACCCAGCAGGGCACGGCCGGTAATATCATACAGAGTCTGACCTTGGGCCATGATGTCCAGATCATAATCAGGCGTTATCCGAAACAGGCGCAGTACTTGGTCAAGCATCTCACGGTGCTGCGCCGTAACCGCCACCACCGGAGTAATTAAATCAGGATGCTTGGCCAGTTCAATCACGACCGGCGCCATCTTTATCGCCTCCGGGCGAGTTCCGAAAACAGTCATTACTTTCAGTTTAGACATGGTCAACCTCCTTTATTGCGATCAATGCGAAGCTTTCTAAGCGGGCGCCTGGCCGGGCAGGTACAGGCGGCGCGCAGTCAGCCGCATTCCTTGCCCGCAGGCTGCCGACAAAGCGCCGTTGGCAAAGAGAAAGCAGGCGTCACGCCTGCCTTAACGGAATTCTACCCCTTAAATTATAAATGACTTTCCGCTGATCCCGCATCTTTCAGCACGCCGGTTTTGAGAGCGACTACGCCGGCAAGGACGACCAGCAGCACGCCAATCAATACCTTGGAGTAGAAGCTGGCCTCGGTCAGCAAAAACGCGCTGGCGCCAAGACAGGCACTGATAAAATACATCAGCAGCACGGCCTGTTTCTGGGTCAGGCCCATCGCCAGCAAGCGGTGATGCAAGTGGCCTTTGTCCGGTTTGAATATCGGCTTGCCGCTGTTAAAGCGGCGGATAATGGCGAACGCGGTATCCATGATCGGCAGCCCCAGCGCAACAATCGGCACAATCAGAGCGATTGTCGCCGCGCTTTTTACTGTCCCCAGCGCCGATACCGCCGCCAGCATATAGCCAAGAAACATGCTGCCCGTGTCTCCCATAAAAATCTTGGCGGGATTAAAATTATGCTGCAAAAAGCCCAGCGCGCTGCCAGCCAGCGCGGCGGTCAGAATGGCCACAGTCCAATAATTCTGCTGCGCCGCTACCAACAAAATAGTAACGGAGGCAATGGTTGAAACACCTGCAGCCAAACCGTCCAGCCCGTCAATCAGATTAACGGTATTGGTCAGACCAATAATCCAGAGAACAGTCAGCGGTACCGACCAATACTCAAGATAAATCATGCCGCCAAACGGATTGGTCAGCCATTCGATGCGAACGCCAAACAGCAAAGGCACGCAAGCGGCCAGAATCTGGCCGAATAATTTAACCCTGGCGGGCAACTGTTTCAAATCATCAATAATACCCACAGCCAGCACAACGGTGCCGCCCAGCAAAATGCCAAACAACTCGCGGTTGATATGAACACTGGCCAAAACCGCCAGCAAAAAACCGGCGTAAATCGCCAAACCGCCCATTCGCGGAATCGGATGCGTATGCACTTTGCGCGCATCCGGCTTATCCATGGCTCCGGCTGAAATCGCAAGACGCTTGACATACGGAGTCAATAAATAACTTGCAGCTAACGCGACCGAAAACGCCACAATATAAATTTCCGTCACTCGTCTCACACCTCTTTTCTATGCAAACACCATTGTACCCAAGCCGACAGCCGCTGTCAATGACAGATTGCTGACGGTTTGCCAATAAATAGTTTTTCTCTAGTTTATTCGTTTAACGCCATACTATACGGAACCGCCAGCGCAATTTTGCACGAGCGACAGCCAGCTGCCGCCAAACGCCTGTAAGAACGCGGTACTGCCGCAGTCGGCAAGAAACGCTGGATAATAAAAGGCGCCCTTGCGGGCGCATCAGTTTGTTGAAAAACCTTTTTTCAGGCCGCTGATAAAGTCCGGGAACAAGCGGCTCAGGCCGAGCAAATAACGGTTCCCTCTTTGGCGGCGACCGCATTGTAGGCATTGTCAAGCGATGTAATGATCGCTTCCCGGCCCGGACCGGATCGGGCAAAGCGGATAGCCGCCTCAACCTTCGGCAGCATCGATCCGGGAGCGAAATGCCCTTCGGTGATGTAACGCTCCGCCTCAGCAACACTAATGCTTTCCAGCCATTTCTGCTCCGGCGCACCAAAGTTAATCGCCACGCGGGGCACAGCAGTTAGAATGACGAGGGTGTCGGCATTGATTACATCCGCCAGCTTCGCCGCCGCTTTGTCCTTATCAATGACGGCGTCAATGCTGTGCAGCCGGCCTTGCTCTCGATAAACGGGAATGCCGCCGCCGCCGCAGGCAATGACGACATCGCCATTCTCCATCAGGCAGCGGATTGTCCCCTTCTCTTTAATATCAACCGGCTCCGGCGACGGCACCACGCGGCGGAATCCACGGCCGGAATCCTCGACAAAGCTGTAGCCCCGCTCCTGGCCCAGTTCACCGGCTTCCGCAGCCGAGTAAAACAGGCCGACCGGCTTGGTCGGGTGCCGGAAAGCCGGATCGTGCCGGTCGACAATGACTTGGGTAATGGCTGTCGATACATGCGTCGTCAGTCCCTGCTCCAGAAACGTATTTTGCAGGGCATTTTGCAAATGGAAGCCGATATAGCCCTGACTCATGGCGCAGCATTCGGCAAACGGCATGGAACATACCTGGGGATTTTGCTTATAGGCGAGCTCAAAGGCCAAGTTGATCATTCCCACCTGTGGTCCGTTGCCATGAACAATGACAATTTTATAGCCGTCTTTAACCAGGCTGGCAATATGCCCGGCGGCAGCCCGGACAGCCTGCTTTTGTTCGTCCGCCGAATTGCCCAGCGCATTGCCTCCCAACGCAATTACTAACTGTTTGGCCATTTAACGCTCCTCTTTCTATTCCCTTAATATATCATAATTAATTTCTTTCTCCCGGGCGGCAATTGCCAGCGCGGCCAGGGCGTCGCCGTCGACATTCAGTACAGTCCTGAACATGCCCGAAAACCAGTCGATGCCGGCCAGCAGCGCGATACTCTCAATCGGCAGGCCAATGACAGGCACAACAATTGTCAGCGCCACCAGGCCGCCGCCGGGAACAACGACTGTTCCCAGGCAGGCAAGTGTGGAGACGACAACGATTCTGACCACTTCGCCCAGGCTGGCCTCCAGCCCGTAAAACTGCAGCAGGGTCACCGACGCCAGCGCCAAATACATTGATAAGCCGTTCGAATTCAAAATCATGCCCAGCGGATTGACCAGATTGGAAATACGCTGACTGACGCCCAGCTTGTTGACACAATCATCCATCTGCACCGGCAGCGTAACCGCGGAGGACGTAGTGGTAAAAGCGACAATTGACATTGGCAGTATTTTTCGCCAGAGCAGCAGGGGACTGACACCGACATAGGTGGCGGTAGCGACAACCGAAACCAGCATATAAAGCAGCGATGCGGCACCGAACGCCAGCAAAAATTTGCCGAGCGGCAGGATTACCTTTACACCGATTGTCCCGGCGACCCAGGCTAATAACGCGAAAATACCGATGGGGGCAAGATGCATCACCATTTTGATAATGCCGATCAACACCTTGTTAACATCCTGAATCGTCGGCAATACCCGCTCTCCCGGGTTCTGGGAACGAATCAGGCTGAGAACGATGCCGGCCGGCATCGCAAAAATAATGCTTTGGACCATGTTGCCCTCCGCCAGGGACTTAAAAATATTGGTAGGAAAAAAACCCAGAATAATATCGCTGATGGTTTGCTCCGACGCCTTTACCAGCAAACTGGGGCCAGCCATGGCGATCCCCAGGCCGGGCTTGATCAGTTCCGCCGCAACAATACCGAAAACGGCGGCAATAACGGTGATCGCTGTGAACAGGACGAAAATTTCCCGCCCCAGCTTGCCAATATCTTTTGCGTCCAGATTGCCGAGCGATTCAATCACCGAGCCGCAGACAAGCGCGGCAACAGACATTTGAATCAGGCGCAGAAACACATCGCCAACCACCTTGACCGGAGCGATGGCCGGACCCGCCAGCAAGCCGGCGGTCAGGCCCAGTACGGAAGCACACAGGATTTGAAAGGTTTGATTTTTGAGCAGACCCTGCATAGCACCACTCCTTTCGACTACTCAAGCCGCCAAGCGTTCACGGCCAACCGTACGCTTATCCGGCAAGTCCGATCCCATTAGCCGAGAGCAACATCACGATTGCAATCCTTTGAGTAAACATAGGAGAAATTCTCGTCGCGGCCCACGGCGTAGCAGGCCTGCAGGCAGTAAGCGCTCATGAAAATGTAATCGCCTTTCTGCACCGGAATCCAGTCGTTATCCAGATTGTACATGCCTTGCCCGCTCAGGCAGTAGGCGCCGTGCTCCTGAATATGCGTCTCAAGGTAGCCATGTGAGGCGCCGGGGCGGAAGCTGAGAATATGAAAGTTGCAGTCAAAAGCCAGGTCCTTCGGCAGAAAATCCTTGATCAGGACATCCTCCATGTCTTCATAGTGCGTCCAGGGCATGGACTCGGTATTGCCGCAAACTACGTACGGCTCAACGCCGGGCAGCCGGTTATAGACGCGTTTGTACAGGAAAGCTCTGGCGGGTTCGCCGCTTTCATTGCGAAAATAGAGCTTTACACCGGGCGGGCAATAGATAAAGCCGCCCTTTTCCAATATAAAAGACTGTTCACCGGCTCTGGCTGCCAGCCTGCCCTCCAGCAGATAAAACAGCGTCTCGACCCGGTCGTCGCCGAAGCCGGCCTCATTCTTGCCATCCGCATAAATGCTGACCAGATAATCGACAAAGCTGGCCCCCAGTTTCGGTGATCCCAGAATCGTGACATCACAATTTTCAAAGCCGGGCAGGACGTTTTTCACCAGACCGTCCGGCTCCAACAGCGCGTAGTTATTTTTCTTGACTACCGAACGGCTGTGCAGCAGGTCGCGGCGGTAGCCGGTAACGTGGTTGAGATAACTCATACTAGTTCTCCTTTACTGACTTGTTTTGAGCCGATAGCAACGTTTGTCACATAGAAGCAGACAGCACCCAGGATCAGCAGGATAGCGCCCAGATAGAAGCCCCAGACGCCTGAGCCGGTCTGGTCAATGATATAGCCGGTAAGAGCGGGAGCGACAACAGAAGAGGCCATGCCGAAGAAATTAAAGGTGCCAAGGGTTGTCGCCAGGGTTTTACGGTCGGCCTGGTCGGATACATAGGAAATCAAAACCGGGTCCACCGCCATTTTGCCCAGGAAGCCGTACAGCAGCAGAATGGCGGCCAGACTGGCGGTGTTGGGCGCAAACATGGAAACCGCGATCAAAATAAACGCGGCAATTTCCAAAAACAAAATAATGCGGGCCTTTTGATCGCGTTTTTTATCAGACAGCCCCGCGAAGAACAAAGCGCCGGGAACGGCTGTAACAGCGATCATGGATACAATCAGCCCGATCATGCCGCCGGTAATACCGCGTTCGGCCTCAAGAAACTTGGGCAGCCAGGTGACAATCAGGTAATAGGCGTAGCAAGTTGTAAAATACAGGAAATAGCAGGTAACCAGGGAAAGGCGGAACATGGAACCCTTAGAAGCCTCCTGAGCCGCCGGGGTTGCCTGGCCGCTTACCGCGGCTGCCGGTGCCTGCTTCACTTTACTGGGCTCAATAATGGCAAAGACAAACCAAAGTACCAGGAACACCAGCAGGCAGCCGGAGATGACCACCATCGTCTGCCACGGCAGGCCAAGCGTTTTTACCAGATAGCTTGAACCGGTCATGCCGATAATCATGCCCAGCGCCGAGCCGCTGTTGACAATGGCAGTCTGGAGTCCCTTCTTCTCCGGCGGCACATGCTGCGAGGTCAGGGAAAACGCCGAGCCATAGTAGGTGCCGCAGCCGATGCCGGCCATCGTGGCGCCGATATAAATCGGCATAATCGACTTAGCGAAAGCGATGCTGAAAACACCGCCGGCAAAAAGAATAAAGCCGGGAATCAGAACCTTTTTCTGCCCGAATTTATCGACCAGGAAACCGGAAGGGATCTGCAAGGCGGTATAGCCGAAGAAATAGCAGGAGGCAATCAGCCCCATTGCCGCATTGGTCTGCGGCCCGATTGTCGTCTGAATCTCAGGGTAGATCGGCGACAGCATCGCCCGGTAAATCCAGATGATCGTCCAGCCCATGCAAAAGGTGAATACAATCAGCTTCCAGTAGTTCTGCGGGTACGAGGTTCGCACTGTTTGCTCGCTCATCCTCAACATCCTTTCGATTCTTAATAAGCCAGTTCCTGCAGTACATGCGCCAGTGTCCTGATGCCCTCACGCAAGTCTGTCAAATTTGTATCTTCCGCCGGATTGTGGCTGATACCCTTAATACTCGGCACAAAGATCATCCCGGTGGGGACCCGGGGGGCAAAGATCTGCGAATCGTGGCCGGCGCCGCTGTGCATGAGCCTATAATGAATCTGGTTTTGCTTGCAGACGCGCTCTATGCTGTCCACAACGCGTTTATCCATTGCGACCGGCTGCTCATTCATCCAGTTGTCAATAGCAAGTGCAATGCCCATACTGTCGGCAATGCTTTGCATATCCGCTTCCAGTACGGCGGTAAATTCCTGCAGAAAACGGGCGTCGGTATGGCGGCAGTCCATGGTAAACAGGGTCTCGCCGGGGACAACATTGACCGTATTGGGCTTGGGCAGCACTTTGCCAAAGGTAAGCACCAGCGGATCACCGGCGGCCTTAGCCTTATCCAGGCAATGCACGATGATGCGCGACATGCATTCGACGGTGTCCTTGCGGTAGCGCATCAGGGTAGTGCCGGCATGATTGGCTTCGCCTTTCAGGATGAGGTTATAGCGTTTTTGCCCTGCGATGGAATTAACGACGCCGACGGTAAAGCCCTCTTGCTCGAGGAAGTTACCCTGCTCGATGTGCAATTCAATAAACGCCTCAATATCAGTTCTTTCCCGGTACTCTGTGCTGAAATCAAAGCCGCACTCGCGCATGGCGGCGACAAAGCCGACGCCGTTGGCATCCTTAAGCGCTTCAACCTCTTCCCGTTTTGCCAAGCCAAAAATATTTTTACTGCCCCAAAAAACGTACGGAAAGCGCGAGCCTTCTTCCTCGGCCATCGAAATCAGCTCAATACTTTTGCGCGGCCTGCCATAGGTTTGCAGCAAATGCTTCACCGCCAGATAGCCGCCAAAAATCCCCAGCTGTCCGTCCAGCTTGCCGCCTTTGATAACCGTATCCACGTGCGAGCCGGTGGCGATGGTCTTCTCCGGCGTCACCGTGCCGGGCAAAACACCGTAAAGATTGCCGATCGCGTCAAAACGGCAGTCCATGCCCAGCGCTTCCAGGCGGGCTTTAATCTCCCGCTGCGCCCGCAGCCAGCTTGGCGAATACAACAGCCGCGTCGTCCCCGGCCCGGCGTCATCGCTGATCGCCGACAACCAGTCCATCGTTTCCTGGATTTCCTTAACCGTGATTTCCATACACCATACCCCTCTCCATATTAATTAGCCAACCAGGCTGCCTTGCCGCGGCAGCTCCAGCGACTGGCCCTGCCAGAAACGTCAGTCCTATAAAAAAGCCGAATACACTATCCGTACCGGACGTATGCCCATAGGCACGGGCCGCGCGGATGGCGCTGTCAATGGCAGCAGAATCAGCTCCGTCCAGCAGCCTGGCCAGCTGCAGCAGCGCCTCGCCGCAGTAACCGCACAACAGCGCCCGCAAGGCAGTTGCGCTGACCAGTGTGGTTTTATCGCCGGCGATCGCACCGGAAAGCGCCCGCCGCCAGTCGGCAAATTCGCCAAATAGCAGCAGGACCAGCGTAAACCCCAGGAGAATATCGTCGCCGCTTGGCGTCAGGCCCCTGCCTCTGCCGATAAAAAAATTGATTAGCTGTGAATTGCGACGATAATCCGATTTATCAGCGGCAGCCAGCTGTTCAAGACCGGTTTGCGCCGCCGCATCCAGTTCCAGCCCAATGCCCCTGGCAAAATCGACGCCGGCCAGCTGCCGATACAGGCCGCTGTCGGCAATCCGGCCACGCTCGCAGCAGATCCGCGGCAGCCGCAAATCCACCTCCGCCACGTCGCCAAAGCCAAGCGTTAAAACGCCGCTGCCGCTATAGAAACGAAACACGCCGTCTTTGCAGACAACAATATCGCCCCGGTCAACGACGGCAAGCAGCGGCCTTAGCCTGGCCGCCGTGACGTGCAGGCCACAGGCGGACAGCTGCGCGCCGCCGCAGCCGATAAACAGCAGCCAGTCGCCAAACTGTACATTCAACCCGTTGGCAAAGCAGCTGTGCACGGCACCGGCAGCGCGGCGGCCGAGGCAGACAGACAAAAAATTGCTTTTCCCCTCTCTGCCGCTGTCCTCATTCCCGCTCAACATCTATTCCCAGCTGCCGCGCGTAAGCAATAACCGCTTTTTCAAAGCAGGCCAGCGGCGCACGCACCGTGCCGGCGCCAATTTGCCCCACCCCCGCCTCTCTATGGGCAATGCCGGTATTAATCAGCGGCGTAATCCCGCTGGCGACAACCTTTCTGGCGTCTATCCCCAGGCAGGTGCCTCTGAAGTCCCAGGTTGGCACGCTCCAATTGGGGTTATTGGCAATGCAGATTTCATTCATTTCATTGGATACCCGCAGCGCGTCGTCAAAGCCGCCGGCACCGACGAAGCGGGTGACGCCCGGCGCCGCGACCATCGCCATCGCGCCGACCCCCACTGTCTCCGTGATCGCGCTGTCGCCAATATCGGGATTGGCATCGGCCTCGGAGAAACCGCTGAAGTATAGCCCTGCAGGCGTATTCACCGGAGCGGTGAACCATTCGTCGCCCATGCCGCTGATCCTGACGCCGAATTCCCGGCCGTTGCGGGCCATGGTTGTAACCACCGTGCCGCTTGCCACCTTTCTGGCACAATCCACAATCGATTTGCCGGCAGCCATCATTACGTTTAAGAAGAACTGATCGGTATCCGCCAGGAAGGTAATTGCCGCGTACTTGTCACGTTCGTCAATATCCAGCTCCAGAATGAGCGGTGTAAGCTCCTTGAGAAAATTCAGCGAGGCGGCAATATTGCGCTGATGGAATTCATCGCCCATCGTAATCGACTTGGCGATAATCACGTTCAGGTTCAGACCGCCGGCTTTGCGCCGCAGCGCTTTTGACAGGACCGGCCCTAGCGTATCGCGCATCCAGGCCAGTCTGGCGACAACCTCGGTGGAAAACGCCCCGAAGCGAAGAACCTTGCCGATGCCTTCGTTCATAATGCAGTAGGCAAGCGAGCCGTCCAGCTTATTTTGCACCACCATGACCGGCATGCTGCCGGAGGTGATCCCGCCCATCGGACCAACCGCCCGGACATGATGGCAGGGAGAGAATCTGACCTCGCCAGCCTCCAGCAGCCTGCGGGCCGCCGCTTCATCCGCCGCCCAGCCTTCAAACAATACCGCGCCGATGCAGGCCCCCTGCATCGGTCCGGTCATCTGCCGGTATTCAATCGGCGGGCCGGCATGCAGCAATACTTTTTCCTGCAGGATGTCAATAACGGACCTGGCGGAAACTACATCCAGCAGAAAAGGCTGTGAATCTTGCATTTTCGCCAGGACGGCCTCATTGGCCCGGTCGATTTCCTCCCGTGCCGCCAGCGCCTGCAGCAGTCTGATCATTTTTTTATCGCCGCCCGCCGCCGGCTTCCAGTCATATTGCAGGGCACTGCCGCCATAGGTCAGGATTGATTCTGTAAAGCCGGCCAGACCGATGTTGATGATCCGCGGTTTAGTGTTTAAGAGCTCAACTACGCTGTCGCTGACCGGTGGCAACTCCTGCCTGGCCGTCCGGCTTTCAACTACGTATTTATCGGCTTCGGTCAGCTCAATGCCCTTCAACCGCAGAGCCAGACGCACAGCCCTGGCGTTGCTTTCCTCCAGCAGCACGCCGCATTCCCGCAACGTTTTTATCGCCGCCTGATAGCTTTGCGGATCGGCCTCGGTGCCGCAGACCGTACCGACAACATACAAATCCCGCCCCTCGGCCCTGGCGGTCTGAAGCGCATCCTGGATCGCCCCAGCCAGCGCTCCGGCCATATCGGGATGCGAGCCGTAGCCCAGCACGCAGTCCAGCAGAATGACACCAGTCTGCTCGTCCCGGGCGTATTCGCGGAGCTTGTCGATGCGGATCTGCGGATCGATCATCGGGTGCGGCTTCCCCTGGGTGTAGATATCATCGCCGAGATCAATCACCTCGTAACCCTGGGCATTTAACAGATAGCCCTCTTGTTTAATCAGCTTGCCCAAATCCAGAGCTTCGGCGATCAGCATCGCCGCTTCAGCGGCAAGCGTGCCGCCGGAATACAGGCCCTTGAGCGTTTTAGCCGCCGGCAGCGGCGCCGCTGCAACAACGCTCAGCCCGGTCGTATAATTGGCCTTCACCGGTTGGTTGCGGGAAAGATCAACCGCCATCATCGCCGCTTCTTCCAGCGTATGAGCAAAATAGACATTGCCTTCATGCCGTTGCGGCTTTTCTCCCAGAAAAATCGCGACAACCGGCTTGCTGAGACATTGCAGCAGGGCCGCGATTTCATCCCTGACCGCGGGCGCCGGCGGCTTGGAAATGACTACAATTACATCGGTGGGATCATGCAGCTCCAGGCCCAGCAGCGCATCCCTGAGCGTAACTGCGTTGACCGCCTCGCTTAAATCGCGGCCGCCGGTGCCAATCGCGTGCACAACACCGCCGCCCAGCCTGTCGATGATGGTGGTCACTTCCTGGATACCGGTTCCCGACGCGCCGACAATGCCGATATTGCCCGGCCGGACAACATTGGTAAAGGCAATCGGAATGCCGGAGATAATCCCGGTGCCGCAGTCCGGTCCCATCAGCAGCAGCCCCTTGTCATGCGCCTTTTGCTTCAGCCGGGCTTCATCCGCCAGAGCGATGTTGTCGGTAAACGAAAAAACGTGCAGTCCCCTGTCCAGCGCCTTTTCAATCTCGCCGACCGCATACTCGCCGGGAATCGAAAACAACGCCAGATTGGCATCCGGCATCTCCCGCAGCGCCGCCTCCAGGCTGGTCACACTGCCAACAGCGGTATTTTTTCTTTTCACTGCCAGATTGGTTAGGAAAAGCTCGACTTCCCGCAGCACCTGTTCAACTACCGCTGCGGTTGCCGCCTCGACGACAATGACCATATCGTTCGGTGCCGCCTGTTCCGCTTCCGGTGTAAGCAGCCCGCTGTTTTTAAAGATATCCTTATTGGCATTCGTGCCCATCATAATCGCGCATTTTTCAACACCGGCCAGCGTATGAATCGAATTCGTCAACAGCATCAAATTAATCGAATCCTGGTAACTATTTTTTTTAATTACCGTGTAGAGCATTCCCAATCTCCTTTTTCCGTGCTAATATTTTGTTAATTATGAATTTATCTTATCATTGTTTTCAGGAGTAAGCATTGGCGGAAACTGCTATAAATAAGCGTTTTTTTTAGACCTTGAGGATAAAGGAGTACAGACTTGAATATCAAAGACATTATAAAGACGCATTCGCTGAGCGGTGCACGGTTCATCGCCGGCTGCGAGGCGCCGCTGCTGGAGATCACCGGCGTGAATATTCTTGAGGCAACCGATATTTCAAGCTGGGGCCGCGCCGGCGAGGTCATCCTGACCAGCTTTTTTGCTTTGCAGAATCTCAACGATCAGGAGCTGGACCGTTTTTTTGAAAAGCTGCACCATATCGGTATCAGTGCCTTTATCATCAAGATCGACCGGCTGCTGCCGCAAATCCCGCAGCTGATCATCACCCTTTGCGACAAGCACCAAATCCCCCTGATTCAAATTGGCAAAGATATTAAATATGAAAGCATTATCCTCGCCATCCTCGGTCCCATCATCAACCAGAATATCAATTTGCTGAACAAGTATTATGAAGCACACAGCGAATTAACCCGTCTCGCGCTGAAAATGCCCTCGATGAGCAGGATCCTGCATGAATTCAAGAAAATGTTAGCCCGTGACGTCAGCCTGCGGAACGCAACAAAAGGGACTGTTGTAAGTACGAATCCCGCCCTGGACGATGTCACTGTAACCGGGTTCCGCGCTGTCCTGACCGAAAGGTATGTCCATTTTCCCTACGAACGCAAAGACGTCGTCTACAATGCCTTTATGCCGCAGCTGGCCGGTCAGCAGCTCTGCGTTCACATTCCCCATCTCGGTTATGACGACTATGAGCTGATCATTCATGAATTGACAGAGCAAATTGCGGCGGAAGATTTTATGGTTCTGGAAAACGGCGTAAAGCTGCTGCAAATGGAGCTGCTGAAGAAATATGTGATCTCCCAGAATCTGTTTCAGCAAAAAAACAATTTGATCAGCGACTTGCTCAATGACAGGCTTTACGATGAAAAGGCAATTGACGAAGCGCTTGAGTCGCTTGCTATAAACAATTACTTATATTATCAGGTCGTTTTGATCAAACTGTCGCCCAAAAACGGCAACGGATTAAAGGACCTGATGCCGCAAGCGCTACGGCAAATCAGACTATTATTTAAAGCCGGCTTTGCCGAAACCGTATTCCTGGAAAAACTGGACCGGATTGTATTTATTGTCAACTTAGATGAGAAACAACCGGCTATCGCGGCAGCGGCTATCGAGAAGCTCATGAATAGCCCGGCACTGAAGCAGCTGCTGAAAGAATTTCACTATTCCGCCAGTCTGAGTTCGAAAGTCGCGAGGCAGGACATTCCCAGAGCCAACATTGAAGTACTGGATGCGCAGAAAGTGCTGCGCGTATTTCATAACGGGAACACGATCCTGCCATACGAGGAATTGGGAATTTACAAGTTATTGCTCAGCATGGACAGCCTGGGTGATCTCGAAAAATTTATCCCGCCGCATATTGCCGCCTTCAGATACAAATTCCCGCAATTGTTTGAGACGCTGAAAACCTTTTTGGACGCCAATCAGAGCTATCCTATCACTGCGGAAAAACTGTTTCTGCACCCGAAAACAGTAAGATATCGCCTGCAAAAAATCAACGAATCCCTGGCGATTGATTTTACCAACCCGGAAGAAATACTACAGATACAAGTGGCCGCAAGGCTGTTTAAACTGCTTGACGGAAGGAAAAACAATGGTTAAACCGGAATTGCTCAGTTTTGTAACCGGAGCCAACATCCGGTTACACGCGGATTTTTACCGGGCCGGACAGCCGCGAAAAGAAGTCACGGTGCTCTATTATCATGGCGGCGGTTTGCTTTACGGAACAAGGGACGACCTGTCTCCGGTCTATATCGACCGGTTTCTGCAGGCCGGCTACGATTTTCTGGCTTTGGATTATCCGCTGGCGCCGGAATCAACCCTGGACGCAATCCTGTCAGCTTCCTTTGAACTGCTTGATTTTTATTTAAAAAAACATGGGCAAATGCTGGGGCTGCGCCGCAATGCTTACGTACTGTTTGGCCGGTCGGCAGGCGCCTATCTTGCGCTCATGTTGTGCGCCCGGGCAATACAGCAGCGTCTGGCACCACCGGCAGCCGTCGTCAGCCTCTACGGCTATGGCCGTCTCACCGCACCGGAATTTGTTACCCCCAGCCGATATTATACCAAGCTGGCTCCTGTTGCCGCTGAAACGCTAAAGATGGTCATCGCCGCTGAACCCGTGACCTACGGTCCGATGAACCTGCGCTTTTCTCTGTATGTCAAAGCCCGCCAGGACGGAAGCTGGCTATCACTGCTCGGCGGCGCCAAAGACCCGGCGGCGTATTCGCTAACCGCCGATACCCTGGCGGCTTTTCCACCGGCGTTTTTGGCCGCGGCCAGCTTTGATCCTGACGTGCCCTACAAACTGTCAAAAGAATTATCCCGCCAGATTCCCGGTTCGCACCTGATAACCCTCTACCGGGAGGTTCACGATTTCGACCGCGACGCCGGCGATCCTGACGGACAAGCTGTTTATCGCCAGATTATCGACTGGCTGGCGGAACAAACGGCAGCGGCCGAACCGCTGCCGTAAAAAGGAGCCGTTTGCGATGTTGTCCATTGCCGAACTGTTAAACATCCCGCCGTTTTCGCAAATGACCGTTCTCAATCCGGGGGCCGATTTATCCCGCCGGGTGGATAGCGCCGATATTTCCGAAACGCCGGATATTGCCGGCTTTATCAAGCCGCACACCCTGCTGATTACAACCGGCATGGCATTTAAGACGGACCCCGCCGGCTTCTGCCGGATGCTGGAGGAGGTTGACCGGCTGCCGATTGCCGGCATCTGCATCAAGCTGGGGCGGTTCATCGATACCCTGCCGCCTGCTGTCATTGCAGCCGCCGATAAGCGCCAACTGCCGCTGCTGCAGATTCCCGGCTCCTGGACGCTTGGCGTCGCCTGCCATCAACTGCTCAGCTATCTCTGGAACGTGGAGAACGAACAGTTGCTGAATGCGTTAAAAATTCAGCGGGAATATTCCCGGATGCTGATCAAAGACGCTTCCGTCTCGTTGCTGCTGACGCATTTAAGCCGGACTGTCCGCCAGGCGGCCTGCCTGCTCGATCCCTTTGGCGAGATCACCACTACCTCACTTCCTGGCGGCAAGCTGACACCGCGCATGGAGCAAGCCCTGGCCGCACTCAGGCAAAGCGGCATCCGCGGCCGTGCCGCCGATTCCATCCCGGCCTCATTCTACGTAAACGGGCCCCGTCCGTTTACCGCCTGGATTTTTCCGGTTTGGGCCGCGTCCAGCTATCCGCATCTCCTCATTGTCGTTGAAGAAGGAAAAATCCCCTATCCGTTCTCCTACCTGATCATTGAACAGACCGCTGTAGCTATTGCCTTCTCCCTGTACAAAAACCAGAAGCTGCGCGAGCTGGCCCGAACCATGCGCGAAGATTTTCTGCTGCGGCTAAGCCGCGCTGCCAGCTGCAGCGATCCTGCCGCCTTACTGGAACAGGGCAGTGCCTGGGGCCTGACAGCGTCCGACTATTACCGCTGCCTGATCATTGGTATTGATGACCTGCCGGCGCCGCAACCGGCGCAAGCCGAGATGTACGGCTTTGTCTGCGACTGGCTGGAGCGGCATGCGGCGGCACTCTGGCCGCAGGCCGTCGTCTTTGCCCGCCAGCACACTCAAACGCTGATCATCCTGCTGCAGCAGCCGGCAGAGCAGCTGGCTGCGGATATTGCCCGCTGCCGCCAGCAAATTGCCGCCGCCCTCGCTGTTTCTATCTCCTGCGCTGCCGGCAATCCGGTATCTTCATTGCCGGCGCTGGCTTTCTCCCTGCTTGAGGCGGAAGAGATTTATCAGCAATGCCGGTCGGAAGGAAAGACCGCTTTTTTTCAGACCTATTATGCCAAAAGAGTTTCCGAACTGCTGCGCTTTATTCCGCCGGAGCATGCCCGTCATTTCTGCTCCTGCATGCTAAAGGCACTGGCTTATCCGCAGCAGGAGACGCAGGTGGTCCTGCGCCGCACACTGCAGGCCTATCTGAGCTGTCAGGGCGATATCGCAGCAACCGCGCGCACGCTCTTTATCCATCGCAACACCGTAAAATACCGGATTGCGAGGCTGAACGAGTTATTGGATGCGCCGCTCTCCAATCCAGAGTTTTCCCTGCAGCTGCGGTTGGCGCTGCTATTATCCGAACCGCAGCAGCAGGACAGGGACATGCAGAACTGATTCCGGGCCACCCGCCCCTGTTGCGCGGAATGGTTTTAGTCCAATGTATCAGAGGCAAAAGCGCTTTTACCCGCATAGCGGTTATAGTGAACATCCGCGCTGATCAGATAATCATAAATTTCCTTTACTATGGGAATTCCATTCCGTTCATAGTCCGCGGCCTTTTGCTCCGACGACTCGCCCGGCACCAGTACCCGGTCAAAGCCGGCGGCGGGGCGCAGTCCGTGGATTTCCGCCACCATCCGGCTGATATTCTGTGTAAACGCCGCTGTTGAGCCGAAGAACTCCGGATTAATTACCAGATGGATCTGCCCCAGCCTGCGGCCGGCGGAAAGATCGGCATACATCGAGCTGACATGACCGCCAAAAGGAACGCCCAGCAAGGAGCCGCAGAGAATATCCACCATCATCATCAGGCCATAGCCCTTGGCGCCGGCAATCGCCAGCAAGCCGCCAACAGCAAAAGGATCGGTGGTCGGATTGCCGTCCTTATCCACCGCCCAGGTATCGGGAATCGGCTTATTCTTTGCCCGGGCGTCAAGAACCTTGCCCCAGGCGCCTACCGTAGTCGCCATATCAAACACAATTGGGCAGCCATTGGCGGCGGGCGAGGCAAAACCAATCGGATTGGTGCCGAAATAGGGGTCGGCCGAGCCGTAAGGAACCACCATGGGATCAGACTGGCACATAGACATGGCGATCAGGTTTTCATCAGTCGCCATGCGGAGAAAATAGGAAAGCGTGCCGCAATGTCCCAGTTCACGCATACCGACCAGGCCGATCCCATTCGCTTTTGCCAGCTTTATCGCTTCCACCATGCCATTTTTGGCCACCAGCATGCCGACAGCATTATCGCCCTCATAAATTCCCGAGCAGGGCCCCGTCTGTTTAAACGCCAGTTGCGGCTTCGTGTTGCTGCCACCCTTGGCGATACGCTCGGCATAATATTCCACCCGTACCGCTCCGTGGGAGTGCACACCCCTGCTGTCGGCATAACTTAGATGGTTGGCCACTTCCTGGGCATGCTCGTCCGGCAAGCCGGC
The DNA here is from genome assembly GCA_900542835.1 of uncultured Pelosinus sp. Classification (GTDB taxonomy): domain Bacteria; phylum Bacillota; class Negativicutes; order Sporomusales; family Acetonemataceae; genus Anaerosporomusa. The sequence continues at coordinate 56,614 of UQPB01000006.1, read as the reverse complement.
TTTCATCAGCTTAGTCTTAATCAACGCGTGCAATTCGTCTTTGTTTACCAAAACCATTTCCTGACTCATGCCAATCCCTCATTTCGTTTATTCGTCCGCAGCTGCTGTATAGTTTCATTGTACGTTGCGATTCGCGTTTTTTCATCATTCATTCAGGCTGAATCGGCAGGCCGGATTTGTTGGTTTTAAACAAGTATTCCGCCGCCAGCAGGCGATCCTTGCCGCCGCGCCGTTCACTTGCGCCGCAGCAGCAAAAAGCCTCCAACCAGATCTAAAACCTGGTTGGAGGCTTTTTTACAACAGAGCCTAAATCCTTCGTTTATGGACAGCCAAATTCAACGCCGGCCTCGGCCAGCAGCGCGTTTGCCAGCTCATCAGGGTAGCCATGCCGGAAAACGACGCGTTTAACACCGGCGTTAATCAGCATCTTGGCACAGGCGGAACAAGGCATATGAGTGCAATACAGAGTCGCGCCCTCAATTTCAACACCATAAAGCGCTCCCTGGATAATTGCGTTCTGCTCCGCATGCAGGCCGCGGCAGAGTTCATGCCGTTCCCCTGACGGGATGCCGAGTTTCTCCCGCAGGCAGCCGATTTCGAGACAATGCTCAAGTCCCTGGGGCGCGCCGTTATAGCCGGTTGTCAGCAGCCGTTTGCCTTTAACGATCGCGGCGCCAACCTGGCGGCGGCGGCAGGTCGAACGGGTGGCAACACCCTCGGCGATTTGCATAAAGTAGTCATCCCAGCTGGGTCTGGGCACAACGAACACATCCTCTGAGGCTATTTCGTGCCAAAAATCCGGTCGCCGGCATCGCCCAGGCCAGGAACAATATAGCCGTGCTCATTCAACCGTTCATCGACAGCGGCGGTATAAATTTCCACATCGGGATGCTCGGCATTGACCAGGTGAATGCCCTCCGGAGCCGCTACCAGACACATCAGCTTGATGTGGCGGGCGCCCTTTCGCTTCAGGAGCTCAATGCAGGCGGCGGAAGAACCGCCGGTAGCCAGCATCGGATCAATAACAACAATTTCGCGTTCGGCGATATCGCTGGGCAGTTTACAGTAGTATTCAACCGGTTTAAGCGTCTCAGGGTCGCGGTACAGTCCAACATGACCGACTTTTGCCGCCGGAATCAGCCGCAATACACCGTTGACCATGCCGAGACCGGCGCGGAGAATCGGCACAACGCTGATTTTTTTGCCTGACAGGACCTTGCAATCGCATTGAGCTACCGGCGTCTCGATTGACATGGTTTCGAGCGGCAGGTCGCGGGTAAGCTCATATGCCATCAGCATGGCAACTTCCTCCAGTAATTCGCGGAACTCCTTGGGACCGGTTTTAACGTCCCGGATCAGGGTCAGCTTATGCTGAATGAGCGGGTGATCAATAACTCGTACTTGCATTCTCTCTCTCCTTACTCCCTATTCGTCCGCGTACAGCGGGTACTGGCCGCAGAGCCGGCTGACCATGCCGCGCGCCGTATTTTTCGCAATCTCATCCTCCGGCTTGGTCAGTGTCAGCGCAATGATTTCCGCCACCTTTTCCATTGCCGCTTCTTTCATCCCCCGCGAAGTCAACGCCGGTGTTCCCAGACGGATTCCACTGGTGACAAACGGGCTGGCAGGGTCAAACGGAATCGTATTCTTATTGACAGTGACGCCGATATCGTCCAGCAATTTCTCGGCCTGTTTGCCGGTAAGTCCCTGCGGCCTCACATCGACAAGCAGCAGATGATTATCGGTACCGCCGGAAACCAGCGTAAAGCCGGCCGCCTGCAGCTTAGCCGCCAGAGCGGCAGCATTTTTGAGAATCTGCTCCTGATAGAGCCGGAATTCCTCTGTCCGCGCCTCCCTAAGCGCAACCGCCTTGGCGGCAACAATATGCATCAGCGGTCCGCCCTGTATTCCCGGGAAAATCGCCTTATCAATCGCCTTGGCATACTGAGTCCGGCACATAATCAGGCCACCGCGCGGACCGCGCAGCGTTTTGTGGGTAGTGGTAGTGACAATGTCGGCATGGGGCACGGGACTGGGATGCAGGCCGGCGGCGACCAGACCGGCGATATGGGCCATATCCACCATCAGCAGCGCGCCGCTGTCGCGGGCGATTTCGCCCATGCGGGCAAAATCGATGATCCGCGGATAGGCGCTGGCGCCCACCACCAGCATCTTCGGCTTATGTTCCCTGGCCAGCGCCAGCACCGCGTCATAATCAATGCGTTGATCGCTCGCATCGACACCGTAGGGAACGACTTTATAATACTTGCCGGAAATATTCACCGGGCTGCCATGGGTCAGATGACCGCCATGCGACAGATTCATGCCGAGAATCGTATCTCCCGGCTGCAGAAAAGCAAAGTAGACAGCCGTATTCGCCTGCGCGCCGGAATGCGGCTGCACATTGACATGCTCAGCCCCGAACAGATCCTTGGCCCGCTCAATTGCCAGCCGCTCCACAATATCAACATGCTCGCAGCCGCCATAATAGCGGGCGCCGGGATAGCCCTCGGCATATTTATTGGTCAAAATCGACCCCTGCGCCTCCAGAATCGCTTTCGAAACAAAATTCTCGGAAGCAATCAACTCAAGTTTATTCTGCTGCCGTGACAATTCCAGACGGATCGCCTCGGCAATTTCCGGATCAAAGCTTGACAAAACCGACATCATTGCAGCCTCCCCCATTTCATTCATAAACAGCGCGAGCGCCACCGATCAGCTTCGGCCGCGTCCGGGCCGCATTGACCTGCGCCTGGCCGATGCTTTTCTGACCAAGTCTTACCGGCACAGCCACCCGTTTCAAGTGCATGCCAATCATGGTCAGACCGATATCGATACCGGCATCGGCCTCGATCGTTTCAGCCAGCACCGGCTGGGCAAACCGCCGCATCGCCGCCGCGGCCAGCGCGCCGCCCGCCTTGGCGACAGGCACCGCGCTGACTTGGCTGAGCCGCTGCGCCACTAACAGCTCCCGCTCCACCACCAGGGCGCGGTTAAGATGCTCACAGCACTGCACCGCCAGATAGATGCCATCACGGCTGCAGGCAGCCAGCAGGCTGTCAAGAATCGCGGCCGCGACCTCCTCCGAGCCGGCGGAGCCGATCCGCTCGCCTCTAACCTCACTGCTGCTGCAGCCAACAATCAGCACCGCACCAGGAGCCAGACCGGCCAGCGCTAACAATTCATCGACAGCGGCCCGTGTCTCACGCCTGATCTGTTCAAAATCGTCGCGCATGCGCTCACCCCTGTTCCAGAGCGGCAATTTTATTCACCCGCTGCGCATGGCGGCCGCCGCCGAATTCGCCGGCCAGCCAGGTATCGACAATCAACAGCGCCAGACCCGGGCCGATTACCCGCTCCCCCAGCGCCAGAATATTGGCATCGTTATGTTCCCGCGACATCTGCGCCGAAAACGTGTCGTGGCAGAGTGCGGCACGAATACCCTTGACCTTGTTGGCAGCTATCGAGATGCCGACACCGGTGCCGCAAATCAGAATGCCGCGGTCGCATTCGCCGCTTGCCACCGCTTCAGCCACCGGCCTGGCCACATCCGGATAATCAACGGACGCGGTCGAGCTTGTCCCAAAATCGCGATAGGGGATAGCGTTGGCTTCCAGATGCTGTTTAATGGTCTCCTTCAAACAAAAACCGCCGTGATCACTGCCGATTGCTAAGAGCATATCCGGGCCTCCATTTCTGTACTCTACTTTTCATTCTCCGTGTTTGCTTTTTTTCCTGCCCTGTCAATAATCTTTGGCCAGGCCAGGTCAAGCAGGTCGCTGATTTGGGCGGCACAGGCCCGGTAGCGCGCCTCACTGCCGCCGTAGGGATCATCCACATCGCAGCCGGCGCCGGCAAATTCACCAAGCGTCGCCGCTTTGGCAGCCGCTTCCGGAAATGCCGCCAGCAGATACCGCAGATGGTCCTGGGTCATTGTCAGGATCAGATCGGCGGCGGCCACGGTTTCAGCCGTTACCGGCCGCGACTGGTGCCGGCTCAGATCCAGCTTCAGTTCCTCGACTACCGTCTGGGCGCCGCGGGAAGCGGGAACCCCGTTCCAGGCGCCGACGCCGGCCGACTCAACGGCAATATCTTCGCCGCCCCGCGCCAGTATCCGCTGGCGCAGCAACGCCTCAGCCATCGGGCTGCGACAGGTATTGCCGGTACAGACAAGTAAAATGCGTAGCATAGTATTCTCCCTTCATATACACAAAATCGTTCGATCGCTTCAGGCAAGGCAGGCCGAATACAGCAGATGCAGGGCCAGCAGCAGCAGCAAAGCGCCGCCGGCCAGTTCCGACTTGCCGTCAAGCCGGCTGCCAATTTTTCGTCCCAGGCCAAGACCGGTTATGGCGATTATAAAAATGACCAAACCCAAAATACCGCTAAGCCGCCATAAATCGACAGCCAGCATGCCGAGGCTGAACCCGGCGGCCAGCGCGTCAACGCTGACGCTGGCGGCAACCAGCAGCAAAGCCTTGCCTTGCAGCAGCTTGCTGCCACTGCCGCGCGAATCGGGTTTAAAGTAATCGGCAATCATTTCAAACCCCAGCACTGCCAGCACAAAGGCGCCAATTCCCTGCGCCAGCTTTTCCAGCAACGAGGCGGGACAGTCAAAATGATACGTGCCGAGATGCTCGACCAGACGGCAAACGCCCTCACCGGCATAATAACCGAGCAATATCATGCCAATATGAAACAGGGCGAAGACAGCCGCTGCTTTCACAATCAGGCGTCGGCGCAGCTTATTCATGCCGATCGGCACGGCCACCGAAAAAAGATCGGCGCCCAGCGCCACGCTCAGAGCGAAAAATTCCAACGTACTCAAATTCTCACCCCGCATGCTCCCGTAACCGGAACGATTACAGTGTTGCCTTAATTATATGTTCAGCATGCAGAGTCTAGTCGTACAGTATTTCACTCTGAAACAATCCGGTAACCGGCGGCTTTGCGCAGCCGGTTCATAATCGCCAGACCGATGCCGGTCTCATCCACCGCCTCGCAGAAGATGATATCCACCGCCGCCTGATCAAAGCGGCGCAGGCAATCATAGACCGAGCCGGCTATCGCCTGTTTATCGCCGCGCCGGCCGTAAACCGCACTTTGAACCGCAGCCGGCAAGCCGGCGGCGGTTTCCGCCGCGACAACTGCGCCGACACGCTTGCCGGCTGCCAGCGCCAGATTAACCTCGCGCAGCAGCAGACCGGCGGTGGCGGCGGGGGTAGCGGCGGCCACCAGTGTCATCGGTGCCGCCGGCGCGTAATGGGTATATTTCATGCCCGGCGAGCGCGGCACCACTGTTTGATCGGCCAAATTGCGATCAGCATCCAGCTCGCCGAGAATTGCCAGCAGCATTTCCCGGGTGACCCCACCCGGACGCAGCAGCGTCGGCACCGGCGTCGTACAGTCAATGACCGTCGACTCCAGACCTACAGTGCAGCGGCCGCCGTCAAGGATCATTTCCACTCTGCCGTCCAGGTCAAACGCCACGGCCTGGGCGCTAGTGGGACTGGGACGGCCGGAAGTGTTGGCGCTGGGAGCGGCGATCGGCACGCCGGCAGCCCGGATCAGTGCTCTGGCGACAGTCGATTGCGGCAGCCTGATGGCTACACTGTCGAGACCGGCGGTAACCGCGTCAGGCACGATAGCGCTGCGCTTCAGGACAACCGTCAGCGGCCCTGGCCAAAAGGCCTGCATCAGCGCCGCCGCGTTGCTGTTAACACGCTCGACCAGCCGCTGAATATCCCCGGGGTCGGCAATATGTAAAATCAGCGGATTATCCGCCGGCCGGCCTTTGGCGGCAAAGATCCGCCGCGTCGCCGCGGCGTCAAGCCCATTCGCCCCCAGCCCGTAAACGGTTTCGGTTGGAAAAGCCACCAGCCCGCCATGCCGGATAATCGCCGCGGCGGCGGCAATAACAGCCGGGTCCGGCTGCAGCGGATCGACCTTTACAATTTCAGTCGCCACGCTCTATCGCCTCCCGCTTTTTCAAAACCACTATTCGTTCAATACCGGCGTAATCGGCAATTACCTCGCTGACTGCCAGCGGCGACACAGCCGCCAGCTCACGGATTGGCTCCGCCTGGCCAACGCCGATTTCAACCGCCATCACGCCGTCGGCGGCCAGTTGAGCAGCGCCCTGCCGCAGCAGACGGCGATAAAAGTCCAACCCATCCCTGCCGCCATCCAGGGCCAGCAACGGCTCTTGCCGGACTTCCGGCGCCAGAGAGTCGATATCGCCGGCGGCAATATAGGGAGGATTTGACACAATCACGTCAAAAACCATGCCACTGACAGGCTCCCATAAGTCGCCCTGCCGCAGTTGCAGCCGGCCGTCTACCTGATGCCGGCCGGCATTTTCGCCGGCAACAGCCAGCGCGTCGGCGGAAATATCGACAGCGACAGCAGTGGCTGCCGGCAGTCGCGTCAACAGACTGATGACAATCGCACCGCTGCCTGTCCCCAAATCGACGATGCGAGCCGCCGGCTTGTCAGCCAGCTGCCGCAGCACCGTCTCCACCAGCAGCTCGGTCTCTGGCCGCGGCACCAGTACGGCGGGCGAAACAGCAAACCGCAGACCATAAAACTCCCGCTCACCGGTAATATAAGCCACCGGCAGCCGGGCCGCCCGCTTGCGGACACTGACGCGAAAAGCGTCCAGTTCCGCCGGCGACAGCGGCTGATCAAAATGGACATATAAGTATAAGCGGTCGCGTCCTAGAATATGGGAAAGCAGCACCTCGGCGTCAAGGCGGGGATTATCCACGCCTTTGCCGCTGAAGTACTGCTTCGTCCAATCTAAAATTGCGCCGATCGTCCATACCGACGGATTCTCTGCCATTACTCCACCTGCTTCAACCGTTCGCTCTGGGCAGCTGTCGCCAGCGCCTGCGTCAGTTCGTCCAAATCGCCGTTCAGAATAAAATCCAGCTTATGCAGTGTCAGGCCGATGCGATGATCGGTAACCCGCCCCTGAGGGAAATTATAGGTACGGATGCGTTCGCTGCGGTCGCCGGTACCCACCTGGCTCTTGCGGTTTTCCGCCTCTTCGGCGTGAGCCGATTCCCGCGCCGCCTCAAGCAGCCTCGCCGCCAGCACCTTCATCGCCTTTTCACGGTTTTTCAACTGTGATTTCTGATCCTGGCATTGTACAACAATACCTGAGGGTAAATGGGTGATGCGGACGGCCGATTCCGTCTTATTGATATGCTGACCGCCGGCGCCGCTGGCGCAGTAGGTGTCGATCCGCAAGTCATTGGGATTGATGGCGACATCCACTTCCTCCGCCTCCGGCAGTACCGCCACCGTGACCGTGGAGGTATGAATCCGGCCACTGGCTTCCGTCTCCGGCACCCGCTGCACGCGGTGAACACCGCTTTCGAATTTCAGCTTGCTGTAAACGCCGTCGCCCTCGATTTGAAAGATGACTTCCTTGAACCCGCCCAGCCCGGTCGGACTCGAGTCCAGCAGTTCAATCCGCCAGTTCTGGGTCTCCGCATAACGCGAGTACATGCGAAACAAAACACCGGCGAACAAAGCGGCCTCATCGCCGCCGGCGCCGCCGCGGATTTCAACAATGACGTTTTTCTCATCGTTTGGATCCTTGGGCAGCAGCAAAATCCGCAGTTCCCCGGCCAGAACCTCGCTCTTGTCCTTCAGTTCGGCGAATTCCGCTTCCGCCATCGCCCGCAGTTCAGGATCGTCCTCTTTCAGCAGTTGACGGGTTTCGGCCAGCTCCTGCGCAATTGCCTTATACTCGCGGAATTTTAAAACAACGCCGGCAAGTTTAGCGTGGGCACGCGAGTTTTTCTGCCACTGCGTCATGTCCTGCATCGCGGCCGGATCGCTGATCAGATTTTCCAATTCTAAGTATTTATCCTCAATTGCCTGTAATTTGTCAAGCAACAGGTTCACCTCACATGAGCATTTTACGAGTTCAGTTCACCTTCCGGCTCTGTCCCGGATTCATCCTGCGGCCGCACCGCTTCCAAGGCGGCGACCGCCACCTCGATTTGATCGTCGCTAGGCTCGCGGGTAGTCAGATATTGCAGCCATAAGCCTGGGGTAATCGCGCAGGCCACCCAGCGGTTTTGGCTGCGGCCGGCAAAGCGGATAATCTCGTAAGAGATGCCGGCAACAACAGGCAGCAGCAGAACCCGTGACAGTATCCGCCAATGCAGTTCAGGCCAGCCAAGAAAAGCGAACATGATAATGCTGACAACCATGACGATCAGCAAAAAGTTCGTGCCGCAGCGGGGATGCAGGCGGCTGAACGGTTTAATATGCTCAACATCAAGCGGCACACCGGCCTCATAGGCATGGATGGTTTTATGCTCCGCCCCGTGATACTGGAATACCCGCTGAATGTCCTTCAGCGAGGAAATGCCGGCAATGTAGAGGATAAAAATACTCAGCCGCAGGCCGCCCTCAAACAGATTCAGCAGACGGGGATCGGTTATCGAGCCATGGATATACTTGGCGGCAAAGGTGGGAATAACCACAAACAGCACTACCGCCAGCCCCAGCGAAAACAGCATTGTCATCGCAATCTCCCTGGTGGTCAGCTGCTCGCTCTCCTCCCCGGCCGCCTGGGCCGAGAACGACAGCGCTTTCAGGCCGTAGGCCAGCGATTCACCCAATGCGACAACGCCGCGCAGCAACGGTTTTTTTAATAGCGGATAGCGGTCGCCAAGAGTCGTTACCGTTTCTTTTCGCAGGGCAATCGTACCGGATGGTTCGCGTACGGCGGTAGCAATATGGGAAGGACCTTTCATCATAACGCCCTCAATAACCGCCTGGCCGCCAATACTCGGTTTCGCTGCATTCATCGCTATCCCTCCTTGGTAAACCGATATAAATACGGCAGAGCATCGCTGCTCTGCCGATTGGCTGTCTACAACCAGCCTGTTTTTTATTGGCCCTGTCCGTAGCGTTTATTGAACTTTTCAATACGGCCGCGGGCAGCCATGTTGCGCTGCTGACCGGTAAAAAACGGATGGCAGGCCGAGCAGACGTCAATGCGCAATTCTTTCTTAACTGAACCGGACGTAAACGTACTGCCGCAAGCGCAGGTTACCTTCGCCTCGTTGTATTGGGGATGAATTTTTTCTTTCATTCTATCGCACCTCACTTATTTCGGAAAACACTATTCACGCTAAATAATTATAGCACATGCTTATCTGCATAGCAACCAAGCATTTTTATTTTTCAGCCATTTTCACGATAACGGCTGAAGCTGCCAATCACCAGCTCCGGCGACGCCTGGCGCAGCGCGGCGATAAACGCGGCCACACCCGCGGCCGGCGCAGCCGGCCGGTTCATAAACCGCCAAAAATCGTCGGGATCGGCATTCAGGTTGCGCAGCTGAATCATATCAATACCCCGCTCGCGGATAAACCGCTGCCAGGCCTTGATCTCGCCATCGCTGTCATTGAGGCCGGGGAACAGCAGCAAATTGATCGAAACATAGACGCCGCGCGCCTTGGCGTAATCAATCGATGATGCTACCGCATCCAGACTGTAATTGCCGCGGTAATAAGACTGGTATACGTCCGGCACCGCGCTGATCATGCTGACCCGCATCGAATTGAGTCCGGCGTCGACAATGGACTCGATCCCCCGGCAGAAGCCGGCATTGGTATTGATATTGATCAGGCCCTGCTGTGTCTGCCCCCGGATCAGGCGGATCGCTTCGCTGACATTTTCGCAGGCCAGTGATGGCTCGCCTTCGCAGCCCTGCCCGAAGCTGACAATCGCCTCCGGTGCCCGCGACAGGTGATAGGCGCCGACCGCGGCAATTTCAGCAGCCGTCGGCGCAAAATTGATACGGCTTTGCGGCGACGGACAGCACTCGGCCGGCTGCAGCGATATGCAGCCGTAGCAATTGGCATTGCAGGCCGGCGACACGGGAATACCGGCCTCCCAGCGGCGGTAGAACAGGTTTTGCGCCGTCAGGCAATGCCAGGTCAGCGAACATTTCGCCAATTGCTCCACGATCCGGTTGCCCGGCAAGTCCCGCTTAACGGCAGCAATGCGCTGTTCAAGGTCGCTGCCGTTATAGAGCTCGGGATTCCACTTGCTGGTGTCGTCGCTTTTAATAGCGGCAGCCCACAGCCTGCCTTTCTTAAACGCGACCGCCGTATAGCCGAACAGGGGCAGCTGCGGCGCGTCCGGCAGCCGGTCAAAGGCCGGCAGCAGCGTACGGGTGTAGCCGGCCGGCAGGATAGCGGCCACGGCAGCTAATTCGCGGGCAATTGGGGCAATGACACCCTTCTGTACGGCGACAGCGCTGCGTCCGGGCAGAAACATCAGTTCCGCCTGCGGCGGCAGCGGGATCATGTCCGCGTCGGTCAGCGTGACAGCCGCATCGCCCGAGCGGCCGACCGCCTGATAGCCGGGAGCGTCATAAATGGTGCCGTTTTGATCGGCATAAAGCGCAGTCAGCATCGTAGTCATCCTAAATTTTAATATCAATAATCGCCGATACGCCTACACCCTGTACGCGTGAAAAATTGGTCGGATTGGCGCTGTCAATCGGCACCAGCGCTTTAACCCGGAAGCGGTTGCCGCTGAAATCGCCCTCGATCTGGATCACCGCTTTTGTTTTGTTCACCAGTTCCTGTGATCCCATTACCTGGGCCGCGCCAACGTAGCCGCCACTGCCAAACGACAGAATCGGGACAACTTTGGTGGCATAGTCATGGCCGCCGCCGTGTTTAAACGTTAATGTGTTGATAAAGTTATTCAAAGGGGTTGAGAACTGATCGATCAGGATGCCAATGCCGCCAACTTTTAAAATATCGCCGACGCTGAAGGCCTGAGTCGTTGAAGCGGCGCCGGCCAACGCCAGACACACACACAGAAGGCTGGTAACAAGACGCTTTTTCATTCAATCCTCTCCTTTGCTGGCTTTTATTTACTATACAGGTTCATTGCTTTGACAAACCCCTGCTGCAGGATACATTCAACCGCCTCGGCGACTCTGGCAATCGCCGTCGCCAGCAGCGGCGCTTCTTCCTGCGTAAACCGGCCTAATACATACTTGGCGGTTTCCCAGCCGACCGGCGGTCTGCCGATACCGATCCGGATACGGGCAAAAGCTTCGCTGCCCAAATGGATCAGCAAGGATTCAATCCCCTTGTGACCGCCCGCGCCTCCCTGCGGCCGCAGCCGCAGCTTGCCCACCGGCAGGTCAAGATCATCGTAGATAACGATAATGTCCTCGCTGGTCAGTTTATACCAGCGCATCAATTCGCCGACAGCCACGCCGCTCAGGTTCATATAGGTCTGGGGCTTGACCAGCAGAACCGTCTCGCCGGCATCGCGGTACTCAGCGCAAACAGCTTCATTGCGACTGCGCCAGCTGTCGACGCCCCAGCGCCGGGCCAGCTCGTCAATCGCCAGAAAACCGGCGTTATGACGGGTAGCGCTGTATTCAGAACCGGGATTACCCAGCCCGACAATCAGTTTCATTAATTAGCCCCCTCTGCGGCTGGCGCCTGAAGAATCTCACCGACAGTAACAAAGCGGTAGCCGCGGCTTTTCAACTCACGGATAATGCGGCGAGCCGCTTCGACAGTCTGCGCCCGCGAGGCGGTATTGGCAATACTGTCGCCATCATGCAGCAAGACTATCGATCCGTTCTTCACGCCGTCAAGCGTGCGCCCGACAATCGTCTCCACTCCCGGATTAAGCCAGTCGCGGCTCACGACTGACCACTCCACCACTTTCAAGCCCCGCTCAGCCATAACCTCCATGACCACCGCGTCGCGAAAGCCGTGCGGCGGCCGCATCAGCACCGGCGTGCTGCCGGTAATCGCGGTCAGCACTCGCTGGGTCCTGTCAATTTCATCGGCAATCCGATCCCGGCTGAGCTTTAACAAATCCACATGCGAATAGGTGTGGTTGCCAATCTGATGCCCGGCTGCCGCCACCCGGGCAACCAGTTCCGGGTGCTGTTCGGCGTTTTGGCCAAGCATGAAAAACGTAGCGGTAACATTCGCCTCGCCCAGCACGTCCAAAAGCTGCTCCGTATAAGGGGGATAGGGACCATCGTCAAAGGTCAGCGCCACCACCTTTTCCGCGGTGGCGACCTCGCTGAAAACGGGGCCGTAGAAATGATTGCCCGGCAACACCGCCTGCAACGTCAGGCCAAAGCCGGCGGCGATGCAGACAAGAGCCAGCCAAAGGCCAATACGGGCCGGCCGTTTCAAAAGCCGGAAATAATCAAGCAACAGGCAAAAAACCGCGGCGGCTGTCAATAAGCCAAGCAGGCTGGTCAACCGCCAATTGGCGTCAAACATGTGCGATCCCTTTCCAGATAAAGTTCTGCGAGAAGACGGCAGCGGCCTGGCGCCGCTTCTTCGCCGAAGCAGGCGGCAACGCCGTCAGGCTCATTTCCGCTGCCTTGGTAAGCGCTGATTAAATGAACCAGTCAGATTGGTGAGAGACTTTTTCGTCTGGCAAGGAAGCCAGACCGCGGGAATAGCAACGCTCTTCCAAGGGCCGGCTGACGCAGCCAGGCGAAAAAGGATCCGTCAAGCTGCGCTGTGTGAATTAATCAGTGCTTACCGTGTTTAGCTATACTGTAAATAGTTTGCTGACTGACAGATCGCCGAAAATCCGGATCAGCGCTTCGCCGAACAACGGCGCTACCGACAAGGTTTTAATTTTCGGGCTCTGTTTTTCCGGCGGCAGGGGGATGGTATTGGTCACAATCAGCTCGCTGATGCAGGATTTCTCAATGCGTTCAATTGCCGGGTGGCTAAGTACGGGATGGGTGCAGCAGGCGTAAACATCTTTGGCGCCGCGGTCAATCAGCGCGCAGGATGCCTCGGTCAAGGAGCCGGCGGTATCGACAATGTCGTCGACCAGCACTGCCGTCTTTCCCTTAACCGTGCCGATCAGGTTCATGACCTCAGCAACACCGGGAGCCGGACGGCGCTTCTCAATAATCGCGATATCGGCATGCAGCCGGTCGGCCAGCTGCCGGGCTCTGGTAACACCGCCCAGGTCAGGGGAAACAACAACCAGATCACTGAGCTGCTTTGAGGCGATATAATCGCTGAGAATTGGCACCCCCAGCAAATGATCGACGGGAATATCGAAGAAGCCCTGGATCTGACCGGCGTGCAAATCCATGGTGACCACCCGGGTGACACCGGCAGTTGTCAACAGATTAGCCACCAGCTTGGCGGAAATCGGCTCGCGGCCGCGGGTTTTACGGTCCTGCCGCGCATAGGCATAGTAAGGAATAACCGCCGTGATATGGCGGGCGGAGGCGCGCTTCACCGCGTCAGCCATAATCAGAAGTTCCATCAGGTTATCGTTCACCGGGCTACAGGTCGGCTGCACGATAAAAACATCGGTGCCGCGCACGCTCTCGTCAATCATAACCTGGGTTTCGCCGTTGTTGAATTTGCCGACAAACGCATCTCCCACCGACAAGCCCAGATAGGTGGCTATCTCTTCCGCCAGTGCGGGATGGGCGTTGCCTGTCAAAATTCGCAGCCGTTTTCCGTCATCAAAAACCATTGTTAAATTTCCCCCCACGAAATAATAGATATCTTATCTAAATTTAAGCCTGCCGGGCGGCAAAATCCCGGCGCATTAACGCCGCCGTTCGACCCACTCTTCAATATTGGACTGCCGGGCCCGGGCCACGCCCAGCGCTCCCGGCGGCACATTCTTGGTAATTGTCGAACCGGCGCCGACATAAGCGCCGCTGCCAACGGTTACCGGGGCCACCAGATTGCTGTTGCAGCCGATAAAAGCGTTGTCCTCGACTACAGTGCGGTGTTTCTTTTTGCCGTCATAATTAACGGTTATCGTGCCGCAGCCGATATTAATGCCCGCCCCCAGATCAGCGTCGCCAATGTAGCTAAGGTGCGGCAGCTTGCTGCCCGCACCAACCTGGGAGTTTTTCACTTCCACAAAGTTGCCGACTTTGACGCCGTCGGCCAGATTGGAATCAGGGCGGATGTGCACATAAGGGCCAACCGTGACGCCACTGCCGATCACGCACTGATGCGTGTAGGAAAAATGAATAACCGTATGATCGCCAACCACCGTATCCTGCAGGCGGGTGTTCGGTCCGATCTCGCAATGCGAGCCGATGGAAGTTGTTCCCTGCAGCCAGGTAAACGGCTGCAGCACCGTATCGGGACCAACCGTTACCGTATCCTCAACAAACACGCTCGCCGGGTCGATAATGGTAACGCCAGCGTCCATTAGCGCCGCCAGCTTGCGTTGGCGGACAACGGCCTCCGCCTCCGCCAGTTGGGAACGGGAATTGATTCCCATTGTTTCGGCAAATTCGTCGGCCGCCATTGCTGCCACCGTTTGGCCGCGGCCGGCAAGAATGGCGATCACGTCGGTCAAATAATACTCCGACTGGGCGTTATCGGCGGTAATTGCCGACAATGCTTCAAACAGCGCCGTTTTTTCAAAGCAGTAAATGCCTGTATTGATTTCGCGCACCGCCGCTTCCCCGGCCGACGCGTCCTTTTGCTCGACAATCTTCACCACCCTGCCGGCCGTATCGCGAATGATCCGGCCATACCCGGACGGATCCGGCATGATCGCGGTCAGTACGGTGGCCTGAGCCTTGCCGGCACGATGCGCCAGCAGCAGCTTTTGCAGTGTGGCTGCCCGCAGCAGCGGCGTATCGCCGCACAGCACCATAACCGTTTCTTCCATAGTGGCAAGCAACGGCTCGGCCTGCATTACGGCATGACCGGTGCCCAGTTGTTCGGCCTGAACAACCGTTTTGCCCCGCCCTGCCACAGACGCCTGCACCTCTTCGGCGCCAAAGCCGACAACCACGACGCTCGACAGGGCGCCGGCAGCCTCTGCGGCGTCAAGCACACGCAGCAGCATCGGTCGTCCGCCAACTGCATGCAGCACTTTCGGCAGCTGCGACTTCATTCGGGTCCCCTTGCCGGCGGCCAGAATTAAAGCGGTGAATCCTGACATCATCTATTGTCCTCCTGATTTCCGGCAGTGCCGGAAAGATTCTCTGGAACTTTAAGTAGATTCGACAGTAAATGACGTTTCCCTGCCAAAGCCGCAATTTAAATCAGTTCCACCAGATAGCCTTCCTGCCGGAGACTGGTCAATATGGTTTCCGTATGCAGCGCATCCTGCGTTTCCATGCTGATCTCGACGACTGCCTGTCCCAGCGGCACATTGCGCTCTACCCGGTCATGGTAGACAGAAATGACATTGGCCCGCAGATTGGCGACGATCATCAGCAGCCGGGTCAATGCTCCCGGCCGGTCGGTCACCCGGGTCATGATCTTAATCCGGCGGCCGGCTTTGACCAGACCGCGTTCAATAATCCGGGAGATAAAATTGACATCAATATTGCCGCCGGAAATCACCGCCGCCACCTTTCCCGACACAGGCAGCAGATGGTTCAGCAGCGCCGCCAGACTGACCGCGCCGGCACCCTCGACCAGCAGCTTGCCCCGTTCCAGCAGCATCAGGATCGTACTGGCGATCGCCTCTTCGTCGACAACGACAATATCATCCAGATAACGGTCGATCAGGTCGAAGGTAATGTCCCCCGGCGCTTTAACGGCAATGCCGTCGGCAATGGTCGCCGCCCCGGCGGTGGTGGTCAGGCAATGCTGCTGCTTGGAGAGGCACATCGCCGGCGCGCCTTCAGCCTGGACGCCGTAAACCTTTACGTGCGGCGCCTTTGTCTTGACCGCCAGGGCAATGCCCGCCGCCAGACCGCCGCCGCCGATGGGAACAACCACGGCGGCCACGTCCTCCAGCGCCGCCAGGATTTCCAGGCCAATGCTGCCCTGGCCGGCAATAACCCGGGGATCGTTAAAGGCATGGATAAATACCTGGCCGCTGTCGGCCTGAATCTGTTTGGCCGTTTCGTAAGCCTCATCGTAGCCGGCGCCGCTCAGTACGACTTCCGCCTGATAGCCGCGGGTGGCGATCACTTTCGCCAGCGGCGCCGTCTCTGGCATGACAATAGTGGCCTTTATGCCTGCCAGACTGGCGGCATAGGCCACCCCCTGCGCGTGATTGCCGGCGGAAGCGGCGATCACGCCGCGTTTCTTTTCAGCCGGCGTAAGAGAATGAATTTTATTATAAGCGCCGCGCAGTTTAAACGAACCTGTCTTTTGCAGGTTCTCCAGTTTAAGATACAGTTCGCAGCCAGTCAATTCACTGAAGGTGCGGCTGCGATCAAGCGGGGTCTGGTGAACCAGCTTGCGCATCGCCGCATAAGCCGCCTCCACGTCGGCCAGGGTAACCGCAGGGATCATGCTGTAAACCTCCTCTATTACGCCGGTTGGCCCGGCTCTGTCCAAAAGCGGCGGGGAAGCCCGCAGCCGGACAACCTCCGGCACACCTTACAGGGCGGGGTGCAGAGTTACGGTTTTAGTATGTTCATCGACATCGGATAAAATAAGCAGCGCCTGATAGTCGTCAACCAGCTTGCGGGCCGGCTCCGCTGTAGCGACGAGCACACCCAGGCCGGCGACAACAGCGTCGAACTCATGCACCAGATCAATCATGCCGCGGGCGGTGCCGCCGGCTTTCATAAAGTCATCGATAAGCAGCACCCTTGCTCCCGGTGAAATCGCCCGCTTCGGCAGGGACATCGTCTGGATGCGGCGGTTGGAGCCCGATACATGATAGACGCTGACCGCCGAGCCTTCGGTTACCTTGCTGCCATGGCGGGCGATTGCCAGCGGCAGGTTGAAGGCGCGGGCGGTCATCATCGCCAGGGGAATCCCCTTTGTCTCCACCGTCATAATGCAGTCCGGCCGGCTTTGGGCAAAGCAGGTCATAAATACGGAGCCAACCCGCGCCATCCGGTGAGCGTCAAACAGGATGTCGGACATATATAAAAAACCGCCGGTCAGCACCCGTTCAGGCACAGCCAGCGCGGCGGCGATGCCTGTCAAGGTCTCATTAATCGCCTGGCTGGACAAATAGGGAAGGAACCGGACGCCGCCGGCGGCGCCGGCCACGGTCTCCAGCCGTCCCAGATCAAATTCGGCCAGGGATTGCTGAATCGCCTCCATGTCTTCTGACAGAGTGGACTTGGCAGCACCGAATAAAGCGCTGAAATAGCCAAGAGAAAACAGTCTGCTAGGGCTGTCTGTCAACAGCTTGGTCAGAGCGATACGCCGCTCTGTCCGCTTGGCTTTGTCATTTGTCGCGATGGTAACGACCTCCTTACAACTTAAATCCGGCAGCTTATGGCAAAACCACGCCGCGGCTTTCCCGTGCGTGGTTTGAAAATAGACTGCTAAAGCGCACTGCCGGCAATGGCGGCGCGAACCAATTCCAAATCACTCGGCTTATCGACATCAATGCCGAGCTCGGGATAAGGAGAGTGAACCACCGCGCCGCGCAGCTTTAACAACTCAGAAACGCGCTGCTCCACCTCGCGCAGCCGCAACCTGCCGGTGAGAAAATTAAGCACAAAGCCCCAGCCAAGAATACCGCACAGTGTCAAGGGCCGCTTGCGGTTCTCAATAATCCGGTTGGCGACAGCCAGCGATCGCGTTACGATGTCCGGATTGACCAGAAAGATATTGCCGCCGGTGAAGGTGCCTTCCCGCAGCCGCACATAGGTGCGGCGGGTGGCGGGAAAGCGCCGCTCATTCATCTCTTTCGAGATAATCGGATAGTAAAAATCGGCGTCGGCGCCGCTGCATTGGGCCAGAAAGTCATTAACCGCCTCCGCTGTCAATAGCGGAATATCGGCTGTCGCCACCAACACCTTATCGCGGTGTCCGAGAGCAGCCATGCCGATCTGAATCGTCTCCATGATCGTATTGCCGCCGGCCAGGATATTCACCGGAGTCGCAAACGCGCACCGCCGCAATTCCGCTTCCGGGCCAACGACAAAAATACGGTTGACAGAGCCGCTGGCGGCCAGCGCTCTGGCCACAAACGCCACCATCGGCTGTCCGGCGATTTCAATTAAGGCTTCATACGGCTGGGAAGACAGGCCGAGAAACTTTTTTTTATTTTCGCCCCCCGCCAAAATAATGGCGTCATACATGTACAATCCTCCCCGAACTACTCGCCTTCTTCCAGATAACGGCGCTCATCAAATTCTTTTAACAGCGTCTGTTCGGAATTCTCCATATGCTCACGGGCAATACGCTGCGCCAGGTCAGGATTGCGCTGCGCAATCGCCTCGACCAGCCGCGTATGCTCGGCAACTGTATTTTGAATGCGCCCCGGATATTGCATTGATATGGAACGGAAACGGGTAAACTGCTCACGTAAATTATTAATAATACCAACCAGACGGTCATTGCGGCTGGCGCGATACAGCACGTCATGGAACAGGGAATCGTACTCGATCAGTTTCTCCACATTATTTTGCTCCGCCAGGTCGCTAATCTGTACCAGCAGCCGCTCCAGCTCCTCGAGTTCCTCTTCCGTAATCCGTTCGGCGGCCAGTCCGGCAGCCAGAACATCCAGCACTGTCCGGATTTCATAGACCTCGTTAATATCTTTGATAGATAAATCGGTTACATAGGTGCCCCGCCGCGGCACCATCACCACAAAGCCCTCCAGCTCCAGCCGGCGAATCGCCTCCCGCACCGGTGTGCGGCTGACGCCCAATTCCTCCGCCAGCTGAATTTCCATCAGCCTTTCCCCCGGCTTCAATACGCCGTTGATAATTGCCTCCCGCAGCGTTTCGGCAACAACTTCCCGCAACGGCTTATAGCTATCCAGCTTGATCGGCAATAGTCGCCGTGTCATTGTTTTCCCCCTCACTAGCCTTACCCTTTTTGTCCTATCTATTACAGCTCTTCGCGCGGCGACGTTGCGGTCACAAAAACCGCGGCATCCGTTCCGGCTCTCAGTTGTCCGGCAATACGACCGGCCGCGGCAGTGTCGGCGGCCAGGCCAAAAACAGTGGGCCCGCTGCCGGACATCAGACAGGCGTCAGCCCCGGCTGCAAGCATCGCGGCCTTAGCGGCGCTTATCCGGGGATAAAGCGGCAGTGTGACACTCTCAAGCACATTGACCAAACCGGCTTCGACCATACGCCAATCGCCCCGGCCTACGGCACTCAGAACAGCCGCTGTATCCGGGCGGACCGCAACGGCATCAGGGCGGTATTGTCCGTAAACAGCGGCAGTGGATACATCGAATGGCGGTTTTGCCAGCACTACCGGCCGCGGCGGCAGGTCGGCAAGCGGGGTAATCACTTCTCCCCTGCCGCTGGCCAGCGCCGTGCCGCCCGCCAGACAAAACGGCACGTCCGAGCCCAGGCGGGAGCCCAGGCGGCCTAAGGTCGCCGTGTCCAGCGGCAATTCCCATAGCCGCGCCAGCCCCTTCAGCACGGCAGCGGCATCGGAACTGCCGCCGGCAAGACCGGCAGCCAGGGGGATTTTCTTTTCCAGACGGATATGAGCGCCACGGCGGATATTGTATTCACGCTGCAGCAAAACGGCTGCCCGGTAGGCCAGATTGGTCTCGTCAGCAGCAAGCCTGGGATCATCTGTTTCCAGGACAAGCGTGGCCGCCGGCGTGATATGTATCAGATCCGCCAGTTCCAGCGACTGCATGATCATCGCCACTTCATGGTAGCCGTCAGAACGCTTGCCCAGCACATCAAGCGTGAGATTAATTTTAGCCCTGGCGGCAAGCGTAATCTGTTGCATCTTACGCCAGCGACTTCAAAGCGATGGCTTCCTGCGAAGTCAGCACTTTATCAATGGCAAGCAAAATCAGCAGACGGTCCTCCAGCTTGCCGATTCCCTCGACATACTGCGAGTCCAGCACAAATGTCGGCGGCGGCGGCTCGACGCTGCCTGCCGGCAGGCGAACCACTTCCGTCACCGCGTCAACAACGATGCCCAGTGTCTGGCCGCCGATATCGACGATAATGATCCGGGTATCGTCGTTGATCACCGCTTCAGCCAATTGAAAACGTTTACGCAGGTCAATGACCGGAATCACCCTGCCCCGCAAATTAATGACACCTTCCATGAAATCAGGCGTCTGCGGCAGACGGGTAATCGGAACCATCCGGTTAATTTCCTGGACCTTGGTAATCGGCAGGCCATATTCTTCCTTGGCAAGCATGAAAATGACCAATTGCAATTCTTGTCCGGCTTCCATGTCGCACCTCCGTGAGTAGTAATCTAATACTCATTATTCTACCTTGTCCCACGCAGACCTGCAACTGTCCAGGAAGTTTTTTCATCAACAGGCAAAATGCGGGCTAAACTAGCGGCATTCGACAAACAAAGCTGCAAGGGACGGAGGCCGATTACAGAAAGGGCTGGAAGCCGGAGGCACGGGCGGGACGCTACACCCCCGCCTGATTGACGACGGCGTAGCTGTAGCCGCCGGCCTCAGCCTGGTCGCGCCGCTGCAGCCGGAACTCGTCAATTGCCTGCTTGACTACATCATATTTTTCGTAGAACACCACAATCAGGTCGTCCGGCTGCGCCTGCGACAGCGCCGCGCATACAGCCTGCCGTTCCGACAGCACCAGCCTGACCTCCTCGTCGGGATAACCGGCCTCGACGACGCCCTGGCGCAGCAGATTGGCGGTTTCCCCCGGCTGACGACCCCTAAGGTCTTCGTCTTCTTTAATGTAAATAACATCAAAGCCGCGGCCGGCAATACGGCCGACATTAATGACCACGTCATCGCGGCGGTCACCGGGAGCGGCAATGACGCCGACCAGCCGCCGCGCTCCCAGCCGTCGCGCCGTACTGATTGTCGCCAGATAGCCGGCGGGGTTATGACCGTAATCGACGCAGACGCAAACATCCCCCAGTGAGATCAGGTTAAACCGGCCGGGATTATCCTCAAAGCTCATCAGGCCTTCACAGATGTAGCTGACCGGCAGCCGCAGGCAGCAGCAGGCGGCTGCGGCAATAACCGCGTTTTGCAAATTATGAGCGGCAATGCCGCCAATGGTGGCGGGAATAGCGGCGGCTGCCAACAGCGGCTTGGCGGCTTTGCCGGCAGCGGCGTAAATGACCCCCTCCTTGACAAAAACGGCCTTGCCGCCTCTGGCCAGATGCCGCCGGACGATCAGATTGTCCGGTTCGAGACTAAAATACATGATCTCAGCCCGGACTCGTTCTGTCAGCACCGCGGCATAAGCGTCATCAGCGTTAATCACGGCAAATCCGCCCGGCTTTACTGTCTCCAGTACCAGCGATTTAACGTAAGCAAGATCATTTAGATCCTCAATGCCATCCTGCCCCAGATGGTCTTCGGTAATATTGGTGACAATGCCGACGTCGCAGCTGTCGAACGCCAGTCCGCCGCGCAGCATGCCACCACGCGCCGTCTCCAGCACGGCGACCTCCACACCCGGATCATTGAGCACGATCCGGGCGCTGGCGGGGCCGGTGGTATCTCCCGGCATGACACATTCGCCATTGATATAGATACCGTCGGTTGTCGTCACACCGGTCTTGTAGCCGGCCGCCTCCCAGATATGGCCAATCATCCGGCTGACCGTCGTCTTGCCGTTGGTTCCGGTAATAGAGATCACCGGTATCCGCCCCTGATCGCCATGCGGAAATAAATAATCAACAATTTCCCCGGCTACATCGCGAGGCTTGCCGGCGGAAGGAAAGTGGTGCATCCGGATGCCGGGAGCGGCATTGACCTCGATAATCGCTCCGCCCTGGCGCAGCGATTGGGTAATATCGGCGGCGACGATGTCGATGCCGGCAATATCAAGTCCGATCAGCCGGGCCGCCCGCTCCGCCATACGGGCAGTCTCGGGATGGACAATATCGGTCACATCCACCGCCGTGCCGCCGGTACTGAGGTTGGCGTTTTCCCGGATATAAACGGTTCTGCCGGCGGCGGGAACGGTTTCTGGCGTCAATCCCTGCCGCGCCAGATTAATGACAGCGACCGCATCAATACGGATTTTCGTCAGCGGCTTTTCATGGCCGTCGCCACGCCGCGGATCGGCGTTGACCCGTTCCACCAGCTGTCCGATCGTAGAACGGCCGTCGCCAATCACGTAAGCGGGAATCCGTTCCGCCGCAGCCGCCAGCTTGCCGTCGATTACGCACAGCCGGTACTGGCGGCCGGTAATAAACGCTTCAACAACAACCCGGCTGTCAAATTCGGCGGCAACGGCAAAGGCCCGCACCGCCTCCTCCTCATTCCGGATCTCCAGTGTCACCCCTTTCCCCTGGTTGCCACCCAACGGCTTGACAACGACCGGAGCGCCAATCTCCAGCATCGCCTGTACCGCCTGTTTCGCCGTTTCGACTACCTGTCCCTCCGGAACCGGCAGCGCCGCGTCAGCCAGAAGCCTTTTCGTCAGATCCTTGTCGCAGGCAAGGTCGGTTGCCAGCATGCCGGTTTTGCTGCTCACCGTTGTCCACAGCCGCTGCTGGCGGCGGCCCCAGCCCAGTGTCAGCAGGTTTTCCTGGCCAATGCGGGCAACGGGGATGCCGCGATGGCGGGCAGCATCACAGAGCGCTTGGGTACTCGGCCCGAGCCGTTCGCTGTCGCCGGCGGCCGCTACCGCCTTGACGGCGGCGGCGGCGTCACAGTCCCTGCCTTCAATCAGGCAATTCAACAGCAACGCCGCCTGCCGCACCGCTTCAAACGCCGCCGCGGCCGAACGGTAGCCGATCACGACGTCGTAAACACCATCAACACCGCTGGCGCGGGTTTTGCCGAAACGGACATCGTCGCCGGCGGCCGCCTGCAATTCCAGCGCGGTGTGTTCAAAAATATGTGCAAGGTACGTCCCTTCCCGCAGCCGTTCGACAAAACCGCCGCGATAGCCAAGCGAACAATGATGCTCCGCCAGATTCGGCAGAGCGGCGGTAAGGCGATCGACAAAGCCGTCAATCGCGTTGCTGGGCGTTTCCGCCTGCTCACCCAAATCGACTCTTACCTTGATAAGGGGCTTATAGCTATAGACGTTCGGTCCTTTTAATTCCCGCACAGAAATAATTTGCATTAGGTGCACCTCTTTATTTACCGCAAATATACGTTGTCCGCCGCTTCAAATCATAGCCATAGCCTGCCGGCAGTACATGCAGCACGACATTGGTCAAAGCCAGCGGATCGGATGGCTGCGATTCGGAAATATTCGAATGAATAATGCTTTTGCCGTCGGCTATCGTCACAGTCTGCGAACCGATAACCTCGAACTTATCATCCGGGGATACCACAATAGCCGTATCCTCATCAACACCCACGCCAATGATCAGCGGATTTTGCGCCACAGCCGCCAGAATGCGGTTAATCCGGCCTCGCTGCGCAAAATGCTGGTCAATGACAACCTCCTGCAGCAGTCCCATGCCATGCGCCATGCCCAGGTTAAACTTTTTCGGCGTATCGCTGGAATCGCCTTCCACAATCATGGTATCGCTCATGACAGAAGCGCCGGCGCTGGTACCGGCAATAATTGTGCCGTTCAAATAAGCCTGGCGGATGGCGGTGTCGGTTTCCGAACCGCCAAGAATGCTGGTCAGGCGAAGTTGATCGCCGCCGGTAATAAAGATGCCGCTGGCACTCAACAGTTCGTCAACCCGCTTTTTGTCATTGGCGGTATCCCTGTCGTCAATATAAATAACCGTCGCCTCCCGGGCGCCGATATCGCGAAACAGGCTTCGATACTCATTCCCCACTTCCTGCGGATACTCCGTCGCCGTCGTCAGAACGGCAATCCGGGCATCCCGCCCGCCCGCCATTTCTACAAACCGCTTCAGGATCCGGCATTTGCCGTGTTTGTCCTCATTGCCGCCGATAATCAGCAGATGACCCGCAACCTTGTCTTTGCTCATTGCAATCTCCTTTATTGTCGCATACACAACTATTTTTACCATAGACTCATAACATTTATACTGTTTTATACATATAGTATTTTGCGCATATAACAGCGACCCTGAAAAGGAGGTATTCGTATGCTGATCAAGATGCTGGGGCGCGAATGGGAAGTGGAGGCGAGAGAACGGATCGCGGAGGCCAACCGGCTTGTCCTGCAGCAGCCCACTATTTTAATCGTCAAGGCCCGGCGCTCCCTGACCTTGTTGAACGGCACGTCGGCTGTCCGCACCTATCCGGTCGCTCTCGGCAAACCGTCAACGCCGACACCGCTCGGCAATTTTGCGGTTGCCACAAAAATTCCCCATCCGGGAGGCGTTCTCGGTTCCCGCTGGATGGGGCTGAATTTTGACGCATATGGCATCCATGGCACCAACCGGCCATGGCTGATCGGTCAGTTGGTCTCCAATGGCTGCATCCGCATGCATAATGAGCATGTGGAAGAGGTCTTCAACCTTATTCGGCTTGGCACTCCTGTGTATATCAGGGATGAGGGCTGATCAGGGCACAAAGTTTGGCGGCAATGGACGCGGCGTAACCACGCCGCCGGCACAGCCAGCCTGTCAGCAATTCTCTTTCTTCAGCCCCGGGAAGCCATTCCCGGGGTATCATATTGACCACTTCCCGGAAGTCAGCGTCTGTGGTCGCCTCCAGCCGCTGCAGCGCGGCCGTAAAATCAGCCGGTTGCAAGTAATGTGCCAGCAGGTCGCCAAAAGCCCGTCCCCGGTTGACGCTTACGCCTGTTTCCAGCCTGGCGAGAGATTGCGGCGTCCAGCGGCCGCGATAGAACAAATGCGAATGATCGATCGCATACAGCCGCCAGCCGCGCTCTTCGCGGCGAATCAGTATATTGCGCGGATTCCGGGTGCGATCGACATTATGGAAAAAATGATCGAACAGCATTACCCCCGCCATATCAGACTTATTCACCGCCTTACGCAGCAAAACCGGGTCGAGATAACGACAGTTCGGTAAAAACCGGGATGCAAACTGCAGGCCCGGTTCGAACCGCGCCAGCGAAGAATGGTGTCCCACCGCTTTAGGATCAACATAAATCAGCGCCGATTCCGGAAAACACAGCTGCCAGCGGCGGCCAAGCTCGGCCGCCAGCAGCTCATTGACCAGTACCTTCGGCCCCAGCCGGTTGGTTTGAAATTTAACCACATATACGCCGCCGTCATCGGCGGTAAATAAATGCGGGGCGGTTACGCCCCGGCTCATCGGTCGCAAATGAAAAACTGCGGTCAGCATGTCTCCCTCCGCAACGGCGCCAACCGCGGCGCCTGCCATTTAGCACGGCCGCAGCAAAGCGGCGCAGTAAACAAGAGACCGCGGTGCGCGCCGCGGCCTGCCTGCTATCCCTTTGCGTTTGACGGCGCCCCGACGCTCAACAGCCAGCTCGCAATCCAGCCGGTGGTCGTGCCATCCTGCAAAACAACGCGGTACCAGCCAAACGCCTGATCGAGCAAGGTGACGGTAGCTCCCCGGTTCACCTTGGTGACAACCGGGAAGTTGGTGCCGGGACCGCTGCGGACATTGACAACGGAACCGGTAACGGTAACGGTGCCGGATACCCCTGTCTGGGTGCCGGCGGTAGGAACCATCGGCACAACCTCCGGACCGGTTACCAGGACGTTTTCAACGCCGAAGCCGGTATAATCGCCGCCGCCGGTCGAGGCTGCCGATACCGAGTCGCTGTTAAACGAAGAGGCAGATGTGGTCTTTTCAACCGGTTCACCGACCTGATCAATCGGCGTCAGCGCATACACATCCATCTCAGCCGTGGTAACTACGCGGGCCCAGAATCTAAGTACAATCGTCACATGGACTTTGCGGCGATCGCAGCAATCAAAGTCATAGTCCACGTATTCGATCTGGATATCGGCGGTTGCCTTCATTTCCGGCTCGGCGCCGTCAATCTCAATATCGCGGGTAAAACGAATGTGATGCCGTTCAAACGCGTGCACCGGCTGGTTTGGCAGATCGGCCACATACATGACCTTTGCCTCCAGATGGCCGCGAATGATGACCTTATCGCGAATAACATCAATACTGGCACATTTTACATTTTTGACATAAACATCGACGACTTGCTCGATCGGCGGTTTCTGCTCCGGTACGAACATGTCGAACTCGACGACTTTCTGCGCCATTCTGGCGCCAAGTACCTGCTCAACCTCGATTTTTTCCGGCCCCGGCTCCGGGCAGCCGCAGATGAGCTCCGCGCTTTCCGTAGTGCCGACACCGCTGACGGAGGTCACTGTATCAGTCGTGCAAGTTGTGGAACCGGAACTTGCTCTAAGATTGTCATTATCGTTCACAGAATTCCCCCCTTTTCCCCCAATTGCGGGAAATGTCGCCTAGCCTTTGGGGCTCGTCGGTAGCGTACCTTGATTAAAGGTAACCTCGCGGTCTGCCATTACCTTGGCGGTAATCTTCAGTACGACGGAGACGTCGAACTCACGGCAGACGCGGTGATGGTGGTGATGATCGTGGCAGTCATCATGGTCATGGCAGCCGTCATGATCGTGGCAGTCATCGTGATCGTGGCAATCATCATGATCGTTGCAGTCGTCGTGATCATCGCAGTCGTCACCATGATAGCCGCCGTATTTATGCGTATACGCCCGGGTATGATGATCGACGTCATAATCAACAAACTCAACGACAACGCTGGCGTCAGCGTCCATGCCGCGGCGGGCGCCGGGGATCTCGATATCCTGCGTCCATTTGTAATGCCTGATCTCAACGGCATGCACCGGCTGATCCGGCAGGTCAGCTACATAAATCGCCTTGATTTCAAACTCGCCGCGGACAATTACTTTGTCAGTAATGACCTCAACGTTGCAAACTTCGACATCCTTGACAAAAACGTCAACAATTTGCTCAATCGACGGCTTTCTCTCGGGAACGACAACATGAATATCAAGAACTTTTTGTCTCATTCTTTCCCCGATGACTTGCCGCACGATAATGGGACCGGTTTGAACGCCTAACGTACAACTGTTTGCATTTGCACGAGTATCTTCCATACCTATTCCCCCCTTTATCAGTTTCTGTTTATATATATGCTGATTCAACAATTGATGTGCAGAAAAAAAGTCCAAATTGCCAGATTCAGGATTAGAGCATTTCAGTCCGGACTACGGATATGATATACTTATGATAACAACGCCAAAATGTGAACCGATCAGGAGGAAAGCATGCAACAAAAAGTTTGGCGCTATGCGCTGGTTGGACTGGGCAGCGTGATCTGCGGCACCGGTATCAATGCCTTTCTGGTTCCGCACCATCTGCTCAGCGGCGGCATTTCCGGCATCGCGATGATTCTGTATTTCCTGTTCAGCTGGCCGATTGGCCTGTTAATCGCGATTGGCAATATTCCCATTCTCTATGCCGCCTACCGTTTGCTTGACCGTGAATTTGTCATTGGCGCACTGTATGGCCTGACCGTTTTCTCGCTGTCGATTGACGCTACCCGGTTTCTCGCCTCGCTGAACCTGGTCGATGATATCATCCTGTCGGCGATTTGCGGCGGCGTCATCTCCGGCATCGGCTCCGGCATTATTTTCCGGGTCGGCGGCAGTTCCGGCGGTACCGATATCATCGCCATCCTTGTCAAAAAATACTATTCCATTAATATAGGCATCGTGAACTTCGGGATCAATTTGGCGATCATGGCCGTAGCTGCATTTCTATTCGGCCTGAAGCCGGCCCTTTACACCCTGATCTCCATGTTTATCGCCGCCTCGGTAACCGACAAGGTCATCGAAGGCTTCAACCGTAAGAAGACCATTCTGATCATATCCGAGCTGTCGGAGGAGATTGCCGCCGCGATCATGAACGAGGTCGGCCGCGGTGTCACCTTCCTCAGAGGCGAAGGCGCCTATACCCGCCACGATAAAAAAGTGGTCTTTGTCGTCGTCACCCTGACCCAGATTGCCCGCATCAAATTCATTGTCGAAAAAGTTGACCCGCTGGCGTTCATGATCGTGCAGGATGCCGCCGAAGTCATGGGGAGGGGATTTTCGGTTCGCCACTAGGACGGCGATAAGCGCCCATCTGCGTTGTTGGCCGGGGCAACCCATTGCTAGCGTACGGCAAGTACGCGTCGCTGCTGGGTTGCCCCGGCCGCCTAGCATCTGGACACTTCTCGCCGCCCTAGAGGCGAACGGGCTGTAGGCGATTAGAACGACTCGTTTCCGCTTTGCGGAAACATTGGGTACGGGTGAACGAGATTGCTCTGGCGATTCCTGGCAATTAGAGCGCTTCGTTTCCGCTTTGCAGAAACATTGGGGGACGGAGAACGAGATTGCTAACGATTCTAGACGATTAGAGCGCCTCGTTTCCGCTTTGCGGAAACATTGGGGACGGGTGAACGAGATTGCTCTGGCGATTCCTGGCGATGGGAGCCCCCTGTTTCGCTTCGCGGAAACAGGGGGCCGGGCTTCGACTGTGTCTAGTTTCAGAATCGACATAACACTTTTATGGTCTTTCTCATATAGTATAGTGAGTCCGGCAATGTCTGCCGGCAAAACGACTATAGGAGGATGTGGACCTGTGAAATACAATGAAGGCTCGCCTAAATGGGATTGCGACTCCAAATGCGACTATGATGAACCGGCAGATATGGGCCCGGATGATATGGACTGTGATTGTCCGCCGAAGATGAGCTGCAAAATGGAAAAAGAGTGTGTAAAAACGTTTACCTGCCATTACAAATTATACCGGGTCTGTATGTACCGCCTCTACAAGGTCTGTCCCCGCTGCAACCGCGAGTTTGATTATCACGGTCATAAAGGCCGCTGCCCGCAGTGCCGCTGAGCAACCGGCCAAGCCCCTCGGCTGGCTGTTCGTCCCGTCTGTGCCGCTGCAACAGGCGGACGGCGGGACAGCTTGCTCCGGTTTAAATCAAAAAAAGGCCTCCGTCTCATTACTGAGAGGAGGTCTTTCGCTTACCCGTTAATCCAGTGTAGTGGCACGTTCACATTTTGCCAAATAACTTGTCTGAATTCCCATCTGCGGCGTTGTCGTCAATCGGCGTAGGCACCACTACGCCTCATTCCTCCGCCTTGCAGAGTGAAAATTCATCCTGCGTTTTTTAGTTAAAAGTGAACGTGTCACTACACTAGTGGCCGATAAATTCCTGTACCACATACAGGGAGCCGCGGCTGTCGTAGCAGACGCCGATACCGACCTCGCTGTAATTGGCGCCAAGAATATTGGCGCGGTGGCCGGGACTGTTCATCAGCTCCTGTTGCGCGGCTTCAATGCTGTGATGAATAGCCAGATTCTCGCCGGCGTAACGGTAATCCAGCCCATAGGCTTTCATCCGGTCAAACGGCGACTGTCCTTCCGGATTGTAGTGGGAAAAATAGTCCCGCTCAATCATATCCCGGGCATAGGCCTCCGCCAGAACCACCAGACTTCCGTTCAGGCGCAGCGGCGGCAAGCCATTGGCCCGCCGGTCGGCGTTAAGCAGCTCGAATGCCCGCTGTTCCGCCGCTTTGGTCCGGCGGTCGGGCTTCGCCGCCGGCGGCGCTTTTTTATGTATGACAGATGCAGGCCGGACATAGTCTGTCCCGGCTGACGGCAGCGCAGTCCGGTCCCGGACTGCCGGCGCTGTTTCCGGCGGCAGCAATACCCCGGCAAGGGCATAGCCGGAACAGGCCCCTGCCAGTAGCAGCGCCATGCCGACCACGAATGTAGCAAATCGCATACTGGGCTCCCCTTTTTCAGATCAATGGTTTACTATTCTATACGTATGCGAGCATTCCTGTCGACGAGAACCAGGTAAATTTTGCAGCAACTGGAAACAATGGCGGCAGACACGGCCTTCTACGCAGCCAGTTTTAGTCTAATACGGGCTCTTAGGCATCCCCATGCGGAATTTCCCCCGCGTCTCCAGGCCGCCCACACCATCGGCACCGGTAACAGACGCCGTAATCGCGTCAGAAATATCAACCACCCGGTTAATCGAGGTGAACGCGACTTTCTCGACAATAAACACCGGATCATATGCGTGGATAAAAATGCGGCTGGGTGAACTGGCAAAATTAGCGCCGGCTGCGAGAATCGCTTCATAATAGGACTGGCAGGCGCCGGCAAAGATCACCAAATCGTCGGCCGAAGGCCGGACCGCGCGGGCATTGCGAACGGAATCGACGAAATACTGCGAGTTGCGGTAATTACGCATATCGCGAAAGTCACGTTCTTTATCCTTTTCCTTCTTGCCCAGGCTGATCAGCGAGTCGTGTCCGGTCAGAACCAGAATGTCGGGTTGATGCAGCCGCACCAAATCGGCTATCCGCTCCGGCTGCTTGGACTCTTCGATCCATTCTCCGGTCGCGGCCATATGCAGCTGCCCATATGTTTTCAGACACATTTTCATATAGTCCTCATCGCCGTCAATATGCAGAACTTTTCCCGGCAAATCAAAGGACTGGTACTTTTTTGCGTGTTCGCCCCTGACACATTCCACATGTTCGCGCTGACCGGAACGGCGCTGCAGGGCCCGCAGCGTATTCTCACTGCTGGTTCGCTCAAAACGGATTATTTCATCCCGCAGAAACTCCGCCCCCACCCGGATCAGATCCGACTCAGGCGCGTCGGCCAGCAGCCGCATATGCAGGCCCTTCAATTCATACTGTTTTTCGCCGTTGCTATTGACGGAAAATCCGGTCACTTTAAATACGATATCGTCACCGTGCGATTTGCGGGTAACCAGTTCGCCGATCTCAAACATCCAAAGCCCTCCCTTCAGTCATTACATACTATGAAGGAAACACGGCTTCGGTCACCGCCGCGGCTGCTCCCATCTTTATCAGACCGCAAGTAGCAAGGGGCCTGGGTCTCCCATATACTGTACTACAAGTTAACAGGACGCACAGCATTCCTGCTACGAGGTGATACGCATTTGATAACAGTGGTAGTTCCGGCAAAGAACGAGGCAGGACGCATCAGTACCGTACTGCAGAACCTCGGCACGCTTCCTGTCGACCACATCATTGTCGTAGCGAACGGCTCCAAAGATTCCACCATGCGTGAAATACTGCAAATGCGGCTTCCCAAACTGCAGATTATCGCCTTCCACGACTGTCTGGGCATTGACGTTCCCAGGGCAATCGGCGCAAAGATGGCTCTCAATCTCGGCAGCGATGCCGTTTTATTCGTTGACGGCGACATGGTTGGAACATTTAATGAAAATTTGATGGAACTGGCCGATGGAGTACTGCTTAAACGCCTTGACATGGCATTAACAAATTGTTATCCGGTGCCGCCCCGTCATATCGAACGCTATAATCCCACATTTCAGTGGCGTTTAAATTTAAACAAAGAACTTGGCCTCGAGAAAAAAATCAGTCTGTCAACTCCGGCCCACGGCCCGCACGCCGTATCGAGAAAGCTGCTCGAAACCCTGCCGCTGCGCGAACTGGCTATTCCACCAGTAGCGTTGGCGCTGGCTCGCAAGGCCAAACTGAAAATCGACGTCGCCACCGTCATCCCTCACTACCGTCTTGGTTCTTCTATTAAAAACCAGATTCATACCAATAAAATTATCGATACCATTGTCGGCGACTGTCTGGAAGCCATTGCCGCCTATCATGGGCAGCCGCGCAAACGCCAATGGCAAAACAGCAATTATTTCGGCTATAACAACGAACGGCGATTTGATCTTCTGGATTCGTTTCTCGAATAATACAGCAGGCTCATTCAGCAGCCTGCTGTTTCCCTCTGTACAAAAGATACCACTGGCACGGGGAGGATGTTGCAAAAGTCCGGAATGCGAAATCACGTTGACCACAGGGGACACGGGTTCTGCCTCTGTGGCCTCCGTGTGGCCTCCGTGTGACCTCCGTGTCCTTCGTGGAATCGTTCTTTCTCTCCTCCCTCGCTGCCTCGCCCGTCTCCGGTCGTCTGCCCCAACCGCGCCTAGTCCTGCAACAACTGTTTAAAGCGGTAAAATAAAAAGGCAGAACGGAAAATATAATCGATCAGGTTGACCAGCCAAACGCCGGCAATTCCCAGATCAAACCAGAAGCAAAGCCCATAGATGCCGGCCACACGGACCAGCCAGATCCCGCTTACCGTACTGTACATCGGGCTGCGGGTATCGCCGGCCCCCTGCAGCGCGCCGGCCATTACCAGACTGACGGCAATAAATGGCTGGGCAAAGGCGTCGATTCGCAGCCCAATTGCGACCATCTCGATGACATGACGATCCTGGCTGAACCAACTGCCGGCCAGCGGTGCCAGAAAAAAGTAAATGGCACCGATTAGTCCCATAAAAACAGCGGCCAAGCCCATAATAACGATACCATAGGTATAGGCTTCCCGCTTTTGCCCGGCGCCGACGCAGCCCCCGACCAGTGTCGTGGCCGCGATTGCCATTCCATATCCCGGCATAAACGAAAAATAGGAGATATTGCCGCCAAATAGAAAGGCCGAATACACATCTGTCCCCAGACGCACAATCAGGCCTGCGTACAGCAGCTGGCCCAGGCGCATGATCAGGCGCTCGGCCACAGCCGGGCCGGAAATCGCCAGCAGCGGCAGGGTATGTCCACCGGCCCAGTCCTTAAATGGTGAAAAAGTGACAATCGACTTGCGGACAGCGGCGTAAAGCGCCAGCGTACCGGCCAGCCGCGACAGCGTCGTCGCCCAGGCCGTGCCGGCAATGCCCCAGCCACTCCAGCCGTCAAAGCCAAAGGTCAGCAGATAGACCAGCACGATATGCAGCAGATTAACCCAGACGCCGACCTTGAGCGGCGAGCGCGTATCGCCGGCGCTGCGCAGGATGCTGCCGAAAATCGTCGTCAGCGAAATCAGCAGCGACGGAACCGCCACAATCTGAAAATAGACAATTGCCGTCCCCATGACAGCCTGTTCAGTCCCCATATAGTACAACAGCGGTTCGGCAAACGCCGCGCTGACCAGACCAAAGAACAGTCCCAGCGCCAAAGCCAGCCAGGTCGACTGGCAGGCAATCGCGCTGGCTTTTCCGGTCTCACCGGCCCCGAGATAGCGGGCTACCAGCGAAGACGTACCAATTCCCATCGCCATAAACACAGCAATATATACGGCAACAACTGCATTGGTTACCCCGACAGCGGCAACCTCCTGCAGGCCGATTCTGGCGACAAGCAGCGTATCCACAAAGCCAACTACGGTCATGAGAAAGTTTTCCAGAACTGTCGGTACCGCCAGCCGCAGGACAACCCCGGCCTTGCCCCGCCAATTATCGCGAACAATCGTATCAGACACGCTAGCAATCTCCCCTGCGGCCGCTCTCAGCGCCGCCCACTCCCTGGTGTTTATTTTATCCCCCCAGGGGGGATATTGCAAGCAAAAAAACTGTCGCGAATGAACGCGACAGTGGAAAATCCCGTCAACTTGCGCTGCACGAATTAATCAGCGGTTACCTTAATGTCCTCGGCGGAATCGACCTCCGCCTCCGACTTGGTAGTAGTTGAGGCGGCACCGTTGGTCCAGGCGTTGGCGACAGCGGCAAACTCATCGAGCGAAAGCGTCTCGCCGCGGCGAACCGGATCGATTTGTGCCGCCGCCAACACCGCGGCAATCTGCCGGCTGTCCAGCCCCGTCGCTTTCAGCGCGTTCGCCAGCGTCTTACGCCGCTGCCCGAACGCCGCCTTGACAACCCGGAAAAAGCAGCGTTCATCAGCTACATCCACTGGCGGCTTCTGTCTGACCGTACAACGAATAACCGCTGAATCGACAGCAGGCGCCGGAATAAACGCTGACGGCGGCACCGTGAACAGAAGCTCCGGATCGCTATAATATTGCACCGCCACCGACAATGCCCCATAATCCTTGCCGCCAGGCGGCGCAATCATCCGTAAAGCGACCTCTTTCTGCACCATCGTCACCAACAGTTCGATTGGCAGGCGCCGTTCCAGCAATGCCATAATGATCGGCGTGGTGATATAATACGGCAGATTGGCGACAACTTTGTATTTTGCCGCCGACATTTCCCGGGAAATGTCGGTCTTAAGAATATCGCCGTGGACAATACGGACATTATCATAGCCAGCCAGGGTTGTTGCCAGCACCTCAATCAGCTTTGCGTCCAGTTCGACCGCCACTACCCTGGCGCCAGACTCCGCCAGCCCCTGCGTCAATGTGCCGATACCGGGACCAATCTCCAGAACATTATCTGCCGCGGTGACAGCGGCGCCGGCGACAATATCCGCTACGACCTGTTCACTGATCAAAAAATTCTGTCCCAGCCGCTTGCTCAGGGACAGGCCGAAGCGGCGGATAATATGCAGTGTCGCCTCTTTTTTCGCAATTTTCGGGTGCATTACTCATTCTCCATTTCCTGCAGCGCAGCAACAAATTCTTTCCGGCTGACCCCATAGCTGTTAAGGCGGCGAAAAAACGTTTTCGCGTTGCCATAGCCGATTCCCAGCTTCTCGCCAAGAATAGCGCGGCGATCAGCTGCCGCAGCCACGCCGGCCAGGCCGGCCGCCAGCATATCGTCCCAGCAAAATTCGGCCTGCGGTGTCCATTCCTGGCAGCGGGCCTTGGCAATAGCGGCTCGGATGGCTTCCGGCGCTGCCTGCTCAATGCCGATATCACCGTCGTTTGTCGCCGCCGCTTTGGGGACAAACGCATGCTTGGCTTCAGGGAAGCGTTCGCTCAACTTAAGGCGAATCCGCTCACCGGCACTGTCAGGATCAGTCAGAATAATTAGACCGCGCGCCTGGGCCGCCTTGGCTATCCGGTCCAGCCGGTACGGCTGCAAGCCAAATCCACCGGTTTCCAGGCATTCGGCGTCCACAGCCCGCCTGACCGCCGCCGTATCATTTTTTCCCTCAACCACAATGATTTCCTTAATCAAGGTTCCATCCCCTATCTCCAGACCAGGTTCAAGCCGGATCAACGCGGCCGAACAGCCGGACCCCAGCTCCACGTCCGCTATAGTTCGACTATTTCTGCCGCACTGCCGGTTTTTCCTGTTGCCGCAAACAGAAAAACAAAACGACTGCTTTAGTACAGAGCCTTCGCCCCTCGCCAGCAACGGACAGGGGCCAAAGAAGGCAGCGGTTATCTGCCAGCTGCCGGCTTATACACGGAAAGGGCAAGCTGACGCTTGGCCCCTTCCTGCACAACATACTTTATTTACCCCGCCCGGGGGACTTGATCCGTTCAGTCGCGCGCCGGCTGGCGGCTACTCATTAAGCAGATAGACCTTAACCATTCTGCGGCCAAAGTTCCAGGCAGCCTCTGCCTCTTCCATGCATAAATCGATACGGTCTCCCTTAATATCACCGCCGGTATCGGCTGCAATAGCCAACCCGTAACCCGGCACGAACACCCGTGATCCCAGCGGAATAACCCGGGGGTCAACCGCCACTACGCCACGACGGGCGGGAATGCCGCTATAGGTAATGCCATGCCCTTCGCCATCGGAAGGCAGGTAAGCCGTAGCCTCCATGTGCATTACCCGGCTGAAGCGAAGTGAACCGCGGGAGGTATCGACCGTCGCCCGGCTGCCGGCGTGAACCAGTTCCGGTACAGCGGCTTCAATCACTTCTTCCGCCACCGCGTCGGCGGCAACCTGCCGGCCGTCTTCATAACGGATACGGTATTTAACCCGTTTCAGGCCGTCTCTGCCATCCCGCTCAACCCGCTCCAGACCTGACTCCAACAGAGGATCAGGCTGGCGGACGACCGGATGGGGAATCGTTTCCTCTTTTTCTATATGTTCTTCCTTAATGACAATAGCCTGGATATCCATCCCCTCAACAACAGGGGAATTCTCCTCAGGCACTGTTTTTAGCGACTCAGGCACACCAGGCAGGCTTTTAACGACCTCACCCACTGTTGGTTTGCCGCTAATGACCATGTTGCGCTGGCCCTGATACGTAATGAAAACCGGAACAGCCCGGAACACGGCAATGCTAACGCCGTCTGCCAGACTACCGGACGATAAGCGGAATTCATCTTTTGTGTTCAGATAAATCCCAGCCTGTGCAAGAACCTCTACTGGATCGGAATGAAGTGTAGATACTGTGATGGTTTTTCCGTCTGCTGCAATATGTACAGTTTTTTTGACATGAGCGAATCCTGTCGCCAGCATGGCAACCAGAATTACCCCAGTCAACAGAAGCGCATATTTTCGTTTCACCATTACGTTTCTCAGAGCCTGCAACATGGGATGAAGCTGTTTCATGGACAGTTCCTCCTTTTGTATGCGTGCGTTGCATTATATCATAAGAAAGTCAGCAAAGTCAAATTTACCTTCCTGACTTTTCCAGTTACTATCTATTCTTTCCATTTTAACAGCAATTAACCAAAATAAATGGAACAAAAAAGAAACACTGCGGTAAGTCACCGCAGCGTTTCTTTTTTGTTCAGCTACCGCTGATGAATCAACCAGTCAGTCTGGCGAAAGATTCTTTGACTGGCGCGGAAGCAAGATTGCAACACGCTTTCAAGGCTTGCTGATACAGGCAGACAGAAAAGAGAGCAGCCTGCCTGCTGCGCAGTGTAAATGAACCAGTACTTATCCGGAGGCTGCTAGGGACAACTATACCGCATCGGTGTAAACCGGATGCCCCTGACAGTTTGTTCCGAACCGGTGACAGTAAACCCCAGCTTGCGGTATGCCCCGATCGCACAGCGCGAGGCGTTGACGGCAATGGTTCCGGCCGCGCACTGCATTAACACCGCCGCAAACAGGCTTCGGCCAACTCCCTGGCGCTGCCGTTGTTTAGGGACGAAGAACAACGCAATATGCGTGTGGTTGTCGCGGACGGCAATCATGCCGGCGAGTTCCCGGCCGTCATAAGCGCCATAAAAAGAGCAATCTTCCAGCAATTGCTCGCTGCGGATAAAAGCCCGAAAGGTTCGGATACCTTCCGCAGAGCAATCCGGTGCCTCAGATTCCTCAAATACAGCCCAGGCAAGACGGAGAGAAACCGCGATCTCTGCCGCTGCCAGCTTTCTGATTTGCATGCCGCTCATCCTCTCCGGCCTGTGCTCTTACTCCGCATAAAGGCGCTGCAGGGCTTCCCGTGATACCGCTCCGCTGTCGCCGCTTAGCAGCAGTCTTCCAAATTATGAAATAACCAGCGACACCTAAAATGCTTTCCGCAGGCCGGCATCGCCGCGCAGGGCGCTGGGGCAGTAACCGGTCCGCTTTTTAAACAATTTGCTGAAATAATAGGGGTCGCCATAGCCCACGCAAGCGGCAATCTCGGCAATCGGGCCGGCGGTGGTCCGCAGCAGTTGTCTGGCCCGCCGCATCCGGTATTCAATTAAGTATTCAAGCGGCGCTATGCCGTTATGCTTCTGGAACA
Organism: uncultured Pelosinus sp.; assembly: GCA_900542835.1. GTDB lineage: Bacteria > Bacillota > Negativicutes > Sporomusales > Acetonemataceae > Anaerosporomusa. Next base: position 19,466 of record UQPB01000006.1, on the reverse strand, counting down.
GATAGGCGAACTGCTTACTGTTCAGACCATACTGGCGGGCCAGTTCCGCCACGGTAAGCGGCTCCATGTAATGCCGTGTTATATAGTCTGCGGCATGCTCCGCCAGCTGCCGGTCATGTCCGTGGTGGCGGCTGCCGGCGCAGGTCAGGATCTCGTCGAGAACGCTAAAAAACAACGATTTGGTCTGCAGCGCCGCCAGGTTACCCGGCGCGACCGAAACAGTATGCAAGCGCTGCAGCAATTCATTGACCCTGGGACTGCTGCCGGAATCAAGTTGATAGTGGGAAAATGCTTCGGGAAAGTCACCGCGGGCAGCGTCGTCAACCCGGTAATGAACAATCATGCAGTTCCAGGCGGCGTCTCCCACAACCTCCCGGTCCAGCGCAATATTGGGACCGCCGTGAAAAACCCTGCCCGGCGCCATTTCGTAAGCAACGCCGTCAAAAACCATTCTTGCCTGGCCCTTTAAGGGAAAGATCAGCCCCGAAACCGGCGGCGTAAACGCACCAAATGATTTTTTTCCCGGCGGGATAGCCACCCGGATGACATCGACAATCTGCAAGGTGACGCGGGAAAAATTCCCCGCCAGCCGATGGATATCCACAGACATATTCGGGCCTCCCTCTATGTAAATAATGATAGTAATTCTCATTACGATAACTATAGTCATTTTAACGGCTGCTGTCAACTTGCGGCGGCTAAAACAACCGCCTGCCTGGCACTGTTTTTAATAAAAAATTTGGCAATTTGGCAAAATATCCATTCACTCGCCGGAGATTCGCCACCTAATCTGCCTATACTCGTATTTTCTGTCTGGAAATCCCTCCATTCACGCAGGCATTTTTAGTTGGTATCCTATAGATACCGCTTTATTATTGATACTTATTATCATTATCTCACAGTCAAGCACCACTGCGGTGCCGTCAAGGAGAGAGCAAAGGCTGTCGCAAACGTAGGCTGGAAACGATTCCACAGAGGACGATGGTACATTCGTGCTCTCCGTGCGTACTTCGTGTTTTCCGTGGTTAACGCGCTCCCGCATCCGGACTTTTGCGACAGCCCCGGTAAGCAGCGGTTCTCATCAGTACCCGAACTACCCGAAAGGAGCTGACACTATGCAGAAAAAGCTGTCCCCTGCCAAAAAACGCCTGCTCTACGCCCTGCTGGGCAGCAGCCTGTTCTGGCACCTGCCGGCTGCCTCCGCCGAGGAAGCGGAGCAGCCGGCGTCCTCCCTGCAGCAGCCGGCCGGCGAGGCCGTAGCTGCGGATCCGGCCGGCAGTGAGCTGGAAGTCCAAACGGTTGAGGTAACCGCGGTTCGCATTCAGGCGGTTCCGCCCGCCTACGCCGGCGGTCAGGTTGCCCGCGGCGCGGCGCTGGGAGCGCTGGGCAATAAGGATTTCCTCGATACCCCCTTTAACATCACCAGTTATACCGATCAGGCCATTCAGGATCAGCAGGCCAACACCCTCTATGATGTGCTGATCAACGATTCCTCCGTCCGCTTTACCACCCCGGCCGGACAGGCCAACGAGAACTACAAAATCCGCGGCCTTGATGTCAGTTACGAACACCTTTATTTCAACGGCATGCAGGGGCTGGCGCCGCATCATCGCGTTCCCGTCGAATTTCTGGAACGGGTGGAGGTGCTGAAGGGCCCCGGCACCCTGCTGTACGGCGGCGTAAACGCCTCGGTAGGCGGCGCCGTCAACCTGGTGCCTAAACGCGCCGGCGAAGAGGATAGCACCAGCTTTACCACCGGTTACAGCTCATCCTCGCATTTCGGCGGTCATATCGACATCAGCCGCCGCTTCGGCTCCAATAAAGAATGGGGACTTCGTTTCAACGGCCTGTACGCTGACGGCGACACCGAAACCGACGGCCAGTCGCGCGAGCGGCTGCTGGGCGCGCTGGGACTGGACTATCGCGGCGACAAGTGGCGGCTGTCGCTGGACGCCTACGGCTCGCAGGAGAATTATGACAACGGCATGATCTCCATGTACGACTTATCCAGCTATGGCTATGTCAAAGCCCCGGACGGCTCCACCAATATGTACAAAGGCACCTCGGGCAGCGTGCGCAATAACGGCTATATGTTTAAAGGCGAGCATGACCTGCGGGACAATCTGACCGCCTATGCCGCTTTCGGCCAGTTATCCGTAAATACCACCGGCTTCATCAACGGCAATCATGTCGGTAAAATCCAGCCTGACGGGAGCGCCTACCTGCGCAATATTTTTAAACAAAATTTCTGGACAGACACTACGTCGGCCGAGCTGGGACTGCGCGGCGACAACCGGACCGGGTCGGTCAGACACCAGTGGGTTGTCAGCGCCAATCGCCTCGACAGCGATTATTCCAGCAGCTATAACTCCTTATATAATCCACGAACAGATGATTATCAGCGGCTGCCGACCAATATTTATCACCCGCTGCCGGTCGGCGACTATTTCGACAGTGTCGCCTGGAAAGGCAAAGCCGGCAAGACCAACACCACAGAGCTGTCAAGCTTACTGCTGGCCGATACGCTTTCCTTCGACGAAGAAAAGGTCCAGTTGACCCTGGGCCTGCGCCGCCAAAACGTCAAAACCCGCAACCTCAACGGTGTAACCGGCGCTGAAATTGCCAGTCATGACGCCGATAAAACCCTGCCGCTGTTCGGCTTTGTCGTCAAGCCCTGGGGCGAATCGGTTTCCCTCTACGGCAACTATGTTAAAGTTCTCTCCCCAGGCGATCTGGTTAATCCCTCACTGGGCTACACCAATTCCGGCCAAATCATGGCTCCCTATACCAGCAATCAAAAAGAGCTGGGCGTCAAGTGGGATCAGGGCAAATTCGCCCACACCCTGTCCGTGTTTGAAATTGAGCGGCCCAACAGCATGGTGGTCACCAACAGCCTTGATGAGAAGACACAAACCTATGACGGCCTTCAGGAAAATCGCGGCGTCGAATGGAATATGTTCGGCGAAATGCGGGACAATCTGCGGCTGCTGGGCGGCATCACCTATATGCGCGGCAAGCTGGAGCGGACCACCGGCGGCGCCGCCAACGGCCATACGCCGTTCGGCGTTCCCGAATGGACGATGAACGCAGGCGTCGAGTGGGACACTCCCTGGGACGAGGATCTGACACTGTCGCTGCGGGCGGTCTACACCGGCTCCCAGTATCTCAACAACGCCAATACGATTAAACTGCCCAGTTGGGTACGTTATGACATCGGCGCCCGCTACAAGAGTAAGATCAACGATATTCCGGTCACCTACCGCCTCAGTGTCGAGAACCTGTTCAATAAAAATTACTGGGCCGGCGCTTTCAGCGTCGAGAATTACGCCACCCTGGGCGGGCCCCGCACGGTGAAGCTGTCGGCCACGATGCAATTCTAGCATGCAGATGCAGCGACTGACAAAACTGTTGATGTGCCTGCTGCTGGCTGGACTGTTGGCGGGCTGCGGCGGCGCAGCTTCCCAACAGCCGCCGGGACCCGCCACAGCAGCAGCGGCCTGGCCCCGCACCATCACCGACGCTGCCGGCAACCACAGCGTCCTGACAGCGCCGCCGCAGCGGATTGCCCTGCTGCATTCGACCTATCTGGAATACTTTTTTGCCCTGGAAGCGCCGCCGGTAGCGGCAATGGGAGCCTCCAGCGGTAATGCGATGAAAGCGCTGCGCGAATGGGAAACGCTCAGGCCATATACGGGCACGGCCTCAATCCTGGATTTGGGCAGTTCCCGTGACGTCAATCTGGAAGCACTTGTCGCAGCGCGGCCTGATGTCATCGTCACCTTTAAAGGCCGCCATGTCGACCGCAGCTACGACAAGCTGGTACAGATCGCCCCGGTCGTACAAGTTGACTTCAACGTTTCCTGGCAGGAGCAGACACTGGCCTGCGCCCAGATTATCGGCAGGGAAGCCCTGGCCCGCGAACTGATCCAGACTACCGAGGCAGCCATCGCAGCCGCCAGGGAGCAGTTAAAGCCTCACAGTCATAAAACCCTGGCCCTGTTCCGCACCGACGGCAAATCATTCATCTCGCGCGGCACCAAGGCATACTACGCAACCTTCGGCCTTACCAGGCCAACCGGATACCCTGACGATTATCAGGCGATGTCGCTGGAGGCCGTTGCCGAGATGGACCCCGACTACATCGTATTCCAGGATTCGGCTGAAAGGGCGCAGGCCTTTGTCGCGGCCCAGCAAGCCTTTGCGGTGTGGCACTCGCTGAAAGCGGTTAAAAACGGACATGTTTTTTATTTCAACGACTCGCTTAACAGCTTTGGCCCGCTGGCTATGCGACTGACAGCAGCCAAGCTGGTCGAGGTGTTCCAGAGCCAATAATAAAACCCCGGGCGCAGCCGGCCTGTGCCCGGGGTTTTATCGTTAAAGGCCCATAGCTCAGCAATACACACGCTCTGCCGGCGGCAGGCGTTAATTCAGGGAGGCGCATTGATGCGACAACAACACCAGCCGCAGCCGGCTCAGCACAGACAAAGCCACGGCAGCAGCCGGCCGCTGGCCACCTGGCTTATCCTCGGGCCCGGCCTGGGCCTGCTGGCATTGCTGGCGGCCTTTTCCATCACCCAGGGAGCGGCAACGCTGCCGCTGGCAACGGTACGGGAGGCCTTGCTGCACTTCAATCCGCAAAACACCCAGCACCTGATTGTCGTCGACCTGCGTCTGCCCCGGCTCATTGCCAGCGCTCTCGCAGGAGCCGCCCTGGCGGTGGCGGGAGCCGTCATGCAGGGAACGACCCGCAACCCACTGGCCGATTCCGGCCTGCTGGGCTTAAATGCCGGCGCCGGCTTTGCGCTTTCGCTTTGCTTTGCCTTTTTCCCCGGCCTCGGCTATCTGCAGCTGATTGGCGCCGCTTTTCTCGGTGCGGCGCTGGGAGCGGCACTGGTGGCCACAGCCGCTTGCCTGGGCCGCGGCGCCACACCGCTGCGACTGGTACTGGCGGGCGCAGCGGTCAGCGCGCTGCTGGCGGCGCTTAGTCAGGGATTAGCCCTCTATTTTGCCACCGCTCAGACAATCATGTTCTGGACAGCCGGCGGCGTTGCCGGCGCCAACTGGGCGCAGCTGCGGCTGCTGGCGCCCTGGATGGCGGCGGCGCTGCTGGGAGCAGTCGCCCTGTCCCGCTCTGTCTCCCTGCTCAGCCTTGGCGAGGAAACAGCCAAAGGACTGGGACTGAACACAAGCGCAGTAATGGCACTGTGCGCTTTGATTGTGCTGATGCTGGCGGGGGCGGCTGTCGCCGTTGTCGGCGCGGTGGCCTTTGTCGGCCTTATCATCCCCCATCTGGCCCGCTTTCTGGTTGGCGTCGATTACCGCCGCATTATTCCAGTGTCAGCCGTGCTGGGAGCGCATCTGCTGCTGCTGGCGGATCTCGCCGCCAGAACGCTGAATCCGCCGTTTGAAACACCGCTCGGCGCTTTGACCGCCCTGATTGGCGTCCCCTTCTTTCTCTATCTCGCCCGCAGACAAAGGAGGGCGCGCCAATGACCCGGCCGCAGCCAAACATCACCGCCCGTAAGCGCCGCCAGTCCTGGCGTTACACGGCCATCGCCGCCGCTGGCGCAATTCTGCTGCTCGTCGTTTTGCTGGTCAGTCTCAACAGTGGCTACACACCACTGTCGCCGCAGGATATGCTGCGAATTTTGACCGGCGGCGGCAGCGGCAGCGAAAACCTGATCCTGCTGCAGTTCCGCCTGCCCCGGTTTGCGCTGGCGGCGCTGGCAGGCGCCGGACTGGCGCTTTCCGGCGGGATTATCCAGGCAATCGCCCGCAATCCGCTGGCCGACCCCGGCCTGCTGGGCATCAACGCCGGCGCCGGACTGATGGTCATCATCTATGTACTGTTTTTTGGTGTCCAGAGCTGGTTGTCGGTATTTACGCTGCCGTTTTTAGCTCTGGCGGGCGCCGGACTGGCAGCGGTGCTGATTTATGGCCTGGCGTTAAAGGACGGCGAGGGAGCCGCGCCGCTGCGGCTGATTCTGACCGGGCTCGCCGTCCAGGCGGGGCTGTCGGCACTGACCACCGTCCTGGTGGTCAAGTTGGATGAGACCCAGTTTGACTTTGTGGCAACCTGGCAGGCGGGCAGCATCGGTGGCGGTGACTGGCGATTTGTGCTGGCGCTGCTGCCGTGGCTGCTGCTGCTAACCCCTTATGCGCTGAGGAAAGCGCGCGTGCTTGATGTGCTGCAGCTCGGCGACGAAACCGCCTGCGGCCTGGGAGCGGCAGTGGAACAGGAGCGACGGCTGCTGCTGGCCGCGGCGGTGGCGCTGGCCGCCTCATGCGTCGCGGTCAGCGGCGGTATCAGCTTTGTCGGACTGCTGGCGCCGCATTTGTCGCGACGGCTGACCGGTCCGGTCCACGCCCGCCTGCTGCCGGTGGCGGCGCTGGCGGGCGCGGTGCTGGTGGCAGCTGCCGATTGCCTGGCGCGGATCATTGCCCAACCGACGGAAATTCCCGCCGGCATCATGGTTGCCGTTATCGGCGCCCCTTATTTTCTCTATCTGCTGGCCAGGAGCAGCACTGTCGAAAGGAGCTGACCCATGAACAGTATCAACCTCAGAAAACTGGCTGTCACCTGCCAACAACAACCGGCCTGTCTGAACATAGAGCCGACAACGGCTGCGGGAGGTATATAAATGAAAAAAATTGCTATTTACGGTAAAGGCGGCATTGGCAAGTCGACAACTGTATCCAATGTCGCGGCGGCTATGGCCGCGATGGGCCTGACCGTGCTGCAGATCGGCTGTGATCCCAAGGCCGACTCAACCCGCAACCTGACCGGCGGCAGCATCGCCACCGTACTGGATATTCTGCGGGAAAAGGGCGACGCGGAGCTGGAGGAACTGGTCGTCAAAAGCAGCAGCGGCGTATTGTGCGTGGAAGCGGGCGGACCGGTTCCCGGCACCGGCTGCGCCGGACGCGGCATTATTACCGCCTTCGAGAAGCTGGCGGAACTGAATGCCTACGAGACCTACCGCCCCGATGTAGTGCTGTACGACGTCCTCGGCGATGTCGTCTGCGGCGGCTTTGCCATGCCGATCCGCGGCGGCTATGCCGACGAGGTGTATATTGTCACCTCGGGTGAGATGATGGCTTTGTATGCGGCGACCAATATCGCTCATGCCGTCAATAGTTTTGGCAAGCGTGGCTACGCCTCGCTGCGGGGACTGATTCTCAACGCCAAGAATATTGCCGATGAAAACGAGCTGGTCGATAAAACCGCGGCGGAAATCAAAACCGCCGTCACCTACCGCCTGCCCCGCGACCCGGTTGTCCAACAGGCGGAAGCGCAGGGGAAAACCGTAGTCGAGGCGTTTCCCGGCTGCGCCATGGCGCAGCATTACCGCCAGCTTGCCCAGTTGCTGCTGGCAGGAGGAACGGCGCCATGAAAGAGCTTGCTCACTTAAAGCGCCTGTCAGCCGTAAAATCCAACAGCGGCATCAAGTTCCTGACGCCGGCCGCTGCCCCCGGCAACCATTGTCCAATGCGCATTGCCTCCTATATTGTCGAAAATCTGGCGGGACTTTCCTCGCTGCTGGTCGGTACGGCGGAATGCGCCACCCACTCGCGCTTGTTCAGCCCGCATCCTGAGGGTCCTAACGGCGAGCTGCATTGGCTGTACGTCCTGGACGAGCGTGAGGTGGTGTTTGGCTGCCGCAGCGGCCTGATGGACGCGCTGCGGCAAATGGACCGGGCCGGCGCCGGCGCTATTCTGCTGATCGTCACCTGTATCCCCGAGCTGATCGGTGAGGATATCGAAGGCATCCTGCATGAAATCCAGCCGGAATTGTCGGCGCGCGTTACCTCTGTTTCGCTGGGCCAGTTCAAGAATGTCAGCTATCCGCCCGGTTCCTGGAAAACCCTGGAGGCACTGGCAGCACTGATGGAGACGAAAGCCACCGATCCAACCCGGATAAATGTGCTGGGCCGCGCCCCGGCGGAAACACATATTCCCTTGCCGTCACTGCTGCCGGCGCTGGCACAGCGCGGCCTGTCGCTGCGCTGTCTGGCGCCGGGGGCTTCCCTGGCCGATTTTCAAGCCGCCCCTGACGCTGCCCTCAATCTGGTGCTGTCCCCGTTTGCCCAGCCGCTCGCCGCCCGGATGCAGCGGCAATTCGGCCTGCCCTACCTATCCCTGTATCCCCTGTATGCGGTGGAGGAAATCGATGCCGCCTATCAACAACTGGCCGATCGCTTCGGCTTTAGCTGGGACGACCACTTTGCCGCCGAGCGGCGGCAGGCTCTGACTTTGCAGGGGCAGGCCCGGCAACGCCTGAGCGGGCTGCGGTTCATCCTTGCGCCCCGCATTGACCTGCCGCTGCCGCTGGCCCTTTATCTGTCCCGGTTGGGCATGGAGCCGCTGCTGCTGCATCTGGAGGAGTATTATCCCGAGGACGGTGCTTATGCCAAGGAGCTGACCGGCCTCGGCCATAATCCCTGGATCTGCCGCATGGTGAACGCGCAGGCGGAAGCACCGCTGTTAAGCGCGCTGGCCGCCGATCTAGCCTTCGGCTATCTGCCCGACGCCGGCGAAACCCTGGCTTGCGTACCCGAGTTATTTGATTTTTACGGTCAGATCGGCTATAGCCGCAGCAGTAGTCTGCTCAACCGGATTGCCGGCGTGCTGGCGCAGATCAACACCGCCAAAGGAGGAAACAGCGATGGGACTGCACCGCTTTAAACCGCTGCCTTCGGGCCGCATGGGCCTGCTGTGGACGCTGGCCCCGATCCGCGATGCCGCTCTGGTCGAATTCGGCTGCATGGGCCATATGCTCTACAGCGGCGTCACACTGCAGCGGGCCGGTGTCCATGCCGGCTGCCGGCTGTATTCCACCCATATCGACGAAACAGATATTGCCCTTGGCAGCACCGCCAGGCTGGCGGCAACCATTGAGCAGGTGATAAGCCGCGATCAGCCCCGGGTTATTTTCCTGCTGCCCTCGGCAATTCCCGAAGTAATTGGCACCGATTTGTTCGCCGCCAGCGAGGAACTGCAAAAGCGCTATCCCGCGGTCCGCCTGCTTCCCTTCGGTCATGGCGGCTTTGGTGTCAGCCAGCACCGCGGCGTGCAGGAAGCGCTGCTGCGGCTGGTACAGACGCTGCCGGCGGCTATGCCGCCGACGCCGCAGCCAAGCTTCAATCTTATCGGCTCCTGCGCCGATCTGTTCCGGTTCCAGGCCGACGCCGGCGAACTGCTGCGGCTGCTGGCAGGCGCCTTTGGCGCCAAGCCGTTGTGCGTCATGACTTCCGATACCTCGATTGCCGCAATGGAACAGATGAGCGGCGCTCACATCAACCTGGCCATCCGGCGTGAGGGCGAGGCGGCAGCCCGCCACTTACAGCACCGCTTTGGCACGCCGTATCTGAGCGGTCGGCCTTACGGCATCGAGGGTACTGCCAACTGGCTGGCGGCGATCGCGCAAGCGACGGGCTGGACAGCCGACGCGGCCTTTATCGCCGCGGAACAGGCGCTTGCCAGACAGCATCTGGCGCCGGTCCTGCCCTCCCTTCGCCATCTCGCCAGAGCCCACCCCGAAGAAATCGCGTTATCCGCCGGCGGCCATGCCGATGTGGTCAGCGGCATCCTCGGCTTCGGCTGCGGCGAACTGGCGCTGCCGCGGGGCGACAGCTGGTGCGACTGTCCGGCGATGACCAGCGAGGCAATCCCCTATCTTGCCGAAGCCGAATGGACACAACTCATCCGCACCCGGGCTGACGGCTGTCTCATGGCCAGCGGCGAAGCACTGGCGTGGGCCGGCCGCAATCCCGACTTGCAGATCGCCAATCCTGACAGCAAATGGCGGCTGCATCCCTATGAACCGCCGCTGACAGGCTTTCGCGGTGCTGTTCATCTGGCCGGCCTGTGGATCAATGAGGCTGCCGGCAAACAGCCCTATTAACCGCTTGCCGGTGCCGCCCACTTGCTGGATAAGAGAAAAAACGCACCAGCCGCGTTCGCGCTTCGCGTCAGGTGCGTTTAAGAAAAAAAACTGCAGGCTGTGCCTTCTCAACGGCGCAGCCTGCAGTTTTTACCTACTTAGATTTGGCCGACTAAATCCAGGCCCGGCCGCAGGGTTTCCTTACCGGGGGCCCATCTTGCCGGGCAAACCTGATCGCCATGCTCAGCCACAAACTGGGATGCCTGCACTCTGCGCAGCAGCTCGTCGGCGTTTCTGCCGACATTGCCGGCCAGAACCTCGTAAGCGACAATCTTGCCTTCGGGATTGACAATAAAGGTGCCTCTTTCGGCAAGTCCGTCTTTTTCAATCATCACATCAAAATCTCTCGCCAAAGCGCCGGTCGGATCGGCCAGCATCGGATATTTGATTTTCTGAATCGTCTTCGAGGCATCATGCCAGGCCTTATGGACGAAATGGGTATCGCAGGATACCGAATAAATCTGGCAGTTGAGTTTGCTGAACTCATCGTATTTATTCGCTAAATCCTCCAGCTCGGTCGGGCAGACAAAGGTAAAATCGGCCGGATAGAAAAAGAACACCGACCATTTCCCCAGTATATCCTGCTTGGTTACCTCTTCGAACTGATTGTTGACATATGCCTGTACACTAAAATCGCTGACTTCCTTTCCAATAAGCGACATCACTGAATCCTCCCTTTATTGTTTTTATTGATAGGCCTTAACAGCCCTGACAATCCGGCTGCGGTCCGGGAAACCATCTTATTTTACCCGGCAGCAATAGTTCTTATTACTTAATATCAAAAACTATTCTCTATAAATAAAATATCTTATTTAGCTAATCCTGTCAAGAGTATTTGAAAAAAATTATGCGACAAAGGCAACCCCAACTCCGCGTTCGCAGAGTCCGGGGTTGCCTTCGCCACTGTTGCGTCAGATTATTTTTGCGCGCTTAGCCGCATTACGCCCCGGCATACCAGAAGGGGCGCAGCAGCCGCAGGCAGCACGCCTCGCCCAGTTCGGGGCCGGCAGCGCGCCGCCCCTTCTGCACCCGCAGTTCCTGGCTGCCGATGCGAACCTGGTAATCAACGATTTCGCCCAAAAAGGCTTTGCGGCTGACGACACCGCGCAAGCCTTCGGCATCGTCGCTACTGACAAAATTGATCTCCGAAGGACGACTTGCCAGGGATAGCACGCCGCCGGCCATATCCGCCGGCGGCAGCAGGCTCTCCGGCAGCGGTGCACCGCCGTCGCGCACAAACGCGCTGCCGCCTTCGCGGACGACCTCCAGAAAGTTGGAGAGGCCAATAAAACTGAACACAAACTGATTGGCCGGCCGGTTGTAGACCGCCAGCGGCGTATCAATCTGCTGTACCACGCCGGCTTTCATCACCAGGATGCGGTCGGAAAGAGCCATGGCCTCGGCCTGGTCGTGGGTGACGTAGATGATGGAAAAGCCGTATTTTTTTTGCAGATCTTTGATTTCAAACCGCATTTCCTCACGCAGATGCGGATCAAGGCTGGAAAGCGGCTCATCCAGGAGCATGACGTCCGGATTAATCGCCAGGGCCCGCGCCAGGGCCACCCGCTGTTTGCCGCCTCCCGACAGTTCCGCCGGGCTCTTTTCTGCTGCGGTCAGCAGGTTGGTGGAACGCAGCGCGTCTCCGGTGCGTTTTTCGATCTCGGCGGCTGGCAGGTTGCGAATGCGCAGGGGAAACGCCACATTCTCATAAACAGACAGATGCGGCCAGACGGCAAACGCCTGAAAAACCATACCGAAGTTCCGCTTTTCCGGCGGCAGGTAGTAATTGCGTTCGGGCGACGAGATCAGCCGGTCGCCGACATAGATCTCACCGGCGCTGAGATCCTCGAACCCTGCCACCATCCGCAGTGTCGTCGTCTTGCCGCAGCCGGACGGCCCCAGCATCGAGAAGCATTCGCCCTTGCCGATCTCCAGGTTCAGCGAATCGACAGCGGCGACATCGCCGAAGCGTTTGCCTACATTGACTAAGCGTACATGTGACATCTAGGCACCTGCCTTTCTGGTAAAGCGGTTAATCAGCGTCTGTCCGGCGATAATTAACAGCAGGGCAATGCCGGCCAAAGCCGCCGAAACGACTGTTTCCCCGTCCTCATTAAGGGTATAGATAGCCACGCCGATCGTACGGGTGGTTGGCGAGTACAGCATGATCGACACCGTCAACTCCCGCAGCGAGGGCAGGAAGATCAGGAAAAAGGCCGCCAGCATGCCGGGCCGTACCAGCGGCAGCACAATGTCCCGGAGCGTCTGCCACATCGTAGCGCCGCAGGAGCGGGCCGCTTCCACCAGCGAGTCGTGGACCTGCTCCAGAGCCGCCGAGTTGGCCCTGAGCGAGAAGGCCATATAGCGGGCGATATAGGCGACCAGGATGATCCACACCGTATTATACAAATTGACGCCATATTTGCCGCTCCAGGCCAGAATTACGCCCAGGGCAATGACCGAACCCGGGACCGAAAAGGGCAGCATGCCCAGAAACTCCAGTATGCCTTTGCCTCTTACCTTCATCTTGACAATGACGTAAGAGATCATCACCCCGGCAAACATGGTAATGACCGCCGACCCCAGCCCCAGGGTGACACTGTTCCAGATCGCGTCTTTCGTTACCCTGTAATCAAACAGGATGAATTTGTAATTGTCCAGTGAGAGGTTCTCCCAGGTGAACGGCAGACCGTAGGTCTTCAAACCGCCGACCAGGAAAATGACAGCAGTCGGCAATACAATGGTAAAGCCAATATAGCCAAGGCAGAGCAGCAGCAGCGGCAGCCGCAGGGCTCGCAGCTTCAACTCCATCGGCCGGAAGCTTTTACCGCCGATAATCTGATAATGGCCCTTGCGCAGGATCTTGCCCTGCAGCCAGATAATGAGAGCCGCCGTCACCACCAGCACCGTCGCCAGCACGGTGCCGGTCCGGATCGAGTCGAAGCTGCCGCCGCTCTGATGGATGCGCTGATAGATCAGCGTCGGGATATTGAAGATGCCATTTTCGATGCCCAGCACGGCGACCGTGCCAAAATGAGCCATCGAGTAGAGCATGATCAGCAGCGCGCCCGAGAGGATGCTGGGCAGCACCAGCGGAATCGTGATTTTTTTGGTGATCGTAAACAGGCCGGCGCCGGATATGCGGGCCGACTCCTCCAGGGTCGGATCCATCCGTTCCAGCGCGCCGCACACCTGAATAAATACAAAGGGGAACAAATACATGACCTCAACCAGTACGATCCCCAGATAGCTGTAAATGTTAAAGATCGGACCGTCGAAGCCAAAGGTGTTGATAAAGAATTTGTTGATAAAGCCGGCGTTGGGGGAAAGCAGCATTTTCCAGGCAAGCGCGCCGATAAACGAAGGCAGCATGAACGGCACAAGAAACATGGCCTTCATAAACCGTTTATAGGGCAGATCGGTGCGCGTGACCAGCCAGGCAAAAAAGGTGCCGACAATTGTGCTGCCGATAGTGGTGCCGCCGGCGATAATCAGCGAATTAATCAACGCCTGATAGGTCTCCGGCTCTAAAATTATCTTGACGACATCACTGATATTGAATTCGCCCTCCACCCAGAAGGCGTTGAAAAAAATCAGTAGCACCGGCACAGCCACGACAATGACCAGGATGGCAATGGAAAGGAACAGGATGACCTGGGCCGCGCCAAAGCTGCTGCCGCTGCCGGGTTTGCCGGCTGGCGCTCCCAGCCCGGTCTTCTGCGGGGCAGTATTCATTGCTTCATCACCTCCGCCAGACTTTCGGCGTTGAACCACAACAGATCCCGGAAGCTGACCACGCAGGGCTCACCCTCTTTAAACAGCAGCCCGCCGGTCATGGCTTCATGGGTTTCGATACTGGTGCGCAAATGCGTGCCGTCGACCTCTACCAGATAGTCGATCATCGCGCCGAGGAAGCTGGCCCGCCGCACCGTACCGTTGAGGCCGCTTCCCTGCGGCGCAATCCGGACATCGGAGGGGCGAAAGGCGGCGACCCATTTAGCTGCGTCGCCCTGAGGCGGCTCCCAGGGAACCGGCTGTTCGCCATCCCCCACCAGATAGGCTTCGCCGTGCCGCCGCACCGGCATAAAATTGGCGATGCCCATAAAATTAAAAACGAACGAATCAGCCGGCCGTTCAAAAATTTCCCAGGGATTGGCGGTCTGCCGGATGCTTCCCGCCGCATCCATGATCGCCAGCCGGTCAGAGAGGGCCAGAGCGATCTCCTGATCGTGGGTGACGTAGAGAACGGTGATATTCATCTTGCGCTGCAGTTCCTTGATCTCAAACCGCATTTCCTCGCGCAGATTTGCGTCCAGATTGGTCAGCGGTTCATCCAGCAGCAGCAGCGACGGATTGGCGACAAGCGCCCTTGCCAGAGCCACCCGCTGCTGCTGACCGCCGGAAAGCTCCGACGGCAGACGGCGTTCAAGACCATCCATTCCCACCAGCCGCAGCGTCTCCATGACCCGCTCCCGCAGCTCATTTTTAGGCCGTTTGGCAATTTTGAGAGGATAGCCGACATTATCGAACACACTCAAATGCGGCCAAACCGCGTAATCCTGAAACACGACTCCCAGCCCCCGGCGGTCGGGAGGAATATGAATCCCCGCCGCCGGGTCGGCAACCACGGTATGATCAATTGAGATTCTGCCGGCATCGGGAGTCTCAAAGCCTGCAATCAACCGCAGCAGCACCGTCTTGCCGCAGCCGGACGGCCCCAGCAGGGTAAAGCACTCGCCTCGCTCAATCGACAGGGTGAGATCCCGGTGCACCTGATGCTGGCCATAACGTTTGGCTATGCCTTCTACCTGAATGATTGCCATCGTCTGTACCTCCCATGGTAAGCACTGCTTAAATAAATCTGGCGAAGATTCTTTCCATTTTCGCAACTGCAGAACAACGATGCTCTTTCAGGAATTTGCTGACGCAGCCTGGGGCGAAAAAGGCCCGTCTGGCTGCGTCAGCGCTGCCTGGCCAATCCGCGTCTTCCTGCAGCAAGCGCCCCGCATCAGGATTCGGCGCCGCTAAAAAGCGGCGGGATAGCAGCAGGCCCCTATTTCTTTCCTTGCAGCGTATCGGTAAACTGTTTAATTGTCGCTTCTTTAGAAGCCATCATTTGCAGGTAGTCAATTTTAATAGAACGCTGCAGCGCGTCGGCCGGCGCCGGCAGCTTGAACGCTTCCGGAATCTTCACATCGGCTCGCACCGGCAGAGTGCCTTCACCGGCAATAAGCGTCTGCGCCTCCTGACTGAGAAGGTAATCGACGAATTTTTTCGCTGCGTCGAGATTGGCGCTGCCCTTGAAAATAGCCACAGGGCTGGGCGCCAGCAGCAGCTCCGGCGGGTAATACAGTGCCAGATGGGCGCCTTTTTTAATTTTGTCATTGGTAATGTAGTCTACGGCCAGGCTGGCGGCCAGCTCGCCTGAGGCGGTATCGTCAATGACCTGCCCTGACCCTTTGCCGATTCGGGCCTGATTGGCCTGCAGTTTTTTGAAGAATTCCCAGCCAAACTGTTTTTCCAGCAGGGCGACACTCATATAGGAGGTGCCGGAAAGTGCGGGATCGGCAATGCCGAAGGCGCCCTTGTACTCTGGCTTAAACAGGTCGGACCACGCTGCCGGCGGCGTTTTGATCCGGTCAGTATTGACAGCGATCCCGAGCGTACCGAGCCGGGCAGCGGTAAAATGGCCGTCATAATCCGCAAAGGGATTGAGGATTTCGCCAAATACCGGCGTCTTATACTGTTCCAGAATGTTTTCCTTTTTCATGTTATAAAAGTCGGGAACCTCACTGGTCCAGATAATATCCGCCAGGATGCGGCCACTCTGCCGCTCCGCCGCGATTTTGGCCATCAGCTTGCCGGCGCCGGCGGATTGATAGTCCACTTCAACGCCGGGGTTCTTTTTCTTAAATCCTTCAACAATACCGCTGATAAGCGATTCCTTCATCGAGGTGTAGATGACCAGCTTTTTGCCTCCCGCCGCCGGAGCGGCCGCCTTGTCGCCGCTGCTGCCGCAGCCTGCCAGCAGCAGGCCGCACAATACGATAATGGCTGACAGAAGAATGCCTCTTTTACTCATTTCTCCAATCCTCCTTGCATTGCGTATAATCTAACCGGTTGCCACGGAGAACCTAAGCCTATCCCTCCTTCCCGGTCTGCCGGCAGGCTGTTGGCTGCTTAACAGCAAACAGCCTGCCGTGTGTGTTTTCTAAATTATCACACAATGGCAGGCTGTCCTGTAGCGGAAAAATCCCGCAATCAGCTGTCGGAAAAATCCCCGACAAACAGCTTATTCAATTGACAACAGCCCGTACTTCAGGGCGTAACTGACCAGTTCACTGCGTTTGCTCGCCTTTAGCTTCTCCATCAGCCGAACTTTATAGGTATCGACTGTCTTAATGCTCAACGACAGCCTTTCCGCCGTCTCAGCCAACGAATAGCCATGGGCCACAAGCCGCAGGACCTCCCGCTCCCTGGGGCTGAGCAAAACATAGGGCGCCTGTTTATCAACCGGTTCCGGCTCCCGGCTGAGCAAAACATGCAGCAGCAAATCAGAGTCCTGCTGGCTGAGATAAATACCGCCCGACTGCACGGCCGCAATTGCCTTGAACAAGTCGGTGTCAGCCGCGCTTTTATGCACATAGGCGCAGGCACCGGCCTGCATCGCCCGCTTGATATAGCTCTCATCCTCGTGCATGGTCAGCACAATAATGCGCGCTGCCGGGCAACGGCTCTTGATTTCCTTCAGGCATTCAATGCCATCCATATTCGGCATCGACAAGTCAAGCAACAGAATATCCGGCTGCAGCTGCTCAAATAACTGGATTGTCTGTTCGCCGTTCTCGGCTTCGCCGACAACCTGCATGCCCTGATGCCGCTGCAGCAGCAGCTTCAGACCGGCGCGCAGCAGCTTATGATCATCCGCCAGCAGCAGCTTGAGCTTTTGCTTCATGATGCCGCTCCTTTCCGCCCTGTTAGCAGGGGAATCATGATCAGCAGCGCGGTGCCGCTGCCGGCTGCCGGCCGGATATCGAGACTTCCCTGCAGCAGTTCAACCCGTTCCCGCATCCCATAAAGGCCGAGCCGGTTTTCCTGCCGGGCTTTACGTAAATCAGCGTCGGAGATGCCTTTGCCATTGTCGGCGATAGCGACGCTAATCCGGTCCGGGGTAAAGGCGATATCGATCGATACGACGGACGCTCCGGCGTGCTTAACCACATTATTCAGGCTCTCCTGGACAATGCGGTACAGGGCGACGGCAATCTGGCCGTCAATCGCCGTTTGCTCGCCGTTGGCATTAAGGCTGATCAGCAGGCCGTGGCGGGCGGCGAACTTGCTGCTATAGCGCTCGATGGCCGCCGCCAGGCCGAGATCATCGAGCGCCGGCGGCCGCAGTTCAATCGCCAGATCACGTACTTCCCGCAAAATATTGGCAGCAACATCCCGCGCCAAAAGCAGCGCCTCCTTTTGCTCCCGGTTGGGCGCATCCTCCGCTAATACCCGCATTGTCAGCATCAGCGAGGTCAGTGCCTGGCTGGTTTCATCGTGCAGCTCCCTTGAAATCCGCTTGCGTTCATCCTCCTGCGCCGTCATCAGCTTGGCGATCAGCGTATCCCGCATTTGTTCCTTGTCACGCAGTTCGGCCAGCAGCACTTCCTTGTCGGCGCTGGCGTTGATCAGGCTGGCTGCCATTTCATTGAATGCGGCGGCCAGCTTGCCGACCTCGCCCCGCTCGCCGGTTTCTGCCCGCAGATCCAGCTCGCCCCGGGTGATCGACTCGGCCACCGCCGCCAGTTCACGGACCGGTTTGGTGATCAGTGCCGATATCCGGCTTGACAGAAACAGCGCCACGGCGCAAATAACCAAAACCGTGATCAGCACACCCCTGATATGCTGATTAATCGAAGTACGGACATATTCTTCGGTCATGCCAACCCGGACATAGCCGGCTGCGCCGTTTTCGACCGGTACGATAATATCGTGAATCGGGCCTTCATTAGAAGGCAATACGGCTATCGTCTGGCGGCTGAGCGCGGGAATGGGCCGCAGCAGCGCTTCCGGCATGCCGCCCTGGAAGGTATGCGCCAGCGTGCGCCTGCTGCTGTCAAGAATCAGAATATAGCGTACATCCTCGCTGCTGGCGGCAGTCTGAGCCGCCAGCTCATAAAGATTGTACAAATCCTCCATCAGGATATAATTGCCGCCGGCCATCGCTACGTGTGCCGCGATCTCAGCGCCGCGCTTCTGCAGCTGCTGCGAAACAATCGTATCCAGGGAATCCCAGACAATAAAACCGGTGGCAAGGCTTAGCAGCGCGATGATCAGCAGCGCCATCGCCACGATCCGGTAATAAATCGGCAGCCGTGACAGCATCATGGCTGTCCCCTCTTCTCCCGCAGCATCCGCCGGATCGGCTCAAACAGCTCCGGCTGCGGCGGCACAAACCGGTCGATCAGCAGTCCTTGCATCGCCTCCGCCATCTGCGGGCTCTCATGCATCTGCAGCAAAGCCTTGCGCAAACTCTCCCGCTGGCTCTGGTTGAGGCTTTTGCCCGCCACCACCGGACCGATTCCGGCCGGCGGCGACATCGCAATAATTTTTACCGCCGCCGCCAGTTCGGGCTGCTTCTGCTTAGCCCGGTCATAGACCAGCCGGGTGACAGGGGCGGCGTCGACAACCCGGTTGGCGACCGCGCGGAAGGATTTATCGTGGCTGTAGGTATAGATAAAGTGACCGAAGAACGTTTCCGGCGTCTGATTCTGCTGCCGCAGCAGATGGACTAAAAAGGTATAGCCGGAATAGCTCAGCGGATCGGTAAACGCAACCGTCCGGCCTCTGAGGCCGGCAATGCCGCTGATCCTGCTGTCCCGGGCCACGATGATATACCCCTGATAGTAAGGCAGACCCATCCGCTGCTGTGAAGCCAGCATTTCAATCTCGTCAAAACCGCTGTAGTTGGCATATTCGCCGGAGGAAAAAAAAGCGATGTCGGCACCGCCGTTCAGCAGCAGCAGCGCAATCTCCGCATAACTTTTACGCTGCAGCAAAACGATCGGCCTGTCCACATGCCAGCCAAGATAATTGGCAATCGAACGGTAATATACCACCGTTTCCTGCGGCAGCAGTACAGAGGAAATCGCCACCCGCAGCGCCGGTGAGTCCGTGTTGGCGGCAGCCAGAACCGGCGGCGCCTCCAGTTTGCGGAAATCAATATAATTGCTCTTATCCGGGATAAACGAACATCCCGCCGTCCAGCAGACAGCCAGTGCGACCGCAAGCAGACTGCCAAAACGCCAAATCGTTTGCGCCATCCTATGACCGCCCAACGCGGAGAGCGGCTCCTCTCCGTTTTTCCTACTGTATTCGCCTTTAAACCGGCAACTCCTCCAAATAACTGAATTATCAGCAAAACAGCAAGCGCTTCGCGTCTCCATTGACGCGAAGCGCTTCAGTTTGTTGAAAATCCTTATTACCAGGCCGTTCAGAAAGCCCCAGATACTAGGCGGACTCGCGAGCCCA
>UQPB01000005.1 GCA_900542835.1 uncultured Pelosinus sp. | reverse complement strand
TACACGGAGGGCACAGAGGGAAAACGGGTTTTAAATAAATATGAAAAAACCTCTGTGCACCTCCGCGTCCCTCAGTGCCCTCTGTGGAAAAGTATTCACTCCGTGCAACTCCGTGGTCGGTTACTTGGGCTGGAATCCGGAGAGAACGGACACGGCCAGTGTGATGCCGCCGATTTTTAGGAAAAGGTTAATTCTTGGTTAAGTTATGACAGGATTTTTGTTATTTGTGGGGAATACTACATAGTAGAACCATTGGAAAGGAGCTGACGCTCTATGGCAATCACAGTACGCGGGAAGAATATTGAGATTACCCCGGCGCTCAACGATTATGTATCCAAGCGTATCGGCAAAGTAACGAAGTATTTTGATGTTCTTGGAGAAATCACAGCTGTTTTAACTGTAGAAAAAGGCCGCCATATCGTGGAAGTGACTGTGCCTGTAAATGGTATCCTGCTCAGAGGCGAAGAATCGACTACAGACATGTACACCTCGATTGATCTTGTTATAGAAAAACTGGAACGGCAGATTGAAAAATACCGGACCCGGCTGTCGCGCCGCATGCGTGAAGGGTCTTTCCGGACCGAGCTGATCCCCACCACCGCGGTGGAAGAAGAAATCCGGGTGGTTAAGACCAAACGTTTCCCGGTCAAACCGATGGATATTGAAGAGGCAATTCTGCAAATGAATCTGATCAATCACGACTTCTATGTGTTTATTAACGCCGAGTCGGAAGATGTGAATGTTGTCTATCGCCGCAAGGATGGCCATTATGGCCTGATTGAGCCGGAGTTCTAACCAAAGACAGCGTTCAAAACCGGGGGAGATTTCCCCCGGTTTTTGTTTTGTCAAAAAGACGGGAACGGCAGGGAGCTGCTGCCGTGAGGGAAGAAAAGGCAAAGAACAATTCCACGGAGGACACGGAGGATACACGGAGGCCACAGAGGGAGAACGGGTTTTAAATAAATATGAAAAACCCCTCTGTGTACCTTTGCGCCCCTCGGTGTCCTCAGTGGAAAAGTATCCACTCCGTGGCCCGTCATCATCTGGCGGGGCGTCCGTCTTTTCGCTCATCTCTGTTTTTGACTTTACGGGTCGGCTCTGCTAAAATGATATAATAGTTATAAGTGTATTAATGTCAGGAGATGATTCCGTTTGCTGAATTTCCTTAAACGCATCTTTGGCGATGACAATGAACGTGAAATTAAGCGCATGATGAAATATGTCCAGCTGATTAATGGCTTCGAACCGCAATTGGCAAAAATGAGCGACACCTCGCTGGCGGCCAAAACGGCGGAGTTCCGGCAGCGGCTGGAGGCGGGGCAGACGATTGATGATTTGCTGCCGGAAGCGTTTGCCGTAGTGCGGGAAGCATCCCGCCGCACGCTGGGCATGCGCCATTTTGATGTTCAGCTGTTGGGCGGCATTACGCTGCATGGCGGCAACATTTCCGAGATGAGGACCGGCGAGGGCAAGACGCTGGTGGCGACTTTGCCTGTGTATCTGAACGCACTGAGTGGCAAAGGCGTTCATGTCGTCACTGTTAATGACTATCTGGCCCGCCGCGACAGTGAATGGATGGGGAAACTGTACCGTTTCCTCGGGCTTTCGGTAGGGCTGATTGTACACGGACTTGACTTCTTCGAGCGCAAGATGGCCTACGCCGCTGATATTACTTACGGAACCAATAATGAATTCGGCTTTGATTATCTGCGAGATAATATGGTCATCGACCCTGAGCAGATGGTGCAGCGGCCGTTGAATTACGCTATCGTCGATGAAGTCGACAGTATTCTGGTGGATGAGGCGCGGACGCCGCTGATTATTTCCGGTCCCGGTGAAAAGTCGACCGATCTGTATTTTACCCTGGCGAAAGTCGTACCGAAGCTGGAGGCCGGCGAGGACTATAGCGTCGATGAGAAGTTGAAGACGGTGGCGCCGACAGAGAGCGGTATTGCCAAAGCAGAAAAAATGCTTGGTGTCAGCAATCTGTATGAAAGTGAAAATATGGAAATGTCGCATCACTTCAATCAGGCGCTGCGGGCGCATGCGCTGATGCATCGTGACAAGGATTATGTGGTCAAAGACGGGGAAGTCATTATTGTCGATGAATTCACCGGCCGGCTGATGTTCGGCCGGCGGTACTCCGACGGCCTGCACCAGGCAATTGAGGCGAAGGAGAATGTCAAAGTCGAACGCGAGAGCCAGACGCTGGCTTCGATTACCTTCCAAAACTATTTCCGCATGTATAAGAAGCTGGCTGGCATGACGGGAACGGCTAAGACCGAGGAAGAAGAATTCCGCAAGATTTACGGTCTCGATGTTATCGTCATTCCGACGAACAAGCCGATTGTCCGTCAGGACCTGCCGGACGTCATCTATAAAACAAAACGGGCTAAGTACCGGGCGGCCGTTCAGGAAATTGCCGAACGCCACGCTGCCGGACAGCCGGTGCTGGTGGGGACTACCTCGATCGCGCAATCGGAGGAGTTAAGCGACATGCTGAAGAAGCGAGGCGTGCCGCACAATGTTTTGAACGCCAAGTTTCATGAGATGGAGGCGCAGATTGTCGCTCAGGCCGGTCAACGCGGCCAGGTGACGATTGCCACCAATATGGCCGGACGAGGCACTGACATTGTTTTAGGCGAAGGCGTGCCTGAACTGGGCGGTCTGCATATTGTCGGCACGGAGCGGCATGAGAGCCGCCGTATCGATAATCAGCTGCGCGGCCGTGCCGGTCGTCAGGGCGATCCCGGCTCCACCCGTTTTTACCTGTCGCTGGAAGACGATCTGATGCGGCTGTTCGGTTCCGATAATATCGCTACCGTGATGGATAAGCTGGGCATGGAAGAGGATGAGCCGATCGAGCATTCTCTGATTACCCGTTCGATTGAGTCGGCGCAGAAGAAAGTGGAAGCGCGCAATTTTGACATTCGTAAGCAAGTGCTCGAATATGACGATGTCATGAACCAGCAGCGGGAGGTCATCTATTCGCAGCGCCGCGAAGTGCTGCTGGGGGAAAACCTGCGCGAAGCGATCATGCCGATGATTGATAAGCTGGCCGACCGGGCAATGGAATTATATGCCGATGAAAAAGCCTATCCCGAGGATTGGGACCTGGCCGGTCTGGTCACCTATTGCGAAGACTTCTTCGCACCGGCGGGCGAATTGAAAGTAGAGGAATTGGCCAAGCTGAGCCGGATTGAACTGAGGGAAGCGCTGGGCGAGGCGGCGCAGCGTGCTTATGACGGCCGGGAGAACCTGTTCGGCTCAGATAATATGCGCGAACTGGAAAAGGTCGTTATGCTGAAAGTGGTTGACGCCAAGTGGATGGACCATCTTGACGCGATGGAGAATTTGCGCCAGGGTATTGGTCTGCGGGCCTACGGTCAGAAAAACCCGCTCATTGAATACAAAATTGAAGCATATGATATGTTCCAGCAGATGATTGAAACGATTCAAGAGGATGTTGTCCGCTATTTGTTCCGTGTCAACATCATTACCCGGCCGGAGGATCATCTGCAGCAGGCGCATGCCAGCCACGGCGAAGAGGAAGCGGCTGCGAAACAGCCGGCGCATGCCTCGAATATCGGCCGTAATGACCTGTGCCCCTGCGGCTCGGGCAAAAAATATAAACACTGCTGCGGTAAGTGATCGCAGGAACCGGTTCCACAGAGGAACGGGGGCTGCAGGGAACCTGGGCGGCGCACGCAGCGCGCATAGCGTCTTGGCGGCTCAAAAAACGGTTCCTATAACTTCGGGTGAATGGGCCTTGCAGAATAGGAAATATATTTTTTGGAGTTGATGGCGATGTTATTGGATGACTTGAAACGGGAGATTGACGAGCTGGCGAAGAAATTGGACGAAGTGAGTGTTTCCCTTTGACCTCGCTCACAAAGACGAGCAAATAGCCTATCTGGAGGATAAAATCCAGGCGCCGGATTTTTGGGATGATCCTGAGGCGGCGCAGAAAGTGATGCAGGAACTGACCGGTCTAAAGGATGATGTGGAAACCTTTGGCCGGATGCGCCGGCAGCATGACGATGCATACACGCTATGGCAATTAGGCATGGAAGAAGCGGATGAAACTGTTTATGACGATGTTGCCGCTGCTCTGAAGAACCTGCGCGGTGAGATTGAGCATATGGAGCTGTCGCTGCTGCTGGCAGGCGAATATGACGCCAACAACGCCATTATTACCCTGCACGCCGGTGCCGGCGGCACCGAGGCCCAGGACTGGGCCCAGATGCTGCTGCGCATGTATGGCCGCTGGGCTGAGCGCAGCGGTTATAAAGTAGAAACACTCGACCTGCTGCCCGGTGACGAGGCCGGAATTAAGAGCGCGACACTCATGATTACGGGTCGTAACGCATATGGTTATTTAAAAGCGGAAAAAGGCGTTCACCGTTTGGTGCGGATCTCGCCGTTTGACGCCTCAGCCCGCCGCCATACCTCGTTTGCGGCTTTGGATGTCATGCCCGAAATTGACGACAATGTCGAAGTTGTTATCAATCCGGTTGATCTGCGGGTAGATACCTATCGCGCCAGCGGCGCCGGCGGTCAGCACATCAATAAGACCGATTCGGCTGTGCGTATGACGCATCTGCCGACCGGCGTTATTGTGCAATGCCAAAGCGAACGCTCGCAAATTCAGAACCGGGAACAATGTATGCGGCTGCTGCGGGCGAAACTGTTTGAACTGGAGCTGCAAAAGCGGCAGGATAAGAAAGACGAGCTGGGGGGCGAATATCACGCCATCGAGTGGGGCAGTCAGATTCGCTCTTACGTATTCCATCCCTACAGTTTGGTGAAGGATCACCGCACCGGCTTTGAATCCGGCAATACCCAGCTGGTGATGGACGGTGGGCTGGATGGGTTTATTGAAGCTTACCTGCGCCACATCAGCCGCAAACCGGAAGAAGCGTAACCGGGCCGCGAGGGTGTTGCAAAAGTAAGCAGGGACGATTCCACGGAAGACACAGAGTAATGCACGGAGGCTTATATACTTCGCGTTCTCCGTGCGGGCTCCGTGTGCTCCGTGGTCAACCGCCTCCCCCATTCCCGGCTTTTGCGGTGTCTCCCGTGACATCGTTCTCTTGTTCTCTGCGGCAGTCCGCAGATTTTGTGGTTAGTGGAATCCAGTCTCCGACACTTGGCCAGCTATCCTGAAGGGAGTGTTTTCTCATGCATAAACGGTTGCTTGTAACCGCGGTGGCGGCGATTGCCGTTGCTCTGGCCGGTTTGGCTTTGTTCCTGCCACAGCTTGTCTCGCAGGCGGTAGCGCAGGGAATGCAAAAGGTGCTGCATAGCAGCCAGGTTACCGCTAGCGTTGAGAAAAGCCCTTCTTTTTTGCTGCTGAGCGGACAGTTTGACACGGTGCGGCTGACGGCCAAAGACGCAAAGCCGGATAAACTGCTGTTCAGCGACATGCGTGCCGACCTCAGCGGTGTCAGGCTGGATATGGGGCAGCTTCTTTCGGCGCGGCGTGTTGTCCTCCAAGAGGTCAAAACGGCAACGCTGACGGCATCGATTGACCAGGAAGAACTGGGGCGCTACCTGAATCAAAGTGTCAAGGGCGTAAAAAACGCGGCCGTAACGGTTAAAGAGGGCAAGGTGCAGGTGGCCGGCACGTTTGGCCTCGGCCAGATTGCACAAATGACAGTGACGCTTGAAGGCCGTGTCGTGACTGATGGTCAGAAGATTAAGCTGGTTACAGAGAAAATCCTGTTGAATAACTCACAGGTAGGCAGCCTTGGCGGTTCGCTGCTGTCCGATATTCCCCTGGTAGATGTAAAAGCGCTGCCCTTTGGCGTAAAAGTCCGGGAGATTGCCGCCGATCAGGGCAGGCTGACGATTATTGCCGACAATCTGCCGGCGGCAGGCAGCGGGATTGCCCCCTGAACGTTGTAATCCGGACAGGCGGCTGTTGACCGCCTTAAAAATTAGTGGAAACTCGCTAATCAGTTTTACATAAGGTGGAGAGACACTTGGCCTACTTTCGTTATAATCGCGTCTTGTTAATTGTTATTCTATTGGGTTTTCTTGCCTCACTATTCATTGTTTGGCAACGGCACCGGGTAGAGGTCGCCAATTCCACGATTGAGTTGGCCATGGATTATGAGGATATCAGTGAGCTGGCTCAGACCGAAGGCGTCGACCGCCCCTCTCTGCTGCGGCAATTCCGCGAGGCCGGCATTACTTCTCTGTCGGTATATGATGTTACCCTGGAAAAACAGGCCAAAGCGGGGCGGATCAGCGTTATTGCCGGCAGTGATTTGCTGGGGCAAAGCCGGACAGGCTTGCCGGTGGAATCGCCCTGGAGGCAATGGATGGCCGCGGGCCGGATTTCGTCTGACTATGTATATGTGAACGGCGAGGACACGGCTGCGTTCAGCGAGCTGCGGTCAGATTTGCTTCGGCGTTTTGGTGATCGCGTCAGCGAGCTTGGCGATGGCTTGCCGTCTCTGGCGATTAAGGGCAATTATGAAAAATTAATTAAAACCGATCTGGGCATCTCCTCGGCAGAGGTGGGGGAAGCGGCAGCGCATGGTTTTTATGTAATTGTGCGGCCGGTCAATTACGCGCAGGTGCAGCCTGAAGACATCAGCGCCTTTTTTTCCCGTATCCGGGGGATTGAAGCGGTGTCGGCAGTGATTTTTTCCGGACGGGAGGCTTTGGGCTATCCGGATTTAATGGAGGCAACCCTGACCGGCATCAAGGCACAGCGATTGACGCTGGGCCTGATTGAGCATCCTGTGCAGCTGCAGTTTTATCCCCAGGCGGGTCTGCTGCCGCTGGTGCCTAAGCATGATTACCAGGTAGCCCGCGTCTACTCCATCCCCAAAGATGAGCAGCCGAGGCTGCTGCTGCGTGAGGCAACCAACCGCTGGGCGCTTAGCGACCAGGAACGCAATATCCGCATTAATCTAATGCGAAACTACGAAAAAGCCGAGCCCGGCAAGACGCTGATCGAGACCAATCTTGACTATGTGCGGGCTACCAAACAGGCGATTGAGGCGAAAGGCTATCAGACGGGCAAGGCCGGCGTCTTTGCCGCCTATTTTCCGTCTCCCTGGCTGCTGGTTGTGGCGGCTGCCGGGGTAGTGGCCGCCGGGGTTCTCTTATTGACGCAGTTCCATCCGTTAACGCTGCGGCTGCAATATAGCCTGCTGGCCCTGCTTTCAATCGCATTTGCCGTACCGCTGCTGGCTGGTGGCGGCACGCTGCTGCGCCAGATCGCAGCCCTGGGAGCGGCTGTCCTGTTTCCGGTGCTGGCTATGACCTGGCAGTTGGATCGCTGGCGGCATCTGCCGCAGGACGGAAGCTGGCTGCGGCGAGTCCTGCGGGACGGTCTTGGCGGCCTGGCGCTTGCCTTTGTCGTTTCCATGGCAGGCGGCCTTTATCTGGCGGCGCTGCTGGCGGATGTCCGCTTTTTGCTGGAAATGGAAATTTTCCGTGGTGTTAAATTGACGTTTATCTTACCGCTGCTGCTGATCGCAGTTGTTTATTTAACCCGCTTTAATCTATTTGACCCGCAGGATGATCGCGATGCCGGGCGGATTATCCGTCAGGTTATCCAATTGCTGAACTATCCTGTGGCAATAAAAACGCTGCTGTTATTCGGTCTGGGCGCGCTGGGCGCCTGGATCTTTATCGGCCGTTCCGGCCATACCGCCGGTGTTCCCGTACCGGCATTCGAATTGAAGCTGCGGGCATTTCTGGAACAGACCATGTATGCCCGGCCGCGTGAAAAGGAGTTTGTCATTGGCCATCCCGCCTTTCTGCTGGCTGCCATGGCGACCGCAAGGCAATGGCCGCGACTGCTGCATTTCTTACTGGTAATTGCGGCTACGATCGGCCAGTCGACGTTGGTCGAAACGTTTGCCCATATGCGCACACCGGTACTGATGTCCTTCATTCGCGGCGTTGATGGTTTGCTGCTGGGGGCGGTTGTCGGACTGCTGCTGGTAGCAGCGGCACATTTTCTGGCCTGCCTGTCGAATGCGCTCCGGAGGAGGGCCTTCCATGAGTAGGTTTGTCATTTCGGGCTATTACGGTTTTGGCAATGCCGGCGACGAGGCGATGCTGGCGGCGATGATCGCTTCCTTTCGCCGTCTGGATCCGGCCGCTGAATTTACCGTACTATCCGGCAATCCGGCGGAAACGGCCTGGCGTCATGGCGTCAAAGCGGTATACCGGATGCATGCTTTGGAGGTACTGCGGGCGGTGGCGGGCTGCGACCTGGTCGTCAGCGGCGGCGGCAGTCTGCTGCAGACAGTGACCAGCGAGCGCAGCCTGTATTACTATCTGAGTGTCATGCTGCTGGGAAAAACGCTTGGCAAGCCGGTTATGATCTATGCGCAGGGTGTCGGACCGGTACGGGGCGCGGCGGCCCGGGGGGCAGTGCGCTGCATTGGCAATAAGCTGGATCTGATTACGGTTAGAGACGAAGGCTCGCTGCAGGAACTTAAATCAATCGGTGTGTTTGCACCGCCGGTTCATGTAACGGCTGATCCGGTCCTGTCATTGCCGCCGGCAGATGCCGCTTTTGGGCGGGAGGAACTGCTGCGACAGGGAGTTGAGCACGGTCCGGTAGTGGGAATATCGGTGCGTGAATGGAAAAACCTTGACCACTACAAGCGAGTCTTGGCGGCGGTGGCTGACGAATTGGCCGCCGCCGGTGTGCGGCTTGTTTTTATTCCAATGCAAAAACCGGATGTGGCCGCGGCCAGCCGGGTAGTATCCTATATGCGGCAGCCGGCGGTTGTGCTGCGGGGCGAATATAGCACGGATCAACTGTTATCGTTGATTGGCAATCTGGATATGCTAATAGGGATTCGCCTGCACGCACTGATTTTTGCGGCAATAATGAAGGTACCGCTGCTTGGCGTCTCCTATGACCCGAAGATTGAGCGTTTTCTCGAAAGTATCGGTGAAAGCGCCGCCGGCACGCTGGATACTGTCGAAGCCGATTGCCTGTTGCGTTTGGCAAAGCAGCTGCTGGCTGGGAAGCAGGGGGCTCGTACGGAGGTGGAAAGCCTGCGGCAGCAGGCTTTCCACAGCGCCGAGCTGGCGATGGCGCTATTGTGCAGGCCAGGCCGGGCGGCAGTTAACACACGGTAGTCCTGTTCGTACAGGCTGCTGCCGGGCAATAAGGAGGGGTAGGCATGAACGGAAAACTGCGCGACTATGCCGGCATAACGCTGGGAGCCTTGCTGACTGCTGCCGCGCTGAACGTATTTTTGGTACCCAACCGCATTGCCGACGGCGGGGTCAGCGGTCTGGCCATCGTCCTGCATTACCTGTCCGGCTGGCCGGTGGGGATGATTATGCTGGCTGTCAATATCCCGCTGCTGCTGTGCGGCGTTAAGGTCTTAGGCGCTTCCTTTGGTATTTACACACTGTATGGCGCGATTGTACTATCGTTTGCGGTAGACTTGCTGGCTCCCTATATGCCGATACTGACCCGGGATTTGCTGCTAAGCGCCGTTTACGGCGGTGTGCTCAACGGCCTTGGCATGGGGATTGTCTTCCGTTTTGGCGGTACCACCGCGGGCACTGATGTGGCGGCGGCGATTCTGAATAAATGGTTTGGCGTCAGTCTGGGGCAGGCCTTATTTGGTGTCGATATTTTTGTCATCACCGTGGCAGGACTGGTTTTCCGCAGTGTTGAACTGCCGCTCTACGGACTTATTTCTTTATTTATCACTGCGAAAGTGATCGACCTGGTTCAGGAAGGCTGGGGGACGTCGAAAGCGTTTTTTATCATGTCTGAGCATAACGGAAAAATTTCGTGCGCGATTCAGCAGGAGATTGGCCGGGGAGTCACCTTTTTTCACGGCCGTGGCGGCTATTCCGGCGAGTCGCGGGATATCCTGTTTTGTGTTGTGGCCGTCCGTGAAGTCAGCCGGGTCAAGGATTTGGTCTCCCGTATCGACCGGCGCGCTTTCTTGATTGTGGCTGACGCGCATGAGGTGCTGGGCGAAGGCTTCAAAGAACTCCGCTACTAGAGACCTCCTGTTCATCCTGGTTCCTTCTTCACGCCTCTGCTGGCGGCAGATGGTTGCTCGACTGTTGTCAGTTCTGTTCTGAATCCGTACCGCATAAGCATAGTGCGAACGCCTCTTTTTAGGCGGAATGTAGCACTGCTGTGGGCGGATTTTTTCATTTGCGGGGGTGTGGCGGTGGGGTGGTATACGGTCATTCACCTTGGACGCAGCATGCTGCGCCGGCTGGGACTTTGTCTGGGCGGAATTGTCGCGATGCTGCAGTTAGACAGCGTGATATCGACTACGGCTTCGATGCTGTTGTCTATTGCCGTCTACGCAGCGGCGTTCGGGTGGCGGTTTGCCGTTGGATTTGTGGTCCTGCTGCTGATTCATGAACTGGGGCATGTCGCTGCCTCGCGGATTAGCGGCATCCGTACGTCGGCGCTGCTGTTCATACCTTTTATCGGCGCTATGGTACGGCTGGCGACACCGCCGCGGACGCTGAAGGAAGAAGCCAATATCGCGCTGGGCGGCCCGGCTCTGGGCTCGCTGAGCGCGCTGTTGTGCCTGGCTGTATATTTCTGGACGGACGATGTGCTGATGCTGGCGCTGGCCTATACTGCCTGTCTAATAAATTTGTTCAATCTTATCCCGTGCGCTCCATTTGACGGCGGCAGGATCGGCGCGGCAATTTCACCGCACTTTTGGCGGGTGGGCAGTCTGGTTCTGCTGCTGGTCTTGTTAGCATCCAAGAACGTGATTATTCTGCTGGTATTCCTCTGCTCACTGACGAAGTGGGGCGCGGGCGAGCGAAACCAGGACGGACCGTTAAGTGTCAGACAGAGGCTGGCAGTGGCCTGCCAGTACTTCGGGCTGCTGTCAGTTCTGGGGATATGTACCCTGTATCTATCGCAGTTGATGCGCTAGTACCGTGTCAGGTTTAAGCCGGTGGAAAAATGGCGAGGTGATTTTCCACCAGTTTTCACTGAATTAGACCAGACGGGGTACTACCACGTCAATTTACGGTAGAAGATGGTGGCAGAATTTTGCTTGCCGCCATCTTCTGTTTTTTTTATTGGTATATGTTGTCTGCCGTCAATGGAATTGTCGAAATTCGCGGCGAGTTATCCCGCTATTGAAGAAGGTTTTTGGATATAAATGTCGAAAGAGTAATTTTAGTTTGTCGCTGCCTTTTTCAGATTGGATCAACACTGCTGCTCTGCAAGGAGATTATTTATGATCAAGATGGTCAATGTTTCGAAACTTTACGGCACCGCTTCGGTTGCGCTTTCAAATATCAGTATTGAAATTGCCAAAGGTGAATTCGTGTTTGTAGTCGGTCCCAGCGGGGCCGGCAAATCGACTTTTATTAAGCTGATTACCCGGGAGGAGGTGCCGACCAGCGGTCAGATAACGGTTAACGGACGCAATCTGAATATGCTGAAGCCGCAGGAGGTGCCGTATTTGCGGCGCGGGCTTGGCATTATCTTTCAGGATTACCGGCTGCTGCCGGACAAAACGGTATCGGAGAATGTGGCCTTTGCCATGCAAGTGATTGAGGCGCCGCGACGGGAAATCGTGCGCCGGGTAAGTCATGTGCTGGATTTGGTGGGACTGCGGCAGAAAGCGTCGCGTTACCCCAATGAGCTTAGCGGCGGCGAGCAGCAGCGGGTGGCGATTGCCCGCGCGATCGTCAATAATCCGATGATCGTAATTGCCGACGAGCCGACAGGCAACCTTGATCCCGATACCTCCTGGGAAATTATGAAAATATTTGATCATATCAATAAAGCCGGCACGACAATCGTGATGGCTACCCACGATAAAACGGTTGTTGATTCCATGCGCCGCCGGGTGGTGGCGATTGAGAAAAGCCGTATTGCCCGTGATCAGTTGAAGGGGGTATATGGCTATGAAGATTAGGACAATCGAATATTTTGTCCGTTCCGCTTTTTCATCGCTGCGGCGCAACGGCTTGATGAGCATTGCTTCGATTACCACGGTGGCCCTGTCGCTGCTGATTCTCGGCATGTTCCTGATTATGGTGCTGAACCTGAACAATATGGCTTCTGTACTGGAATCGCAGGTGCAGATTTCCGTCTATCTTGAGGACAGGCTGACCACTGGCGAAATCCGCGCTTTGGGTGAGCGGATCGCCAAAACTCCCGGCGTGCAACAGGCGACCTTTATCGGCCGCGACGAGGCTTTGGCCCGGTTTAAAGAGCGGTTGGGCGAGCAGCAGGGGATTTTAACTACTCTTGGCGATACTAATCCGCTGCCTAACGCTTATGAAATCAAGGCGGACAATCCCGATAACGTCCGGGCGATCGCGCAGACAGTAGGCGAATATGACGGCGTTGAGAACGCAAAGTTCAGCCAGAATGTGGTTGATCAGCTGTTCAGCCTGACGCATATGATTCGCATTGTCGGCATTGCTTTGATTATCTTTCTGGCGCTAGCCGCACTGTTTATTATTTCCAATACAATCCGTATCACCGTATTTGCCCGGCGCAAGGAGATCGGCATTATGAAATATGTCGGTGCCACCGACTGGTTCATTCGCTGGCCGTTCTTGATTGAGGGGATTATCATGGGCTTTACCGGCTCGCTGCTCGCGGTTATTTTGCTGTTCCAGGCCTATAGCACGCTGACGCAGCGGGTTTATGAAACACTGGCGTTTTTGCCGATTATTCCCAAGTATCCGTTTTTGCAGATTATCAGCGTGATTCTGGTGATTGCCGGTATGGTGATCGGCGCCACCGGCAGCACGATATCCTTGAAACGGTTTCTCAAAGTATAGTCTGTCCGTATACGGAAATTAGGACTTCGAAGGAGGTTGCTTGTTTCGTGTTTATCCAGTCGAAGAAGCTGGCGGCGATAACGGCGCTGCTCTTGACTTTGCCGCTGCTTTCGCCGGTTCTGGCGAACGAGATTGACCAGAAGCAGCAGGAACTGCAGTCGATCCAGCGGCAAATGCAAGATCAGCAAAGCCGGTCGCGTCAGGCGCAGCAAAAAGTGAACAGCGTTTCCCGGCGGCTGCAGTCGGTGCAGACGGAACTCGACGGCGCTTTGGCCGACTACCATGCCATCAGCAGCGAGCTTGAGGAAACTGAAGCCCAGATTGAAGCCAATGCCGCTATTTTGGCGGCGGCGGAGAAAAACCTGGACAAGCGGACCAAGGTGCTGAACCGGCGTCTGCGCGACATCTATGAAAATGGGCAGATCAGCTATTTGGATGTCTTGCTGGGAGCCGCTGATTTCGGTGATTTAACGACACGGGTCGATTTATTAAAGCGCGTTCTCAGCCAGGATGCGGCTCTAATTGCCCAGGTAAAGGCGGAGCGCCAGCTGGTGCTGCAAAAACGGGCTGAGCTGGAAGACGACCGGGGCCGTATTCAGGAACTGCAGAAGGCGGCGGCGGCGAAAAAGGTCTTGATTGAGAACAGGCGCAATGCGCAGCAGGCTGTGCTGGACGAAGCCGTCAGCGAGAAAGAAACGGCTGATCAGGCTTATCAGGAACTGCTGGAAACCTCCCGTCAGATTGAACAGATGATCCGCAGGGCCGGCAACCGTGGCGGCTCCGCTCAGGCCACAGGCGCATTGATTTGGCCGGCGGCGGGACCGATCACCTCACCGTTCGGCTGGCGAACCCATCCGGTTTTTGGCACCCAGCGGCTGCATACCGGTATTGATATCGGGGCAGACTACGGCGACGCCGTGGGTGCTGCCGACAACGGTGTTGTGATTTACTCGGATTGGATGGGCGGTTATGGTAAAGCCGTAGTCATTGAGCATGGCGGCGGTATATCCACTCTTTACGCCCACAACTCCGAACTGCTGGTCAGCGAAGGACAGACTGTGCGGAAAGGACAAACCATTTCCCGCGTCGGCTCGACCGGCTATTCGACTGGACCGCATTTGCACTTTGAAGTCAGAGAGAACGGCACGCCGGTGAATCCGCTGGGCTATTTGCCCTGACGGACCGCTGCGCCGTCCGGGCGCGTTTTGACTACAGCAGTCGCAGCTTACATAGAGTGCGTATTGTTCAGGCGGCGTTGACGCCGCGGCTGCTTCTGAATAGCGGCTGCGGCGCGGCCGCCTGCAAGCTTTTTCGCAATCCGCAGCCGCCGGCCGCATAGCGGCGCTGCGTTTTGCATATCATGGATTCATAGGCATGTAGGGGTAGAATAAGGCAGCGGAAGCTGCCGCAGGTGGTGTTTTTCATGAAATCAAAATGGAAACTGGCTCTCGGTGCTGTCACTTTGGTATTGGCGACTTTTATCCTGACGGCAGGCACCTTTGCCTACTTATTTCAGTCGCATTCCCTTGATGCGGCTAACAGTCTGCGCTTATACCGCGCTGTTGATTTAATTAAATCCAAATATATTGAGGACACGGCGATGGACGAATTGGTCAACGGCGCGATCAAAGGCATGGTCAATTCGCTGAACGATCCTCATTCCATCTTTATGGACGCCAAAATGTTCAAGGAATTTATGATCGAGACTGAAGGTGCGTTCGGTGGTGTCGGCATTGTTGTCGGTTCCAAGGATAAAGTACTGACAGTCGTGTCGCCGATTGAAGGAACGCCGGGGGATAAAGCGGGCATCAAAAGCGGCGACCAGATTGTAACGATTGACGGCGAGGATACGAAGGACATGGCGCTCGATGTAGCTGTCAGCAAGATCCGCGGCCAGGAAGGCTCCAAGGTAACGCTGGGAATTCGCCGGCTGCCGGCAACGGAGGTCAAGGATTATACGCTGACCCGTTCCAATATCCAGATTCAGACTGTCGCCGGCAAGCTGCTGCCCGACAAAATCGGCTATATCCGTATTGCGATGTTTAACGAGCATACCGGTGCCGATTTTGCCAAAAAGCTGCAGGAATTGGAAAAAGAGGGGATTGCCGGCCTGGTGCTGGATCTGCGGGATAATCCCGGCGGACTGCTGGATGAAAGCGTCAAGGTCGCCGGCAAGCTGATGCCGAAGGGGCCGGTTGTTTCGGTTGTGACCCGCGATGGCAATCGGGAAACGCACAGTGCCGGTATTGACGCCGTTAAATATCCAATTACAGTGCTGGTTAACGGCGGCAGCGCCAGCGCCTCCGAGATTGTTGCCGGAGCGCTGCAGGACACCGGCGCAGCCACGCTGGTCGGACTGAAAACCTTTGGCAAAGGTTCGGTACAGCAAATCCTGCGACTGGACAGCAATACCGCGGTCAAGCTGACTATCGCCAAATATTATACGCCCAAAGACCGTTCCATTAACGGTGTGGGTATCGAACCGGATGTCACAGTCGAATGGCCGGAGCCGCGCGAAGCGGCCAAAGACCCGCAACTGGATAAAGCGATTGAGATTGTTAAAGCGAAGCTGCCCCAATAAGACGCTTCTGGGCGGTGCCTGCGTGAGGTGAAGCTGTGTTCCCTTTTATTGAGATCCTTTCCCTGATTTTGAGCAGTTCCTTTGCTGTGCTGCTGGAGCCATTTGTTTGGCTGGTGCTGCTGCTGGTCGGCTTTCAGTACCGCCAGCAGCAGCAAAGCCAGGAGCGGATGTTCGGCGTTGCCGCGTCCGACTGGAAGCGGCAGCTGCTGCGGGCGGCCTGGCTGGGGCTGGTTGGCGGCTGGCTGGGCAGTCTGCTGTTGACGTTAACCGGCGTGACGGTTAATTACCTGGGGCTGGCTTATGTCTGGCCGGTTGCGATCGGGCTGATGCTAATTCATGCCCGCTTTCTCTGCTTTGCCTATGCCGGCGGTCTGGTCGCTCTGTCCTGTCTGCTGTTTGGCTGGCCGCAGGTGAGTGTGCCGCATCTGCTGGCGTTAGTGGCGATCCTGCATATTACGGAGAGCTTTCTTATTGCTGTCAGCGGCCGTTTCAGCGCTGCGCCGGTTTTTCTGCGGCAGGGGGACAGGCTGGTTGGCGCGTTCATGCTGCAGAATTTTTGGCCGCTGCCTCTGGTTATTCTGCTGGTAGCCGGGCTGCCGACGGATAAGATTCCGGAGGGAATGATTAACATGCCGGACTGGTGGCCGCCGCTGGCGTTCGGACACGAGCCGCCGGAGGGTCAGCAGTGGGTGCATATGCTGGTCCCGGTCGTTGCCGCTCTCGGCTATTCCGATATTGCGGTGTCCACCCGGCCGGAGCAGAAACGGCGGCAGTCGGCGTTGTACCTGTTTGCCTACAGCCTGACGCTGCTGGCGCTGGCCCTGATGTGCGGCCGCTACCCCTGGCTGCAGCTGCCGGCGGCGCTGTTGTCGCCGGTCGGGCATGATTTGTTGATTTGGCTGCAGAATCGGCAGGAACTGCGCGGTCGTCCCCTCTTTGTGCATGGCGAAAGCGGTCTGACTGTGCTGGATACGGTCAGCGGCAGTCCGGCCCGCGCTGCCGGCATCCGGCCGGGAGATGTGCTGCTGTCTTTATATGGCATGCCGCTTAACGACGAGGCTGAATTGACGGAAGCGATCGCTTGCGCGCCGCGTAATTTCAGACTTAACTGGCAGCGCGAGGGTGTCGATATGCAGGCACAGGCGTCGTTCGCTGACGGCGAGCGCTGGCTGGGAATTATTCTGGCACCGCGGGGCTACGAGCCCTATATTGAATTGGATACGGCTTCGTTTGGTCTATTGCGGCGGCTGAAGCGCCTGTTTAACCGCATGTGATCCTGCGCTTGATGGAGACGGAGCGGAAAAACGCGAATCAGAAAGTTGTCGCATTGCGATGGTTTCTTGATTCGCGCTTTTTTGTATTGGCGAAGTATGTCAAATTTTGATTGCCCGGGAAATAAATCCTATACAAGATTTTACTTTGATTTTAAAAGTATTCTATTATATAATAATTATTATTGCTTTGAATACGCTGATGGATTGCAGGTGATTATATGGCAGTTGTGCCAAAGTTAAAGACAGGCTATCATGAGGGAGACCTGCCGTTTAAGGTGGTGGCTCCGTTTGTGCCGACCGGCGATCAGCCGCAGGCGATCGAACAATTGACCGCCGGTGTCGCCCGTGGTGACTGGGCGCAGGTTTTGCTGGGCGCAACAGGTACCGGCAAGACGTTTGCGATTGCCAAGCTGATTGAGCGGGTGCAAAAACCGACGCTGGTGATTGCCCACAACAAAACGTTGGCGGCGCAGCTGGCCAGCGAATTCAAGGAGTTTTTTCCCGATAACGCAGTTGAGTATTTTGTCAGTTATTATGATTATTATCAGCCGGAAGCGTATATTGCGCAGACGGATACCTATATCGAAAAAGATTCGTCAATTAATGATGAAATTGATAAGCTTCGCCATTCGGCGACCAGCTCACTGTTTGAGCGTCGCGATGTGATTATTGTCGCCAGTGTATCCTGTATTTACGGCCTGGGTTCACCGGATGAATACCATGGACTGGTACTGTCGCTGCGGCAGGGTCAGATCCGGGACCGTGACAGTATTTTACGCAAGCTGGTAGCCATCCAGTATGAGCGCAACGATGTTAACTTTGTCCGTGGCAAATTCCGCGTCCGCGGTGACGTGGTCGAGATTTTTCCCGCCGGTTATGCTGAGCGGGCGGTACGAGTCGAGCTGTTTGGCGACGAGATCGAACGCATTCTCGAGGTTGATACCATGACCGGGGAGATATTGGCCGAGCGCAAGCATATTGCGATCTATCCCGCTTCCCACTTTGTTACCTCGCGCGAGAATCTGGAGCGGGCAGTCGGCGATATCGAAGTTGAGCTTGAAGAACGGCTGGCCTGGCTGCGGTCCAATAATAAACTGCTGGAAGCGCAGCGGTTGGAGCAGCGTACGAAGTACGACCTGGAAATGATGCTGGAAATGGGTTATTGCAGCGGCATTGAGAACTACTCGCGGCATTTAACCGGCCGTAAGGCCGGCGAGTCGCCGTATACACTGGTTGACTATTTCCCGGAGGACTTTTTGATCGTTATCGATGAATCGCATGTGACGCTGCCGCAGATTCGCGGCATGTATGCCGGCGACCGCTCGCGCAAGGAAAACCTGATCGAGCATGGCTTTCGTCTGCCGTCGGCGTTCGATAACCGGCCGCTGATGTTTGACGAGTTTATCGAGCGGATCAATCAAATCGTTTATGTGTCGGCTACTCCCGCCGCTTACGAAATGCAGGCGGCCAGTCAGGTTGTGCAGCAGATTATCCGGCCAACCGGCCTGATCGATCCTGAAATCGAGATTCGGCCGATTAAAGGTCAGATGGATGATCTGTTGGGAGAGATTAAAGCACGGGTCGCCAGTCAGGAGCGGACGCTGGTGACAACCCTGACGAAGAAAATGGCCGAGGATCTAACCGAGTATTTTAAGGAGATGGGCATCAAGGTTCGCTATCTCCATTCCGAGATTGCCACTATTGAGCGTGGGGAGATCATTCGCGATTTACGCGCCGGCGAATTTGATGTTCTGGTCGGCATCAATCTGCTGCGGGAGGGCCTGGATCTGCCAGAGGTATCGCTGGTAGCGATTCTCGACGCCGATAAGGAAGGATTCCTGCGTTCGGATACCTCGCTGATTCAGACAGTCGGCCGCGCCGCCCGCAACGTGCATGGCCGGGTAGTGATGTATGCCGATCGTATTACCGATTCAATGCGGCGGGCGATTGATGAGACCAACCGCCGCCGTGAGGTCCAAAGCGCTTATAATCAGGAGCATGGTATTACGCCGCAGACGGTGCAGAAGCGGGTTAAGGACCTGATTGAAACCACCAAGGTGGCGGAAGCGCCGCTGCCGTACGAGACTGATCGCTGGACGAAGTTGACAGCGGCGCAGGCGCAGGATATTGTCGTTAATTTGGAGAAAGAAATGCGGCAGGCGTCGAAACAGCTGGAATTTGAACGCGCCGCCGAGCTGCGTGATATGATTGTCGAATTGCGCCAAAAATTTGGTGTCAATCCGGGAGCGGCTAAAAGCAAGAAAAAACGCTGACCGGAGAGGAACGATTCCACGGAGGACACGGAGGGTACGGAGGCCACAGAGGCAAGATGGGAATTTAAAAATAGATCCAGAATCTTTCTTCACCCAGTGGAAATAGTTTCATCATTTCCTCCGTGAGAAATCCGTGCCCCCCGTGATTCGTTACCTCAGGCCGGAGGTCTGGAAGGACGGGGAGAACGATTCCACGGAGGACGCGGAGGATACACGGGGGGCACAGAGGAAGGTGGAATAGTTTAAATAGATCCATAAAGCCTCTGTGTCCTCAACGGCCCTCGGCGTTCTCTGTGGAAAGCGCTCCGTTCCCGATCCCTTCGTAAACTTCGTGGATCGTCCCTCAGGCTGGAGAAGCCGGTTTCGCGGAATTTCTGCTTTACGACGAACACATGTACGGTTATAATAAGAATATATGTTCGAATACGGGCCTCCTGTTTGCGGTTGAACCACACAGAAGGTCTGCGAAGAAAGGCAAGACATTGAAAGATAAATTAATTGTAAAAGGCGCCAGGCAGCATAACCTGAAAAACATTGATATTGAGATCCCGCGCGACCAATTAGTTGTGATCACCGGACTGAGCGGATCGGGAAAATCGTCGCTGGCATTTGATACGATATACGCCGAGGGACAGCGGCGCTATGTAGAGTCGCTGTCGGCTTACGCCCGCCAGTTCTTAGGCCAGATGGACAAGCCGGATGTTGATTACATCGAAGGGCTGTCGCCGGCAATATCAATTGATCAAAAGACCACCAGCCGCAATCCGCGGTCAACAGTCGGCACAGTAACTGAAATCTACGATTACCTGCGGCTGCTGTTCGCCCGTGCCGGACGGCCGCATTGTCCGAAGTGCGGCAAGCCGATTTCGCAGCAGACTGTGGAGCAGATTGTTGATCAACTGGCCTCGCTGGGTGAGGGAACCAGAATGACAATTCTGGCGACACTGGTGCGCGGTAAAAAAGGCGAGCATCAGAAAGTGCTGGAGGATATCCGCAAGGACGGCTTTGTCCGGGTGCGGGTGGACGGTGAGATCCGGGAACTGAGCGAAGCGATTACGCTCGAAAAAAATAAGAAGCATACCATTGACGCTGTCATTGACCGGATCATCATCCGCGACGGCGTGGCCGGGCGGCTGGCTGATTCGCTGGAGACGGCGCTGCGCCTGGGACGGGGTGTTGTCTCGGCCCTGCTGGCCGATGGCCGCGAACTGACCTTCAGCCAGAACTTTGCCTGTGTCGACTGCGGCATCAGCTTGCCGGAGATCGCTCCCCGCATGTTTTCCTTCAATACACCTTACGGCGCCTGCCCGGAATGCACCGGCCTCGGCAATAATATGGAAATTGACGTTTCGCTGGTTGTCCCGGATGAGACCAAGTCGTTGATTGACGGCGCGATTGCGCCGTTATCAAAGAACAGCAACTCCTATTTTATGTGCCAGCTGGAGTCGGTACTCGACAGTCACGGCTTTTCTCTGTACAGCATCTGGAATGCACTGCCGCCGGAGCTCCGCCAGATTATTTTACATGGCGACGGCGATAAGCGCTATACCTTTACTTATGAAAATATGTACGGAGAAGAACGGACTTATCATACCGCCTTTGAAGGCGTTGTCCCGCTGTTAAACCGCCGCTACCGCGAGACCAACTCTGACTGGTCGCGGGAAGAAATTGAAGAATATATGAGTGCCAGGCCCTGCCCTGTCTGCAAGGGCGCCAGGCTGAAACCGGAATCGCTTTCCGTACTGGTCGGCGGCAAAAGCATCCATGAAGTCACGAAACTGACGATTGCCGACAGCCAGACATTTTTTGAGCGGCTTGAACTAAGCGAGCGGGAAAAGACGATTGCCTACCAAATTTTAAAAGAAATTAAAGCGCGGCTGGGCTTCTTGATGAATGTCGGCCTGGATTATCTGACCCTGGACCGGGCCGCCGGCACACTGTCAGGCGGCGAGGCGCAGCGCATCCGGCTGGCGACGCAGATCGGCTCCGGCCTGGTCGGGGTGCTGTACATCCTGGACGAACCCAGCATCGGTCTGCATCAGCGAGATAACAACCGGCTGCTGGATACGCTGAAGCGGCTGCGCAGTCTGGGCAACACCCTGCTGGTAGTCGAGCATGACGAAGACACGATGCGGGCTGCCGATCACATTATTGATATCGGACCGATGGCCGGTGCCAATGGCGGCCGGCTGGTAGCCCAGGGCACGATTGACGACATTATTGCTGCGCCGGAATCAATTACCGGACAATATTTGTCCGGCGCCAAGAAAATTCCGCTGCCACAGGTGCGGCGGCAGCCGAACGGCAAATGGCTGACCGTGAAGGGGGCGCGGGAAAACAACCTGAAGAATATTGATGTCGCCT
Source organism: uncultured Pelosinus sp. (assembly GCA_900542835.1). GTDB lineage: Bacteria > Bacillota > Negativicutes > Sporomusales > Acetonemataceae > Anaerosporomusa. Next base: position 95,880 of record UQPB01000005.1, on the reverse strand, counting down.
TTCCCTTAGGTGTGTTTACCGCCGTTACCGGCGTGTCCGGCTCGGGTAAAAGTACGCTGGTGAACGAAATTCTGTTCAAGGGACTGGCCAGCCGTCTGTATGGAGGCCGGCAGCGGCCTGGCGAACATGATGACATTCTCGGTCTGGAGCATATTGATAAGATTATTGATATTGATCAGTCGCCGATCGGCCGCACGCCCCGTTCCAATCCGGCCACCTATACCGGCTTATTCGATTTGATCCGGGAGGTATTCAGCCAGACGCCGGAAGCGAAGATGCGCGGCTATAAACCGGGCCGCTTCAGCTTTAATGTCCGTGGCGGCCGCTGCGAGGCCTGCAAGGGCGACGGCATTATTAAGATCGAGATGCACTTCCTGCCTGACGTCTATGTTCCCTGCGAAGTCTGCAAGGGAGGACGCTATAATCGCGAAACGCTGGAAGTAAGATATAAGGGCAAGACAATCGCCCAGGTGCTGGATATGATTGTCGATGAGGCTGTCGATTTCTTTCAGAATATCCCCCGTCTGCATCGCAAACTGCAGATTATACAGGACGTCGGCCTTGGCTACATTAAACTGGGACAGCCGGCGACAACCCTGTCGGGCGGCGAAGCGCAGCGGGTCAAGTTAAGCAGCGAGCTGGCCAGACGCAGCACTGGCAAGACGCTGTATATTCTGGATGAGCCGACCACCGGTCTTCATGCCGCCGATATTCACCGTCTGCTGGAAGTGTTGCAGCGGTTGGTCGACGGCGGCGACAGCGTTGTCGTTATCGAGCACAATCTGGATGTGATTAAAACTGCTGATTATTGCATCGATCTTGGTCCCGAAGGCGGCCTGCGCGGCGGTACAGTAGTCGCCAAAGGCACACCGGAGGCGATTGCGGCAGTAAAGAAATCCTATACCGGGCAATTTTTGAAACCGCTGCTGCGATAACGCAAAGCCGTTCTCTCAATGGAGGGAGCGGCTTTGCGCCGTTTTCTCCCCGGTCTCGCTCGCGAGCCTGACAGTGGAAATGGCAAGCCGGCAGCGGCAGGAAGGAGGCGCGGGCAGCTGCGGCTGTCTGCCAATAGTATGAAAGATATCGCGATTTATCGGGGCAATATTGTTTTTACTCCCTCGCCCGCGGCGTTTGCGGCCTATGAGCAGGCTTACATCGTCGTTGCCGGCGGCGTGGTGGAGAATATTTATCCGGATCTGCCGGCGCAATACCAGGGACTGCCGGTTGAGGATTATGGCCGTCGACTGATTTTACCGGGTTTTGTCGACCTGCATGTTCACGCGCCGCAGTTCTATCAGTGCGGGTTAGGTTTGGATAAAGAACTGATTGAATGGTTGAACGAGCATACCTTTTCACTGGAGAGCCGCTTTGCCGATGCCGCGCATGCCCGCGAGGCCTATAGCCTGTTTGCGGACGAACTGGTCCGGCAGGGTACGCTGCGCGCCTGCATTTTTGCGACAGTGCACAGTGAAGCTACTGCGGTTTTATTTGCTGTTTTGCGGCAAAAAGGCGTGGGCGCGTTTGTCGGCAAAGTGAATATGGACCGCAATTGTCCGGACAGTCTGCGAGAAGATACCCGTCAGTCACTGCGGGAGACGGAGCAGTTGCTGGCGCGATATGGCAGCGATCCGCTGGTAAAGCCGATTATCACGCCGCGGTTTGCTCCCACCAGTACGGAAGAACTGTTGACCGGGCTGGGAGAGCTGGCACAGCGCTATCAGGCGCCGGTGCAGTCCCACCTGAGCGAAAATCGCAGCGAAATCCGCTGGGTGAGCGAGCTGTTCGCCAGTGCCAGCTATGCCGAGGTTTATCACCGCTGCGGCCTGTTTGGTCAAACGCCGACACTGATGGCGCATGGCATCTATCTGACAGAGGCGGAAGTGGAGCTGACGCGGCGGCAGAATGTGCTGCTGGTGCACTGTCCTGACTCCAATGCCAATGTGGCCAGTGGCATTATGCCGCTAAGGCGGCTACTCAGCCAGGGACTGCGGGTCGGGCTTGGCAGTGATGTCGGCGGCGGCCATACGCTGTCAATGCGCCAGGCTGCGGTACGGGCTATTCAGCTGTCGAAGCTGGTCAAGGTGGCCGACGCGTCGGCTGCGCCGCTGACGGCGGCAGAGGCTTATTATCTGGCGACCAAGGGCGGCGGCCGCTTTTTCGGCAAAGTTGGCAGCTTTGAGCCGGGGTATTGGTTTGATGCGCTGGTTGTTGAGGATGAACCGCGGATTACCCGCTATTTATCGCTGCCTGAGCAGCTGCAGCGTTTTCTCTATACCGGCGAGGCCGGCCAGATTACCGCCAGATACGTAGCCGGCCGGCGGATTGGCTGAGGTGCTGCCGCCGGTGCGTAGTCAAGTTTGAATTTAAAATGCAAAAAAAAGCAGCGTCCGTTTTGGACGTTGCTTTTTTAAATTTCTACTTCAGCATCCACGCAAGGACTATCCGGAAATCGGCGATTCCAATTGCAGACGTTTCAGTTTCCGCCAGAGGGTGGAACGGCTGATGCCAAGGAGTTTTGCCGCTTGGCCATAACGTCCTCGGCTGATTGCCAGCGCTTTGCGGATTTCCGCTGCTTCATCCGGTAATAGGCTGTTGCTCGAATGGGGTTCAGGGTTGTCTTCCTGATCCTGCAGGAGAAATTCGATCACTTTCGCATCAATGGCTTCCTGCCGGCATACGGCCAGCAGCCGCTCCATACAGTTTTGCAACTCGCGGATATTGCCCGGCCAAGGATAGCTTGACAGCAATTCCTGCGCCGACGGCATAAGCTTAGGTACACGCTTAGCGATAGCGGCGTGTTTGGCAAGAAAAAATTGCGCTAAAGGCATGATGTCCTCCTGGCGCCGGCGTAGCGGCAGCAACCGCAGCTGCAGGACATTAATGCGATAGTAGAGGTCGGAACGAAATATGTTTTCCGTTACAAGTCTTTTAAGGTTTTGATTGGAGGCGGCTATAACCCGGACATCAACAGGGATAATGCTATCGCTGCCTAGCCGCATAACTTTTCTTTCCTGTATAACCCGCAACAGCTTGCTTTGCAATGAATAGTCCATTTCGCTGATTTCGTCGAGAAAGATGGTGCCGCCATGAGCCAATTCAAACAAGCCTGGTTTTCCCTTGGGACGGGCGCCTGTAAACGCGCCGCCCTCATAGCCGAATAATTCGCTTTCCAGTATCTGATTGGGGAGAGCGGCGCAATTGACTGCGACAAAAGGACCCTGACGGCGTTCGCTGTAATTATGGATACTCTGGGCAAACACCTCTTTGCCGGTTCCTGTTTCCCCCAGGATCATTATCGATGACTGCGTCAAAGCAAAAGCCTTCGCCATATCTATAGTCTGTTTTATGGCGGTGCTGGTACCGATAATGTCATTGAAGCAAAAACGGGCGGTAAGGCCGGCTTCATAAATGCGCCGCCTTACCTGCGCCTCCATCTGCTGAATCCGGGTGACGTCCTGGAAGCTGACAATAGCTCCGGCCGGCTTGTCATTGACGATGATAGGGACTTTGTTGCAGAGAATGTCCACTTCGGCCACGTTTTGAATTTGCCCCAGATCATCTTTGGCGGTTTGGATAACTTTTTGCAGATTTAAGCCCGGCCATAGCTGCGAGATCTTTTGTCCGATTACGTTAGCGTTATCGACGCGTAAAATCCGTTCGGCAACCGGGTTAAGATAATTAACGCGGGAATCCTTGTCAACCAGAATAAATCCCTCGTATGCATAATTCAGGACTGCCTGAAACAGGTTTGTTTTCATCTTTTCCAGACTGCGAGCGTGGGCAATGCGTTCGGCTTCCAATGCTGCTTGCAAAATTCCTTCCGCGCCGCTGTCGATTAATTCATAGGCGAGGCCATGGCTGCGCGCGGTTTTACCGGTAATGAAGCCGCCGATTACAACATCGGAGCCCTCGCGGAATGCCCGCAGCACCTGACTTTCCGCTTCATTCTCCCGGTGAATTGGATACAGCCGGATATCGACGCCTAAAATAGGGCCGAGAAAGTCGATACCGTGAAGAATGGCCGGGAAGGAGACGGCGCCGATACGGCGGCCATACAGTTTCGCTTTTTCAACAGTACGAATAATATCAAAGCCGGTGATGGGTATCTCGACAATCGTCACCGCCAGGCCTGCGTTGCGCAGGGCGGTGGCAGTGCCGCCGCGGGTGATGATGATTTCTGTGCCTTTTGCGACCAGATCGGCGGCAATAGCAACTCCTTGGCTGAGCAGGCCGTTTTCAATAAGAATGCTCTTGTGCCGCTTCTGAAACAACTCACGGGCGCGTTCGTACATACTGCTGTCAGGAGCAATAAAGGCAATTTTTGACACGGTGGGCCTCCGCTTGTAACATTATGAAACGTTTTTACTTTGGATTATAATGACTTTTGGGCCTGATTACAAGGGAAAAGGCTAATTTGTTCAAGACGGGATTGGCGGGCATTGCCACGCGTATATTGAAAGATAAGACAAATTGAAACGTTAATTAAATATATGCAACATAAAATGTCGCAGTCTGGATGGCAAGGTTACTAGATGTCTTGGCCATAAGGCAAAAATACTGTTAATTCATTGTCGGGCATACTTCTTGCAATATAGATTGAGCAGTATAAATAAAGGGGGTTGAATTCTTTGAGCAAATCCATTCGGGGGCTGATCGTCATTCTTGTTGGGGCAGTTATCTGGATCTCCCCGGTACCGGACGGGTTAAAACCCGTGGCGTGGAAGCTGCTGGCAATTTTTGTAGCGACGATTTTAGGCTTTATTCTACAACCGCTGCCAATCGGTTCCCTGGCGTTTCTTAGTGTGACTTTTGCCGCCTTATCAGGAGTGTTAAAGCCTTCAGAAGCCTTGTCGGGGTTTAGCAACGGCACAATCTGGCTAATTGTTTCTGCTTTTCTGTTTGCCAAAGGCTTTATTAAGACAGGGTTAGGGCGACGCATTGCTTACATGCTGATTCGATTTATGGGTGACAGCACACTCAAGCTGGGCTACACACTGGTTATCAGTGACTTTGTTATCAGCCCCGCGACTCCTTCAAACACAGCCCGGGCCGGTGGGATTCTTTTTCCAATCGTCAAGAGTCTATCGGTTGCGTTTAACTCCGAGCCTGGATCCTCGGCTAGACGAGTGGGGGCTTATTTAGTGCAAACCGCGTATCAGGGAAACACGATTACTTCTGCGATGTTCATGACTGCGATGGCAGGCAACCCGTTGGCGGCTGAACTGGCCGCAAAAACGCTGAATATCAATATTAGCTGGGGTTTATGGGCTACTGCCGCTATTGTGCCAGGTATCCTGTCACTCATTATTGTTCCTTACTTCTTATATAAGTTCTATCCGCCTGAGATTACACATACGCCAGAGGCAAAGATACTGGCTGCCAAGGAATTAGAAGGAATGGGCCGGATGACCTTGGGAGAGAAAATTGTCGCCTGTGTGTTTGTCGGCGCGCTTGTGCTATGGAGCACATCGCAATATACCAAACTAGATGCGACAGTTGTCGCGATGCTGGCGGTTTCGATTATGATGATCAGTCAGGTACTGAATTGGAACGATGTGCTGGAGGAAAAAGGGGCTTGGGATACGCTGATCTGGATGGGGGCCCTGATTGGCTTAGCAAACTATTTGTCAAAGCTGGGCTTTATTCCCTGGTTCGCTAAAGTGGTGGGGGCCAGCATGGCAGGCGTTCCCTGGATGCAAGCCTTCATTATCCTATTGGTGATTTACATGTATGCGCATTACGGCTTTGCCAGTCTGGCCGCCCACATCACGGCAATGTATGCTGCGTTTGCCTCAGTTGCTGTGGCAGCAGGGGCGCCGGCCTATCTGGTCGCGCTGGCATTGGCGTTTATGTCAAACCTCTGTATGTCGCTGACCCATTATGCCGCAGGTCCGGCTCCTATCTATTTTGGATCAGGCTATGTGGACCAAGGAACCTGGTGGAAGCTGGGTTTCGTTATTTCAGTTATTAATATGATTATTTGGGTCGGCATCGGATCATTCTGGTGGAAGGTTTTGGGGCTGTGGTAAAATCAAATAAGCTAAACGTCGTTAAGGAGGTTTTCTATTATGCATGCAATTGAAAAAATACTGGCCAAAGCGGCGGGAAAAGAGTCGGTGAGCACAGGGGAAATTGTGAACTGTGTCGTCGATCTTGCCGGCATTAATGACCTGTATCTGCAAACAGTACGCTCCTTTTTTGAGATGGGAGGTATTAAGGTTCATGATCCCAGTAAGGTCATCATGTTTCTTGATCACTATGCCCCTGCCTCTTCCATCGTTCAAGCTGATAATCAAAAGCGATTTCGTGAGTTTTGCTGGGAGCAGGGGATCGAGTTGTTGATGGACATTAATGAAGGTGTTTGTCATCAAGTGGTCGCAGACAAAGGACTGGCCTATCCCGGCGAACTGATTGTGATAACTGATTCGCATACGACGACTCATGGTGCGTTTGGAGCCTTTGGCACTGGTGTTGGTGCGACTGATTTGGCGATTATTTTAGCTACAGGGAAACTATGGTTCCGTGTGCCTGAAGTCATTCGCATTAATTTTGAAGGGCAACTGCCAAAAGGGGTTTATGCGAAGGATATTATTCTCCATGCTATTGGTGAACTGGGCGCAGACTATGCCGTGTATAAGGCGGTTGAATTTACCGGCTCTACATTGAAACAACTGAGCATTTCGGAGCGAATGGCACTGTGTAATATGACGACAGAAATGGGCGCAAAGACTGCCTACATTCAACCGGATGAAATTACAATGGCCTTTTTACAAGATAAAGTAACCCGGAGCTATGAGATTATGACTACCGATCCGGGATACCGGTATGCGGCGGAACACAACTTTGACATATCCCAACTGCAGCCGCAGCTCGCGGCACCGTTCAGCGTGGATAATGTCGCTGCGGTTACGCAATATATTGGCCGGAAGGTCGATCAGGCGTACCTTGGCTCATGTACCGGCGGACGGATGGAGGATTTGGCCATTGCGGCCAGAATTTTGGCCGGCAAGCGGATTCATCCGCGTACCCGCTTGGTCGTTGTTCCCGCCTCCCGCGGTGTGCTGCTGGAAGCCATGGAAAAAGGCTATATGAGAACTTTGATTGAAGCAGGTGCAACGTTTGTTACACCTGGTTGCGCTTCCTGTCTGGGCACGCATCAGGGAATGCTGGCTTCAGGAGAAACTTGTATTTCCTCTACCAACCGTAATTTCCCCGGCCGCATGGGCCACACTAAAGGAGAAATTTTTCTTGGTTCGCCAGCTGCCGTAGCGGCAGCCGCGCTGGAAGGAAAAATTGTTGATCCGACTCAATACCTTGACTAAGGAGTGTGACATGATGAAAACAGCTGTTAGAGGCAAGACCTTTGTATTTGGCGAAAATATCGACACTGACCAAATTTATCCGGGACGGTTTGTCGAGTTAACCGACGTCGAGGATGTCGCGAAGCACGCGATGGAGGGTGTGGATTCCAGCTTTGTCAAAGCATTTCAAAAAGGAGATATTATTGTCGCCGCGACAAACTTTGGCTGCGGCTCCAGCCGTGAGCATGCGGCGATTACGTTGAAAGCGGTCGGCGCCGGCGCCATTCTGGCCGAATCGTTTGGCCGGATTTTTTACCGCAACGCGATCAATTTGGGCGTACCGTTGCTTGTTTGTCCGGAGATCAGCAAGGTTGTGAATCAGGGCGATAGCGTAAGCGTCGATATTAAGACCGGTAACGTTGTCAATGAAACGACCGGCGCAACCGCTCAGGCGCAGCCAATGTCCGAGTATGTAATGAATATCCTGGCCAGCGGTGGCATTAAACCGTTAATCAAGCAGCAGTTGGCGAGCGCGAAGTAAAGCAATGAAGGATCAGCTTCTGCGGCTCGGTCGGGCAGGCTCAAATAAATGTTCAAAACAGCAATGCCATTACGCAGGAAATGGCTAAGGCTACGCAGGCTTAGCCATGCTTGCCGGAATCAGAGCGGTGGGTGAAATCTGCGGGCTTTAGCTGTTCGACGCTAAACAATTAACCGCGGGGATGTCGCAAAACAGTTTTTATGACGTCCTCGCGGCTTTTTTTGCACTCCCGGCAATGGTATACTAAAGAATATGAGTCATTGATTGATTTCACTATCCGGGGGTATGTATGGATATAACCGACAATCTCGAGCTTTCCGAAAAACTGTCAACACTGCCTGATCGTCCTGGCGTGTATCTGATGAAAGATGTCCAGGGCAAGATTATTTATGTTGGCAAGGCGATAAATTTAAAGAATAGGGTCCGTTCTTATTTTCAATCCAGCCGCAATCATTCGCCAAAGGTTAAGTCGATGGTGGCGAGGATTGCCGATCTGGAAACTGTAATTACGGCTTCAGAGATTGAAGCGCTGATTCTGGAATGCAATTTGATTAAAAAGCATCATCCGCGCTACAATATCAGCCTGCGTGACGATAAGAGCTTTCCCTATATTAAAGTAACGGTCAATGAGGACTTCCCCCGTCTGTTTCCGACGCGGCGGGTACAGAAGGATGGCGCCCGCTATTTTGGCCCTTATACCGATTCCGGCGCTATGCACGCGACGATCCGGCTGCTGCGGCAGTTGTTCCCCATCCGTACCTGCCGCAGCCTGGATGTGCCCCGGCCCTGTTTGCAATTTCATATCAAGCGCTGTCTGGCGCCCTGTGCCGGGCTGATCGATGCGACGGCTTACGGTGCGATGATCAAAGAGGTCTGCCTGTTTCTTGAGGGGCGCAGCGACACGGTTGTCCGCAGCCTTCGACAGCGGATGCTGGCGGCGGCCGAGGAACTGCAGTTTGAGCGGGCGGCGCAACTGCGCAATCAACTGGCTGCGGTGGAGAAAGTAACTGAGAAACAGAATATTGTTACCGGTTCCGGCGATCATGATGTAGTCGGGCTGGCGCGTTCCGCCTTTGGCGCCTGTGTGCAGATGCTGTTTGTCCGCTCCGGCAAGATGGTGGGACAAGAGCGGTTTATGCTGACAGGCAGTGATCAGGAGGATGACGCCGCTGTGCTGGGCGCGTTTGTACAGCAGTATTATCATCAGGCCAGTTTTATCCCCCGCGAGATTCTGCTGCCCTTGCCGCTGCCGGATCAGGATTTAATCAGCAACTGGCTGAATGAGCAGAAGGAAGGCAAAGTCGAACTGCTGCTGCCGCAGCGCGGGACCAAAAAAGATCTGCTGCTGATGGCCTCCGGCAATGCGGCGGAGGCGCTGGCGGCGCAAGCGGCGAAAGCGGAGAGCCAGGAGGCGAAAACCACCGGCGCGGTTGCCGAGCTTGGCCGCTATCTAGGGCTTAGGCACGAGCCGGTGCGGATCGAGTGCTTTGATATTTCGCATATCCAGGGAGCGGAGACGGTTGCTTCCATGGTTGTGTTTGAGAACGGTGAAGCGAAGAAGAGTGACTACCGCCGTTTTAAGCTGCGAACTGTTGAAGGCAAACCGGATGATTTCCGTTCGATGCAGGAAGTGGTAGCCCGCCGTTATCTGGATGCCGATCCGGCGGGGCTGCCTGACCTGGTGATTATTGACGGCGGCAAGGGGCAACTAAGTTCGGCCCTGGCAATCATACGCGGCGCCGGTCTGGCAATGCCGGTGGTCGGTCTGGCGAAAGAATTTGAGCACATTTTCCGGGAGGGAGAGAGCGAGCCGGTGATTTTGCCGCGGCATTCGCAGGCCCTGTATCTGGTGCAACGGGTCCGCGACGAGGCGCACCGCTTCGCTATCACCTATCATCGTAAACTGCGGTCGAAGCGCAATATGGTATCCGTGCTTGATCATGTCGCCGGCATCGGTCCCAAGCGGCGCAAGGCCTTGTGGGATCATTTCGGCAGCCTGGCAAAAATAAAGGCCGCTGCGGCGGCGGAACTGGCACAGGCTCCGGGCATGACGACAACTGCCGCCGCGGCGGTGTATCATTTTTTTCACGATCCGTCGCGGAGTGGAAATTGACCACTATTTTCCTGAATGAACAACCGGATTTCGCTTATACTATGATTGTAAAGGGTTCGCAGCGGTCGAGCCAAGAGCATTGCCGTAGCGAGAGTTGCGGTCTTGTTCGGCCAACGATGGCCGCCGGATTCACGGTTCGGCGTCTGTCAGCGGGAAGATTATCTCCTGTCCATCAGTCTGTGCGTGACGTAGTTCGTTCTCTTGCAGCGCGGATGGGTTGTAGTCGAGCCAAGATTGTCACAGGTTCTGTAGAATCCGCCGTGTTTACGGCTTCGATTCACAGTTATGCCGCGGACAGTGATCCGTAGTATTTCTGTAGGTATCTGTGGCAGCCGGTCAAAGGTATCTGTCTGTTGTCGTAATCACTGTAACCGGTTGGTCTGCGGTGTTGCGGGGATAGGCCGGTGCCGGCGAGAAGATCGCTGCGGGCCTTTTACATTACATGATTAATGAGGGATGAGTTTAACCTGAACCGCGTTCGGGAAACTCATCCCTTATTTTGTTTGGGTTGAATAGTTTTTTAATAAGCGATATAATAAGTAAAAAACATTTGAAAGGGGTGAAATTTATGGTTGATTCTAATGATTTGAAAGTGGTTGTCCGTTTAATGCAAAATGCGAGAGCGACATGGGCTGAATTGGGTGCTTTAATCGGCCTGTCGGCACCGGCAGCGGCGGACAGAGTTCGCAAAATGGAGGACAGCGGAGTTATCCGCAGTTATGCGGCTGTGGTTGATCCAGAGGCAGTGGGACTGGGCTTAACCGCTTTCATTGCTGTCAGTCTGACTGCTTCCGCTTATCGCAGCAATTTTTTGGCACTCATTGCTTCCTTACCGGAAGTTCAGGAGTGCCACCATATTGCCGGCGAGGCCGACTATCTTCTAAAAGTCCGCTGTATTGGTACCCGGCATCTGGAAAGGCTGATCAGCGAGCAAATAAAATGTGCGGCAGGGATAAACACCAAAACAACAATCGTGCTCTCCACCGTGAAGGAAACAGTCGCTCTGCCTGTATTGGCCGAAAGGTAGGCGGACAGGATGGGGATGGCGCTTTTTCTGCAGGGACTGATTTTGGGATTTTTAATTGCTGCTCCGGTTGGCCCGATCGGTGTGCTGTGCATCAGACGGACACTGGCTCATGGTAGGCGCAGCGGCTTTGTATCCGGCCTGGGGACTGCGACCGCGGATGCCATTTACGGTTGTATTGCGGCGTTCGGCATGACTGCGGCCGGGCAGCTGCTCTTCGCCTATCAGCCGGCTTTGCGGCTGGGCGGTGGCTTGTTTCTGCTGTATTTAGGCTGGGGTATCCTGCGGGCAAAACCGCCTGTGTTTGCCGGTGAGGACGGATCAGTGCGGTTAATTGGAGATTATGTGTCCGCCTTCATTCTAACCCTTACCAACCCGTTAACCATTATGACGTTTGCAGCGGTCTTTGCCGGCGTTGGCATCGGTGAGTCCGGCGGTATTTACGGGCTGGCGCTGTTACTGGTCGGCGGTGTTTTTTGCGGCTCGACGCTTTGGTGGCTGGCTTTAACCATTATGGCCGATCATTTTCGCACCAAGCTGCATCCGAACAAGCTGGTTATTGTCAATCGGCTGGCGGGGAGTCTCGTGATCGGTTTTGGCATTTTGAGCATACTATCGTCAGGAGCAGTGTGACGTGTCTGCTGTTATTTACAGATTCCAGCCCGGGCTGACGAACCACGGAGGGCACGGAGTTTTCACGGAGGGAATGAAGAACTTTTCCACAGAGGACACCGGGGGACGCTGAGGTGCATAGAGGGTTATGAATATTGGTGGAAAATCTCACTTCACCTCCGTGCCCTCCGTGTCCTCCGTGGAGTCGTCTCTTTCCCGTCCTCCCAGATTCCAGCCTGGACTGATCGGCCACCGGGGAGAGGCGTAACATTCGGGGGAAAACGTGAACTGTATCACAACACTAAAATATGCTATAATAAAATACGGCTGTGGCCGGATTTTGTAGATGACACAGGAGGTATTTAGCTAATGAACAAACCGACGATCATTATTTTGGTTGTTGTTGCGTTGCTGGCCGTAATCGGATTTTCCAGCTATAACGGACTGGTGGGCGCTAACGAGGCGATTAACGGCAAGTGGAGCCAGATTGAAAATCAATTACAGCGGCGTTCGGATTTGATTCCGAACCTGGTGAATACAGTTAAGGGTTTTGCCGCTCAGGAACGCGATATTATTCAATCTGTGGCTGATGCCCGTTCTAAGCTGGCGGGAGCAAACGGGCCGGCGGCTAAGGCTGAGGCTAACAGCGAACTTAATGGTGCCTTGAGCCGGCTGCTGGTTGTTGTGGAGAATTATCCGCAGTTGAAATCAGACGCTAATTTCCGTCAATTGATGGATGAGCTGGCCGGTACGGAAAATCGCATTGCTGTTGCCCGTCAGGATTATAATAACGCGGTGCAAAGCTTCAATACTAAAATTCGTTCGTTTCCAACCAATTTGTTTGCCGGCATGATGGGTTTTGGCCCGAAGGAATACTTCAAGGCTGACGAAGCCGCGAAACAAGTGCCGCAGGTTAACTTCTAAGAACTTGCTACTGGTGTTCTGTCAAACGTTATCCTGCAGATTGGATGAAGGTTAAAATGACAAATGGCGGCGTCAGTGACGCCTGGCAGACCCTTTTCGGTATGGGTCGCCGGCGCCGCCTTGCCCTTTGCAGAACACGCGTATTAGTCCGCCCTGAAGGGGTGGGCGGACTATTATTCCGCCAGTATGCTTGGCGTTCAGGGCTTGTACGGTAGACCGTGTCAGCAGATGCTGTGACGGTTAACGGCCAGAGCCGGTGTGACAGTTTACGGACAATTCGTGTGTTGCCGGGATATGTAGCTGCCCGGTTGGCGCCATAAGCCGCTTTTAATGCGGCCGAGATACTTGCAGTCCGGTTTTGAGGTGGTGAGTAAGAATGAAAAAATGGCTGGCCTGGCTGACGCTGCTGGTCTACCTGCTGACCGGCACGGCCGCGTTTGCCGCACCCAATATTCCGGCGAAACCGGCTGCCAATATTTATGTACAGGATTATGCCGGCGTGTTATCGGGAGCGACCAAAAGCCGCATTCAGTCGGTTGGCAGCGCGCTGGCGGAACGTACAAAAGCGCAGGTCGTGGTGGTCACAGTCAAATCGCTGGAGGGCGCGGCGCTGGAGGAATACGCGCTGGCGCTTCTTAGACAATGGGGAATTGGCGATGCCCAGTTAAATAATGGCGTATTGCTGCTGGTCTCCACAGGTGATCGCCAGTCGCGCGTCGAAGTAGGCTACGGGCTGGAAGGCAGGCTGCCTGACGCTAAAACCGGACGCATTCAGGATGAATACATTATTCCTTATTTTCGGACAGGCGATTATGATAAGGGGATTTTGAACGGCTATCTGGCTTTAGCCGGGGAAGTGGCTCAGGAGTACAATCTGGAGCTAAAAGCTGACGCCCGTCCCGCTCCTTCCCGCCAGTCCGAACCGTCAGGCGGCTGGGTTGATCTGCCGTGGTGGCTGCAACTGCTTTTAGTCGCCGGCTTTTTGGGTTTGGTGATTCTGGACTGGATGTTTTTTGGCGGCCGTTTGACCTATTTATTGGTTATGCTGCTTCGCGGCGGCAAAGGAGGCGGAGGCGGAGGCGGCTTTGGCGGCGGTTCGGGCGGCGGTGGCGGCTCGAGCCGGCGATGGTAGAGTATTAGCCGGTGGCTTTAATAGCCGGAGGCTGATATAGATTATATTGGTGGGAGTGATTATGATGGAACAATGGGTTTGTGAAGTTTGCGGCTATATTTATGACGAGGCGGTTGGCGATCCTGACAGCGGCATCGCTCCCGGCACTAAATTTGCCGACATTCCCGATGACTGGGTCTGCCCGGTCTGTGGTGTAAGCAAGGACCAATTCGTCAAAGCGTAACGGCATTATTGCGTAAAGCAAGGTCCCCGGTTTTTGCGATTGCAGCAGCCAGGGGCCTTGTTTTATCTTAGTTTTGGCAAAAAAAGGCCGGGGATATTCCCCGGCAGCATAGAGGAGTGTATGGAGGGCGGACAGCGGGGCTGTACCGGCCCGGGGTTGGCTGTCGCTGGTCTCAGTGAATCTTGTCAAGGCGGGGCAGCCAGCCGTGTTTGAGGGCCAGCTGCAGAATCCGGTAATTGAAATCCATGCCTTCATCTAACCGTTTGCGGTAGGCAATGGCGACATCCGGCTGGTAGCTTTGATGAATCGTTGATAAAAGCATCATCTGCGCGGCCTTGCCCATTGTTGCCACGCCCAGTACGATTTCTTCATCCGTTAAACGGGCATCGGGCGGAATCTCAACCGGCTCATCATGGAGCTTGCGTTCCTGAAAGTAGAAGTGTGGCAGCTCGCCGCCACTTTCCTGCAGCAGTTTTTCCGCAAGATTCACCGCCGCTTGGTTGTGATCTTTCAGTGCCTGGAGAACCAGTTCCTTGACCTCAGGATCGCGGGCATGATTGTACATAACGCTTAGAACCGCATTGTTCATCCTGCCTTGGGCGATCATGGCGTAGGCGGCGGTTGCTTCCGGATAACTGAGGGCTTCTTTATCAAAGAGCGCGTGGGCGATGCTGTTAGCACCTGCGTTGACTTTATCCATCATCGTCATGATGTTTTTCCTCCTTGCGGCCATATTTATCTACTGATAGCTTAAACCAAAATGAAAAAAACATGCATCGGCAGGATTTTTTGTCGCTGCTGCGAATCAGTAGGTTAGATTGTAACGAACGTCTACGGAGGGATGCAAGTGGATTGGAAGGAGTTGCGCGCCACTGCCCGTCAACGCTTTCAGGGAGCCTGCCGGGTCTGTCCGGTTTGCAATGGACTGGTTTGCAGCGGCGAAGTGCCTGGCATGGGCGGTCTGGGAACAGGAGCCGCTTTTCGCAATAATGTGGCCGCCCTGGCGGCACTGAGGCTGAACATGCGGACTGTGCACGCGGTGGCAGCGGTCGATACCGGAATTTCTTTGTTCGGCAGTACGCTGGCTCTGCCGGTTATCGGCGCGGCGATCGGCGGTATCGCGTTGAATATGAATGCAGCGATGCCGGAGGCGGATTACGCCCGTGCCGTCGTAGACGGCTGCCGGCTGGCGGGAACGGTTGCCATGACCGGCGACGGTCCTGCCCCGCTTGTTTTTGAGGCCGGATTGACCGCTGTCGAAGCTGCCGGCGGCATGGCAATTCCGGTTATTAAGCCACGCGAGACAACCCGGATCGTTGAAATGGCCAAGCGGGCGGCAGCGGCGGGTGCGCTGGCCTTCGGCATTGATATTGACGCTGCCGCGCTGGTGAATATGACTAACGCCGGCCAGCCTGTCGGCCCCAAGACAGCGCGGGAATTGGCGGCAATCAAGCGTCAAACCGAAATCCCGTTTATCGTCAAGGGGATTATGACTGTCGACGAGGCGGTCGCCTGCCGCGACGCCGGCGTTGACGCCATTGTGGTTTCCAACCATGGCGGACGGGCGCTTGATCACACCCCGGGCACCGCGGAGGTGTTGCCTGTAATCGCCGCCGCTGTCGGCGGCGGTTCCCTGCGTGTTCTTGCCGACGGCGGCGTTCGCAGCGGTGCTGATATTTTGAAGATGCTGGCGCTGGGGGCCGATGCCGTGCTGCTTGGCCGGCCGCTGGCTCAGGGCGTAATCGGCGGCGGCAGGGATGGCGCGGCGGCCGTTCTCGATAAACTGCACAGCGAGTTGACGGCGGCAATGATTTTAACAGGAACGGCCCGGGCTGCGGCAGTCTCCCCTGCGGTCATTTGGCGCTGTCCGGCTTAAGGAGTGAGGATTATGTATGCGGTTTCCCTTCACGATACGGCTTGGGGTTATGTGGCTGCCGCCTGGTCGGCGGCGGGACTGTGGGAACTCAGCTTTCCCGAGCCAACCCCTCAGACAGCTCAGACATCGCTGCTGTCGCCAGTGACGTACACGGCGGCAAACGCCGCGGTGGCTGGGCTTGACCGGGAATTGCGGGCATATTTCGCAGGGGAGCGGATCGTGTTTGCCACACCTGTCGACTGGAGCGGCTACAGTCCGTTCCGGGCGGCAGTGCTGCGTTATACCGCCTTAATTCCTTACGGCGAAGTCAGAACCTACGGTGAGGCCGCTGCTGCGGCCGGATCGCCGCGGGGCTCGCGGGCGGCCGGCGGCGCCTTGCATAATAACCGTACGCCGATTATTATTCCCTGCCATCGCGTACTGGGGGCAACCGGCGTTTTGGTCGGCTTTGGCGGCGGTCTGGAACGGAAGGCCGCGCTGTTAAAACTGGAACAAGGCATTAATACGGTGCGAGGGCGGAGCCGCTAGCTTCGTTGCGTGCGCCTTTAACTGGTTCTCCAGTGTAAAAGCCATGGAAAGATGCAAGAGAAGCGGAAGTGTCAGATGTTTTGAGGCATCGGGCACTTCCGCTTCTTTTGCTGACATTAAGACTGAGGGATACTCCTTTTTACATCAATATAAAACGGCAAGGGCCATCCTTTGCCGGCCGGTGCATAACGGTTTTTTCGTTGAAGCGTTATCGCTATTGCGGCTCTACTCCCAGCCGGCTGCAGACAAACTTGATAAATTCGTTGACCGCATCAATTTCTCTGGCCGCATGGGGATAAATTAACCGCGTATGGCGGCAGTAAGGCTGGTTGTTTTGATCATAAATGGTCTGGATATATACTTCCTGCGTATGATGGGCCAGGCGCAGCGACGGCATGACCGACCAGCCCAGACCGGCCATGACCAACTGGCGGCAGGTATAAACGCTGTCGGCGTGCATGAAGACCCTGGGCGGCACGGAAAAATTTTGCTGCCACCAACTGTCAATCTGAAACTGCATAGTCGGATCGGTATCATATTCAATATAAGGAAGCTGCGGCAGCTGATCCAGTTGCAGCGGCGTGGCGGCGACAACGCACAACGGTTCGTCCTGGAGCAGGATGTCGGCTCCGTTCCAGGGATGGTGGCCGCGGATAATGGCAACGGCAATTTCTTCGTTCTGTATCTTTCGCAGGATCAGGTTGCTCAGCCCGGTATGCAGCGAAATATCAACAGCGGGAAATTGTTCGTGAAAATCCTTCAGCAGCAGCGGCAGCTGACTGTGGGCGAACACGGCGGATGATCCCAGCCGCAGCGTGCCGCTGACCACACCTTCACAGGAATTGACATAGTCTCTGATATCGACATATTGACGCAGCATCTTATCGGCATGGCTGATTAGCCGTTCGCCGGCGCTGGTAAAGCGGATACCCTTGCTGCTGCGGATGAACAAGGGTGTGTTCATTTCAGTTTCCATCTTGGACAAGCGATATGACAGAGCCGCCTGCGACCAAAACAGTTTGTTGGCCGCTTTGGCGGCGCTTTTTTCATGATGAAGCACTTTAAGTAATTGCCAGTCCTTTTCATCCATACCTGTTCACCTCGCCAAGTGCCATAAATCTAATTTTAGTATAAGCCAGCCGCAGTGCTTATTCAATTGACGGGGTTACAAATGATACTGAATTTTTCGAAGCTGCCGGCTGAATTTTTTGACCCCCAATCGCTACGAAGTTTTTGAATAGCGCTATAAAAAGACTCAGCTTCCGGACCGGCGGCGGCTCCTCTTATAATGAAATTGTAAAATTCTCAATATTGCGGGAGGGAATACAGATGATGAAAAAGACAACGCAAATGCGCAGCCTGCTGCGGCAGGAAGGCCTGCTGGTCGCGCCGGGGGCGTCAACCGCGCTGCTGGGGAGGCTAGTGGAGTTGGCCGGCTTCCGGGTGGTCTATGCCAGCGGCGCCGGCATCGCCAATATGCAGTTTGGCGTGCCGGACATTGGCCTTGCGACGATGACCGAGATTCTCGAGACCGCCAAACGGATCAACGACGCGACCACCCTGCCGGTCATTGCCGATATTGACAATGGCTACGGCAATTCCCTGAACGTGTACCGCACGGTCAAAGAGTTTACCGCCGCCGGCATCGCCGCCCTGCAGCTTGAGGACCAGCAGTTGCCGAAGCGCTGCGGCCATTTCAACGGTAAAAAAGTCATCAGTAAAGAAGAAATGGTCAGCAAGATCAAAGCGGCTAAAGACGCCATGCTCGATCCGGACACGCTGTTGATTGCCCGCAGTGACGCGATTGCCGTCAACGGCCTTGCCGACGCGCTGGAGCGCGGCGCGGCCTATGCCGAAGCCGGCGCCGACATCCTGTTTATCGAAGCGCCGGTCGACCGGGAACAGATGCAGACGATCACCGGCACAATTAAGACATATCACATTGCCAATATGGTGGAGGGTGGCAAGACGCCGATCCTGCCAAACGCGGAACTGGCAGCGCTGGGCTTTAAGATCGCGATTTACGCCAACGCACCGCTGAAGGCGGCGGTCAAGGGAACGAAAGAGCTGCTGGCGCATCTGCAGACCCATGGTACAACTGCCGACTGCGAGTCGCTGATGATCACCATGCAGGAGCGCAACGAGATTACCGGCCTGGCGGCGATGAACGCACTGGAGCAGCAGTATAAATCCTGAGGCGGTATTTGTCGGCAGAGCCGATTGGCGAGTGTTTGCCGCACACGACCGGCGAACGCATAAATGGATACTCATTGTTTAAGGGGGATAGAAAATGAACAAAAAAGTTCTCTACCTCATCATAGCGTGCATTTTAGGTGCCATCACCCTCTACTTCGCGCCATTGACCGGCTTGAAACTCCCCGGTCAGATTTTGCTGGCAACCCTGGTTTTTATCGTTTGCGTCTGGGCGACAGAAGCCGTTCCCTATCCGGTATCGGCTATCATCTTAATCATGTTGATGATGCTGGCGAATGCTGCAACGGGGACATCGTTGTCCAAAGGGCTGGGGGCGGCTTTGAGCGGCTTTGCCAGCGCCACGCCTTTGGCTTGTGTTGCCGCCACCGCTTTTGCGGTTATTGTGCAGAGGACCGGACTGAGCGAACGGGTTGTCTATAGCATTTTGAATCTGATCTCCGGCAGTAAAGGAGTCGTTAAGGCGAAACTCTTGCTGGCGTCTTTCTTTGTCGTTGAAATACCGCTTTCCTTTATGGTACCGTCGAATACCGGGCGGACAGCGATATACCTGTCAATCGCCGAAGGCCTGCAGCAGCCGTTTAAATTCAAAGAGCAGGACGAAACCGGCCGTATTGAGGACGGAAATCCCTTTCAGAAGGCGGTATATCTGCTGGCAGGAATCATGCCGGCGATGATGGGGGGGGCTTTCCTGACCGGCGCCGAGGCGACGATGCTGGCAGGCAGAATGATCTCGGAGACGACGGGACAAGAGCAGTTCTGGGCTTTGACGCTGCAATATCTATTCTTGCCGGCAGTTATCCTGATCATTGCTTTATTCTTTATTTTACTTAGAATGTATCCGTCTAATATTGACAATGTGCCGGTGCACTTTGTCAAAGAGCGCCTGCATGCGCTTGGTCCGATGAAATGGAGCGAAAAATATGTCGTGCTGACACTCGCTGCGGCGATTCTTACCTGGTTTACCGACAGCATTCATCACCTGCCGGCGGAATCGGTCCTGTTTCTAGTGATGATCGCGCTCTTTATTCCCGGCATTGCTCCCGGCAACTGGAAGAAGGACAGCAAATCGATTGCCTGGGGTTCTTTTTTGGTCATTGCGGTTTCGTTAAGCTTTACCACCGCCTTATCCAAACATGGAGTCATGAAATTAATCGCGTCAACAATTGCTATGTTAGGGATTACTAATTACCTGACGCTGCTGACAGTCGTCATCCTGGTGCTGATTGTAGCCCGCATCGCCATCGCTTCTCATACCGGCGCGACAGTGCTGTTTGTGCCGCTGGCGATGGAACTGGCAAAGCAGAGTGGCCTTGATACCGGCCATATTGTTGCGATCGGCTGGACAACGTATGTCTTCTGCCGCGCGGCTTATCTTCTGCCGCAGCAGTCGGCGCAGGTCATCATGAGCTACGACTATGGTTTCTTTACGCGGCTGGATATGATGAAGACAGGCGTGCGCCTGCTGGTCGCCGCTTTTATCATCTACATGATCTGGGGTGGCTTCATCCTGCCGCTATTGGCGCAGTGACGTTGTTCGAATAAAGGAGGCTTTCACATGGGGCAAAGTCTAACGGAAAAAATCATCCGGGCGCATTTGCGCAGCGGCGACCCGGTCGCCGGTAATGAAGCGGGAATTGAAGTGGATTGCGTATTAACGCAGGATTCGGCCGGGACGATGGCCTATCTGCAGTTTGAGGCTATCGGCGCGCCGCGGATCAAAAGCAAACTGGCGGTTACCTATATTGATCATCAGACCTTGCAGGACGGCTTTGAAAACGCTGACGATCATTGCTATCTGCAGTCGGCGGCCCGCAAGTTTGGCGGTTTCTTTTCTAAAGCCGGCAATGGCATTTGCCACCAGACACACCTCGAACGCTTCAGCCGGCCCGGCTGGACCATGGTCGGCACGGACAGCCATACGCCGACGGGCGGCGCGGTCGGCATGCTGGCAATCGGCGTAGGTGGTCTCGACGCCGCCGTGGCCATGGGCGGCGGCCCCTTTTTCCTTACCTATCCGCGACTGATCCGTATCAGCCTTGTTGGCCGGCTGCGCCCCTGGTGCACGGCCAAAGATGTGGCGCTGGAGGTGCTGCGCCTGTTAGGCGTAAAGGGCAATGTCGGTTCGGTCCTTGAATACGGCGGCGAGGGCGTCGCCACACTTAGCGTTCCCGAGCGGGCGACGATTGCCAATATGGGAACGGAGACCGGCGTCACCACATCTGTATTTCCCAGTGATGAAATAACGCGGCAGTTTTTTGCCGCGCAGCAGCGGGAAGCACAATGGCTGCCATTAGCGGCCGATCCGGATGCCGTCTATGACCGGGAGATAACGATTGACCTCGGCAGCGTTGAACCGTCCGTGGCTGCGCCGCATTCGCCGGGTAACGTGCATCCGGTCAGGCAATTTGCCGGCTTGAAAGTCGATCAGGTATTAATCGGCAGTTGCACCAATTCGTCATACCGTGATTTGATGATCGTAGCCAGCATGCTGGCAGGGCGGCAGGTCAAGCCTGAAGTCAGCGCAGGGGTTATTCCCGGCACCAGGCAGGTCTACCAGATGCTTGCCGCTAATGGCGCGCTGGGAACGTTCCTGGCCGCCGGCTTCCGTGTCTTCGAGCCGACTTGCGGCTTCTGCTGCGGCTGCGGCCAGGCACCGAAAAGCGGTGCCGTATCAATCCGTACCAATAACCGCAATTTTAAGGGGCGCAGCGGTACCGCCGACGCCAATGTTTACCTGGTCAGTCCCGAAACCGCGGCGGCAGCGGCGATAACCGGCTGTCTGACCGATCCGCGGGAGCTGGGAATGGCTTGTCCTGCCGTACAGCTGCCGGAGCAGTTTCTGGTCGACGACAGTATGATTCTGGCACCGGATTTTGCAGGCGGGATTGTCCGCGGTCCCAACATTGGCATGCCGCCGCATAAAGAGCCGCTGGCCGACAGCCTTGACGGCATTGTTGCCCTGAAAGTCGGCGATAATATAACAACAGATCATATCCTGCCCGCCGGGTCATTGTTGAAGTACCGTTCGAATATCGCTAAATACAGTGAGTATGTATTTCGGGATGTTGACGGCGGTTTTCCGCAGCGCTGCCGGGACTATCAAAAAGAAGGCAAGTCGTCGGTTATTGTCGCCGGCTTAAGCTACGGACAGGGCTCTTCCCGTGAGCATGCAGCCATTTGCCCAATGTTTTTGGGGGTACGGGCAGTTATTGCCAAAGGGATTGAACGGATACACTGGTCCAATCTGGTCAATTTCGGCATTTTGCCGTTGTTCTTTACCGATGACGCCGATTATGAAACTATTAGCGCCGGCGATCAGCTGGCGATCGACAATCTGCGGCAGGATGTCAGAAATGCCACGATCAACGTGCGCAACGTGACACGCCAAACCCGCTTTGCCGTATCCTGTCCCCTGAGCGAGCGGCAGCAGCAGATTCTGTTAGCCGGCGGCCTGCTTAATTTCACGAAAGGAGGTTAGTCCTGCACCGCCTTTGCAACCAAAGTTGCAGATGGCCAGAGGTCCGTTATCCGGCGTTGGCATACGTCGGCATGGACCGTACGATGTGGCGGATTATGCCGTAGCAGTGCTGATTCCATAAAGAGATACGGCTGCCGGACACAACGACAAAGGCTGTTCAAAGCGGGCTGACTGCTTAGAACAGCCTTTTATGGTGGTGAAAGGGGGATCCCCATGCGCAGCTCCTTTTTGTTATACGTTGAATTTGCCGGACATATTGTCAATCGGCGACAACAAGGATATACTATATGCGTGTGCGAATTTAGCTACATATTGTCCGGAGGCTATTCATGAGCGGATTTTTGTTACGTATTGTTTTGAATGCGGCGTTGCTGGTCATGGTTGTATTTGAACTTTCCGGTATTTTTGTCGATACCTTTGGCGGTACGCTGCTGGGATCGGCGATCATCGGACTGGCCAATGCCGCTATCCGGCCGCTGCTGTCGACCCTTGCCATGCCGGTCAGCATGGCGACGCTGGGCGGCTTTACGGTTGCTACGAATATTTGTGCGCCGCTGGCGGTTGTTAAGGCGCTGCCTGGCTACCAAATTACCGGCGTTCTGGCGCCGCTGCTGGGTATGCTGGTTTTGAGCCTGTGCAGCGTTGCCCTGACTAAGGCTATCCGCGACAGATAGTGGCGTGGCAGATCGGATGTGAATGAATGATTAAACTGGTTGCATTAGACATGGATGATACCTTGCTGAATAAACAGGCGGCTATTTCGACGCGAAACGCAGCCGCGATCAGACGGGCGGCGGCAGCCGGGGTGACGGTGACGATCGCGACCGGCAGGATGTTCCGCTCGGCCCGTCCGTTTGCCGCCGGTCTGGGGCTGGATGTACCGCTGATTACCTATAATGGCGCCCTGATTCGTGGTGCCGTTTCAGGCGAGACGCTTCTGGACCGGCCGGTTGACGCTGCTGTCGCTGCCGCGGTGCTGGCCTTGTTTCAGGAAAAAGGCTGGTATATTCAGACCTATGTCGACGATGTTTTGTATGTGGCCGAAAAGAATGCGCAGAGTGCGTATTATGAGAAGCTGGCCAATGTAACGGCGACAGCGCTGGGGGATGACTTCTACACCAGGTCTCAGGCCCCCTCCAAGATGCTGGCAATGGCTGAGCCGGCGCAAGTCCTCGAGATGCAGCAGCTGCTGCGGGAGCTTTTCGGTGACCGCCTGTATCTGGCCTTGTCCAAGCCGACCTATCTGGAAATGGTCAATCCGGCTGTGAATAAGGGGACGGCTTTGGCGTTTCTCGCCGGCCGCCTGGGGATTGATCCCTCACAGGTGATGGCGGTGGGGGATTCTTTCAATGATCTGGATATGATTGGGTACGCTGGCTGGGGCGTGGCGGTCGGCAACGCTCCTGATGCGGTGAAGCAGAAAGCACAGGCGGTTGTCGCCGACCATGATCATGACGGTGTGGCGGAAGCGTTCGAACAGTTTGTCTTTTCGTGACCGGCGTTGTCTGTGGGCTAAACGATCCCCGCCGATTCCCTGCCTGCTTTGTGCAGGCGGTGGAATCGGCGGTTTTTTTCAGCCTTTTGGGTTTTTCGGCAGCTGTCCAATCGGAAAATGGTGGGCATTGGGACTGTGGCCGGCATACAGCATGATCTGACGGTCAGCCATGACTTTAACACAAACGCGGATAATAACGGTGACGTCAATTTCGTGGCAGCAATGGCCGCAGTGATACGGGGGCTTCGGTTTCGGCTTTGGTTTATGCGGCGGTTTGCAATTGCAATCGTCGTGCCAGTCAGGCTTGCAGCCGTCGTGGCAGTCGTGCCCATGGTGGTGATCGTGGCAATCATCGTGCCAGTCAGGTTTGCAGCCATCGTGGCAATCGGGGCCATGATGGTGGTCATGGCAGTCGTTGTCGTGCCAATCCGGTTGGCAGCCGCAATCATCCTTGTAATAAGGCTTTTTCCAGGCGGGGACTTTTTTATAGCCGGAACGCAGCCTGCGAAAGGGTCGCCTGCGGGTTGAGTAGTCGATATATTCCACAGTGGCATGGGCGTCAGCGTCTGCGCCGTAGGTGCAGCCGGGAATATGGGCGGCGGCGGTAAACCGTACATACCTGGCTTGGACCGCGTGCACCGGCTGCGACGGCAGGCAGGCGACATAAAGGGCCTTAACTTCAAAGTGACCGCGGACAATCACTTTGTGGGGAATAACCTCAACGCTGGTAATACACAGGTGTTTCACAAGCACGTCGACAACCTGTTCGATCGCCGGTTTACGCCTGGGAACAACCAAACAGACTTCAACGACTTTCTGGATGTCCTGCTCGCCGATCACCTGTTTCACGACAAGCGGTGAAGGCGGCTTGATGCAGTTGGCCGGCAGGTAACCGTACCGTTCGTCCATTCGACTCCCTCCTCGGTGGTGGTGATTATATATATGCGTCGCCGCCGCCGCCGGTGCCTGTCACTGCCCACCAGGGCGAGGAAAAGCAAGAACCGGATTCCGGCGTCGACAACGAGGGGCAGCGTTGTGGTGTGCGGCTTCGCGGCAGCCTCACTTCTGCTTTTGATTTTTTGCTGCTTGTAGCCTATAATGGTACGTGAAGGGAGAGTGCTTATGATGCAGTTTATTGCCGACCTTCATGTGCATTCCGTAGCTAGCGGACATGCCTACAGCACGGTGACTGAAAACATCCGGGCGGCGGCCGAGCGGGGGCTGGAGGTAATTGCCCTGACCGACCACGGACCCAAGATGCCCGGGGGGCCGCATGAATATTATTTCGGTAATTTGCGGGTGATTCCCGAGCGGTTGTTTGGCGTGCGTGTTTTGAAAGGCGTAGAGGCCAATATTATGGACCGGGAAGGGACTCTCGATCTGGAGGATGGGCGTCTGGCCCAGTTGGATATTGTTTTGGCCGGACTGCACACCTACTGTGCCCCCTACGGCTCAGTTGAAGAAAATACCCGGATGCTGATCAATGCGATTAAGCACCCGCGGGTGGATGGGATTGTTCATCCCGGCAACCCGGAATATCCGGTTGACTTTGCCGCTATCGTCCGGGCCGCGGTTGAATTTGACGTAGCGCTGGAGATTAATAACAGCTCCTTGACGGTCAGCCGCAAAGGCAGTTTGCCATTTTGTAATGAAATCGCCGCTCTGGTCCGGCAGTACGGTGCTAAGGTGATACTGGGGACCGACAGTCATTTTTCTGTCCATGTCGGTGATTTTGGCGCTGCCGTCGCTCTGCTGGAAAAAAATGATATTGGGGCTGAGCAGGTTTTGAATACTTCGCGGCAGGGGCTTGCCGCTCATTTGAACCGCCGTGGCCGCCGGCTTGTTTTGTAGCGCGTTTGCGGGTAACTGACCTGTAACGGATTGTGCGGATGCAGCGTCGCAGAGGAGGAATAGCAATGGAAGCATTTCGTTTAGTTATTGTCACCGGCATGTCCGGTGCCGGCAAGACGCAGGTCATGCGATCCCTTGAGGATCTGGGCTATTTCTGCGTTGATAATCTGCCGCCGACGCTGATCCCGAAATTTGCCGAAATCTGCTCTCAATCGGGCGGTCGGGTAAGCCGTATTGCCCTGGTTGTCGATATTCGCGGCGGCGAATTTTTTGATATGCTGGTGCAGGTACTTGAAGATATGGAGAAGCTGGGCTACTCTTACGAAGTCCTGTTCCTGGAGGCTTCAGAGGAAACACTGATCCGGCGGTATAAGGAAACCCGCCGTCGCCACCCGATGGCGCCTGACGGCCGCGTCAGCGAGGGCATTTGCCTGGAGCGGGAACGGCTGGAACGAATCCGCGGCCGTGCCAGTCATATTATCGATACTTCGGAGTTATCGACCGCGCAGCTCAAGGACCAGATTGTCGCCCTGTTCGCCGATGATTCGCGACGGGAACGCATGACAATCAACGTGGTTTCGTTTGGCTTTAAACATGGGATACCGCTGGATGCGGATATGGTTTTTGATGTACGCTTTTTGCCTAACCCGTTCTACGTAGAGTCTTTACGCCGTCGCAGCGGTCAGGAAGCGGCGGTGCGGGAGTATATCTGGAAGTGGCCGATTACGCAGCAATTCCTGGAGAAACTGCAGGGGCTGCTCGATTTTCTGGCACCTAACTTTGTCAAAGAGGGAAAAAGCCAGCTGGTAATCGCTATCGGCTGCACCGGCGGCATGCACCGTTCTGTGTTTGTGGCCGAACAGTTGTATACACATCTGAAGGCGAAGGGATTTAAGGTAAACCTTGAGCACCGCGATATCAAACATAATGTAATTGAGGTGTGAGTGTGCAACCGCGTTTTAAGTGGCTGGCTCCAGGCATGAAATTAAAACGTTGGCTGCTGTTGTTTGCGCTGGGTGTCTTGCTTTTCGGCCTCGGCGCGGCCATCGTCTTCAACTACCAATATATCGGCATGCTGGAACGGATGATTTTTATTTGGGTTTACCGCCTGACCGGGCAGTTCCTGTCCACAGGCATGGTACTCATCGGCAGCATTATTATAGCCGCCGGCGTTGCTGCCATGGCTTACGCGACGCGGGCGCTGATTCTTTCCATCATTGATGTTCTGCTGCCAGAGGGCGGCGGCCTGATTAACCGTATTTACGAAAAGCGCCGGCTCAATCGCGGACCGGCTGTCGCCGTCCTCGGCGGCGGCACCGGTTTGTCGGTGCTGCTGCGCGGCATTAAAACCGCCAGTGACAATATTACGGCCATTGTCACAGTTGGTGATGACGGCGGCTCTTCCGGCCGCATCCGCAGCGATCTTGGACTGATGCCGCCTGGCGACCTGCGCCGCTGTCTGATTGCGCTGGCCGATACCGAGCCGATGATGGAGAAATTGTTTGAGCACCGCTTTGGCGGCAACGGCGCTTTGGCCGGCCATAGCTTTGGCAACCTGTTTATCGCGGCGATGAATGAAGTGCAGGGCGACGCGGAGCTGGCGCTGCAAGCGGCCAGCAAAGTGCTGGCAGTGCGCGGGCAGGTGCTGCCGGCGACAACCGAGGCGATCCGGCTGTCGGCAACACTGTGCGACGGACGCATAATCGAGGGCGAATCAAATATCCCGCTTGGCGGTCAATGTATTCAGCAACTGCGGATTCTGCCTGAGGACGCCAGGCCGGTTCCCAGCGCCCTGGCGGCAATTCGCGACGCCGATGCCTGCATTATCGGGCCGGGCAGCCTTTATACGAGTGTTTTGCCCAATTTATTAGTCAGAGGGATTGCCGATGAGCTGCGGCGGACTAAGGCTGTCAAAATTTATATTTGCAATGTGATGACACAGCCGGGAGAAACCGATGGCTATACCGCTTCGCAGCATGTTAAGGCCATTATTGATCACGCGGGGCCGGGCGTAATTGATTACGCGGTGGTTAACGCTCAGCCGATCGCTCCCGGGCTGCAGCAGCGTTATGCCAGTCAGGGCGCTTTTCCCGTCACCGCCGATATTGAGGCAATTGAGGCGCTGGGCGTGCGGGCTGTCAGAGCCAATATCGTCAATGAGACCGATTTGGTGCGCCATGACCCGGAGCGGCTGGCCGCGGCTATTACTGACATGATTGTCAAGCTGGGCGGCAAGAGCGAGCGGGTAAGGCTGCTGAATTATTATCTGCAGGAGGAAGAGCGGCAGAGGTGAGAAAAAATGTCGTTTTCGATTGAGGTTCGCAATGAACTGGCGCGGCTGTTTGATGATGACAAATGCTGCGGCATGGCGGAATTGGCGGCATTGCTGCGTATGGGAGGCACCCTGCTGATCCGGGGCTCCGGTGTGCCGGGACTGACCTTTGCCACGGAGAACGCCGCTGTGGCCCGCAAGGCGCTCACGCTGATCCGGCAAGAGTTTGCGGTAGCGGCAGAGGTCGTTGTTTCACGGGCACGTCGTCTGCAAAAGCGCAACAGCTACAAAATCAGTATTATTCCCTCTTCGGCAGTCACGCAACTGCTGACTTCGTTAGGGATCCTGGCAGCCGGCGGCTGGGGCGGCGATGATTCCAGCCTGTTGAGCAAGCCCTGCTGCCGGCGGGCTTATCTGCGGGGGGCCTTTCTCGGCGGCGGTTCGGTTAACAAACCGGAGGGTGATTACCATCTTGAATTAGTGACCGCTAATGAAACATTTGCGAGAAATCTTTATAAACTGCTGCGGGGCCAGCGGCTGCCAGCCGGCATAACGGAGCGCAAACGCGATTTTGTCGTCTACCTGAAAGACGGTGACGCCATCAGCGGTTTTCTCGGCCTGGTCGGCGCTTATCAAGCGGTTATGAACTTTGAAAATGTCCGGGTGGTCAAAGATATGCGCAATCAAGTCAATCGTCTGGTCAATTGCGAAACCGCTAATTTGCAAAAAACCGTCAATGCCGCCGGCCGCCAGCTTGATGCCATTCGCCGCATTGAAGCCGCGGGCGGACTTGAGCAATTGCCGAAATCCCTGCGGGAGACAGCCCGGCTGCGGCTGGAACTGCCGGAAGCCACACTGCAGGAGTTGGTCGAGGCTGCCGGCGGCAGACTGGGGAAGTCGGGCATTAATCATCGTCTGCGCAAGCTGGAAGCAATCGCCGCAGAAATTGAAGCGAGGGATAAGCGTGAAACGTAGTCGCGGTCTAATCATATTGGCCTTTTTGGTGCTGCTGGCCGGCTGGTTGCTGATGCCGGCCGGGGGAGTGCCTATTCTGGCTTATCACCGGGTTAATGCTGATGCGGAACGTTACAGCGTCAGTCCGGAGGAGTTTCGCGAGCAGATGCATTATCTGAAGCAGCATGGATATACAGCCGTCTCGCTGGCCGAGATGGCTGACGCATTTTCCGGCGGCGCGGCGCTGCCGGAAAAGCCGGTTGTCATTACCTTTGACGACGGTTATGAGGATAATCTGCTGGTCGCGCTGCCTATTCTGGAGAGCTACGGAATGAAAGCGACCGTATTTGTCATTAGCGGCAGTGTGGGACAGCCTCACTATCTGACCTGGGAGCAACTGCAGTATATGCAGAGCCGGGGCGTCGAGATCGGCTCGCATACAGTCAGTCATGCAGACCTGAGCCAGGTAGATACGGCGCGGCAGCGGCAGGAAATTCTGCAGTCAAAGCTGTCGCTGGAGGCCGGGATTGGCAAGCCGGTGCAGTTTCTGGCCTATCCTTTCGGGCAGTTTAATCCATCTATCTTTTCGCTGCTGCAGCAGGCCGGTTATCGTGGCGCCTGTACCGGCCTCGCCGGCCTGAATACCGCCGCCGATCCTCCTTATCGCTGGAAGCGGATAAATGTACCGCGCGCCAAACTGGGGTTATGGGAATTCAAGCTGCGGCTGCTGCGGGCGGAACTGGTCGACTGGCGGGACAGCCTGCTGACTAAGCGCTGATGTGAAGCCGGATAACGTCAGATTGAGGCGATGGTGACGCAATCAATCGCTGGGCGTGATGATAAAGGCAACAGAGGTACGTATTACGCACCCCTGTTGCCTTTATCGTTCTTCTTATATCGGTTGGCGGCGGGATTGGCGGAGTGGCCGCTGCTTTTCCGCCTGCAGCTGCCGGTTTAAGCCGTGCTGGCTGTTGTTGTCAGCGGCGACAACTTGTGCCGCTGTTTCGAGCATATGAGCCAGGCTGCGGGCATAACGCAGCTGTTCCTTTAGCTCCGCCAGCGGCTTCAGGCAGTTGGCGGCCGCTGGCGGCGGCTGTAGCGCCAGCCTGACGCCTGTCAGCTCGGCGGTAACGGCATCAAGCGCTACCAGATCTGCCGGCCCCAGTTCCTGTAGCGACGTCTTCCCCAGTGCCCGCATCGCCTCCTCCATTTCCAGCACCATCGAGGTCATTGCGTTGGCAACGCTGTCAGCCGCCTGATCAATATCCAACTGGGAGCTGTCGCGGGAATTGTAATAGAGTAATGTTGTTGGCGGCTCCCAGGGTAAAACCTTTTCCGTTTGATTATGTCCCAGTGCGAACAGGGGGACCGTGCCCAGATAAACGGCATCGGCGCCCAGGGCCAGCGCTTTCAGGCATTGGCCGGGAGTAAAGTAGCCGCCGGAAATGACCAGACTCAGGGAACTGTTGGCTAAAAATCGTTTGGCCCGCATTAACGCATACAGGCTGGGAATGCCGAAATCGTCCTGTTTGATGGGCGGTGTCGCATGCGAGCCGCCTTCGCAGCCGTCAATGACAATAACGTCAAACCCCAGTTTTTCCGCAATCGCTAATTCTTCCTCAATATGATCGGTAGCCATAATTTTTAGGGCAATCGGGATGCCGTTGGCTTTTTGCCGCAGCTGGCGCATGAACTCCGGCCAATCCTGCGGGGTCAGCACTCCGGGCGGTGCGGGCAGCCCCACCGCCGGTTCTCCCGGTGCCAAACCGCCCAGAACCTGGGCCTTGCCGGCGATATCGGCGGCTGGCAGCTCCGCCGGCCCCATATCACTGCCCTGTCCCATTTTGATTTCCAGCATATCAGCCATTGCAATTTGCTCGGCTGTCCGGGCCCCCCATGTCCAACAGCAAACCTGCAGGATGTATTTGCCTGACTGCCGGGCTTCTTCGGCCAAAAACGGTCCTTCGCCTGAGCAGTTAGCTGTTTTCAGGGTTTTGGAGGCTTTCGCCAGCGCCAGCTTGGCTTCCTCACTAAGGCCGGCGCCAAAGGCCATGCCGGCAATCATCAGCGGAATGCCAAGCTGCAGAGGCCTTTGGGCATTACGGCCAAGCGTTACCGCCATGTCAATGGTCGTCGCCACCGGCAGTGCCAGACTGGCCATCTGGCGGGGAGAAAACATTAAGTTGTCATAGCCAAGATAATGCTTGGGCGATCCCAGCGGGCGCGCTATCACTATTCCCCGCTGGGCCCGCAGGCTGAGTTCAATGAAATTGATCACGGAAAACCGTTTCAGCGAGGGCAGCAATTCGGCCAGATTCTGGTCGTATGGCTCAGATAGGAGCTTGGCGGAAGTGGAATCGACGATCCGTTTAGTCACAAAGCGCAGCGCTGGCTTCAGCAACAACGCTGCTGCGGCAAGCAGCAGGGCCAAAACAAACAGCGGCCGCCACCCAGCCTGCAGAACATCTGTTAGCGAATTCATCATCACATGTCCTTTGTTTGGTGTACTGTATGTAGTATTGGCACAATACTAGTATCTAAGATTTTGCCGCTTTTAAACCCAATAAACGGCTGGAAAAAACACAATACAATTAATGGAATTTATGCTAAACTAACTATATAATAAATTAATTGATTATTGCGAAATATGCCGTCTCAGGCCGATTTAAGGCTTAATCGTTTAGGTAATGCTGAAATGAGGTGTTGTGATGATTAACCGGTTTGACCAGATTATTGCCGCCGCCCGGGCCGGACTGCCAAGGAAGCTGGCGGTTGCCGCCGCGCAGGATCCGGAAGTGCTGCGGGCGGTGCGAGACGCCAAACAACTGGGAATTGCTGATGCAATACTTGTCGGCGACAGTGAGGGAATCCGGCGGGTCGCGCAGGAGCAACAAATTGATATCGGCTTATTCGAACTGATTGATGCGCCGGACAACACCCAGGCCTGCAGCCGGGCGGTGGCGCTGGTGGCCCGGGGGGAAGCACAGATTGTCATGAAGGGGCTGGTGGACACGGCGCTGCTGCTCAAAGCCGTTCTGGACAAGGAAGCCGGACTGCGAACGGCCAATGTCCTGTCGCATGTGGCCTTAACAGATGCCGGCGGCTATGGCAGGCTGATTTATATTACTGACGCGGCAATGAATATTGCTCCCGATGTGGCGGTTAAGCGGCAGATTATTGAAAATGCCGTTATGATTGCCAATACTCTGGGCAATCGCAATCCCAGGGTCGCCTGTGTCTGCGCCCTGGAAAAGGTAAACCCTAAAATGGCAGCCACGCTGGATGCGGCAAAGCTGGCAGAGCTGAACCGGAACGGCGCGTTAAGCGGCTGTATCGTGGGAGGGCCGCTGGCGCTTGACAACGCGGTATCAATTGAAGCGGCCCGGCATAAGCGCATTGCTGATCCGGTGGCCGGCAATGCCGATATTTTGCTGATGCCTTCTATTGAAGCCGGAAACGCGCTGTATAAAGCCATCAGCTTCTTTGCCAGGGGCAATATTGCCGGCATCGTTGCCGGAGCTAAAGCGCCGGTTGTATTGACCTCGCGTGCCGATTCGGACGCGGCCAAGCTCAATTCGATTGCCGTTGCTGTTTTGCTGGCAAATCAGAATAGTGGTGCGCTGGCATGAGACAGATTTTTTCAGTGCTGGCGATAAATCCGGGCTCGACTTCTACAAAGCTAGCTGTTTTTAATAATCTTGAGCCTGTTTTTGAACAGGTTATCCGCTACACAAGTGATGATTTGGCCCCTTTTGCCTGTGTGATCGATCAACTGCAGTTTCGCATGCAGGGAATCCGTCAGGCACTGGATGAACAGGGAATTAAGCTGAGCGGCCTGGCGGCGGTAGTTGGCAGGGGCGGGCTGTTAAAGCCGATTGAGGGCGGCACTTATGCCGTAAACGCAGCCATGCTTGAAGCGATGCGGCTGGCCGAGCGAGGTGAACACGCCGCAAATCTGGGCGCGGTTATTGCCAGGGAGCTTGCCGCTGAGGCTGGAATTCCCGCTTACATAGTCGATCCGGTTGTTGTTGATGAAATGGCTGCTATTGCCCGTTTGTCGGGGCTGCCCGGTTATGACCGGGCCAGCATCTTTCACGCTCTCAACCAGAAGGCGGTAGCCCGCCGGGTAGCGGCCGAGCTGGGAAAAGCCTATGAGCAGCTCAACCTGGTCGTCGCCCATTTAGGCGGCGGCATCAGTGTCGGCGCCCATCAGCGCGGCCGGGTCATCGATGTCAATGATGCGCTTGGCGGCGAAGGCCCCTTCACGCCGGAGCGGGCCGGCAGCCTGCCGGTTAAGCAAGTCGTCGAGCTCTGCTGCTGCTCTTCCTATCGGCTGGATGAGGTGAAAAAACTGTTAGTCGGACAAGGCGGCCTCGTCGCTTACCTGGGGACCAACGACGGCCGCGAAGTTGTGAAAATGATCGACGGCGGCAATGACAAAGCCACGCTGGTTTATCAGGCGATGGCCTACCAGGTCGCCAAGGAAATCGGCAGTGCCGCGGCGGTTTTGGCTGGTAAGGTCAACGCTGTTATTTTGACCGGCGGGCTTGCCCATGACGCTATGCTGGTGCAGTGGATTGCGGCACGGGTTAACTTTATCGCGCCGGTAAAAATTATTCCCGGAGAGGACGAGATGATCGCATTGACCGAAGGTGCCCTGCGTGTGCTGCGAGGGGAGGAAGCGGCGAAGGAATACCGCTAATACCTAGTGTCTTTTGGTGCTGAAAGCCGCGGGAAAGAATGGCTTCAATCTTAACGGGTTGAAGCCATTTGCGTTGACGCCAGGGCGTGTGAAAAGGCTAAAAATGGCTATTTTTTCGGGAATTTTGTCTTTTTTCAACAAATATTCGACAAACTGGCTAGAGTTTGCTATTATTAAATTTGATGTACATATAGGAGTTTAACAACAATGAACATAACAACCCCTTATTATCTGATTGACGAACAGAAACTACTGCGTAATATGCAGATTATTGAACAGGTGCGACAGCTTTCCGGCGCTAAATCGGTGCTGGCGCTGAAGTGCTTTTCCACTTGGTGCGTATTTGACCTTATGCGGCAATATATGGACGGGACCACTTCCAGTTCCTTGTTTGAAGCGCGGCTGGGAGCGGAGAAATTCGGCAAGGAAACACACGCGTACTGTGTGGGATATTCCGATACGGATATCAAAGAGGTTGCGCAGTTTGCCGATAAAATTATTTTTAACTCCATTTCTCAGCTGGAACGAAGTTATGACTGCGTCAAGCATCGCAAGCTGGGATTACGGGTTAATCCCGGTTTCAGCCATTCCGGCTTTGATCTGGCTGATCCCGCCCGCCGCTATTCGCGGCTGGGAGTGGTGGATAAGTGGCGGCTGGAGGCATGGCTGCCGCAACTCAGTGGGTTGATGTTTCACTATAATTGCGAAAACGATGATCTGGAATCCTTCTCAAAACAGCTTGATCAGCTTGGCGAGTGCTATGGCAGTCTGTTGCGGCAATTGGAATGGGTCAGCCTGGGAGGCGGCCTGTATTTTACCAAGGCAGGCTATCCGGTTGAGGCGTTCAGCCGCAAGCTGGCCGAGTTTGCCGCTCTTTATGATGTTCAGGTGTATCTGGAGCCGGGGGAGAGCGCGATTACCGGCTGCGCGGAATTGGTTACCAGCGTGGTCGATGTGGTGCATAATGAAAAAAATATTGCCATTGTTGATGCGTCGGTTGAGGCTCATATGCTGGATTTGTTGATCTACCGCCTGTCGGCCAAGCTGGAGCCGGACAGTGGCGATCATCAATATATGATTGCCGGGCGTTCCTGCCTGGCTGGTGATGTGTTCGGAACCTTTCGCTTTGAGCGTGAGCTGGCTGTCGGTGATCAGATCTGTTTCGCCGATGCCGCTGGCTACACAATGGTAAAGAAGAATTGGTTCAATGGTCTGCAAATGCCTTCGATTGCCGTTCGCCGTCTGGACGGAAGGCTTGAACTGGTTCGCGAGTTTACTTATGCTGATTTTCTGAACAATTTATCATAATTAACAGCTGAGGAGGAAAAAATGAAAAAAAATGTATTAATCATCGGAGCCGGGGGAGTCGGTCATGTGGTGGCCCACAAATGCGCGATGCATAACGATATCCTGGGGGATATCTGCCTGGCTTCGCGGACCCGGAAAAAGTGTGATGCCATCATCGAAAGCGTGCTGCGCAAAAAGCACTTGAAAGATCCCAGTAAAAAACTGTACTCACGCGAAGTCGACGCACTGGATGTTTCGGCGCTTGCGGCTCTAATCAAAGAGACGCAGTCGGAAATTGTCATCAATGTGGGACAGTCCTATATAAATATGTCTGTATTGGAAGCCTGCATCGAAACTGGCGCCGTGTATATGGACACGGCGATTCACGAGGAGCCGGATAAGGTTTGCGAGAATCCGCCCTGGTATGCCAATTACGAATGGAAACGCAAAGAACGCTGCCAGGAGAGCGGGGTGACCGCTATTCTCGGCGTCGGCTTTGATCCCGGCGTGGTTAACGCCTGGTGCGCACTGGCGCGGGACGACTATTTCGATACCATTGACAGCATCGATATTCTCGACGTTAATGCCGGCAGTCATGGTAAATACTTTGCCACCAATTTCGATCCGGAGATTAACTTTCGTGAATTCAAAAAGGTGTGGACCTGGAACAATCGCCAGTGGATGCTGCAGCGGGTTCACTCCATCCGGGTTGATTACGATTTTCCCATTGTCGGCAAGCAGCCCGTGTATTTGACCGGTCATGATGAGCTGCATTCACTTTCCAAGAACATTGACGCTAACTCGATCCGGTTTTGGATGGGCTTTGGCGATCACTATCTCAATGTGTTCTCCGTTCTTTCGCACATCGGACTGACATCAGAGGTGCCGGTAAAGATTGCCGATGGCGTTGAAATCGCTCCGCTGAAGGTATTGAAAGCGCTGCTGCCCGATCCGTCATCCCTGGCTCCCGGCTATACCGGCAAGACCTGCATCGGCAATTTTATAGCCGGAACGAAAGACGGCAAAGACCGCAGCATCTTTATCTACAATATCTGCGACCATGCCGAATGCTATAAAGAAGTCGAGGCTCAGGCTATCAGCTATACAGCCGGCGTCCCGCCCGTCGCCGCGGCACTGCTGGTCGCCAGCGGCGAATGGGATGTTAAGCGGATGGTGAATGTTGAGGAGCTGCCGGCAAGACCGTTCATTGACCTGCTGGACCGGATGGGTCTGCCTACTGAAGTTGTCGAATCGCCGGCTCCATTTAAGGCCCCTGTGATTGAGTCACTGCAATCGGTTTAAACCGGACAAGCGAAGAGTGATCTGCTACGGATAAAATGAAAGACCAAAGAATCGCGCCGAAAGGTGCGATTTTTTTTGCCGGCGCTTAAGCTGGCAGGCAATTCCTCACCGGTCCTGCTTCCTGTCCACCCCGCGTACATCCATCTTTGTGCCCTCCATGCACGCTAGAGAGCTGTCCTGGCAGCTCCGGTCTTCCTGTGGCTGGGGCGGCTGTCTTGAGTGCGGTTGCCCTGCGGCAGAAATATGGATAAAAAAACAAAAAACGACAGGATTAGGGAGGAATTATTAACTTACTAAAGAATACTATAGTATTCAAAAGTTAACAGTTAACCGGTATGCGGCAAGGCCAGGGGAGAGACTAACGCTGCTCCTGATCCAGATATTGCATCATTTGCACCATTGTTATGCCCAATTCCGCACAAATCTTATCGATCGTGCGGAGAGAGGGGCTCTTGAGACCGCGCTCCAACTGACTGATATAGGTACGATGGAGCCCGATATTGAGAGCAAAGCTTTCCTGGCTGATACCTTTGGCGGTTCTAAGTTTTTTTAGTACTTTTCCAAATTGTTTTTCAATCATATACCCACTATATGCCAGTTTAATACTATAGATCTACAGATTATAGTATTCACTTCTGGCTAGACCTATATTTATTGCCAAACTGCGGTTTGTGTACATAATACATTATAAAAAGCAGCAAAACAAACCGGTCCGGGGCGGTGACAGCAGTTGATGCCTGTGGCTGTGCCGGCCCGGTCCGGGTGGTTGCGCTGCGGCGGGAGGAATACTCAGTGAAAATCAGTACAAAAATCTATGGCGGATTTGGCTTGATGCTGGCGCTAATGACAGGAATTGTGGCCGCATTCTACCTGCAGTACCGCACGATCGACGAGGCTACGCTCAACATGACCCACTTCCGGGTGCCGATGGTCACCCATACCAAGGATCTCGCTGTGGCCACGGCGCGGGAGGCGGCAGCGGCCCGCGGCTACATGGTTACCGGCAACGCCCGGTTTAAGCAGGATTTGAGCCAGGCCTCACGGGATGCCGAGGCATCATTAAGCTACCTGCAACAGCACGCGAAAACACCGGAAGCACTGCAGCCAGTAGTTGCAGCGCGGCAAAAGTTTGCGCCGCATCTGGTAAAAGCAATCGACCTGTATGACCGGCAGGGTCCGCCGGCGGCGGCGGCATTTCTGAGCAGTATTGCCCAGGATAATGCCGCTTTGCTTATGGCTCTGGGGAAATACGAACAATGGCAGAATGAACTGATCGCCGGGGAAATTGCCGCAATTGACGAGCAGAAAGGCAGAATGGCGATGAGTATAGTCATTCTTCTGACTGTCGGCCTCCTGAGCGGCGGCGTTTGCGCCGTTTTCATTACCAGGCCGATTCTTGCCTCTGTACGGCAGGGGGTTGCCTATGCCGAGTCAATGGCAAAAGGCGTTTTTAATCAACAGCTGGAAATTAAAACAAAGGATGAAATCGGGTTACTGCTGCGCAGCCTTGACAGCGCCTCCGGGCAACTGCGTTCCGTATTGCGCCAGGTCGTGCAGTCGGCGGAGCAGGTGGCGGCAGCGTCGGAGCAGTTGACTGCCAGTGCCGACCAGTCTGCACAGGCGGCAAATCAGGTTGCGTCCACAATTACGACTGTGGCTGCGGGGGCCGAACAGCAGGTGGAGGCAGTTAACAGCGCGGTTGCGGTTGTTGAGCAGATGTCAGCCTCGATCCAGCAGGTTGCCGCTAATGCCGCGGCTGTAACCGGCACGTCGGATCAGACCGGGGAAGCGGCCAGTCAGGGCGATCAAGCGGCAACGGCAGCAGTGGATCAGATGAGCAGCATTGAAAAGACTGTGTCGCATTCGGCGCAGGTGGTGGCGCAGCTGGGGCAGCGATCACAGGAAATTGGCCAAATTGTCGATACGATATCCGGGATTGCCGGCCAAACCAACCTGCTGGCTCTAAACGCGGCAATTGAAGCGGCACGGGCTGGCGAGCAAGGCAGAGGCTTTGCTGTTGTCGCCGAAGAAGTCCGTAAGCTGGCTGAGCAATCGCAGGAAGCGGCGAAGCAAATCGCCTCTTTGATCGCGGAGATCCAGGCCGAGACGGATAAAGCGGTAACCGCAATGGGTGAAGGAACCCGCGAAGTCAAGCTGGGGGCGGAGGTTGTGGCATCCGCCGGCCAGGCCTTCCGGCAGATTGCCGTATTGGTCAATGAAGAGTCGGCCCAGATCCGGGAGATATCGTCGTCAATCGACCAGATGGCCACCGGCAGCGAACAAATTGTGCAATCGGTGCGCGATATCGATCGTGTCAGTCAGGATACCGCCGGACAAACGCAGAACGTTTCCGCCGCCACTGAGGAGCAGTCGGCTTCGGTGCAGGAGATTGCGGCGTCTAGCCAGGAGTTGGCCAAACTGGCGGAAGCGCTGCAGGCGGCGGTTCGTCGTTTTGTTATTTAAGATTGAGGCAGGATTTTCCTCCCCCGGCCTGTAATACTAAGGCATATGAAAGGGGGACGTATCCATGTCTGAAAAGAATGTATTACTGACGCAGGACAGCGGCGTGGCGACGATTACGCTGAACCGGCCGGCGGCGCTGAATGCTTTCAACCGCGATCTGGCGGACGAGTTCGCTGCAGCGCTGGCAACGGTCCGGCGTGACGAACGGGTCAGGGCGGTGGTCCTGACCGGCAGCGGCCGGGCATTCTGCGCCGGCGGCGATCTCAGCTATCTGACCAGTTTATCCGATCCGGCGGCTGCCAGGGCGTTCATCGCTGACGCCGGTGCTATAACCGCTTCGCTCATGGATATGGAAAAGCCGGTTGTGGCGATGGTCAACGGCGTTGCCGCCGGCGCCGGCTTTAACCTGGCCCTGGCCTGCGACCTTGTTTACTGCGCCGAAAGCGCCCGCTTCGGGCAAAGCTTTGTCAAGGTAGGCCTGGTTCCGGACTGCGGCGGGATGTATTTACTGCCGCAAGTGGTCGGAATGCATAAAGCGAAAGAATTGATGTTTACGGCCGAGCTGATTGACGCTCAGACTGCTCTTCGCCTGGGCGTGGTCAATCAGGTGGTAGCGGACGGTCAGTTGACGGCAACCGTGGCGGAACTGGCGGCAAAACTGGCTGCTTCAGCCCCGCTGGCCCTTGCCCTGACCAAGCGGGTGCTCAATCGCGGCCGCGGCCTGCCCCTGGAGGCGGTTCTCGAGCTCGAGGCTGATGCCCAGGCGCTATGCCTGCAAACTGCCGATCACCGCGAAGGCGTGGCCGCTTTTAAGGAAAAACGTGTGCCCCGGTTTACGGGCAAATAGCGAACAAATAGCCCGCCGCTGCAGGCCGTTTGATTCCGCAGCCGAAAAGCGCGCATTCGTGTGCGCTTTTTTTGCTTGCGCGCAACAGGAAAAATGATTTAAAACGGGAAAAAATGTCCGTGACGAAAGGATATTTTATTAACCTTAACGAATAAATATCAACATAAGCGGCTTTGCAGAAGCCGGCCGCCGTCAGGCGAGGAGGCGGGATTGTGTTTGCCGATAACACGTTATATATTGTCGGAAACGCCAAAGTGCAGCAGAATAACCCGATTACGCATCAATTCGGGCAGTTTTTTATCGCTTTTATTGTCGAACGTGATACGGGCCGAATTGTCAGCTGCGGCTCTTCGACCACGATTCCGATTACCTCCGATTTTATCTGCAGCCTGCTGCGAGGCCGGCGATTTACCGA
Organism: uncultured Pelosinus sp.; assembly: GCA_900542835.1. Taxonomy (GTDB): domain Bacteria; phylum Bacillota; class Negativicutes; order Sporomusales; family Acetonemataceae; genus Anaerosporomusa. The sequence continues at coordinate 56,326 of UQPB01000005.1, read as the reverse complement.
TTCCGCCGATGATATCGGTAAGTTGCTGGAAAGCCGTTATTTTGGCTCCTCGCAAAAAGCCATTCTGGTCGCCTTTAAGGATGCGCAAAAAAAATATAAGCGGATACTTGGCGGATTGCCAATTGATTTAAGTGAATAATGAGCTGCTTCGTTTATCTGTGAGCCGGTTTTGCCCCGGTGAAGACGTGGACGAAATCCAGCGGCAGGCCTTCCTCGATGAAGGCTTTGTCCGGCTGGATTTTTTTATCGGATATAAAGGAGGAATCGGTTGATGAAAATTAAGGAAATCAAGTTGGGAAAAGTTAGTATTCCATTGAAAAAGCCGTTTAAAACGGCGCTGCGCCAAGTCAATTCGGCAGAGGATATTATTGTAAAAGTCATTGCCGACAGCGGTGAAACCGGCTTTGGCAACGCGCCGCCGACCGCGGTAATCACTGGCGACAGCCAGGATTCGATCATTGCCGCAATCCGTGATACGCTGGGACCGAAACTGATCGGTATGGAAGTTGATCGTCTGGAAGCCATTATGGATGTGCTGGATACCGGTATGCTGCACAACAGTTCCGCTAAGGCAGCGCTGGATATTGCCGTCCATGATCTGTTCGGAAAACTGCATGGGCTGCCGCTGTATAAGCTGTTTGGAGGCTACCGCAGCGTGATGGAGACCGATTTGACCATTAGCTTGAATCAGCCGGAAGAAATGGTGCGTGATTCGCTGGAGGCAGTCGCTGAAGGCTATAAGGCGCTGAAGATTAAAGTTGGCGGCGACGCGGCGGTTGATATGCAGCGCGTACAGGCGGTGCGCACGGCTGTCGGCCCCGGTGTCAAGATCCGGCTCGATGCCAATCAGGGCTGGGGCCCGAAAGAGGCGGTACGCCTCATCCGGCAGTTTGAGGACCAGGGCTTGAATATCGAGCTGATCGAGCAGCCGGTAAAAGCGCACGATTTTGCCGGACTAAAGTATGTTACCGATCATGTGGAAACCGATATCATGGCTGACGAAGCAGCTTTTGGCGCTTATGAAGTGTTTCAGCTGCTGGCAATGTCGGCCTGTGATCTGATCAATATTAAACTGATGAAGGCTGGCGGGCTGCATAATGCCGTTAAAATCGCCCATTTTGCCGAAACCATGGGCATTCAGTGCATGATGGGCTGCATGCTGGAGAGCAAAGTCGGCATTACCGCCGCCGCCAGCATTGCCGCCGGCAAAAAGATCGTGACCAGGGCCGATCTTGACGCCGCGGTGCTGCTGGCCGAAGATCCGGTTGTGGGCGGAGTCGGTTTCCGTCAGGAGCAGTTGATTGTTCCTGATGCGCCCGGACTGGGGATTGTCGATGTCATTGGCTGGCAGGAAATCAGGTAAGGAGGGGATAGCGAGCGTTTATTGCCGGATTTCACACAGTAAAAGGAGGAAGAGAAGTTGAGTTTAGTGCTTTCTGTCATTATCACCTTCTGGGTCGGTTTTTTGATTGTTAAGAAATATAAGCCGCAGCCGGTTTTGTTTATGGCTGGTCTCATTTTGATGTTTGCGGCGGTGCTGCTGGGGCTGGGAACAATCTTACCGGCTAAACAGAGTACCGGCTCGGTTATCTTTGACGCGTTTGAATTCATCAAGCAAACGATGAGCTCTCGCGCCGCCGGCCTCGGTCTCAACATAATGGCTGTCGGCGGATTCGCCCGCTACATGGATCACATCGGCGCCAGCCGGGCGCTGGTCAAACTGACGATCAAGCCGCTGCTGGCTTTGCGGTCTCCCTATATCGTCATGGCCGGAGCCTGGGTGGTCGGCATGCTGCTGGGCCTGTGCATCAACAGCGCCTCCGGCCTGGCGATGCTGTTGATGGTTACCATGTTCCCGGTTCTGATCAGTCTTGGCGTCAGCCGCCTGTCAGCTACAGCCGTTATTGCCACGACGCTCTGTCTCGACTGGAGCCCCAGCGATACCGGTACGATCCTGTCGGCCCAGACTGCAGGGATTGATCCGGTTCTTTACTGGACCAATTATCAGCTGCCGATCGCCGCTGTCGTTATTCCGGTTGTTGCTGTTTTGCATTATCTTACCCAGAAATATCTGGATAAGCGCGACGGCCATGTCGTTACGGCCAGTGAACTGGTGACCCAGGAAGAGGAAAACCTGCCGCCGATGATTTATGCGCTGCTGCCGGCCCTGCCGCTGGCCTTGATCCTGTCTTTCAGCAGTCTCTGGATCGACTGGATTAAGATGGATATTATTAAATCCATGTTTATCGGCGTGACGGTCGGCATGATTTTCGAGTATATCCGGCATCGCGACGGCCGCAAGGTTTTGGGCGATATCCAGTCCTTCTTCGACGGGCTTGGCATGCAAATGGCCAATGTTATCACCTTGATTGTCGCTGGTGAAACCTTTGCCAAGGGCCTGATGGTCATCGGTACCATCGATCAGGTTATTGCCGCGGCGCAAAGCTCAGGCTTTGGCGCAGCCGGTATGATTGTGGTCATGATCGCGATTATCGCTGTTTGTTCCGTCATCATGGGATCAGGCAACGCGCCTTTCTTTGCCTTTGCCTCGCTTACACCGACGGTTGCCGCCAAAATGTCGGTTGCGCCGGTTGTCATGCTGCTGCCAATGCATTTTGCCGCCAGCGCCGCCCGCGCCATATCGCCGATCACGGCGGTTATTGTCGTGGCCTCCAGCATGGGCGGCGTATCGCCGTTCGATGTGGTAAAGCGTACGGCGATACCGATGATCGGGGCGCTGATTACGCTGGTGATTGCCAACTTCATCTTCTTTTACTAGCCGCGTATCAAATTAGGCGTCTGAGCGCCGGCCACTGCGTGGTCTGAGGGTGTTGCAAAAATACATAGAAAACGATTCCAGGGAGACGGCAAGGCGGGGATCTGGATGCTCTCCGTGTCGACTTCGCGGATTCGCGGTCAACCTGCTCCCGCATTTGCGATTTTTGCGGCAACCGCCAGCCTGATAAGAAAAAATGACCAAACACCGCTAACCGGTGTTTGGTCATTTTTATCCACGCCGTCCCTGGACGCTGCAAAATCTCCCCCGTTACGAATGGGCCGGCAGGGGGATTGCCGGCAGTGTCGAAAGAGGATAAAAACAACCTAAGGGGAGGGATCGTGTTGGCTGCGACGGATTCGGACATCGTCATCAGGGTTTTCCGGTTTGAGCCGGAAAAAAGCACAGCGGGGTGGTTTCAGGATTTTATTATCGAGAGCGCAGAACCGCTTTCAGTTATGGCGCTGCTGGCCGCGGTTCATGAAATCGAGCCGGCCTTTGCCTGTCGGACCTCCACTTGTTTCAAAGGCAAGTGCGGCTCTTGTTTGGTGCGGGTCAACGGCCGCGATGTTCTTGGCTGCATGACACTAGTCAGGCCGGGCGAGTCTGTCGTCGTTGAACCGCATTCCGGATTCAGGCTGGTTCGTGACGTTGTTGTCGATTTTTCGCAGCCGATTTCTGCCGGAAGGGAGCCTGAGATCAAATGAAACTGGAGAAAACGCTGGAGACCGATGTGCTGATCATTGGCGGCGGTGCTGCCGGACTACGGGCGGCGCTGGCGGCTGCGGAGGCTGGCGCTCAGGTTCTGATCGTCAATAAAGGGCCTGTGGCCAGATCAGGAATCTCCCTGACTGCCGCCGGGGGCATGCAGGCTCCGTTTCATCCTGAAGACAGTCCCCGGCAATATATGGAGGATACGCTCCGCTGCGGCTACAACCTGGCTGATCCGTCATTGGCCCGGATATTAGCGGAAGGCGCCGCCGAAGGTATTTTAAGCGCCCAGCGCTATGGCGCCGGTTTTGCCGTTAACGCCGATGGCAGTTTTAACTTAGGCCAATTTCCGGGGCAATCAAAGCCGCGTAATTTATTTGTCAGGGGCGGCGGCATCGGCTTAGTTGCCGCTTTGGCCCAGGCCTGCCGCAAGCAGGAAAGGATTACTGTCGCCGGCGACTTTTTTGTCAGCGGTCTGGTCGCGGCCGCCGGCGGCGACCGGATTGCCGCCGCGGTCGGGCTGAATTTGAGCAGCGGCCAATTGACGCTGTTGCGGGCCAAGTCGGTCATCATGGCCACGGGCGGCTGCCAGTGGCTGTGGGATATCAATGATTGCCCGACTGACGCCAGTGGCGAGGGAATTGTCTACTCCTATCGCGCCGGCGCTGCACTGGTTGATATGGAGATGGTGCTGTTTTATCCGTCAGTGATTATCTGGCCGCCGTCACTTAAAGGTGCTTTTGTCCATTATGAATTTTTAGCCGGAGATATTCTGGGAGGCAATGTCTACAATGACCGGGGCGAAGCGGTGCTGCCGCAGCCGCTGCCGGTTCGGGACGAAGCGATGCGGCTGATGCAGCGGGCGATTGATGCCGGCGGCACTTCCCGCGGCGGCCTGTGGTGGTATGTCGGTGATTCGCCCAAGGGTCTTGCGGCTGTACGCAAAAAGCTTGATATTGCACAGTACAATTACCTTAAAGCCCACGGCGTTGATCCGGCGACTGCCAGAATCGAAGTTGCCCCGGGCGCGCATTATCTGTTGGGCGGCATTCGCATTAATCACCAATGCCGGACTAACCTGGCGGGCTTGTTTGCGACGCCGGAGTGTGCCGGTAATTTTGACGGCGCTAACCGGCTGGCCGGCAGCGGCCTGACTGCAACCCAGGTGTTTGGCGCCAGGGCCGGGCTCTGCGCGCAGCAGTGGGCGAAGCAGCAGTCCCTTGCCGATGTCGATGCCGCTGAGCTGGAGCAGGAAACCAGCCGCGTTGCCTCGCGGCTTGGCGGCGGCCGGCCGGCGGCTGACGGGTTGAGGCTGCTGCGGTCCCAACTGCGTAAAGCGGTTCAGGCTGGCGCCGGTGTTGTGCGGGACGCCGCCGGTCTTGCCCGGCTGGCGCAAACTGCCGCCTCTCTCCGTGAAACTGCCGCCTCTATGCACGTACCTGAAACCGGTGTGTATAATCAGCAGCTAATGGAACTGCTGCAATTTGACAGCATGTGCGAGCTGGCTGGCATTATCGCTGGCAGTGCCTTGCAGCGGCAGGAATCGCGCGGACATCATTTTCGCAGTGATTTCCCCGCTGCCGATGACGTCTGGCTGTGCCATACGTTGGTTTGCCGTACCGATAAAGGACCCGGCTTTGCCCAGGCGCCGCTTGTATAAAGCGCTTGGATTGGTTTTACCTGGTGAGATCTGCAGTCCGTTGCCGGTTTTTGTATGTGAGATAGCGCTGCTTGCCTGCCGCGAATGCGCGGCGCTCCTCTTCGCTGACGAGCTCCAGCGGCGGCACCGGCCGCGGCTGATCATGCTCGTCAAGCGCGACAAAAATAAAATAGGCGGTTGCCATCGTCTGAAGCGGCTGCTTGCTGGTCAAGCCCTCTGCCGTCAGCGTAACCGCGACTTCCATTGATGAACTGCCGACGAAAGTCAGCCGGCCGTGGCAGCTGACCAGACTGCCAATACGGACCGGGGCGAGAAACTTCATTTCGTCCACTCTGGCAGTAACCACCTTGCTCTCGGCGTGGCGATGGGCAACGGCGCCGCCGGTATTGTCCATGATTTTCATGATGACGCCGCCATGAACCACCTGATAGGGATTGGCGTGTTCCGGCATCATCAGGCTGGAAAGCGTAGTCTCGGAACTGGCAGCAGTTTTAGGCTGCAATGTGCCGGCAACGGCCGGAGTCAGTGAATGCGACATAAGAAACTCCCCTTAAGCTTTAATCAGTTTGTGGTATGTCTACAATCTAACATATCGGCGAATCTGGCACAAGCCGCCGGTGATACTGCGGTGCGAGCCGGAACGGCAAAACGGCGAGAAAGACACTTGACTTCTCAACGAACACACTCTATAATCAAACTACAGCGCAATAAGGAAAAACATGATGAACAGGAAGCCGAATGTACGGTGTTCAGAGAGACGGCGGTTGGTGCGAGCCGTTACACCCAACAGCAAGGTTCCGCCTGGGAGTGTCTGATGATGAGTCAGAAAGGGGTTCCGCCCAGTACAGCGGGTAAAGTTGGCCGTAAGGCAACATGGGTGGCAACGCGGGAAAGGTTCTCGTCCCTATCAGGGATGGGGGCTTTATTTTTTTAGCAAAATGGAGGGGACATCATGAAAGTGCTAGTAACGGAGCCGATTGCTGAGAAAGGGTTGGAAAAGCTGGCTCAGGAAGGCGCAACCGTTGATCTCAAAACAGGGTTGACGCGGCAGGAGCTATTAAAGCTGATTGGCGAATACGACGCATTGATTGTTCGCAGCAACACGAAAGTAAACGAGGAACTGTATCAGAAGGCCTCCCGCCTGAAGGTGGTAGGCCGCGCCGGTAACGGCGTCGACAATATTGACATGGACGGGGCGACTAAACGCGGCATTATTGTTGTCAATACGCCCGATTCCAACAGTGTTTCGGCCTGTGAGCTGACCATCGGCCTGCTGCTGGCCACCTGCCGCAACATTCCGCAGCACCATGCCCGCCTCAGCGGCAAGATCTGGGACCGCAGCGGCCTGAAAGGGGTCGAACTGCAGAATAAAACCGCCGGCATTGTCGGCTTGGGCCGGATCGGCTCGCTGGTGGCCACCCGGCTGAAGGCGTTTGGCATTAAGGTGCTTGCTTACGATCCGTATATCAGCGACAGCCGTTTTCAGCACCTGGGAGTGGAAAGGCGAACGAAGCTGGAGGATATGCTGCGGGAGATTGATATTCTTACCGTTCACACGCCGAAAACAGAAGAGACCTATGGTATGATTGGCCGGGAGCAGCTGGCGGTGGCCAAAAAGGGTCTGACGGTGATCAACTGCGCCCGCGCCGGCATTGTCAATGAGGCGGCGCTGCTCGAAGCGCTTAAAGCGAAAATTGTCGCCCGCGCCGGCGTTGATGTCCCTGAGGGTGAGCCCGATCCCACTTCGCCGCTGCTGGACTGTGAGAACGTCATCGTCACGCCGCATGCCGGGGCTGACACCAAAGAAGCCCAGGACAATGTAGGTCTGACCATCGCCCAGGAAGTGGTTTCGGCGCTGCGCGGCGAGATGGTTCCCAATGCGGTCAATCTGCCGACACTGCATAGCCAGGAACTGGCGGCGGTTAAAAACTATCTGAAGCTTGGCGAGATTATGGGCAAGATGTATTATCAACTGGAGAAGGAAGCGGTTGAAAAGGTGGAAATCATCTATCGCGGCGAGGTAGCGGCGATGGAGACCTCCGTTATTTCGCTGGCGATCCTGAAAGGCCTGTTTGAGCCGGTGCTCAAGGAGAAAGTCAACTATGTCAACGCCCGGGTTGTGGCGAAAAGCAGGGGAGTGGCCGTTACCGAAAGCAAGGAATCGGAGTCTGACAGCTATATGACCCTGATTACCGTAAAGGTCTGCTCGAAAGGCAAGGAGTTTACCATCAGCGGTACTGTTTTCGGTAAAGGCGATCTGCGCATTGTTGAAATCAACGGCTATGAATTTGATGTTATTCCGACTCCGTATATGCTGATTGGCGAAAACATCGACAAGCCGGGTGTTGTCGGACAGATTGGCACGCTGCTGGGGGTTGCCAAGGTCAATATTGCGACCATGCAGCTCGGCCGCAAGCTTACCGATAACCAGGCAATGATGGTCCTGAGCGTTGACTCTGAGGTTTCAAAGGAAACGCTGGAATTTGTCGGCGGCGTCGACGGCATTCTGAAGATACGTTTTGTCAAGGTATAAAGCGGCGGACACGAAAACAGCGAGAGGCAGAGCTGCCTTTCGCTGTTTTCGTGTCCTTACCCTATAGCAGTTCTTTGCGCAGTTCCTCACCCGATTTTGGCGACAGCCAGGCATAGGGGATGTCAAAAACGGTGCAGGCGCCGCTGAATTGATGCCTGGACATCCGGAAAGTAGCCCGCGCGTAGGCGATCAATACGCTGGCGGTGAATTCGGGATTACTGTCGAGCTTCAGGCCGAACTCAAGCATTTGGTTAACCCCGGGACTGGTACTGCCGCTGCGCAGGACGACGCCGCCGTGAGGCATGCCGGCGTGGTTGGCGGCGAATTCCGCTTCTGTCAGGAAGGTAACGCGGGTTTCATAACCGACGAAATAATGCGGCATAGTTCTGATTTGTGTTTCAATCGCGCTGCGGTCAGCGCCGGGCTCGGCGACGACATAGCAGTCACGGATATGCGAATCAGCCGAATTGAGAGCGGGGTTCAAGCCGGAGCGCGCGGCGGCAACGGCGCTGTCGCGGGGAATGGTATATTGCTTGGCGTTTTGGACGCCGGGGATATGCCGCAGTGCATCGGAATGGCCCTGGCTTACGCCTTTGCCCCAAAAGGTATAGTCACTGCCTTGCGGCAGCACGGCGGCGGCGAGCAGCCGGTTGAGCGAGAACAGTCCCGGATCCCAGCCGACTGAGATCGTGGCCACCGTTGCCGCTTGCTTTGCCGCCTGATCCATGGCGGCAAAGTACGCGGGAATCTTGGCATGGGTATCGAAGCTGTCGACCGTATTGAATAATGCGGCCAGACGGGGACCCTGTTCAACCAGGTCGGTGGCGGAGCCGCCGCAAAGCAGCATTACGTCGATCTTTCCCTGATAATCGGCGGCCTGGTCCAGCGAAATTACCGGTGCGCCGCTGTTTGTTGCCGCCAGCTGCCGCCGGGAAAATATAGCCGTCAATTCCATGTCAGGATTATGTTTGAGCGCCAGTTCGGCGCCTTTGCCAAGGTTGCCATAACCAACAATGCCAATGCGAATTTTCGTTTTCATAGTGACCTCCTGTACGATGGTGAGCGCCGTTTGGCGGACATGTTGTTATTATATAGGAGACCGAGTGTTCAATACAATAGCTGTGGATGGATTTTTAATAAGGTTATGTAAATGTACTTGAAAAAAATAGTGGTAAGCGTTATAATCATTATGTAAATGATAGCAATGACGCTTCAGAACTTAAATACTGAGGCGTCATTTTTTAATGGGGGTGAATAGCGTTTCTGTCCGCGGCTGCAACAGGCCGGCGGGAGGGATCCGAGCTGCGTAGAGACAAAAGGATTCTAACTTAATAACGGGGGGATTTTGAAAATGATGGTGGCTATTGGTGGTATTATTGTTCTTGTGACGATCTATTTTTTGCTGAAACGTTATGATTCACGTTTGGTTTTGCTGCTATCAGGCATTATCATGGCTACCCTGGCCGGCAAGCCGATGGATGCTTTCAATGCTTTTGCCAAAAGCATGACCGAGGGCGGCCTGATTCAGGCGATTTGCTCGGTCATGGGCTTTGCCCTGGTAATGAAAGTAACCGGCTGTGATAAACATCTGATCAACCTGTTTGCCAAGTGGCTGACCAAGGTGCGGCCGCTGCTGATTCCGGGAGCGACACTGGCTACCTTCGCTATTAATATTGCTCTGCCCAGCGCGGCTGGAGCTGCTGCCGCAGTTGGCGCTATTTTTATTCCGTTATTAATGTCTGCCGGCATTCATCCCGCCACTGCCGCCGCCGCCGTCAAATCCGGCACTTATGGCAGCATGCTCAGCCCGGGACTGGCCCATAACGGCGTTGTCGCCAAGCTGGCCCAGGTGGATGTAATGACCGTTATTGGTGTGCATTATCTGGCTGATATCGCCTCAGTCGTGATTGCCGCGATTGGTGTCACACTGGTGGCCTTTTTCCTGAAAGAACATAAAGGCTATCAGATGCCTGAAGCCGCTGCAGGCGCTGTTCCAATCAAAACCAACATCCTGTATGCAATGGTACCCTTGTTTCCGATCATCATCCTTCTGCTGGGAGCCAGCGGCAAGGTACCGGTTTTCAAAATGGGCGTACCGCAGGCGATGCTGATTGGCGCGATTATTGCGCTTGTTGTTACCAGGAAAAATCCGGTTGAGATTACAAAATCATTTTTTGATGGGATGGGCGAGGCCTATGCGCAGATTATGGGTATTGTTATTGCCGCCGGTGTCTTTGTCAGCGGCATGAACGCGCTTGGCCTTGTTAAAGCCTTCATTCAATTCATGCTGAATTCGACGGAGATTGTTAAACTGGCCGCCGCCTTTGGTCCCTTTGCGCTGGGGATCATTTCCGGCTCCGGCGATGCCGCCGCGTTTGCCTTCAACGAAGCGGTGACGCCGCATGCCCCTGAATTCGGTCTTGATATTATTAGCATGGGCAGCATGGCCTCCCTGGGGGGAGCGCTTGGCCGGACCATGTCACCAATTACCGGAGCGACGATTATTCTGGCCGGCATTGCCGGCGTCAATCCCATGGAAATTGCCAAGCGCAATTCGCTTGGCATGATCTGCGCGATTATTGTCGCTATGTTTATCCTGTTATAGTTTGCCGGCGGCAGCCGAACGGGCAGGGAATCGCGAAGGCGGTTCCCTGCCCGTATTTGTGCTGCGTCTGGAGTCAGGGCCGCAGCTGTGCAGCCTGGTTGACTTATCGGACGCGGCGTGAAATAATGTAAGCAGCGTACGGACGGTAAGCGCATTTGTCTGCGTGTTATTGCTTTACAGATTGATTTTGCATTTTGGCTGGGGATGGATAAGGAGGCTTGCAATGGCTGCGGTTTTAGCGGAACTTGAGCAATTATTGATTTACCGGAATCTGCTTGAGGATGGACTGATTAAAAAACTGATCCTGCTGGAAAGCGGCGAGGAGTACCGGCTTGAATACGAGCTGGCGGGAGACCTGATCCGGTTTGCGGAGGAAACAGGCATAGGCGGTCATCTGCCGATTGCCTACATCCTTTATCAGGTCGGCTACGGCCGCAATCTATTCAGCAGCATTGCCGAGAAAGGAATAAAAGCCGGCAGCGGGCTGCTGAACGCAGTTGCGCACGATGTGGCGATCCTGCAGCGAGTACTGTCGGCAGCGCCTGATTTTGGCGGAGTTGACAGCCTGATCCGGGCTTACCAGCCCGCCTGTCCCCAACTGCCGCCGAATTTGGCGGCGCTGCAGACGTATTTCGCCGCTTCCGGGGCGTGCTCCCCGGCGGAAATTACGGCAAAGCTGCAACAGCTGTATGGGCGCTATGGCTATGGTGAGATGGCGACCTGCACTGCGTTCAGGTGGGACTGGGAGCAGGGCTTGACTGGAGTGCGTCATGCCGATCCGGTTCAGTTGGATGATATTATCGGCTATGAGCGGCAGAAACAGACGCTGCTTGAAAACACGGAAGCGTTTATCGCCGGCCGGCCCGCCAACAATGTCCTGCTGGTCGGCGCCCGGGGAACGGGTAAATCAACCTCGGTGAAGGCGCTGGCAAATCACTACTATGAGCAGGGACTGCGTTTGGTTGAGGTTTCCAAAAAAGACCTGGAGTGCCTGCCGGCAATTATGAATGCACTGCGCCCCTGGGGCAAAAAATTTATCGTTTTTCTTGACGATCTTTCGTTTGAGGAATTTGAGATCGGCTATAAGAATCTGAAATCGGCGATGGACGGGGGGCTTGAAGCCAAGCCGGACAACGTCCTGATTTACGCCACTTCCAACCGCCGCCATCTTGTTCGTGAAACCTGGCAGGACCGCAGCGGCGACGAGCTCCATCATCAGGACAGCATTAACGAAAAAATTTCTCTTTCCGACCGCTTCGGCATTACACTGACCTTTGCTTCGCCGAATCAGGAGGAGTACCTGCGAATTGTCGAAACCATTGCGGCTAAGCAGCAACTCTCGCTAAGTCCGGCAGAACTGCGCAGCGAGGCGTTGCGCTGGGAAATGTCCCACTCCGGCCGCTCTGGCAGACTGGCGCGGCAGTTTGTCGCCAAGCTTGCCGGCAAATCACTTTAGTACACACCCGGCGAGTATCCGCCGGCAGTCGCCGGTTTCCCGGACGCTGGCAGCCGCTATTGCATCGCCGTATTTTATTGCCTAAGGATGTGATTGTATGAAAATGCCGGTTCTTTTTGTCGGCCATGGCTCGCCAATGAATATTATTGCCGACAATACCTACACCCGCAGCCTGACCGCTCTGGGAGAGTCAATACCCCGGCCGGCGGCTGTACTGGTGGTGTCAGCCCATTGGCAAACCAGCGGCAGCTGCGTTACGGCCGCTGACCAGCCGCCGACCATTTATGACTTCTATGGTTTTCCTGCTGAATTATACCGGGAAACCTATCCCTGTCCGGGATCGGCGCAGCAGGCGGAGATCGTGCGGCAGACGGCGCCGGAACTGATTGCAGCCGATCCGGTCCGGGGAATTGATCACGCCGGCTGGGCTGTATTAAAGTTTATGTATCCGCAAGCGGATATACCGGTTCTGCAAATGAGTCTGGACCGGTCCAAGTCGCCGCGGCAGCATTACGATTTTGCCCGGCGGTTGGCCGAATTGCGCCAGAAGGGGATCTTGATTATCGGCAGCGGCAACATTGTCCATAATCTGTCCCGGGTTAATTTTGCCTCTTTGTATGGTGAGACCTATCCCTGGGCGGTAGCGTTTGACCGGATTGCCGGCGAATTGCTCCTGGCTGGTGAACATGATCGCCTGATCGATTATGAGAATCTGCCCGATGCCCGCTTGGCGGTTCCGACCAACGAGCATTACCTGCCGATGTTGTACGCGCTGGCATTGCAGACTGGCGGCGACAGCCTGGATTTTAGCTGCACCGATATGCAAAACGGCTCGATCTCTATGCGCAGTTTTATCATCGGCGGCTGATAGTTGGAACTGCGTTTCACGCCGGAGATAGGCTGTGAACATAATGGTGAGAGACGGCTGTGGCCAAAGTTTTGCAGGAAGCTGTGGCCGCAGCGGTTTTGTATTGACAAAGCAAAAGAGTGCTGATAAAATAAATCAACAAATAATTTTTATTTGTTGATTTATTTTATTTTTATAGCAATTTATGAACTGCATTATTATTTTGTAATTAAAAGCTGGAGGTTATTATGCAATTGAAAAAACGATCTCTCGCGACAAAGCTGATCTTTTGCTTTGTTGCAGTCAGCCTGGCTGGAATTGCCGCTACTGTTATCCCCTCGCTTTACCTGTCGGCGGCTACCATGCAAAGCGAAAATGCGCAGAAGGCGGCCCTTGGCGCCCAGGGGCTGAAGACTTTAGTTGATCGGCAGCAGCAGGAGGCACTCAGTCACGGTGTTCTACTGGCGCAAATCCCGCTTCTGGCTGAGGCGGTTGAGGGGCGGGACCGCGCGCGGATTCTGTCGCTGCTGTCGCCGGCGACGGCGGCGGCCAAGGTTGATTTTGCGACTGTGACGGATGCTGGCGGCATTGTCCTGGCCAGGACGCACAGGCCGGAGAAGGCGGGCGATTCCGTGACCGCTCAGGAGAATGTGCGGCAGGCGCTTGCCGGCAAGTCTTACGCTTCTTTGGAGGCGGGAACGGAGATCAAGCTGGCCGCCCGGGCCGGCATACCGGTTAGAAATGCCGCCGGCCAAATCGTCGGTGCCATTTCGGTGGGCTATGACATCGGTAAAAACGCTGCGGTTGATCAGGCAAAGCAATTGTTTTCAACTGAAGCCACGCTGTTTTGGGGTGATGTCAGAGTCGCTACTACTGTGACCGAAAACGGCCAGCGAGCGGTAGGCACCGTCTTGAACGCGGATGTGGCGCAGACTGTGTTGCGACAAGGCGCCGCCTATAGCGGCAAGGCGGAAATTCTGGGCACCCCGTACATAACGCATTACCTGCCGTTGACCGGTCCGGACGGCAAGGCAGTTGGGGCCGTTTTTGCAGGCCAAACGCTGGCTGATGCCTACGCGGCGCAAAACCGCCTGTTTTACACGGTTGTTTCGATTACGGCAGTCATTATTGTCCTTACGGTTTTGCTGGCCGTCTTTATCGCCAGAAATCTTTCCCGGCCGATCAAGCTCCTGGCCAGGGCGGCAGGATTAGTCGCCGCCGGCGACTTAACGCCGACTGTAGCGGTGACAACAAATGACGAGGTGGGGGATCTAGCCACCGATTTTAATCATATGACATCACAGCTGCGCGGCTTGATTCAAAAGATTGACGAGCTGGCCCAGACGCTGGCAGCCTCCTCGCAAGAGCTTAGTGCCGGTGCCGACCAGTCGGCCCTTGCCGCCAATCAGGTGGCGGTATCGATAGGTGATGTGGCCCAGGGATCGGAACAGCAGCGGACCGTGGTCGAAAGCGCGGCCGCGGTCGTGGAAGAAATCACCGCCACTATTCAGGGTGTCGCCGGCAATGCCGGCAATGTCGCCGCCGCCGCCGAACAGACGCTGCTGGCGGCGAATGAGGGCGGCAAGGCTGTCGGTACGGCTGTTGATCAGATCGCAAAAATCGAAGGGGTCGTGAACGCCTCTTCGGTTAAGGTCAGCCGTTTAGGCGAACGGTCAACGGAAATTGGCCGGATTGTGGATACCATTGGCGCGATTGCGGCTCAGACCAACTTATTGGCGCTGAATGCGGCGATTGAAGCGGCCAGAGCCGGAGAAGCCGGCCGCGGCTTTTCCGTGGTCGCCGATGAGGTCCGGAAACTGGCAGAGGAATCACGAGACGCGGCTAAGCAGATTGCCGCTCTTGTCGGCGAAATTCAGTCCGATACCCGCGACGCGGTTGGAGCTATGCAGGCCGGTGCGGATCAAGTCGCGGTCGGCAGCCGGGTTGTCAACCAGGCCGGTGAAGCATTTGGCCATATAACGGCACTCGTTGATCAGGTTGCCGCCAGAGTCAGGGATATGTCAACCGCTATTGGCGAAATTGCCGTTGGCAGCAATAAGGTCGTCACGGCCATGCAGCATATTGACGAAGTGACCAGGCATACTGCCGCCGAGGCCCAAAGTGTGTCAGCGGCAACGGAAGAGCAGTCGGCATCGACGGAGGAAATTGCCTCGTCCAGCCAATCGCTGGCACAGCTGGCACAACAGATGCAGGAGACGATCGCCAGATTCAGACTGTAAACAAGCAAAAACATCTTGACAAAGACGCTTTTGGTGATATACTAATCACATTGGTATTAAAAATTTAATACGGATGTCCATGTGAATTTTGCGGGAAAGTAGCCTTGCCGGCTAACCCTACCGTAGATGGATGGAACTCTGGAGAGCCCCTGACAGCTGATTTGTCAGGGCGCCGAAGGGGCAAGTCGGCGGCGACGCCGATGAAACTCTCAGGCAAAAGGACAGAGCAATCGGGTGAATGCATTGTTGCATTGCGTCTTTTTTATTGTTCTTCAGAGTCAAATCGTATGATTTGACTCTTTTTATTTACGGCGGCGCATTCCCGCGAAATTCACCATTTTGATCGTGGAGGGGTTAGACTTATGAGACAGTTTAAACAAATGCTGCTGGCGGTTGGATTGCTTGGTGTGCTGGCGGTAAGCGGCTGCGGTGGCAGTGAAGCGCAGGGAGTAAAAATCGGCCTGTTGAATGAAATGACCGGCGGCAACGCTACCTTTGGTACTTCGTCGGCCAATGGCGCTAAAATGGCAATAAAGGAAGCCAACGCTAAAGGCGGCGTCCTCGGCAAGCAGATTCAAGCGGTTATCGCCGATAATAAAAGCGAGCCTTCCGAATCAGTTAATGCAATGACCAAACTGGTAACCCAGGATAAAGTCGTGGCCGTGACTGGTATTTTTGCCAGTTCCAACGCAATTGCCGCTTCCAGTGTGGCTGAAGCCAGCAAGATGCCGTTCCTGGCGGTAGGGGCGACCAACCCCAAGGTCACGGTTGATGAAAAGAGCGGCAAGGTCAAGGATTTTACATTCCGCGTCTGCTTCATTGATCCGTTCCAGGGAACCGTCGGCGCCAACTTTGTGCTTAATACATTGAAGCTTAATAAAGCTGTTATTCTGATCGATAGCAGCAGCGACTACAGCAAAGGACTGGCGGCCTTTTTCAAGGAAGCGTTTGTCAAGGGCGGCGGTGTTATTGCGGCCGAGGAATCGTACCTGCAAAAGGACCAGGATTTCAAGACGATTCTGACCAAGGTAAAAGCGCTTGCTCCTCAGGTGCTTTATGTTCCCGGTTATTATGAGGAAGTCGGCAAGATCGTCAAACAGGCGCGGGAACTGGGAATTACTGTGCCAATTATCGGCGGCGACGGCTGGGATTCGCCGAAGCTGGTAGAAATCGGTACGGCGGCAGCGCTTAATAACACCTATTTTACCAATCATTATTCGGTTGATGATACCAGCGCCGCCTCGCAAACATTTGTGGAAGCCTATAAAAAGGAATACGGCCAGGCGCCGGACGCTTTAGCTGTACTCGGTTACGATGCCGCCAGTGTGTTAATTGACGCGATTAAACGCGCCAACAGCACCGACGCCGCCAAAATCCGCGAGGCGCTGGCGGCAACGAAGGATTTTGCCGCCGTTACCGGTGCAACGACGTTGAATGCAACCCACGATGCCGTAAAAAGCGCGGTAATCATCGAGCTGAAAGACGGTAAGCAGCTCTATAAAGCCAGTGTAAAGCCGTAATCAGCCTGCAGAGGATATTGCCATAGTACGCAGGAAACGATTCACAGCGGGATGCCTGTACGGAGGGACCGGAGAGACTATTCCACAGAGGATACCGGGGATTTGAATATAGTTAATTTTCCGTTCTCCCCTCGGGCATCCTCTGTTTTCTGCGTGGAATCGTTCTTCCTGTCGTCTCCCCGGGTTTCCGGCCAGGACGATGTGGATTTTACTGTTTTACAATTACGGCGACTTCATCTATAATGGAAATAACTGAACAATCGCTAGGGGTGCCGTTTGGCTGAGAGGAGCATAGCTCCAACCCTCGAACCTGATGTGGTTAATACCACCGTAGGAAAGCAAAACCAACAAGGCTTGCCATACGATGGCAGGCTTTTTTGCTTGGGGGATGCAGCGACGCCTTATGCGGATGCTCGGCAATGGAAAAGGAAGGTGTAAATATGATTTATACTACTCAAATGGATGCGGCCCGCAAAGGCATTGTCACCGAACAGATGCGGACTGTCGCCGCTAAGGAAGGAATTGACGCTGACCAGCTTCGCCGTTTAATTGCCGAAGGCAAGGTTGTTATTCCCGCCAATAAGAATCACCGCAGTCTTAATCCCGAAGGCGTCGGCCAGGGACTGCGCACCAAGATTAACGTTAATCTCGGTGTTTCCAAAGACTGCTGCGATATTTCGCTGGAAGTGGAAAAAGCGAAACGGGCAATTGCGTTAAAAGCGGAATCGATTATGGATCTAAGCTGTTACGGCAAAACCCGCGAGTTTCGTCAGGCCTTGATTGCGATGTCGCCGGTGATGATCGGCACAGTGCCGATGTATGACGCTGTCGGTATGCTTGACAAGGAGCTCAAGGATATCAGCGTTGATGAGTTCTTTTCGGTAGTGGAGCGTCACGCCAATGACGGCGTCGATTTTATTACCGTCCACTGCGGAATGAACCGGGCGACTGCCAACCGGGTTAAAAACAACAAGCGGCTGACGAATATTGTCTCCCGCGGCGGCTCTCTGCTGTTTGCCTGGATGGAAATGAACAATCAGGAAAACCCGTTCTATGAACATTATGACCGGCTGCTGGATATTTGCGAGCGTTATGATGTCACCATCAGCCTCGGAGACGCCTGCCGGCCCGGCTCAATTAACGATTCAACCGATCCGGCCCAGATTGAGGAATTGATTACGCTGGGTGAGTTGACAAAGCGGGCCTGGGAGAGAAATGTCCAGGTAATGATTGAAGGCCCGGGGCATATGGCGATGAATGAGATTGCCGCCAATATGCTGCTGGAGAAAAAATTGTGCCACGGAGCGCCTTTCTATGTTCTGGGACCGCTGGTGACCGACATAGCTCCCGGCTACGACCATATAACAAGTGCAATCGGCGGTGCAATTGCCGCAGCCAGCGGTGCCGACTTTCTCTGCTTCGTAACCCCGGCCGAGCATCTTCGGCTGCCCGATTTGGATGATATGAAAGAGGGAATTATCGCCGCCCGCATCGCCGCCCATGCCGCCGACATTGCCAAGGGGATTGCCGGTGCCCGTGAGTGGGATAATCAAATGAGCGCTGCCCGCGCCGACGTAGACTTTCCCCGCATGTTGGCGCTGGCGATCGATCCGGAGAAAGCGCGGCGCTACCGCGAGCAGTCCGCGCCTGAGTGTGAGGACAGCTGCACCATGTGCGGCAAAATGTGTCCGATGCGGAATATGAAAAAAATTCTAAATGGTGAAGATGTCAGTATTCTGTAAAATCGCCGACTGCCTGGAGCAATAGCTGGCTGAATTCCGCAAATTCACGATGGCTATTTCTGATTCATCATTGTTTTTCCTTTTATGGAAAGCCGTATCAGCACAAATCACAGAGAGGGGAAGCCTTTTCCCCGGCAGACACAGCGGGTTATAGGTATTTGTAAAAAAATACCCATTTTTCTCTGTGGCCTCCGTGTCCTCCGTGGAATCGCGCCGGCAACGGCGTTATTTGTCATACGGTTAAATGTATACAGCTTGACTTTTCTTCCGGTGCATTGTTACAATTATAGGTATTACTAATCCGGAATAAAGGGAAGGTTGGGAGAAATGAAGAAAAACAAGACTCTGGTAAGAATGATCCTTTGTTTAGCTATTTTAGTAGTGGCCGCCGCGCTTGCGGGCTGTTCCGGAGACAAAAAAGAGACGGCGGAAAAAGCGGCCGATAAAAAAGTGTTCCGGGTTGGCATGGAATGCGGCTATGCTCCCTTTAACTGGACGCAGACCAGCGCAGATAACGGCGCGGTGAAAATTAAAGGCAGCCAGGAATATGCCATGGGCTATGATGTGATGATCGCCAAGAAAATTGCCGAATCCATGGGCTATGAGCTGGAAATCCACAAAATCGAATGGGATGGTCTGGCTCCTGCCGTCAACGCCGGCAAGATTGATGCCGCCATCGCCGGCATGAGCATTACCGCCAAGCGTAAGGAGACGGTGGATTTTTCCTCGGTTTACTATAATGCCGATATTGTTGCCCTAGTGAGAAAGGACGGCTCCTTTGCCGCCGCCAAGGAGCTTGCGGCTCTTAAAGGCGCTGTCGCCACCTCACAGCTCAATACTGTATGGTATGATTTGCTGCAGCAGATTCCCGATGCGAAAATTCAGCCGGCTATTGATAATGTTCCCGGCATGATTGTTGCACTGACATCCGGTAAGGTGGAAGTACTGGCTACTGATAAGCCGACCGCCATGGCAGCCGCCTACGCCAATCCGGGGCTGATCATGCTCGACTTTAAAGAGGGTCAGGGCTTTAAGGCCAATAAGGAAGATGTGGAAATGGGAATTGCGGTTGCCAAAGGCAAAAGCGGTGACCTGTTGACGAAAATTAACACCGCTTTATCGGCGATGACAGAAGCCGACCGTGCCAAGCTGATGGAAGAAGCGATTAAGAAGCAGCCGCTGGCAAAACAATAATGTGTACAGAGGGGATGGCGCCGGCCATCCCCCCGGTTTGTCCAATTGAACGATCAAGGTGGCAAGAATGATGACAAGTACGATGCCGGTAACCTTTTTTGAATGGGTATATTTTTTGTTGCAGCAATACGGAGTACTGTTTGTAAAGGGCGCGGCCGTTACCCTGCTGCTGGCTGTCGCCGGTACGGCTATCGGCTGTGCGATTGGCCTGGTTGTCGGGATATTGCAGACGATTCCCGCTAATCCCAAGGATAACTGGCTGAAACGCAGTTTAAACCGGTGCGTCCGGGCTGTGCTTGCAGCCTATGTCGAACTGTTCCGGGGAACGCCAATGATTGTGCAGGCAATGGTCGTGTACTATGGCTCGATGCAATTGTATGATATTGATATGTCGCCGCTGTTTGCCGGCTTTTTAGTGGTATCGGTGAATACCGGCGCCTATATGGCGGAGACCGTGCGCGGCGGCATCCTGTCGATCGATGCGGGTCAAAAGGAAGCTGCCAAGGCGATTGGCATGAACCATTTTCAACTGATGGCCTATGTTATTCTGCCGCAGGCGCTGCGTAACATCATGCCCCAGATCGGCAACAATCTGATTATTAATATCAAGGATACCTCGGTTCTTAATGTCATTTCGGTAACCGAACTGTATTTTTTGTCCAAATCAGCCGCCGGCGCTTATTATCGCTATTTTGAAGTGTTTTTTATTACCTGCGCGATCTACTTTATTATGACGTTTACGGTGTCGCGGTTATTGCTGTGGATAGAGAAACGAATGGACGGACCGGACAATTATGCGCTGGTCTCCTATGATCCCTTGGCTGATCCCTGCGGTCCGTTTACTTCAAAGAAAGGCGAGAGCTAACTATGGATAATACAAAAGCCGGGCAGCAGCCGATTCTCGGCATTAAAAATTTAGTCAAATACTTCGGTCAGCGGGAAATCTTAAAGGGTATCAGCTTTGATGTCTTTCAGGGCGATGTTATCTGCATTATCGGCGCCTCCGGTTCCGGTAAGTCGACGCTGCTGCGCTGCATCAACCTGCTGGAGGAGCCGACGTCCGGCGAGATTATCTATGATCAGCGCAACATTGTCGAGCAGCAGCAGGGGTTGACCCTGTACCGGACAAAAGTAGGCATGGTGTTTCAGCAGTTTAACCTGTTTAATAATATGACTGTTCTGGAAAACTGCATGATTGGCCTGGTTAAAGTGCTGAAACAGGATCAGGAAACGGCCCGCCAGACGGCGCTGCGCTTTCTGGAAAAGGTCGGCATGGCCCAGTATATTAATGCCAAGCCGCGGCAGTTATCGGGTGGGCAGAAGCAGCGGGTGGCAATTGCGCGGGCTCTGGCGATTCAGCCCCAGGTACTGCTGATGGATGAGCCGACCTCCGCGCTTGATACGCAAATGGTCGGTGAAGTGCTGGCGGTTATGCGCGAACTGGCAGCCGAGGGGCTGACGATGCTGATTGTCACCCACGAGATCGCTTTTGCTCGCGAGGTGGCGACGCGGATTATCTATGTGGAGAACGGCATTATTGTCGAGGAAGGCGCGCCCGGGGTTATCTTTAATCAGCCGCGAGATCCGCGGACAAAGGCGTTTTTATCACGGGTCTGCAATTGATCTGAGGTTCCTCAATAAAAAAACTGCTTTGTCGCTCGCAGGCGGCAAAGCAGTTTTTTGTTGGAGCAGGCAGCCCTTGCCTGGTATTGCCGCCGTCAGCGGATTAAAGGATTTCGCTGATATGCACCGCCCGGAACTTGCCGCCGCTTTTGGCGGCGGCTTTCTGCAACTGTGTCAGGCAATCGTAGCATTCGGTGGCAACAGTAGTGGCGCCGCTATTCTCAATGTTTTGCCGTTTTTTCTCCAGTAGTGCCGCGCTGGCTTCCGGGTAATCCGCCGGGAACATACAGGGGCCGCCGCAACAGGAATCCGCTGCCGCCATTTCTGTATAAGCGCCGCCTGCTTTTAGCAGGTCGCGCGGCGGTGCTTTCAGGCCCTGCAGCCGGCCCAGATGACAGGGGTCATGATAAGTTACTGTGCCGGTGTGCGGCCGTGGCATATAACCGGCTTGAGTCAGGTAATCGCTGAGCGGGACAATTTTGCCGCTGAAATCGGCTGCCAGTTCGCGCCAGTCCGGGTCGTCGCTAAGATAGGCAGCCGCCTTCTTCAGTGTATCACTGCAACAGGCACAGTCGGAGACAATAGTCTCGGCTTCCTGATACAGCAGAATATTTTGCTTGAGGCTGTCGGTAAATTGCTCCACATGGCCGCTGGCCAGCGCCGCCAGTCCGGCCCATTCATTATTCACCAGCTCTATGTCTGCGACGGCATGCAGCAGCTTAAGCGTGTTGACCGCATTATCCAGCGGCCCCAGCCGGCTGTGATGGCAGAAAAAGTAGGCTGCCTGGCGGCCAGACGCCGGTTCCTCCGCCGCGAGACCGGCATTAATTCGGCATAAAGCGGTGAACGCCTGCTCGCACGCGGCCGTTTCCGGCTCGCTGAGTGTCACGTCTTGGGGTGAAAGGCCTGCTAACAGCTGTCTGGTTTTTAGCATAACCTCCGGCACATTTACTTTGCTGGCGCAGACGTCGATACAGGCGCCGCAGAGCAGGCAGAAATCCACCGACTTCCGGATCGCTGCCGCCGGTGCAATATCGCCCTTCACCAGGGCGCGGGCTGCGTTCACCATGCCCCGCGCACCGCAGGCCTCTTTGCTGTTAACCGCATAGACGGGACACACCAGCAGACAGGAGCCGCAGCGGTCGCATTTACTGGCAATGTCATGGATTTTCGCCAAGAGCTGTTGTTTGCTGTCAGTCATGAGCCAAATCCTCCTCCAGCCACATTTTCCCCGGATTGAGAATACCGTTGGGATCAAGCGCTTTCTTAATTGCCTGCAACACAGCAACGCCGGCTTCGCCAAGCGCGTCTTTCAGATACTGCTGCTTGGTCATGCCGATGCCGTGTTCGCCGGACAAGGTTCCCCCCAACTCAAGCGTAGCGGCGAACATTTCGTCAACTGCGCGGTGAACCCGTTTCGCCTGCTGGGGATCGGACATATCGCACAAAATGGAAGGATGCAGATTACCGTCGCCGGCATGGCCGTATACGGCAAAAGCCAGCTCGTGTTTGGCAACGATCTTGCTGATGCGGCGCACGATTTCGGGAAACTCATTGCGCGGTACGGAAATATCCTCACTGACACGGTCGGGTGCCAGCGCGCCGACAGCAGGGCTTAGCGCCCGGCGAATCCCCCACAGGCTGTCCGCCTCGGCGGCGGTTTTGGCAACCCGCAGTTCGACAGCGCCGTTGGCGACAGCAATCGCTTCGATCTGTTCCGCCTGCGCACGCAGTTCGGATTCCTCCGCGCCGTCAACCTCGGTGATAATACAGGCTTGCGCTGTAGCCGGAAAGTCAAAGCGGCGGTTTTGGGCGATTGCATCCAGACAGGTTCTATCCATCAGCTCGGCCGCCGCAGGGGTAACGCCTGCCTGCAGTAGCTGATGAATCGTATCACAGGCGCCATCAAGCGTTGAAAACATCAGCAGCAGGGTGTTGCGGTGCTTAGGCATCGGCAGCAGCCTCAAAATCGCTTTAGTGACAATCGCCAGCGTGCCTTCGGAACCGACGATTAATTGCGTCAGATTGTAGCCGGTTACGTTCTTGATCGATTTGCCGCCGGTATTAATGATGCTCCCGTCTGCCAGCACAACTTCCAGGCCCATAATGAAGTTATGGGTGACACCGTACTTCACCGCGCGCATGCCGCCGGCATTTTCGGCAATGTTGCCGCCAATAGTCGAATATTTAAAACTGGCGGGATCGGGCGGATAAAACAAGCCTTTCTGGGCGCAAAAACTATAGATGTCGCCGGTTCGGACGCCGGCCTCGACGGTTATCATCATGTTTTTTTCATCCAGCTCCAGAATGCTTGTCATGCGGTCAAGGCAAAGTGAAATGCCTCCCTGCAGCGGAATCGAGCCGCCGGTACGGCCGCTGCCGGTTCCCCGCGCCGTGACCGGAATACGGTGCGTGTTGGCAAGCTTCATGATCGCGGATACTTCGCCGGTTGTGCGAGGCCTGACCGCCAGATCGGGAAGATGGGGAGGAAACAGTGGAACGAATGATGCATCATACGAATAGCCAAAACGATCCAGCTCTGAATCCAGCACATTTTCCTGACCAACGATTTCGCGGATTTGCTGTACAATTTCTTTTGCTATCATCGACAGACCTCCATTTAGTTTAATGCTCCCTGCCATCTAATCATAGTACAAACCGCTCTTTTTAGGAAGCAAAACCGGGTTTTGCCTTGACAGTTTATGGGTCTTGACGTACAATGTGGATAAATATAAAGTATATATTATTAATGAATAAAGTTTATCTTTGGCTGCAGGACTGAAATAGCAGCGGGCAAAAAGGAGGCTGTAATATGAAAAACACATTCATGGAGGCTGTAAAGAACAGAAGAAGTTATTATGGCATCGGCAAAGACGTTGTTGCCAGCGATGAGCGCATTGAGGAAATTGTCCGTGACGCTGTCCGCTATACGCCGTCCGCATTTAATTCGCAAAGTACCAGAGTGCTGATTTTGCTGGGAGAGCAGCATAACGCGTTCTGGGAAATTGCCCGGGAGGAGCTGCGGAAGGTTGTTCCCGCCGCCAGCTTTGCGCCAACGGCTGAAAAAATCAACTCGTTTGCCAACGGTTATGGTACAATTCTTTTCTTTGAAGACACAACGGTGGTGGAGGGCTTGCAAAAGCAGTTTCCGCTTTATCAAGAGCATTTTCCCGTCTGGTCGCAGCACACGTCAGCCATGCATCAGTTGGTCGTCTGGACGGCACTGGAGGCGGAAGGCTTCGGTGCATCGCTGCAGCATTACGCGCCGCTAGTTGATGCGGCGGTACAGGCCAAATGGAATGTACCGGCAAACTGGAAGCTGATTGCCCAGATGCCGTTCGGCAAGCCTACGGCCGAGCCCGGCGATAAGGAAATGAACCCGCTGGAAGAACGGGTTAAGGTTTATAAATAGTCCTTGCCTATAAAAAGTGCGCCATGGATACACTGGCGCGCTTTTTTGCGTTCTTAAACCGGCAGTGAGAGGAAAAGCCGGTAGTGCAGCCGAAATAAACCTGTTGCCGTTACTTTTTCCTGATTTACGGGGCGCTTTCGGGAACATAATGCAGTGCCAGCCAGACGCTGGCCTCATCCGGTTTGGTCCAGGCAACCTGATGCCGTCTGTGGGCCGCAATATGCAGCCAGTCCCCCGGCTTGAGTTCAACAAGCTCCTGCCGGTCCTCAAACCGCAGCGCAGCGCCGCCTGTCAGCAGTACGCACCATTCATCCTCGTCCTGGTCATACCAATAATCCGGTGGTGACGCCTGACCGGTTGAGATGATCCGCTTCAGGCAGAAATGAGCTGTCTGCAGCAATGTGTCCATGCGTTCCTCCGGTTGCTGCCGGAGTGGTAATTCGGCAAAAAGATTATGCATGACCGTCTCCTTTGCTAAACCGTACCAAGCACAAAGGGCCTGGGGCGGTGATTTTACCGTACATTTCCCCCTGGCGGCGGCAGCAAAATCCCCTGCGGCCGTCAGAAAATAATGCATACAGGGAGGCTGAGATGAAAAACGCAATTCGCGCCATTTTGGCGCTAATGGTCTTGCTGGCATTTGCCGCGACCGCCTGTGGTTCAGCACCGTCCGGCAATGACGCCGCGCTTGCTCCCGCTGCCATCAGCCTTACCTGGACTGAGGACAGTCTTGACACCTTGACCGTTACCTGGCAAACCACCGCTGCGGCAGCAGGGCAGGTCCGGTTTGGACCGCGAGCGGCTGGCGCCGGCGCGGTGCGAACTGTTGCCGCCCAAATGCAGCCTGTTCACACCAATCAAGGCGTACGCTACGTGCACAGTGCTGTTTTGCGCGGACTGCAGCCTGATACCGATTACCGCTATCAGGTAGCAGCAGGGGCAGTCTGGAGCCGGTCTTATCGATTTACGGCCGCTGGCCAACAGGCGTTTGCTTTTTTGGTATTTGGTGATTCGCAAAGTGTTAACTACGCTGTATGGCGCGACACACTGCAGCAGGCGAGGCTGGCCAACCCCGGCGCGGCCTTTATGACCGTTGTCGGCGATCTCGTGGACGTGGGCGGTGATTATGGACAATGGCAGGACTGGTTTGGCGCCGGGGAAGGTGTGCTTGAAAGCCTGCCGGTGATGCCGCTGCCGGGAAATCATGAGTCCTATACGCCGGAGCGGGTGTTTTCGCGGCCACAGCTGTTTACCAGCCTGTTCTCTCTGCCACAGAACGGGCCGGCCGGAATGCAGGAGCAGGCCTATTCGTTTGATTACGGCGATGTTCATTTCGTCATGCTGGATACACAGGCGGGCGAGCAAAGAGAATTTTTGCCTGATCTGTTGCAGCGACAGACTGCTTGGCTGGAAACGGATTTGGCCGGCAGCGGTGCAAAGTGGAAGATCGTGTTTATGCACCGTCCGCCTTATGATAATAAAAGCTTCAGGGATAATATCGCTGTCCGGCAAGCGTTCACGCCTTTATTTGATCAATATGGCGTCGATCTGGTATTCAGCGGACACGATCACGTTTATGCACGCTCGCATCCGCTGCTTGACGGCACGGCGGCTGCGCGCGGGCCTGTCTATATTGCCACCGGCAGAAGCGGCAGTAAGGTCTATGCCAATACTGCCGCCAACCCACTCAATGCGGTCTTTTACAACCCGCAGGACGAGCCGAATTACCTGACGGTGACGGTTGGCTCTGACAGTATCCGGGTCGTAGCGGTAAAGCAGAGCGGTGCGGTGCTTGATAGCTGGACGCTGCGAAAGCCGGGCGCTTAAAGCCGAAAAGATCGCCCGGTTGCGCTTGCTGGCTAACCGGGCGATCTTTTCCTATGCTGACAGCAAGTCGGCTTTGTTCGCCCGCGCCGCTTCCTGATCCTTTCAACCTAAACGCATCAGTCTCGGTTCAACTGCTGCTGCGGAAGCTCGTTCCGCCAGCTTGTTTTCAAGTCTGTTGGATTAATAGGTTTCCACGAACAGTTCAAAGAAGCCTTGCGGGTGAGCACAGGCCGGACAGCCTTTCGGCGCTTCCGGGCCTTCATGAATATAGCCGCAGTTGTTACACTTCCAGCGGACCACGCCATCCTTCTTGAACAAGCTGCCATTGTCCAGATTTTCCGCCAGCTTGCGGTATCTGGCTTCATGATGCTTCTCAACCTTGGCGATGGCGCGAAACACACAGGCGACCGCCGGGAAGCCTTCGGCGTCGGCAACATCGGCAAAAGCAGGGTAAAGATCGGCCCATTCCTCATGCTCGCCATCGGCAGCTGACTTCAGATTGGCTTTCGTATCGGACAGCCCGACCGGAAAATTAGCACTGATGTCAACCATTTCGCCTTCCAGACATTCAGCCAGGAATTTGAAAAAGCGTTTGGCGTGCTCTTTCTCGTTGTCAGCCGTTTCGGTGAACAGATTGGCAATCTGGACATATCCTTCTTTCTTAGCGATTGCCGCGTAATAGCTGTAGCGATTCCTTGCCTGCGATTCGCCTGCGAACGCTTTCATCAGGTTTTCCGCAGTTTTTGTTCCTTTTAGTGACTTCATTTGCTATCCCTCCATTTCATGATATAGTATTCCCTATTCTATGTCGGAATTAAAATTCCTTGCGGAATTTTGACAGTTCATATTTTATATTACTAAATAAGAAGTATTTCCAGCCTGGTAATGGGCGAAAAAGCGGGATGCGCGGTTTGGCCGCGCATCCCCTGCTTGTTGAAAAACCTTATTACCAGCCGTTCAAGGCGGGTTATTTCTTTTTCGCCGCTTTTTCCATAAAGCTTGCCGCATCAATGATATAGCGCTCGTGAAGACCTTCGCCGATTTTTTCCTTACTGTCAAACGCCGTCACCTTAAAGGTCAGCCGTTTGCCGGCAATGGCGGTCAATTCCGCCTCCGCCCTGACGTTTAGTCCCACCGGCGTTGCCGCCAGGTGGCGAATATCAAGACCAATGCCTACCGTACTCATGCCTGCCGGCAGATGCGGATCGACCGCGGCCAGGCAGGCTCCCTCCATCAGGCCGACCATCGCCGGTGTTGCGTAGACCGCCGCGCTGCCGCTGCCATAACGTATGGCGGTATTGGCGTCAGTTACCGTTTCCTGTTTTTGCGCCGTCATGCCGGCACGAAGATTAAATTCCATCGTACACCTCGCTCGCGAGTACTTCAGGCTGTGCGGTACTCGGTATTTTATTCTATTTTAGCAAAAGGACCGGCGGAAAACAATCTATCTGATGTCCGGTAAGGACAATCGTTTCCGGAAACGCCAGTGTCAACCGATGATTCCACAGAAGACACCAGGGGAGGACGCAAGGAAGCGGCTGCAGCAAATATTCATTGCTTTTGGCAACCATTGTAAAAGCAGCAAAAAGCTGCCTCTGTACTCCGAGTAGCCCCTCCCTGACGAGACTTGAGATGCAAAGTTTGCTTAGTAAGCGGTCATCCTGCTTCTGTATGGCAGGGCAGTCGCTTACAAAATGCTCGCCATACTGTCTATGCCTCACGCCGACGCCTTGCCTGACAAAAAAAACCGTCTCGCCAGGCCATCAAGCGGCGCAGAGCGGCTCACCACTGGACGGTCGTTCCTCCGCGTCTCCTAGGGCATAGGGGCAGAGTTTTTTGTTGCTTTTGCAACGCTTGGCAAAAGTAGAGAGGGATTCTGCGGCAAGGCAATGGCCGCTTTTAGCCAAAGCAGAATCAAAAATTCCCGTTTTGCCTCCGTGCCCTCTGTGTATCCTCTGTGGCCTCCGTGCAATCGGTCTTTCGCTCCTTGCCTTTCCGTAAGCGATTGTCCTGTTCTGTATGGCTGCGGCTTTACTTATTGGATAAATTTGTGTATAATAATATACAGTATTAAGAAAATTAAACAGCTGTAATGATGTCAGCTCCAACCTGTAGTATGCTGCTGCGGCGATTGCTCTGACAGGGACCGGCGTTAGCCGGGGGGATGCCGCTAACCGACAACGCTGTACAGCGAAAGCGGGTCGGCAACCGGCAGATACAGAAACAGGGTTGATCCGGGGCTCTGGCGGCTATCGTGGATGGGATAGTCGCTGCTGTTTTTTCACGGCCGGCGTGCGACAGGAGATAAAGAAGAGGAGAATGAGGGCTGTGTCAAGGTCAATTTATATTACGGAAGCCGATTTAGACAAGCTGAAAAAGCTAATTAACACGGACAAGGAATTCAACCGCAACCACAAAGATTATCTGGAGAAGTTGGAGCTAGAACTGGCGCGGGCGCAGGTCGTGCCGCCGGAAGCGATTCCGGACGATGTTATTACAATGAATTCCCAGGTCTTATTGCGCGATTTGGATTATGGCGACGAAATGACGTATACGCTGGTTTACCCGGCTGACGCCGATCTGGCGCAGAATAAGATATCAGTGCTGGCGCCTGTGGGAACCGCCATTTTGGGTTATCGCAGCGGCGATGCCGTAGAATGGGAGGTGCCGAGCGGCAGTGTGCGGCTGCGCGTGGAACGGATTCTTTACCAGCCGGAGGCGGCGGGGGATTTTCATTTATAAATAGAAAACTCCCTGCGTAAGCTTGAAAATAAAGAGGACGTGAACAAAGTTCACGTCCTCTTTAAGTTAGAACTTAAACGCGGCTCCCAATCCCAGACCGTTGCGGCTGCTGCTGCCGTCCGGCTTGTAGGAGAGATAGCTGAGGGTCAGGTCAACATTGTGGCTGACCGCATAGGTAGCGCCAACTTGCAGCTCTTTATGCTCGCTGCTGGTGTTGAAGGATGCAAAGCCAGTCCACTGGGCGGACAGCGGACCACTGACGCCAACACCGACGAAGACTTTGGAAGTGGGGCCGAAATCCCTGACACCGGCGATTGCCCGCAGGTTATCGGTCAGATGCAGCTGCCCGTAGATGTCGTCGACGTCACGGCCATAGTCCCAGTCCGTGGTCTGCAGGCCAAGCGTAAATTTGGGCGACAGCTTATGCTCGATATAGAGGGTGTCACTGTCGGGATCGGTATTATGCATGCTGAAGCCGATCGCGGTCTGGTGCGTATTCAAGTCACTGAGCGGAGCCGCCGCTGCCGCTCCCACGTTGAAGGCAAGCAATCCGGCGACGAGTAGAGTTGTTTTCTTCATAGGGAAACCTCCTGTCATCGGTAGTGAAACTGCCGCAGCAGTTCCTTTATGTAAATATACCAAAAACCAGGGCCGAGGTCAATCAGACTGATATCCTGACTTTGCATCAACGCACTGCTTAACGCCAGATTGCGCCTCTCCCCCTGGGCAGCAGGCATTCCACCAGCCGGGCAAAGTGACCGGCGACAGGCACTACAGCCAGTGAGGACGCAATGTTAAAAAGCGTGTGGAGCAGCGCAACGCGGGCGGCATCGTCACCGCTGATTTGGCCGGTAAACGCGGCCAGCAGGCCGGTAACCGGCCAGAATAAGGCTATTCCCAGCACGTTGACCAGCACGTGTGCTGCCGCTACCCGCTTGGCCGCCAGCGGCGCGACCGTGCTTACCAGGACAGAGGAGAGACAGGAGCCGAGATTGGCGCCGTAGACGATGAAGGCGGCTGCGGTCAGATCGAAAGCACCGCCGGCGGTAAGCGTCATCAGCATGGCCGTAGCCGCGCTGCTGGACTGAAACATAAAGGTAATCAGCACACCGGCGGCAATGCCGTGCCAGGGACCGGCGCCTGCCAGCTGCAGCAACCGCCGCGCCGGTTCAAGCGTCTGCAGGCCGCTCATCGCGCTGCCCAACAGCTGCAGGCCGCAAAACAGTCCGGCTAAGCCAGCGGCGGCTAGGCCCAGGTTTCTGGTGCGGCGCGGCAGCAGCAGCAGGAACGCCGCCGCTGTCAGCAGCGGCAGCAGGATTCCCCCGGGGAGAAATCCCAGCAGGCCTACTGTTGCGCAGGTGCCGATATTGGCACCGAGGATGACCCCCAGTGCCTGACGAAAGGTCAGGTATTCGGCTGTGACCAGGCCGATAGTCAGCAGGCAGACTGCGGTGCTGCTTTGAAACAGTGCGGCAGCAACCGTGCCGCTGATCAGCCCGCGCCAGGCCGTCCCTGTCGTCAGACTCAGCATGGCCTGCAGGCGATGCCAGAGCAAACGGTTCAATCCGTGCCGCATCAGTGCCAATCCCCCGGCAAGCAAGCAAATACCCGCCAGCAGAGCGAGTAGATGGAGCATGCGTTATTCACCTCCGGCTATAAAGGCTTGTTGGGGCTGAACACCGAAAGTATATGAAGCGGCAGCACAAAAAAGACCGCCATACGGCCAACGGCCATAGGCGGTCTGTGTTGTTTCCTGTATTACAATTCGATGCCAAAGTACTGTTCGGCGTTGGTAAAGCAAATGTCCCGTACCATGCTGCCCAGCAGCGCGATGTCGTTGGGGGCTTCGCCCGTTTCCACCCACTCGCCAATCAGGTTGCAGAGAATGCGACGGAAATATTCGTGCCGGGTATAAGACAGGAAGCTGCGCGAATCGGTCAGCATGCCGACAAAAAGGCTGAGCAGGCCGATATTGGCAAGCGTGGTCATTTGCCTGATCATGCCGTCCTTTTGATCGTTAAACCACCAGCCGGAGCCGAACTGCAGCTTGCCGGCAATGCCGCTGCCCTGAAAGCCGCCCATAATCGTGGCCAGGACATCATTGTCGCGCGGGTTGAGGCAGTAGAGAATCGTGCGCGGCAGCTCATCACTGCTGTCGAGCGCGTCGAGAAAATGCGCCAGCGCCTCGGCGATGGTATAATCGGCTATGGCGTCAAAGCCGGTATCGGGGCCCAGCAGCCGCATCATGCGGGAATTAGTGTTGCGGATCGTGCCGATGTGGAGCTGCATCACCCAGCCAAGACGGGCGTACTGTCTGCCCAGGAAAACCATAATATGCGTTTTGTATTGCTTGACTTCCTCTGCCGACAGCGGTTCACCCCGCAGCGTTTTTTGCAGAATGACGTCGATTTCCGCTTCGGAGGCCGGGGCATAGACGATCGGATCAAGCGCGTGATCGCTGACGCGGCAGCCGGTCTGGTGGAAAAATTCGAGCCGGGCCAGCAGCGCAGCCTTCAACGCCGCAACGGTTTCAATCCTGCCGCCGGTCAGGCTAGCGAGCTTGTCAACCCATTCGATAAACCCGGCTTTATCAATATTGAAGCTTTTGTCAGGGCGAAATGCTGGCAGAACTTTTACGCCAAAGCTGCTGCTGCCGGCCAGCGCAATATGATGCTCCAGAGAATCGGTCGGATCGTCGGTCGTGCAGACCGCCCTGACATTTGAGCGCTTGATCAGGCTCTGGGCAGTGAACTCGTCAGTCTGCAGCTTCGCGTTGCAATCCTGCCAAATCGCTTCGGCGGTTGCCGGCGATAACAGCTGGTCAATACCGAAGAAGCGCTTTAACTCCAGATGTGTCCAGTGATAAAGCGGATTGCCGATGCACCGCGGCATTGTCTCAGCCCATTTCATAAACTTCTCTTTATCAGGGGCGTCACCGGTGATAAACCGTTCATCAACGCCGCAGGCCCGCAGCGCCCGCCACTTGTAGTGATCGCCGCCCAGCCAGATTTCGGTAATATTGCGATAGCGCTTATTTTCGGCAATTTCTTTCGGGCTCAGATGACAGTGAAAGTCAAATATCGGCATATCCTTGGCGTATTCATGATACAGAGTCTCCGCAGTCTTGTTCGTCAATAGAAAATTTTCATCCATAAATGGCTTCATGCTTGATCCCGCCTTCCGCTAAATATGACGTACCGAACTGAAAACGGCAAAATCGCAGCCGGCTGAGCGGCGTTGTCTCTGCGGTTTTCATTTTATATCTACATCATAATCCGAGCGGCAGGATAATCCTAGCGTATATTTTCAGAACTTTTTATGTTTTTTTTAGAATTTTCGTTATCCGGGCACTAATTAATCATAAAACTGTCCCGGCGACGTCGCCGGGACAGTTTTATGATTCCGGGGTGACACTTTCCGCCTCCGCCGGCGGTTTCTTCAGCAGGAATGGAATAATTGCCGCTACAGGCTGCTGATACAGAATACCCATGGTCATGGGGATGGCAACGGCGGGGGGAAAGTAGGTCAAAGCCAGTACCAGACCGAAGCTGAGGTTCCTGAGCCCGACATTGTACAGCATCGCCATTTGCACGTCGCGGGGGCGGCCTTTTACGGCCAGCGAGCCCAGGTAGCCAAGATAGTACCCGGCGATCACGACTAGAAAGGTGACCAGCAGGATTTTCAGCATCGACCCATTCCAGGCAATTTCAGGGGCGACCAGGGTCGCATTGATGAAAATGACAATAAAAAAGCCTGCTTTGGACAACAAGCCGCCACTGCCTTTGGCAAAGGCGGCGATACGGCCCTGCGTCCAGTCATGCAGCGCCATGCCGAGCAGGCTGGGCAGCGTAATCATCAGGAGCAGCTCCAGCATCATTGTGCCATAGCTAAGCTCAATCGTCTGGCCGATAATCAATTTAAGATACAACGGCAGAAAAACTGGCACAATCAGCGTATCCAGGGTGACCGTGACCAGTGAGAGGGCGACATTTCCCCGGGTGATTGAGGCCCAGATAACAGAGGTTACACCGACCGGCAGCGCGGCGAAAATTAAATACGCCAGTCGCGTATTCGGATCATCGGCGTAGAATACGGCACCGGCGACCCAGGCAATCAGCGGCGAGCCGATATGAATCAGGAACAGAGACCACAGCGGCAGCCAGGGCTGATTCAGAACGCTGATAAAGCTTTTGACGCTGATGGTTAGCGACGTGACAAATGTCATATAGCCAAATAGTGCGACGACAGCAATCCGGAGTGCCGGCGAATCCGGGATCCGGATAAAAAAGCCGGCGGTCAAGGCTGCCAGTGTGACCAAAAACATATGACTGTTAATCCAGGCATTGCACTGGATAATTTTTTGTGACATGCGTATGCCTCCTATTCTGCGAACGCTTTTATTGTAGCACTAAATCCGGTCGCAGACCAGGCAGGAGAATCGCTGCCGGCGGTTAATGGTACATACAGAAATAAAAATTTGAAAGCAGGGATAGGATGCGGAAAATTCATGCGGGAATTATTGGCTATGGTCTTTCCGGCGCGGTATTTCATGCTCCACTGCTGGCTGCCTTGCCGGAGTTTACGATCAGGGGCGTGGTTTCTTCAACGCCGGAGAAGGTAAAGCGCGATTATCCGCAGGCTGCGGCAGTCCCTACCGTGGCGGCGCTGCTGGCTGACGCGGAGATTGAACTGGTGGTTGTCGCCAGTCCCAACGCCACGCACTTCGACTATGCCAGGCAGGCGTTGCTGGCTGGCAAGCATGTGGTTGTTGAAAAGCCGTTTGTCAATTCCGTACGTCAGGCCGACGAACTGATTTCCCTGGCGGCCGAGCGGGGCCTGCAGCTCAGCGTTTTTCAAAACCGCCGTTGGGATAATGATTTTTTGACTGTGCAGAGGTGCGTTAAGGAGGGGCTGCTCGGCAGGATTTATTTCTATGAGGCGCATTATGACCTGTTCCGGCCGCAGGTCGGGGCAAAGTGGAAAGAGCATGCCGGCGAAGGGACCGGCGCGCTGTATGATCTGGGGCCGCATCTGATTGATCAGGCACTGCAGTTGTTCGGCATGCCGCAGGCGGTCTGGGCCGAGCTGGCCGGACAAAGGCCCGGGGCGGAGGCGGATGATTTTTTTCATCTGGTTATGAGTTATGATTCCTTGCGGGTAGTCTTGCATTCCGGCAGTATTGTCAGACAGGCCGGACCGCATTTTCAGGTTCATGGCGATGGCGGCAGCCTGATCAAATATGGCATGGATCCGCAGCAAAGCGACCTGCAGCGGGGGCTGCGCCCGGGCGGTACAGGCTGGGGAAGGGACCGGGAGGAGAATTACGCGCTGGTGACTCTGGGACGGAATCTGACGCTCAGCTCTCGGGTCGAAACTGTCCCCGGCTGCTACGAGGCATATTACCAGGGGCTTTATCAGTCTATTGTTAACCGGACGCCGCTGCCGGTCACTGCCGACGAAGCGAGAAATGTCATGCTGGTGATTGAGGCCGCTGTCGCAAGTCACCGGCAGCAGCGGCGAATCTCCCTGCCCGATTCAACGCATAAGGAGGAGCTGTCATGACGGAACAAGGTTGTTTTTATTGCGCGAAAGACCAGCGCCTCAATGATCTGATGCTGGAAATTGCCGCTCTAAGCGTGTCTACGCTATATCTGTTTAAGGAGCAGACCTACCGCGGCCGCTGCCTGGTCGCCTATCGCGGTCACGTGAATGAGTTATTCGAACTGGCGGCGGCGGAACGCGACCGGTTTATGGCCGATGTGGCGCAAGCGGCGCAGGCGATGAAAGCCGCGCTGCAGGCCGACAAAATTAACTATGGCGCTTATTCGGATAAATTGCCGCATCTGCATTTTCACCTGGTGCCGAAGTATCGCAACGGTCCTTCCTGGGGCTCGACATTCACGATGATGCCGGAGGAGAAGGTCCTGCTGAACGGGCAGGAGTACGCCGCGCTGATTGCCGCGATCCGCGGCAGCCTGTAGTACGGATTGACGAGCCGGGCGGGTGCGGCTTTCAGTGCCGCCCGGTTATGACCGTGCTGGCTAAAATGCCCTGAAAAAGCTCATACTAATACTGTGTTCTTCGTTCATGCGGCGTCGACGTCTGTCCGGTCTGGATGCGGGAATGCGCTGCAGCGGCGGCTGTGCAGTCTGGCCGTCAGTCATGGAGAAGCAGGAGTGTTCAAAAGGCTGGCTTCGGCAGAAGGAGAGGCATCATGTCCGGCTCTAGTATCCTGGAGATTCTCAGCGGTCCGCTCAATTTGTCCTTTGGCGTTATTCTGGCGCTGGCGGGGGGATATTCGCTCTATTTTAACGTAAAGGACGCCGCTCGCAGGAATCACCCCCGGGCGGCAATGCTTGCCCGCGTCGGCGGCTGGTTCTATATTGCCGTGGGGGCTGCAATTGTCGTTTTCGAAGCGTTTTAGAGCGTCATTGCCGTATTGCGGATGGTTACCTCGATAATTACGTCCTGCAGCGGCACCTGCGGAAAGATTTCCTCGTCCCAGCGCTCCTTGATCTCCTTCCAGTAGCGGGGATATTTTTTATGCACCAGAAAGCCCAGTTCCACCACGTCTGTGCGGTTTTTTTGCAAGCTGGCGTAGGCATGGCGGGTCTGGTGGACAAACTGTTCCGACAGGGTTTGCTCCAGCGCGGCAAGAAAGTCGCTCTGGAGCGTTTTTTGACGGCCAACCTGGTTTTCCGCCAGCGCGCCAATAAATTTGGCTTTTAAATCGAACCAGAGGCGGCCATTTTCCAGGTGCGGCTCAACATCAATTTCGGCCTGAAATAATTCAAATACTGATATTTTATCAGGCTGGCGCGGATTGGGGACGATGGTAACCCCTTCATGCAGGCGACGGCGCAGAATTTTGCTGCCGACCGTATCCTGCTCGTTAAGAATGGCGACCATTTTGTAGCTGCGGTCAAACAAGGCGGCGCCGATTGCTTTGACATTGTCGCCGTCGATAATAATGCGGGGAATGGCGATCGACTGGTTGTTATGAATTTTTTCACTGATCAGACCGACCTCGGTTGTGGTGGCAAAGGTCGGCGTTTTTTTGACGTTGCGGGTAATCCGGGGAACATAGGTGCTGATCAGCTCGCCGGATTTGGTTTTACACATAAACAGATCCTCCGCCCGCCCCGGTGTAATAAACACTTTGGCCCGGCGGCGGAATTCGGGATCCCGGTCGAAAAAATCGATAAGATCCTTAACGCCGTCGCGGGCGACTGCTTCGCTGAGCACAAG
Organism: uncultured Pelosinus sp.; assembly: GCA_900542835.1. Lineage (GTDB taxonomy): Bacteria > Bacillota > Negativicutes > Sporomusales > Acetonemataceae > Anaerosporomusa. The sequence continues at coordinate 20,190 of UQPB01000005.1, read as the reverse complement.
CAGCTGGTTGTCTTCAAAAAACAGGGCCGACGGATACTGGGTATTAACGGCTCTGATGGTGGCAAACAGCGATTCACCCTCGGCTGCGTACACCAGGCTTTCATCCTCGCCGCTGCCGGGATTGCCGGCGCTTTCACCCTTGCTGCGGATTTTTTTCATCTCATAACTGACTTTATATTTGCGGCTGCCGGCTGCCTGTTCGGTTTTTAGAATTTCTGCTGCTGCCGGCGGGGCAGGCTGCGCCATATCGATGGCAATGCCCAGCACGTAGCCGCGGGATTCGATTTCCTTGCGGTCCCAGCAGCCGCTGACAGCCAGACAACAGCAGCATAATAGGAGCAGGGCAGCGCCTCGGCAGACGGTGCGGCGAGTTATCATGCGGTTTTCCTCCTGTTTTTATACCATGCAAGCATGAGCAGCAGCGGCATGATGACCAGACTCCAGAACGGAGCGATCTTGCTGAACAGCTCGCTGATGTCCATATGGGCTTTGAGGCTGGGAGCCAGCTGTGATACATAATAAATCAGCGGCGCGAGGATGGCGATGAGGCTGCGGCTGTACTCCAGCCGCAGCAGCCGGCTGGCGCCGAAGGCGGTCATGAACAGCAGGTTGGACAGGGAATTGAAATAGATGAAGATCCATAGGATCATCAGATAGCCGTCAAGCCGTTCGACAAAGGTATCGGGAATCTCGACGTTGCGGAAGGCGGTGATGGTGGGGAAAACGGCGTGCTCGGTACCGGCGGCGGTCAGACTGCCCTGGACGATAATCACTGTCAGTGTATAGAGGCAGGTGATAAAGGCAATGGAGGCGACGCCGGTTTTGGCCGCCGCCCGCTGATTGGCTAGGAACGGATAGACCAGACCAATGATCAGTTCGGGAGCGGAATAGGCGAACCAGCTTGGCAGCGCGCCTTTGGCAGCCGGCGCGACTCCGTCCGCCAGTACTGGCAGGAAGGCTTCAACCGAAACGTCGAGCGTCCCTAATAGCAGGATGACGATCAACATAGGAAATAAAAAGGGAAACATGACCTCCTGCAGCCGCAGCAGCGGCGTCCAGTTGTACTGGGTGGCATAAACGGCGACAATCAGGATGCCGCCAATGAAAACCGACTGCGGCGTCAGGTCATAGAGGAAAATCTTCATTGCGAACGAAAAGGTGCGGATGGCCAGGGATGCCAGTCCGAACAGCAGCAATAACTGAAAAACGCCGGCTATTACCCCCAGTCCGTTTCCCAGCAGCAGGCAATGATACTCAAGGCTGGTCTGGCCGGGAAAGTAGGCGGACAGGCGGGTAGCTACCCACAGCGCGAAAAACATCAGCAAGCCGCCTAGAATGGCGGACAGCCACATATCGATTCCGGCCACGGCTGCTACGGAGCGGGGCAGGGTAAGGATGCCGGCACCGATTGAGATGTTGATATACAGGATAAATAGCTGCAGCGGTGAAATAAAGGCTTTATGTTTAATCATGGCTTACTTTCCGGCTTTTGTTTTTGGCTGTCTTGCGGTTCGAGATAGGCGGGCCGGCTGACCTGAGCCTCCGGCGGCGCGCTGATAAATGTGTCTTTAAGATCGCTGATGCGGCTAAGGTTTTTCGGCGCAAACGGGGCGATGTAGGGTTCGCCGAAGCTTTCCAGCAGGCTCAGGTGGACTAAGATCGCGATCATTCCCATCGTCAGGCCGAACATGCCGAAGGAAGCTGCCAGCATCATCAGCGGCACCCGGAAAAAGCGGATGGTCATGCTCAGCCGGTAGTTCGGGATAACAAACGAAGCCACCGCGGTAAAAGCGGTAATAATGACCAGCGGCGAGCTGACAATGCCGGCGCGGACGGCGGCTTCGCCGATAACCAGGCTGCCGGCGATGCTGACGGCGGGACCAATATTCTTGGGCAGCCTGACGCCTGACTCCTGCATGACCTCCAGCATGATCTCCATGATCACGGCTTCGAGAAACGCCGGCAGGGGAATGCCGGTGCGGGAAGTGGTAATGGTCAGGGTCAGCGGCGGCGGTATCAGGCCGGGATGAAACGTGGTGATCGCCACATACAGCGCCGGCATAGTCATGGCAAAAAAAGCGGCAACATAGCGGGTCAGACGAATGATTGACGCTGTGATCCAGTTTTCGTAGTAATCGTCGCCGGCCTGAAAAAAATCGGCCAGCGTGGTCGGTGTCAGCAGGGCGAACGGCGAGCCGTTAACCAGGATAGCCACTCTCCCTTCCATGACCGAGGACAGCACTTTATCCGGACGTTCTGTTGCCAGCAAAGTGGGAAACGGCGAATTGGGGTGGTCCTCGATGAGCCCCTGAATTTCATTGCCGCCAATCGGCATATCGATATCTAACCGGTCGATCCGGTTCTCGACTTCAAATACCAGCTTATAGTTGGCAATGCCGCGGAAATAGATGATGGCGACATCGGTATGGCTGCGGCTGCCAACCACTGTTTGCCGGACAACAAGATTGGGATTGGGCATGCGCCGCCGCAGCAGCGTCACATTGGTGCGCAGTTCTTCGGTAAAGCCTTCGCGCGGGCCCCGGATATTGGGTTCCGACTGCGGTTCGGCGACGTCGCGGGACTCCAGCTTCTGGGTGGCAATGATAATAACGCTGGCACTGCCTTCGATCCACAGGGCCGCGTCGCCGGAAAGAATGCGCCGCACGATAGCCTGCATGCCGCTTTCCTCTGTAAACGCGGCGGCTGTCAGCAGGGTGCTTTTCAGGTACGTGACATCGCAGCCTTCCGCGGGGCAGGGAGCGAGGCCGGACAACGGCGGCAGCGAAAGCTTTTCAATAATTTGATTGGCGATAATTTGGGGATCGGCCATGCTTTCTGTAAACACGACCGCCGCCGGCCGGTTCAAGGCGGCAATCGTGAATTCCCGGATCACGACATCGCCGCTGCCGCGGAAAATGATCCGCAGGTTTTCCAGATTTGTATGCAATTGTTCACTGACCGGATAACTATCCGGATTGACATAACGGTCGCGCAGGGTGCCGACAATGGCCTCCGCCTGCTGTTCGGCCTCTTTGGCATGCGCCAGCAGCGACTGCAGATCGCGCAGCTGTTTGCCGATATGCTGTTGGTCCTGCTTGCTCATATCCATCCCTCCGCGTCTGCGTCGCTAATTAGTATGCGCCGCCGCCCGGCCGGGCTATGCGGCTAAGCAGCCTCTGTTTCTAAAACAGGAAATTCCAAGCCCGGCGTGGAATCCTATTACTATCCAGGTAAGCGCAGATTCAATAACCAGACAGTGATTCGTGCTTACCGAGGCGGAAAGAGTGAGGCAGTTATGCTCGAACAAGCAAAAACATTATTGAAAACATATTTTGGCTACGATCAGTTCCGGCCCGGGCAGGAGCGGATTGTTGACGATTTGCTCAATGGCCGCGACACACTGGCGATTATGCCGACCGGAGCAGGGAAGTCTATCTGCTTCCAATTGCCGGCACTGCTGCTGCCAGGGGTGACGCTGGTTATTTCACCGTTGATTTCCTTAATGAAAGATCAGGTCGACGGGCTGGCCAGCCAGGGGATTGCGGCTGCGTTTATCAACAGCTCCCTGTCCGGCTCTGAGGTCAGGGAACGGCTGTACCAACTGCGCAGCGGCAACTACAAATTGATCTATGTGGCTCCCGAGCGTCTGGAGACAGATTCGTTTCAAGCGGTTCTGAGCGAGCTGACGGTCAGTATGCTGGCGGTCGACGAAGCCCATTGCGTATCGCAATGGGGGCATGATTTCCGTCCCAGTTACCAGCTGATCCGTCCTTTTATCGACCGCCTGGAGACGCGACCGGTTATTGGCGCGTTTACGGCGACGGCGACGCCGGAAGTAAAAACTGACATTGTTAATGTATTGCGGCTGGAAAAACCGGAAATTCACATCACCGGCTTTGACCGTCCCAACCTGTCCTTTTCAGTGCTGCGGGGAGAGGACAAGCAGCGGTTTGTCCTGAATTACCTGACCGGCCGCAGCCGTGAGGCCGGTATTATTTATGCCGCCACCCGCAAGGAGGTCGACTCCCTTTATCAATTGCTGTGCAAAAAGGGCTTTTCCGCCGGCCGCTATCATGCCGGTATCAGCGACGAACAGCGGAGCGCCGAACAGGAGCGGTTCCTCTATGACGATATCCGGGTTATGGTTGCTACCAACGCGTTTGGCATGGGAATTGATAAGTCCAATGTCCGTTATGTTATCCATTACAATATGCCGAAGAATATGGAGGCTTATTACCAGGAGGCAGGCCGCAGCGGCCGCGACGGCGGGCCGGGAGACTGCCTGCTGCTGTTTGCGCAGCAGGATATTATGCTGCAGAAGTTTCTTATCGACAAGTCGGTGGAGGAGCCGGGGCGCAAGCAGCAGGAATTGCGCAAGCTGCAGGCAATGGTTGACTACTGCCATACGCCGGGCTGCCTGCGCAACTATATCCTGGCCTATTTTGGAGAGGGCACGGCCAGCGAATGCGGCCACTGCGGCAATTGCGAGCAGGAAGGCGAGCAGGTGGATGTTACGGTGGACGCCCAGAAAGCTCTTTCCTGCGTCTACCGGATGCAGGAACGGTTTGGGCTGGCGCTTGTGGCTGAGGTTTTAAAAGGCTCGAAAAATAAAAAAGTCCTGCAGCTGGGCTTTGACAAGCTGCCGACTTACGGCCTGTTTGCCGAGCGCAAGCTGCAGGATATCAAAACCCTGCTGCAGCGATTGGTTGCTACCGGTTATCTTTGTCTGACCGAGAGCGATTATCCGGTATTGAAACTGACACCGCAGGCGATCCCCGTTTTGCGCGGACAGACAGCGGTTTATCAAAAGCTGGTGCCGACGCCGCAAGCGGCGGAGCCGGACAACCTGCTGTTCGAAGCGCTGCGCCGTCTCCGCCGTCAGCTGGCCGAGCGCGACAGGGTCCCTCCCTATGTGGTGTTCGCCGACAGCACGCTGCTGGAGATGTGCCGTTATTGTCCGCAAAGCCGTGAAGAGCTGCGGCGGATTAAAGGTGTTGGCGAAATGAAACTGGATCGTTATGGCGATGCGTTTATCGACGAGCTTAGCCGGCTCTGCCGCTAAGGTAAGCACTTGCTTGCCTAAAAAGGCAAAAAGCCGGACCGCCGTCAGTGGCGGCGGTCCTCATATGTTGATCAGCGATCTTGTGTTTACCAGCAGCTGCTGTCTGCATCATCAAAGCAGCACAAAAGCAAGATAAGGATTATGATAATAATCCAGGCGCCGCCTCTGCCGCCGCAACCGTAACCCCAACCCATGCGATCTCCTCCTTTTCACTTGACAGATCTGTCAGACTGCTCTATCCTATGCGCCGGCGGCGCCATCCGACACGCAAATAGTAAACTAGGGGGAGCATATTTTTGTAATCTGCGGCGGTGCGGCGGCGGACAGATCCGCTCGTCAGCCGGCTTTGGGCAGCTGTATGCGCCGGTCTGGCCTTCATATTATCAAGAAACGGAGCCGGACATGAACGAAAAAGCAAACTCCAAACAATTTATCGCCGGCATGCAAGCGGGCATCCCGATCGCGGTCGGCTATATTCCGATTGCGATCGCCTTTGGTTTGCTGGCAAAAACGGCAAGTCTGCCGGCTTATATCCCGGTGCTGATGTCCTTTATGGTTTTTGCCGGCGCCAGCCAGTTTGTCGGCGTTAATTTGCTGGCGCTTGGCGTTTCGCACGGGGAAATCATTCTCACCACGTTTATTCTCAATTTCCGTCATTTTTTGATGACGGCGGCGATCTCACAAAAGCTGCCTGCCGACGTCTCCCGGCTATGGCGGGCGCTGCTGGCCTTCGGCGTTACCGACGAGACCTTTACCGTCGCCGCGCTGCGGCAGGAGGCGAAGCTGTCCCGTTATTTTCTGCTGGGCCTTAATACGGTCGCTTTCCTGGCCTGGAATGCCGGCACGTGGATCGGCCTTTTTTTTGCCGCCGGCCTGCCTGCCGTTTTGCAGGCCAGCATGGGCATCGCCCTCTACGCAATGTTTATCGGCCTGCTGGTTCCCAGTTGCAAGCGATCCAAGCCGGTTTTGGCTGTAGCCTTGCTGGCGGCGGTTTTGCACAGCCTGCTGCGCTGGCTGCCGGAGACGGCTGTCGGCGGCGGCTGGGGCATTATTCTGGCGACCCTGGTCAGCGCCGGCTGCGGCGCTTATTTTTTCCGCGAGGAGGCGTAATATGGAACTCCCGGCGTTGATCCTGATCGGCGGCATGGCGGTGGTAACCTATCTGCCGCGGCTGGCGCCGCTTATATTGCTGCAGCATCTTAAACTGCCGCCGTTTCTGGTGCGATTTATGAAATTTATTCCTTATGCCGCCCTGGCGGCGCTGATTTTTCCCGGCGGGCTGCAAGCGGCGGGTACGCCGGCGGCAGCGCTGGCCGGTTTGGCGGCTGCCATGCTGCTGGCATATTTTGAATGCAATTTGATGCTTGTCGTAGCCGGCGGCATCGGCGGCACTTTGTTGTTGGTTATCCAAAATACACCCTGAGTAAATGCCGGCAAGTTTGTAACACTATAGACAAAATTATGGTTTCAGTATATAATGGCGACTACACAAATTTCCATTTTATGATAAAGGCGGGTCGGCTGATGCTGGTACATGAACTGATTGAACAGGGACCGGGGGACAAAGCGGCGTTCTATTGCGACAGACAAGTGACAACCTATCAGCAGCTGCGGTCGGAAGTGGCGAAATACCGGGCGTTTTTCCGCAGCCGCGGGATTGCCGCCGGTGATAATGTCGGCTTGTTTTCCCGCAATGCAGTAGAATTCGTCTATAGTTATATGGCTATCGCCGGATTGGGCGCGGTTGTTGTGCCGCTCAATTTTCAACTGACGCCGCGCGAGATTGCCTATATTGTCAAGGACGCGCAGATGCGGCATCTGGTTACGATGGAAAGTCTGCCCATTGACGACGAACTGAAGGCGTATGACTATTTCCAGGATGTTGCACAACTGCTTATCCCTGCATTCCGGGCCGGCCTGACGTCTGGTCTGGCGGCCGATGCCGCCATTGCTGAGGACCAGCCGTGTGTGATCATTTATACCTCCGGCACGACCGGCAATCCTAAGGGGGCGGTGCTGTCGCACCGCAATCTGGTCAGCAACGCCACTCTGTTTGGGGAAGTGATTCCGGTCAATGCCAGCGATAATGTTCTGTGCGTACTGCCGATGTATCACGCGTTTGCCTGGACCTGCGCCGTATTGAATCCGTTGCTCAAAAGTGCGGCTATTACCGTGGTCGACGGCTTTGCGCCGAAAGAGACCCTGGCGGCGATGCAGGAGCATGGTGTCACGGTTATGTATGGCGTGCCGCCGATTTATAATGTGCTTGCCCGTACCGATGCCGGCGAGGCGCTGGCGGCAGTGCGGATCTGTATCTCCGGCGGAGCATCGCTGCCGCTGAAAGTGGCGGAGCAGTTCCGGGACAAATACGGTAAGCCGATCGTCGAGGGCTACGGCCTGTCAGAGGCTTCACCGGTTGTTGCCGTCAATCCGGTAAACAGGGTTAAACCCGCTTCGATTGGCAAAGCGCTGCCGGGACTGGCGGTGAAGGTGGCCGGTCTGTCCGGCGAGAGCCTGCCGCCGGGAACGGTCGGCGAACTGGCTGTTAAGGGGCCCACTGTGATGCAGGGATATTACAATCTGCCGCTGGAAACGGCGCGGGCGCTCAGAGACGGCTGGCTTTATACCGGCGATCTCGCTTACTGCGATGCAGAGGGCTATTTGTTTATTGTTGACCGGCTGAAGGATATGGTGATTACCAACGGCGAGAATATTTACCCGCGGGAAATTGAAGAATTATTGTACGCTTTTCCCGGCGTTGCCGAGGCGGCCGTTATCGGTGTTCCAGACCGGCTGCGGGGGCAGGCCGTTCGTGCCTATATTGTCATGGCGGCAGGACACGAATTTGATAAAAAGGCGATTCGTGACTATCTGCAGTCAAGACTCGCCGGCTATAAAATGCCGCGTGATTATGTCTGCACAGATGCGTTGCCCAAGACCCAGACCGGTAAAATCCTAAAAAGGGTGCTGCAGGAGCAGGCCGGCTGAGCATCATGACGGATGAACCGCAAAATCGCCAACCGGAGATGCTGGATTCCTTGCTGCGGGCAGGATTTCTGTCTGGAAGAGTCGAAGTAGTAGTCAATACGTAAAGTAAGGACGGGGCTTCCGCATGTGCGGGATTCCCGTTTTTTCACGCGAGCTACCAGAGGTGTGAATGTGAGACTGTTTATCGCCGAGAAACCCAGCATGGCTGTCGAATTGGCAAAATGCCTGCCCGGGCCTGCCAGCCGTAAGGAAGGTTATATTGTCACAGGCGGCGGCGTGGTCACCTGGGGATACGGCCATGTGCTGCGCCAGGCGGAGCCGGGCGAGTATGACGCTAAATATGAAAAATGGCGGGCTGAAGATCTGCCGATCATCCCGCCGCAATGGCGATTGCTGGTCGCTGACTCCTGCCGGCGGCAATTTTCCGTTCTCGAGCATTTGATCGGCCGGGCAGCGGACATTGTTCATGCCGGCGACCCCGACCGCGAGGGACAGCTGTTAATTGACGAAGTGCTGGATTATCTTCATAATGAGAAGCCGGTATACCGGATTCTTTTAAACGCGCTTGATGAAAAAAGCATCAAGAAGGCGATCGTCGATTTGCGTGACAATCGCGATTTTCTGCCGCTGAAGCAGTCGGCTCTGGCCCGTTCCCGCGCCGACTGGCTGATTGGCATGAATTTGTCGCGTGCCTACACGCTGGCGGCACAGCGGGCCGGGCACCGTATCACCCTGCCTGTTGGCAGGGTAAAGACGCCGACGCTGGCGTTGGTGGTTAGGCGGGAGCGCGAACTGGCGGCGTTTAAGCCGGCGGATTACTTTACCGTGAAAGCAGAGTTTAGCCATGCCAATGGCGTCTTTACCGCCTATTGGAAGCCTGGCGACGGTCAGGCCGGTCTGGACACGGAGGGCCGGCTGGCCGATGCGGCCGTAGCCACTGCTCTGCTGGAACGGCTGCAGGCCAAGCCCGCCGGACGGATTGCCGCTTGCGACACAATTGAGAAAAAAGAACCGCAGAAGCTGCCGCTGCCGCTTTCCGGCCTGCAGGTGCTGGCAGGAAAAAAATACGGTTACGATCCGCAGACTGTGCTTGATGTAGCCCAAAAACTGTATGAAAAGAAACTGACCACATATCCCCGTTCCGACTGCGAGTACCTGCCGGAATCGCAGCATGCCGACGCCGGCGTCATTTTAGCCAATCTGGCGGCGGCGGGACAGCCGGAGCTGGCACAGTGGGCCGGCGGCGCTGACGCCGCCATCGTCAGCCGCGCCTGGAATGATAAGAAAATCACCGCCCACCACGCAATTATCCCGACAACGGTCAAATGTAATGTCGCAGGACTGGCCGGGGCGGAACGCGATATCTATACCCTGATCGGACAGGCCTATATCGGGCAATTTTACCCGGTGCATGTCTATGACCAGACCAAGGCGGAAGTAGCCGTCGCCGGGGAAATGTTTGCGGCCAGCGGCCGCGTCATCACCGAGCTGGGCTGGAAGGCTGTCTACGGCCCCGACCAGGAGGAGAAAAAAGACGAGGACGCGGCCACACTGCCGGCGATGAACAAGGACGACGCCGTCACGCTTACTGCCGCCACGGCTGACAAAAAAGCCACTAAACCGCCGCAGCGCTTTACTGCCGCCACCCTGCTGGCGGCAATGAAGGAAATTCACAAATATGTGAAGAATCCTGATTTGAAAAAAAAGCTTAAGGACGTCGCCGGCATCGGCACGGAGGCTACCCGGGCCACCATTATCGGCGAGTTGATTGAGCGGGGCTTTCTGACCGAAGCCACAAAACGGAAATATCTCAGTCCCACCGAGGCTGCCTATCTGTTGATTGACGCTCTGCCTGATGAAATGACCTATCCCGATTCGACGGCGGTTTGGGAGACTATTTTGCATGAAATGGCTGAGGGCGGTCAGGGCCTGGAACCTTTTCTGCAGGCGCAGGCGGAGTTTGCCGCCGCACTTTGCGACAAAGCGCTGGCGCTGGCGCTGCCCCTGCAGGGCAAGCATCCCTGTCCACAATGCGGCCAGGGGGTGCTGCAGCCGCGCAATGGCAAAAACGGCCGCTTCTGGGGCTGCTCGCGCTATCCGGTCTGCCGGGCCGCTTACGATGACGAGGGAGACGCGCCGAAACCGCCGCAGTACCCTTGTCCCCGCTGCCGCCAGGGAGAACTGCGGCTGAAAAATGGCCGCAACGGAATTTTCTGGGGCTGTACAAAATATCCCGCCTGCCGGGCAACCTATAATGATCAGGAGGGAAAGCCGGCGCTGCCGCAACCGGAGGCCGCCCGCGCCGCCCAACGCAATCAATCGCCGGAGGAACAGAAATGAATATTATCACTATTGAAAACATAACCAAGAGCTACGGCGAAAAGATACTGTTTGACAATATCAGTTTAGGCATTGACAGCAGCGACCGCATCGGCTTAATTGGCGTTAACGGAGCCGGCAAGTCCAGTTTCCTGAACATTATTGCCGGCATTGACAGCCCTGATAGTGGACAAATCATCAAGGGCGGCGGCGTTACGATCGGCTATTTGCCGCAGGAGCCGGAATTCGTTCCCGGCGCGACGGTGCTGGATCAGGTTTTTTACGGCCCGTCACCGGTGATGCAGGTGCTGCGTGATTATGAGCAGGCGTTGGCCGCCAGTCAGCTGCGCCCGGACGATGCTGTGCTGGAGCGGCGTCTGATTCAATTGGGGCAGCAGATGGACAATCTCAACGGCTGGCAGCTTGAGAGTGAAGCCAAAACTGTTCTGACCCAATTGGGTATTAGCGATTTTTCCGCCTGCGCCGCGGCGCTTTCCGGCGGCCAGAAAAAGCGGGTGGCGCTGGCCCGGGCTTTGATTATGCCCTGCGATCTGTTGATTGTTGACGAACCGACCAATCATATTGACAATGAAACCGTTGCCTGGCTGGAAAAGTATCTCTGCACCCGTAAGGGCGCGCTGCTGATGGTAACGCATGACCGTTATTTTCTTGACCGGGTGGCGACGCGAATCATTGAGCTGGATCATGGCCGGTTGTACAGCTACAGCGGCAATTACAGCCGGTTTCTGGAGCTGAAGCTGGAACGGGAAGAACGGGAGGAAGCCAGCGAACGTAAACGGCAAAACTTGCTGCGCAACGAACTGGCCTGGATCCAGCGCGGCGCTCAGGCGCGTTCCACCAAGCAGAAGGCCCGCATCGAGCGGTTTGAGACATTGCGGGATCAGGCGGCGCCGGCGGCGGAGGCAAAGCTGGCGTTGCCGGCCGCGGCCAGCCGTCTGGGGAAAAAAGTAATTGAACTGGCGCATATTGGCCACAGCTATGATGGCAGGGAATTGATCAACAACTTCAGCTATATTCTGCTGCACCACGACCGGGTCGGCATTATCGGCCCCAATGGCAGCGGCAAATCCACGCTGCTGAAGCTTATCGGCGGCTGCCTGGCGCCGCAGTGCGGCAGTGTCGAGACCGGACAGACGGTTAAAATCGGCTATTTTGCCCAGGGCAGTGAGGAACTGCAGTTGGATATGACGGTACTTGCCTATATTCAGCAGACCGGTCATTTTCTGCCTGCCGCTGATGGCAGCCTGATCAGCGCCTCGCAAATGCTGGAGCGGTTCCTGTTTCCTCCGGCGGCGCAATGGACGTCTGTTGCCAAGCTGTCGGGCGGTGAAAAACGCCGCTTGCAGCTGCTGAATGTGCTGATGGCAGCGCCGAATGTGCTGCTGTTGGATGAGCCCACCAATGATCTCGATATTCAGACGCTGACCGTGCTGGAGGACTATCTGGACGAATTTGGCGGCGCGGTGGTGATGGTTTCGCATGACCGCTATTTTCTGGACCGGTTGGCTGACAAGCTATTTGCTTTTGAGGACGGCAGCATTATTCAGTATAGCGGCGGCTATTCTGATTATCAGGCGGCCCGCGAAACCGCTAATAACAGGCGCAAGCCGGCCGGGCCGGCGGCTAAAGCGGTGAAGCCGCCGCCGAAGCCGCGGCCACGCCGGTTCACCTTTAAAGAGCAAAAGGAATTTGAGCGTATTGACGACGATATCGCTGCAGCCGAAGCGGAATTGAAGGCTGTCGGCGGCGAGATCAACGCCGCCGGCAGCGATTACGAGCGGCTGCAGCGGCTGACGGAGCGCCAGCAGTCACTTAACCGGCAGTTGGACGAGCTAATGGATCGCTGGACCTATCTCAACGAATTAGCTGAAGAAATAGAGGCGGGGGAGAAGAAATGAACAACGGATTTGCGGCCCTGGGAATTAATCCTGCGCTGGCAGAAGGCCTGCAGAAGAACAGCATCAGCCGTCCAACCCCGGTACAAACCGAAGTAATTCCGCTGATCCTGGCGGGCAGGGATGTGCTGGCCCAGTCGCCTACCGGCAGCGGCAAGACGCTGGCTTATTTACTGCCGCTGCTGCAGCGCATTGACGCCGGCAGGCGCGAACCGCAGGTGCTGGTGCTGGCGCCAACCTATGAGCTGGTTATGCAAATACACAAGCAGGCTGAACTGCTGGCAGCCAGCGCCGGACTGCCGCTTAGCTCACTGCCGATTATCGGCGATGCCAATATCAGCCGCCAGATTGAAAAACTGCGGGAAAAGCCGCAGTTGATCACCGGTTCACCCGGCCGGGTACTGGAACTGATTCAAAAACGCAAGATCAGCGCCCATACCCTGCAGATCCTCGTTCTGGATGAGGCCGACCGCCTGCTGGGCGAGCAGCAGCTTGAACTGGTCAAAGCGATTATTAAAACAACGCTGAAGCAGCGGCAACTGCTGCTGTTTTCAGCTACGCTGAGCCCGGCGGCAGTGGAACTGGCAAAGCCGCTGCTGCGGGAGCCGCAACTGGTGCGTCTGTCGCAGCGGCAGGAAGCGCCGGCAATTACCCACTGCTGCTTGCTTGGTCAGCTGCGGGATAAGTTCGTCAGCTTGCGCAAGCTTGCCCGCAGCATCGAACCGGCCCGGGCACTGGTGTTTATCAACCGCCAGGAGCAAATTGCGGCGACTGTCGCCAAACTGCAGTTTCACGGCCTGACGGCCGCCGGTCTGTTTGGCGGCGCCGGCAAGGCAGAGCGCAAGAAGGCGCTTGACGACTTCCGGGCCGGCCGGGTGCAGCTGCTGGTTGCCTCTGACCTTGCCGCCCGGGGGCTCGACATCAGCGGTGTTGATTATGTTATCAATCTTGATATGGCCGATGATGCCCAGGTCTATCTGCACCGTACCGGCCGTACCGGTCGTGCCGGTCGTGCCGGCACCGCCATTTCGCTTGTCACCGCCGGCGAACTGCAGAAGCTGCAGGGCTTTGCCTCATCACTGGGAATTGACCTGCAGCAGAAGCAAATTATCCGGGGACAATTGCAGGCGATGCCTGCCTTGCGGAGACGGGACGGCCATACGGGCGGCAAAAGCGCGCCGCCGCTGCCACGGCAAAACCCGGGCAGTGCCGCTGCGCCGAAAAAGCGCCGTTAACTTGAATGGCGGACAACGAAAAGGGCTTCCAACTGGAAGCCCTTTTCGTTGTCCGCCATTATTTATAGGATTTTTTGGCAAGCGATAATATCGAGCCATTGGCCGAACTTTTTCCCAACTTCTTTGTAGTGAGCGCATTGCTCATAGCCGTTGCGTTCGAACAGCCGGATGCTGGCCTGGTTGCCGCCGCAAATCGTGGCGACCAGGACATGCAGGCCCTGGGTTCTGGCAAAAGCCTCAATATGGCGCAGCGCTTGCGAGCCAAGGCCCCTGCCGCTGTAATCAGGATGAAGGTAAATCGTGACCTCCGCCGTTTGGTCATAAGCTTCGCGCGCTTTATGACTGGCGGTCAGGACGTAGCCGCAGACAGCCTCGCTGTCGTCTACAATGACAAATGTCTGATGCCTGTCGTTGTTGAAAAAGACCATTGCCCGCATTTGCTCCAGCGTCGGCGGCTGGATGTGAAAAGTGGCGCTGCTGTGCAGCACGTAATGGCTGTAAATGGCGTGCACCGCGTCCAGGTGCCGATCTTTTATTGCCGTAAGCCGATAATCAGACAAATAGACCGCCTCCTGTCATATGATGAAGGTGTTGCAAAAAGTACGCAAGGCATGATCCGTATTCCGGTATGCCGACTTTGGCGGCAGCCCCGTTTGCGTGCGGTTACTTGCGCCGCGCCGGTTTGCGCTCCGGCCGTCCGCCGGCAGCGGGTTTCGGCTTGCGACGGCTGCGGTTGTTGCTGCCGGCGTGCGCGGGTTTGGCGGCAGTGGCTTTGCCGGTGGTGGCGGAGGGTTTGGCCCTCGGCCGCGCCGGTTTGCGGACAATAAGTTGTCCGTCGGCGCCGCGTTTGGCCAGCGTAGCCTGGATGCCGCGCTCAATCAGGCGCAAATAGCGGCTTTCGGGCGGAGTGACCAGGGTTGCGGCCACACCGCTTTCACCGGCGCGGCCGGTGCGGCCGATACGATGAATATAGGTTTCGGGATCATGTGGAATATCAAAATTAATTACATGAGTAACCGCCTCGATGTCAAGCCCGCGGGCGGCGATATCGGTTGCCACTAAAATTTGCAGCTTGGCGCTGCTGAAGCGGCGCATGACCTGTTCGCGTTTTGTTTGCGACAGATCGCCATGCAGCTCGTCCGCGGCGTAGCCGCGCTGCGCCAGCGCAGTGCCGACCATGATGGCCCGCTGTTTGGTATGGCAGAAAACCAGTGCCAGATAAGGCCGGTATTCGTCGATGAGACGGCAGAGAACATCGATTTTGCCTTCTTCACTGGTTTCAATGACAAGCTGGGTGATCTTATCCAGGGTAACCGTGGCGGTTTGCACCGAGAGCGAAACCGGTTTGCGCATGTAATGTGATGCCAGTTCGCGGATTTTGCCCGGCAGGGTTGCCGAAACCAGCATCAGCTGGCGTTTGGCGGAGATCTGGCCGATAATTGCCTCCACATCCTCGATAAAGCCCATTGCCAGCATCTGGTCGGCTTCGTCAATTACCAGCCGCGTCACTCCGGCCAGATCAATGCTGCGCCGCCGCACATGGTCGAGAATACGTCCCGGCGTGCCGACAATTAACTGTATGCCTGTTTTCAGTCGGACGATTTGCCTGTCGACATCCTGGCCGCCGCAGACAGATAAAATCTCAACCCCGTACAGGCCGGCAAGCCGGGACGCCACCTCACTGATCTGCAGCGCCAGTTCGCGGGTGGGAGCGATAATTACCGCTTGTGTATGCGGTTTTTGCGGCTGCAGTTTTTCTAACAGCGGCAAAAGATAGGCCAGTGTCTTGCCTGTGCCTGTCTGAGCCTGAATCAGGGCGTCTTTACCGGCCAGCAGCGGTCCGATAGCCTGCGCCTGGATCGCTGTGGGAACGCTGACGCCATCCTGGCGAAGTAAATCCTGGGCTTCGGGACGAATGCCAAGGGAAGTAAAGTTTATTGTCACGCGCAAATCCTCCTGCTTTATATTCAAAAAATCACCGATGGGTCTCCTCCGCCAGTTATGCAATGCAGCCGCCTCGTGCTATACTGAATACAACGAGTGTTCTGTCGCAGAACACTAGAGGGACGGAGGCGATGAGCATGATCGCGTTTGCGCTGTGGAATCTGGCGGCATTTTTACTGGTGCGGGCAGATAAGAACCGGGCCCGCCGCGGTCGCTGGCGAATACCGGAACGGCTGTTTTTTATCTGGGCTTTCTTGCTGGGCGCGGCCGGCGTGCTGTTTGGCATGTATGTTTATCGCCACAAGACCCGGCATGCCAGCTTTGTGTTCGGGATGCCATTGCTGCTGTTGCTGAATATCGCCTGTTATTATTATCTGTTTGATAAGGGCTGAGATTTCAGCGGCGGCCAGTGCTTTTTGGCAGCAGCAGCGGGGTTAGCCGGTCCTGGTAGAATATTCGCAAATAGTACATTGCCCGTGACAGGGCCACATACAGAAGTTTGGCATCCGGATCGCTGCCGCTAAACTCTTTGTCGGAGGCGTTGATAATCAGGACACCGTCAAATTCAAGGCCCTTGGCAACCTGTACTGTCGCCAGCGTTACTCCGCCCTGATAGCTGGCGTCATCGCCCTGGAGGAGATGCAGATCATCACAACCGTCAAGCTGTTTTAGCGCTTCGTAAGCGGCTGCGCATTCCTCGGACCGCCGACCAAGAACGCCGATCGAGCGGCAGCCTAATTGCTTAAACTCGGCGATGGCATCCGCCAGACGCCGGCTGCAGTCGTCGGCCGACGCCGCTTTGGTGATTCGCGGCTGCTGGCCTATCGCATAAACCGGTATCGCCTTGGCACGGCCTTCCGGCATAACCCGGTTAAACAGGTCGACAATTTCTTTGGCCGAGCGGTAGCTGTAGTTAACCTCATAATAATGCGACCTGGCTTCGCCGAAGACCTCCCGCAGCAGAGTCTGCCAGCTGTCAAGCCCGCCCTGGCCAATCCCCTGCAGCATGTCGCCCATGATCGTGAACGACTGGTTTCGCGACAGGCGGCGGAGTACACTGTACTCAAGCAGGCTGAGGTCCTGACCTTCATCGACGACGATATGATCGTACAGTTCCGCATGATGACTGCCGTCAAGCAGGAATTTCAGGCAGCAGAGCGGCGCCAGATCGTCGCGTCCGAGCAAGCCCTGCTGCAGGGCCGGAAGCGTAGCGGCAGCCAGCTGTTCGCAGTCGGCTCCCGCCCGCTTAAGGCTTTTCCAGGCCGGTTTGTCACTATAGACCGCTGCATAGGCCTCCAGCAGGCCGAACCGCGGCCATTTGCCAAAGTGCTTATGAAGAAAAACGGCGGCTTCGCTTTGAAAGCGCTGCAGCAGTTCTTCGCTGACGCCGCGCTCGCCGCGGCCAAGGCGAATCTGCAGTACCTCCAGAAAATTCCTGATACGAAAGCGGATGTGCTTCTCCAGTACCGTCAGGCGTTCATGGTATGGCGTCTGGGCTCCTTCCAGCACCCGTTCCAATTGTTCTTCCCGGGAAATCAGCAATTGCCGTTCAAATAGCTCCAGATCGGTTAACTTGACGCAGAATTTCTGCAGCTGTCTGTCGACGAATTCTGCTAAAACCGTTTGCAGCAGCAGCGAGCCTTTCCAGCGGATCACCGGCTCCGGCTGCTCCTGCCGGCTTGGCTGGGGCGAGAACTCCAGAATCGCCGCGGCAACATCGCTAAAGGTCAATTGCTTCGCCTGGCCGATCTCCAGATCGGGCAACAGATCGGAGATATAATCAAGAAAAATCCGGTTGGGAGCGATGACTGCCAGCCGGGCCGGATTGAGCTTGTCATTGTAGAGCAGATAGGACAGGCGATGCAGTCCGATCGTGCTTTTTCCCGAGCCGGCGACACCCTGAATAACGGTCACCTGGTTTAACGGCTGGCGGATAATCAGATTTTGCTCCGACCGGATCGAGGTGACAATATCCTTTAACCGGTCGCCGGCGCCCTGCAGCAGGCGCTCCTTCAGAAAAGGATCGGCGATCAGCGACTCCTGCTGCCGGGTCAGCAGCTGGCCGAGGATATCATCGTCAGCCAGCGACAGCAGCTGACCCGACTCGATTTTATACTGCCGTTTCAGCCGTACATCGCCGCTGTAGCTGTAGCGCCCCATCACCTCATAGGTAGCGCGGCCGTCCTGGCATTCATAAAAAATTGCCGAAACCGGGTCGCGCCAGTCAAATACCAGAATGTCGCTGCTTTGGCGGATATCCGGCCGCGCCACCTTGGTCCTGCCGATATAAAACTGCTCAAACTGATCGGCGCCGTCTTCGCAAAAATCGACCCGGCCAAAGTAGGGGCAGGGCAGGGACCGTTCAATTTCGTCAATTTTAACGGCATTATCACTTTTCATTAACGAGTGAACATAGGCACTGACTTCGTCCTTGGCATTGCGGGCTTTATGAATCTTTTGCAGTCTGACATCCATATCGGCGTCAAGCTGGCTGATGATCTGCTTCATTTCCTCAATGGTAGTTTCCAGATGCGTTTGCTCTTTGCTAAACTCGGGATGCTGATTATTCATTCTCTCTCCTTGGCTGCTCGAATTCACTGCTCGTCTGGTCCCGCCGACAAAGCTCTGATGGCGGCAAGCTTTTGCTCCGGCGCGGCATCCGCCGGCCACACCTCCTGAAACGCGCTGGCATTCTTAAAGCCGACGCTCCATTGATAAGCGCCGTCTTGCCGATAGTAGGCAAAAATCAGGCGTTGTTCGAGCGACTGCAGCGGCATTCCTTCTTCATCGCTGATTAACGCGTAACCGGCCGGCGGCAGATCGGCCTCCAGGAAGGTCAGGACTTCCCGCTCGTCTGCGATATCACTTTTTTCAAATCCAAGCGCCTGAAAAAATTCCGTTACAGCTTCTGTTAACATGAAATCCTCTCCGTTTCCGTCTTATTCAATTTATTGTAGCCTAAATACCGCGACTTCACAACTAATACTGCAGCGGTCACCGTGTATGAGCAAGAACAGCATTGGATTTTGGGCTCATATTCCCCAGGTCTGCTGCTACAGAGGGAGGAACAACATGAATATCCAGATCTTCGGTACAAAAAAATGTCAGGATACGCGTAAAGCCCAGCGCTATTTTAAGGAGCGGTCGATACCGTTCCACTATATCGATTTAAACATCCGGGGCCTGAGCAAGGGCGAACTGGCCAAGGTCAAAGCCGCGGTCGGACTGGATGCACTGCTGGACAAAGCCGGTAAGGAATATGAAAACCGCGGCCTCAAGTATCTGGTCCATGATCCGGAAGCAATGCTGCTGCTCTATCCGCTGCTGCTGAAAACGCCGGTTGTCCGCAATGGACCGCAGGCTACTGTCGGCTATCAGCCGGCAGTCTGGCAGCAATGGCGCTGATTCTCGATCCATCTCCGTCTTTTCGTTTCGCGTCATCCCCGTCCCCCTGGCAATGCCAAAAGGAACAAGCGGATGCTGCTTCGGTTAAAAGCGGCCAGTGCTCTCCCACAAGCAAAATGTTTGCTTGCTTTTATTTATCTTCTGTGGTTTAATAAGTTAAAGTATTATTGCGAGTATGGATTGTGGAGGGAGAACAATGAAAAAACGTTTTCTGCTGCTGGCGGCTGTGGTGGCCGTTGTGGCGCTGCTGGCCGGCTGCGGCGGCGGGCAGGCGAAAAAAATTGTAGTCGGACTTGACGACAATTTTCCGCCGATGGGATTTCGCGATGAGAAGAACAACATAGTCGGTTTTGACGTCGATATGGCGAAAGAGGCGGCAAAACGCATAGGGATGACGGTTGAATTCAAGCCGATCGACTGGAATAGCAAGGAAGCCGAGCTCAATAGTAAACGGGTGGACATCCTCTGGAACGGACTGACGATTACCGAAAAGCGCAAGGAAAATATTCTATTTACCCGGCCGTATATGGAAAACAGGCAGGTCGTCATTGTCACCGCCGGTTCAGCCGTAAAAAGCAAGGCCGACCTTGCAGGCAAGGCGGTCGGCGTCCAGGACGGCAGCAGCAGCGTTGACGCTGTCAACAAAGAAGCGGCGATACTCAATTCGTTCAAGGAACTGAAAAAGTATCCGGATAATGTAGCGGCTTTGCTGGACCTGAAGGCCGGACGCCTGGAAGCTGTAGTCATTGATGAAATTGTCGGACGTTATTACATTGCCAAAAAGCCGGGCGAATATGCGGTGCTGGCGGATCATTTCGGTGCCGAGGAATATGGTGTCGGCTTGCGCAAGGATGATCAGCAGTTGCTGACAAAGCTGCAAAAGGCACTGGATGAGATGAATCAGGATGGAACCGCGGCAAAAATTTCCCAACAGTGGTTTGGTGAAAATATTGTAAAATAAAAAGCTCCTCGTCCGGTCTGTAGATGTCAGACCACAGGCGAACCGTAAAGTGCTCTTCCGTAAACAACTTCCGTGTGAGGTAGCAGGTTCAGGAAGTTCTCGGAAGGGCGCTTTCCGTTCCGCCTGTGCAGAACCGCCGTTTTTCGTCCGGAAGGCGGCCTGCCCAGGCCGGTTGCTGCCAGGAACTGGACTCTTCGTACTCTGTCAGCGCGCACCGGCCTGGAAGCAATCAATGCGCCCCCGACATCGGGGCAATCGCTTGCGAAAAGACAGGTGTTTAACGACGATTCCACCGAGCCGGGCGAGACGGTGAGCTGCCGCCGTGAGCGAGGGAAAAGGCAAGGAGCGAAAGACCGATTC